>CAVXND010000071.1:0-160708 GCA_963762785.1 uncultured beta proteobacterium
GCGCCATCCGCACCGACTTCGTCCTGTCGGCGGAGATCATCGTCATCACGCTCGGCATCGTTGCCGACTCGCCCTTCGTGACGCGGGTCGCGGTGATGGCCGGGATCGCCGTCCTCATGACGGTCGGCGTGTACGGCCTCGTGGCTGGAATCGTCAAGCTCGACGACGCCGGCCTGCACCTCAGCCGGCGGACAGGCGACGGGGCGTTCGCGCGGTTCCAGCGTGCAGTCGGCGTGCGCATCCTCCGGCTGGCGCCCTATCTGATGAAGGGACTCTCGATCGCCGGCACCGCCGCCATGTTCCTGGTCGGCGGCGGGATTCTCACCCACGGCATCTCGGCGGTGCACCACTGGATCGAAGCCCTCGCCGGGCGCGCGGGCGCCCTGCCCTACGTCGGCGGCGTGCTCGAAGCCATCAGCCCCGCTTTCGCCAACGCCCTGTTCGGCATCGTCGCCGGCGCGCTCGCGCTCGCCATCGTGTCGCTCGTCCGCAAGGCCTGGCCGGCGCGGCGGGCATCCCACGCGTGATGACCGCGCTCACCGTCGACGACTTCGACTACGAGTTGCCGGCCGAGCTGATCGCGCAGCATCCGGCGCCGGCGCGGACGGCGAGCCGCCTGCTGCGCCTTGCGGCCGGCGGCGCGTCCGATCACGCGTTCGCCGATCTCCCGCAGTTCCTCTCGGCCGGCGACGTGCTCGTGTTCAACGACACGCGGGTCGTGAAAGCACGGCTTCACGGCGTCAAGGACTCGGGCGGCAAGGTCGAGGTGCTCGTCGAGCGCACGCTCGATGCCCGCGAGGCGCTCGCGCAGGTCCGGGCGAGCCACGCGCCGCAGCCGGGGGGACGCCTGCGCCTCGCCGGCGCAGTGGACGCCACGGTCGTCGGGCGCGAGGGCGACCTCTTCCGGCTCCGCTTCGACGGCGAGGTGCTCGACGTGCTCGAGCGCCACGGCGAGGTGCCGCTCCCGCCCTACATCACCCATCCGCCGGCCGCCGAGGACGAGGCGCGTTACCAGACCGTCTATGCGCGCGCCCCGGGCGCGGTCGCGGCGCCGACCGCGGGGCTGCATTTCGACGAGCCGCTGTTCGAGCGCCTGCGCGAGCGCGGCGTCGAGCTCGCCTTCCTCACGCTGCACGTCGGGGCCGGCACGTTCCAGCCGGTGCGCACCCGCGACATCGCCGCGCACCGCATGCACGCCGAGCGCTACGAGATCCCCGCCGCGACCGTCGCGGCGGTGCAGCGCGCGCGCGCGCAGGGCCGCCACGTCGTCGCCGTCGGGACGACCTCGCTCCGAGCGCTCGAATCGTCCGCGCGCGGCGGCGAGCTCGCGGCCGGCAGCGGCGAAACCGACCTCTTCATCACGCCCGGGTACCACTTCCGGGTCGTCGACCGGCTGGTCACGAACTTCCACCTGCCGAAGTCGACGCTGCTGATGCTCGTCTCGGCGTTCGCCGGCATCGAACCGGTGCGCGCCGCCTATCGCCACGCGATCGCCGCGCGGTACCGGTTCTTCAGCTACGGCGACGCGATGCTCGTCGACCGGCAATAGAATCCCGCGATGAAGTTCACCCTGCTCGCGACCGACGGCGCCGCGCGGCGTGGGCGACTCGAGCTCGCGCACGGCGCGGTCGAGACCCCGGTCTTCATGCCGGTCGGCACCTACGGGTCGGTCAAGGCGATGAGCCCGGCCGAGCTCGAGGAGATCGGCGCCGGGATCGTCCTCGGCAACACCTTCCACCTGTGGCTGCGGCCCGGGCTCGACGTGATCGCGGTGCACGCGGGGCTGCATCGCTTCATGGGCTGGCGGAGGCCCATCCTCACCGACTCGGGCGGCTTCCAGGTCTTCAGCCTCGGCGAGCTGCGGCAGATCAGCGAGGAGGGCGTGAAGTTCGCCTCGCCGATCAACGGCGACCGGCTGATGCTCACGCCGGAGGAGTCGATCCGCATCCAGCGCACGCTCGACTCGGACGTCGCGATGGTATTCGACGAGTGCACGCCCTTCCCCGCTACCGAGGGGGAAGCGGCGGACTCGATGCGGCTGTCCTTGCGCTGGGCCGAGCGGTCGAAGCGCGAGTGGGAGGGCAGCGGCGAGCGTCGGAATGCGCTCTTCGGGATCGTGCAGGGCAGCGTCTACGACGACTTGCGCGACGAGTCGCTCGCCGGGCTCCTCGAGATCGGCTTCGACGGCTACGCGATCGGCGGACTTGCCGTCGGCGAGCCGAAGGCGGAAATGCTGCGGGTGCTCGGTCGCACGGCGCCGCGGCTCCCGGCCGACCGCCCCCGCTACCTCATGGGCGTCGGCACGCCGGAGGACATCGTCGCCGCGGTGGCGGCGGGCGTCGACATGCTCGACTGCGTGCTGCCGACCCGGAACGCCCGGAACGGCTGGCTCTTCACCCGCTGGGGCGACATCCGCCTCCGCAACGCGCGCTACCGCAACGACCCGCGCCCGATCGACGAGACCTGCGGCTGCTACGCCTGCCGGAACTTCTCGCTCGCCTACGTCCACCACCTGCAGCGCGCAAACGAGATCCTCGGCGCGCGACTCGCGACCCTCCACAACCTGCACTACTACCTGACGCTGATGCGCGAGCTCGGCGAGGCGATCGGCGCGGGCACGTTGACCGCGTACCGCGCCCGCTTCGCCGCCGAACGCGCACGGCTTGCGGAGGAGAAAAGCGGGGGGTCGGGCGCGGGCCCTCGGGTATAATCCCGCGCTTCCCGAAAAACCGATGGAGCCGCCCGTGTTCATCAGCCCCGCGTACGCACAAGCGGCCGGCGCGCCCGCCGATGCCGGCCTCATGAACATCGGCATGCTCGTCCTGATGCTGGTCGTGTTCTGGTTCATCCTGATCCGGCCGCAGATGAAGCGCGCGAAAGAGCACAAGCAGATGGTCGAGGCGCTGGAGAAAGGCGCCGAGATCGTCACCGCCGGCGGCATCGTCGGCCGGATCACCAAGATGGGCGACGGGTACGTCACGCTCGAGATCGCCGACAACACCGAGATCGTGGTCCAGCGCAACGCCGTCCAGACGCTGCTGCCCAAGGGCACGATGAAGTCGCTGTGATGCGCGCCGTGATGCCCGCTATGAAGCGTGCGCTGAAGCGGGACGGAAGCTCCCGGTGAACCGTTATCCGATCTGGGTCTACATCACGGTCGCGGTCGCGGTCGTGCTGGGGCTCCTCTACACCCTGCCCAACTTCTTCGGCGAGTCGCCGGCGGTGCAGGTGTCGAGCGCGCGCGCGACGCTCAAGGTCGACACCGCGACGCTCGGCCGCGTCGAGGACGCGCTGAAGAAGGCGAACATCCCCTACACCGGGGTCTACCTCGACGCGGTCGGCGTCAAGGTCCGCTTCGCCGACACCGACATCCAGATCAAGGCGAAGGACGTCATCGGTCAGGCGCTCAACACCGACCCGCAGAACCCGTCGTACACGGTCGCGCTCAACCTGCTCTCGTCGTCGCCGACCTGGCTGACCCGGCTCGGCGCGCTGCCGATGTACCTCGGGCTCGACCTGCGCGGCGGCGTCCACTTCCTGCTGCAGGTCGACATGAAGGGCGCGCTCACGAAGCGGCTCGACGCGTTCGCCGGCGACATCCGCACGACGCTCCGCGACAAGAGCATCCGCCACTCGGGCGTCTCGCGCGAGGGCGGCACGATCGTCGTCCGGTTCCGCGACGTCGAGACGCGCGAGAAGGCGAAGCGCGCGATCGCCGACACCTTCGGCGACCTCGCTGCTCGTCGAGGCGGGCGACGCCGCGGAACCGCGCCTCAACGCGACGATCAGGCCGGAAGCCGAGAAGCGCATCCAGGAAGCGGCGATCAAGCAGAACATCGGCACGCTCAACAAGCGCGTCAACGAGCTCGGCGTGGCCGAGCCGGTGATCCAGCAGCAGGGCGTCGACCGCATCGTCGTCCAGCTCCCGGGCGTGCAGGACACCGCGCGCGCGAAGGAGATCCTCGGCCGCACCGCGACCCTCGAGGTCCGCATGGTGGACGAGGAGAACTCGCGCAACATGCAGGTCCTCGCCGAGGCGCAGAAAGGCCAGGTGCCGTTCGGCAGCGAGTTCTACGTCGAGCGGCAGGGCGCGCCGCTGCTCGTCAAGAAGCAGGTGGTGCTGACCGGCGACCGCCTGACCGACGCCCAGGCCGGGTTCGACAGCCAGACCCAGGAGCCGGCGGTACACCTGACGCTCGACTCGACCGGCGCGCGGATCTTCCGCGACGTCACGCGCGAGAACGTCGGCAACCGGATGGCGATCCTCCTGTTCGAGAAGGGCAAGGGCGAAGTCGTCACCGCCCCGGTGATCCGCACCGAGATCGGGGGCGGCCGGGTGCAGATCAGCGGGCGGATGAGCACCGTCGAGGCGAGCGACATCGCGCTGCTGCTGCGCGCCGGATCGCTCGCGGCGCCGATGGAGATCGTCGAGGAGCGCACGGTGGGCCCGAGCCTCGGCCGGGAGAACATCGAGAAGGGCTTCAACTCGACGATCTGGGGCTTCGCCGCGATCACCGCGTTCATGATGGTCTACTACGTGCTGTTCGGCGTGTTTTCGTCGATCGCCCTCGCCGTCAACCTGCTGCTCCTGATCGCACTCCTCTCAATCCTCCAGGCGACGCTGACCTTGCCCGGGATCGCGGCGATCGCGCTCGCCCTCGGCATGGCAATCGACTCCAATGTGCTGATCAACGAGCGGATCCGCGAGGAGCTGCGCGCGGGCCAGACGCCGCAGGCGGCGATCCACGCCGGCTACGAGCGCGCCTTCGCGACGATCGTCGACTCGAACGTGACCACCCTGATCGCCGGCCTGGCGCTCCTCATCTTCGGCTCGGGGCCGGTCCGCGGGTTCGCGGTGGTGCACTGCCTCGGCATCCTCACCTCGATGTTCTCCGCGGTGGTGATCAGCCGGGCGATGGTGAACCTCTTCTACGGCTCGCGCCGCCGGCTCGAGCGGGTCGCGATCGGCAACACGAGCTGGAAGTAGCGGGAGACACGCGCGATGGAGTTCTTCAAGATCCGCAAAGACATACCGTTCATGCGGCATGCGCTCGTCTTCAACGTCATCTCGGTCATCACCTTCCTGCTCGCCGTCTTCTTCCTCGTCACCAGGGGACTGCACCTCTCGATCGAGTTCACCGGCGGGACCGTGATCGAGGTGAGCTACGACAAGGCGGCCGAGGTCGACCGCATCCGCGCGACGCTCGAGAAGGCGGGCTTCGCCGAGCCGCAGGTGCAGAACTTCGGCAGCTCGCGCGACGTGCTGATCCGCCTCCCGCTCAAGGCCGGACAGTCGAGCGCCGACCTCTCGCGGCAGGTCATGGAGAAGCTGAAGGCCGACGATCCGGCCGCCGAGCTGCGGCGCGTCGAGTTCGTCGGGCCGCAGGTCGGGCGGGAGCTCGCCGAGAACGGCGCGCTCGCCCTGCTCGTCACCTCGCTCGGGATCGTCGGCTACCTCGCGCTCCGCTTCGAGTGGAAGTTCGGCGTCGCCGCGATCATCGCCAACCTCCACGACGTGGTCATCATCCTGGGGTTCTTCGCCTTCTTCCAGTGGGAGTTCTCGCTCGCGGTGCTGGCGGCGGTGCTGGCGGTGCTCGGCTATTCGGTGAACGAGTCGGTGGTCATCGCCGACCGGATCCGCGAGAACTTCCGCAAGATGCGCAAGGCCAGCATCATCGAGATCATCGACAACGCGATCACCAGCACGCTGTCGCGCACGATCATCACCCACGGCTGCACGCAGATGATGGTGCTCTCGATGCTGCTCTTCGGCGGCGCGGCACTGCACTACTTCGCGGTCGCGCTCACGATCGGGATCTGCTTCGGGATCTACTCCTCGGTGCTGGTGATGGCGCCGATCGTCATGTGGCTCGGGGTCCGGCGGGAGGATCTGGTGAAGCCGGTCAAGGACCGCAAGCAGGAGGCGGTGGTCTGACCGGCCGCGGGCCGGTGGGACGCACCGTCCCACCGGTTGGAATAGACCCCGGTCCCACGGTGTTATAGCATCCGACGCGTCGCCCTTGCGCGGCGCGCGCATCCCACAAACGAGGAGGATCGAATGCGGAAGAAGCTTTTGTCGGCCTGTATCGTGGCGGCACTGGGTGCGGGCTATGCCGCGGTCGCCCTGTCGCAGGTCAAGCCGGACACCCTGGTCAAGCAGCGCCAGGCGGCGATGACCCTGCAGGGCAAGTACTTCGGCCCGCTGGTCGGCATGCTGAAGGGCAGCGTCCCCTACGACGCCAACATCGTCGGCCCGCAACGCGGGCTACCTGGACGTGCTCGACAACATGCCCTGGGACGGCTTCGCCGAGGGCACCAAGGGCGTGAAGAGCGCCGCGCTGCCGGCGATCTGGGCCGAGCCGGCGAAGTTCAAGCAGGCCGTCGACCAGTTCCAGACGGCAGTGACCGCGCTGGTCACCGCCTCCAAGAGCGGCAACGAGGGTGCGGTGAAGGCGGCGATCGGCGACGTCGGCAAGGCCTGCGGCAGTTGCCACGACAACTTCCGCGAGAAGTAGAGCGCGGCTGCCGCTGGCAGAATGGAACCCCGCTGCGGCGGGGTTTCGCTTTTTCCGGGCGGTGACGATGGATCGGATGCTCCGCACATTGACCGACGTGGCAGTCGCCCTCGGCCTGCTGGCGACGGTCGGCAGCGCGTCGGCGCAGGGCGGGGACGCGAAGCGCGGCGAGTATCTCGTCAAGGCCGGCGGCTGCGTCGGCTGCCATACCGAGAACAGGAAAGAGGCGGTCCCGTTCGCCGGCGGCCGCGAGCTCAAGACCCCGTTCGGCACGTTCTACGGGCCGAACATCACGCCCCACCCGCAGGCGGGGATCGGGCGCTGGACGGAAGGCGACTTCATCCGCGCGATGCGCGAGGGAAACGGGCCCGACGGCGCGCACTACTTTCCGGCGTTCCCGTACCCGTCCTTCACCAAGATCACCGACGGCGATCTGCGCGACCTCTTCGCCTACCTCCGCACGCTGCCGCCGAATCAGCGCCCGAGCCGGCCGCACGAGCTGGATTTCCCGTTCGGCTTCCGGTTCTCGCTCGCCGGATGGAAGTGGCTCTTCTTCACGCCCGGGCGCGTTCGTGCCGGACCCGAAGGCGTCGCCGCAGGTCAACCGCGGCGCCTACCTCGTCCAGGCGCTCGGACACTGCGGCGAGTGCCACACGCCGCGCAACTTCCTCGGCGGCCCGAAGCGCGACCGTTTCCTCGCCGGGGGCAAGGGCCCCGAGGGCAAGAACATTCCGAACCTCACGCCCACCCGGCTCAAGAAGTGGAGCGACGGGGAATTGAAGGAGTTCTTCACCACCGGGCTCACACCCGACGGCGACGTGCCCGCGGAGGCGATGGCCGAGGTCATCAACAACACGACCAGCAAGCTCACCCTGGAAGACCTTGCGGCGGTCATCGCGTACCTGCGTACGCTGCCGCCGCTCGCCGAAGAGCCCAAGAAGTAGCGCCGGCCCGGTGGACGAATTCCTGAGCAATCCGGCAGTCCAGGGCGGCGTCGTACCGCTCGTCGCGGGGCTCGTCGCGGCGATCGCCCTCCGCCGCTTCAGCCTCGCCGGCCTCGCGGTGGTGGCGGGGTTCTGCGCTTGCGCGTATCTCCTGAACGGCCTCGCGTTCGTACCGCTCACGGCGACCCGCAAGATCATTCTCGTCACGGTCGCGGCCGCAGCGGTGGGCGCAGTCGTCGACGGCATGGCCCGGTCGTCGCGGACGGCCGGAGCCGCGCTCGCGCTCGCCTTCGGTGCCGTCGCGGTCTGGGTGTTCTGGTCGGTGCTGTCGCAGCGGCCGCCGCAGGAGGCGATCGCATCCGGGGCCGTCGCCGCGATCGCCGTCGCCGCCACGGTCTGGCTTTGCCACCGGCTCAACGACGCGCCGGTGCGCGCCGGCGCGGCGGGGCTCGGGCTCGGGCTCGGCGCGGGCATCGCGGCGATCCTCGGCGCGTCGGCGACCTACGGTCTCTACGGCATCGCGATCGGCGCGGGTGCGGGCGCGTTCCTGCTCGTGCAGATGCTCACTAATCGGAAGACGGCCGCCGGCGCAACCCTCACACTGCCCGCCGCAGTGGGTGCGGCACTGTTCGCCGCCGGCGCGGTCCTGCTCGCGAAGCTCGCGTGGTACGCGCTGGTGCCGCTCGTGCTGATCCCGCTCATGGCCCGCCTGCCCGCCCCCGAGCGGGTCCCGGTCTGGCTGCAGGCGATCGTGCTCTCGGCGTACGCGCTCGCCGCGGCCGCCGTGTCCTGGGTTCTCGCCTGGAAGCTCGGCATCGAGTAGCCGGCAATAGCGCAATACCAACTCAACGACCAGCAGGAGGAGAAGCAATGTCACGTCTCGCCATCGGCATCATCGCCGCCGCCCTCGGCGCCCCCGTCGTGGCCGCGCCGGAGTCGTTCACCATCGATCCGTTCCACACCTACCCGTACTTCACCGTCAATCACCTCGGCTATACGAACCTGATCGGCCGTTTCGACAAGACCACCGGCAAGCTGTCGCTCGACACCGCGGCCAAGTCGGGGACGGTGGACCTGGTGATCGAAACGGGGTCGCTGACGACCGGCGACAACGACAAGGGCGCGCGGCCGCGGGCGCGCGACGAGCATCTGCGCTCGCCGGATTTCTTCAACGTCGCCGAGTTCCCGCGCATGACCTTCAAGGGCAAGACCGCCCGGTGGACGGGCGAGATGCCCGGCGCGATCGAGGGCGAGGTCACGCTGCTGGGCGTGACGAAGCCGCTCGTCCTGACGATGGAAAGCTTCAAATGCGGTCCCGACCCCCGCACGCAGGGCAAGCGCTATATGTGCGGCGGCAACGCGGCCGGCACCATCAAGCGCTCGGATTTCGGCATGAAGTTCGGGCTCGGCGGGGTGAGCGACGAGATCAAGCTCTACATCGCGATCGAGGCGTTCCGCGACTAGCGGCGCGTCGTGAAGCGGCGGGCGGGGTCATCCCCGCCCGCTCAGACCTTCTTCGCCAGCTCCGCCGCGGCGCCGGTGTACGTTGCCGGCGTGAGCGACAGCAGCCGCGCCTTCGCCTCCTCGGGAATCGCCGCCGCCCGGATGAAGTCGCGCAGGCGCTCGGTCGTTATGCGCTCGCCGCGCGTAAGCGCCTTCAACTGCTCGTAGGCGTCCTCGACGCCGTACCGGCGCATCACCGTCTGCACCGCCTCGGCGAGCACTTCCCAGTTCGCCTCCAGGTCGTCCGCGAGCCGCGCGCGGTCGGCTTCGAGCCGGTCGAGGCCGCGGCCCGCGGACGCGTACCCGAGCAGGCTATGCCCGAACGCCACGCCGACGTTCCGCAGCACCGTCGAATCGGTGAGATCGCGCTGCCAGCGCGAGACCGGCAGCTTCTCGGCGAGGTGCCGCAGCAGCGCGTTGGCAAGCCCGAGGTTGCCCTCGGAGTTCTCGAAGTCGATCGGGTTCACCTTGTGCGGCATCGTCGAGGAGCCCACTTCGCCCGCAACCGGCTTCTGGCGGAAGTAGCCGAGCGAGATGTAGCCCCAGAGGTCGCGATCCAGGTCCACCAGCACCGTGTTCAGCCGGGCGATCGCATCGAACGTTTCCGCGAGCGCGTCGTGCGGCTCGATCTGCACCGTGTACGGATTGAACTCGAGCCCGAGCGATTCGACGAGCCGCCGCGCGAACCCCTGCCAGTCGACCTGCGGGTAGGCGGCGAGGTGCGCGTTGTAGTTGCCGACCGCGCCGTTCGCCTTGCCGGTGAGCTTCACCGACGCAGCCGCGCTGCGCGCGCGGCGCAGGCGATGCACGAAGTTCGCGATCTCCTTCCCGAGCGTCGTCGGCGTTGCCGGCTGGCCGTGCGTGCGCGCGAGCATCGCGTCGGCGGCGTGCGCATGCGCGAGCTGCGCGAGCTTCTTCGCCAGCGCGTCGACCGCCGGGAGCAGCACCTCGTCGCGCGCGCCGCGTACCATCAGCGCGTAGGCGAGATTGTTGATGTCCTCGGACGTGCAGGCGAAGTGGATGAACGCCGACGCGCGCGTGAGCGCCGCGTCGCCGGCGACCCGCTCGCGGATCCAGTACTCGATCGCCTTGACGTCGTGGTTGGTCTCGCGCTCGATCGCCTTCACGCGCTCGCCGTCGGCCTCGGTGAAGCCGGCGGCGAGTGCGCGAAGCTTCGCTGCTGCCGGCGCCGCGAACGGCGCGACTTCGGGGATGCCGGGGTCGGCGCCGAGCGCGAGCAGCCATTCGACCTCGACGTGGACGCGATGCCGGATGAGCGCGAGCTCGCTGAACCACGGCCGCAGGTCCTCGGTTGCGCGGGCGTAGCGCCCGTCGAGGGGCGATAGCGCGGTGAGCGGCGAGAGCGGCATGGTGTGCGCTGTTTGCGTGTCGGGCGCGCAGCTGGCGCGGAACGCAGTCGAGTTTAGCACGCGCCTATCCGGCATCCGCCCTCGCCCGGCATCCGCGCGGCGCGCCGCCGGGAGCGCAACCATGCCGATGGTATAGACTGCCGTTCGGGGAGAGTTCCACGCTTCATGGCCAGTGCCCGGCTAAAACTCATCGGCTCGTCCGCGAGCCCGTTCGCGCGCAAGGCACGCATCGTCCTCGCGGAGAAGCGGATCGAGTACACCTGGGAAACGCAGAACCCGTGGGCGGCCGACGCGACGGTGTCCGACCTCAACCCGCTCGGCAAGGTGCCGGTGCTCGTGCTCGAGGACGGGACCGCGCTCTACGACTCGCGCGTCATCTGCGAGTTCCTCGACGGGGTTTCGCCGATCGGCAAGCTGATCCCCGCGGGGAACCGCGAGCGCATCGAGGTGCGCCGCTGGGAGGCGCTCGCCGACGGCGTCGTCGACGCCGGCGCGCTCGCCCGGGCCGAGAGCCAGCGGCCGGCGCACGAGCGGAGCGCGGCCTGGACCGAGCGGCAGATGAAGAAGGTGGCGCGCGGCCTGGACGCGCTCGAAACCCAGCTCGGCGCGCGCGCGTACTGCTGCGGCAACAACCTCACGCTCGCCGACATCGCCGTCGGCGCCTGTCTCGGCTGGCTCGACTTCCGCTACCCGAAGCTCGCCTGGCGGGACGACCGGCCCAACCTGGAGCGGCTCGCCGCGAAGCTCGCCGACCGGCCGAGCTTCGCCGACACCGTGCCGACCGACTGATCCCCTATCGGATCACGCCGCCACCGAGGCACACCTCGCCCCGGTAGAGCACCACCGACTGCCCCGGCGTGACAGCCCATTGCGGGTAGTCGAACTCGATCCGGCATTCCCCTTCGTCCAGCCCGGCAACCCGGCAGGCCGCGTCGGCCTGCCGATAGCGCGTCTTGCCGCCATAGGCCTCGCCCGGTGCCGGCGGCTCCCCGCCCACCCAGGCGAGGTCCGCCGCAGTGAGCGCCTGGCTCTGGAGGAGCGGATGGTCGTGTCCCTGCACGACGATCAGTTCGTTCCGCTCGCGATCCTTCCCCGCGACGTACCACGGCGCGCCGTCTCCACCGCGCGTCCCACCGATCCCCAGGCCCGAGCGCTGGCCGATGGTGTAGAAGGCGAGCCCGATGTGCTCGCCGACGCTCCGGCCCTCGGGCGTCCGCATCGGCCCCGGCGCGCGCGGCAGATAGCGGTTGAGGAACTCGCGGAACGGCCGTTCGCCGATGAAGCAGATCCCGGTCGAGTCCTTCTTGGCGTGCACCGGGAGGCCGGCCTCACGAGCGATGCGGCGCACCTCGGTCTTCGCGAGCCCGGCGAGCGGGAACACGACCCGGGCGAGCTGCGCCTGGGTGAGGCGGTGAAGGAAGTAGCTCTGGTCCTTCGCCGGGTCCGCACCCTTCACCAGCTCGAAGCGCCCGGCCCGCTCGCGCACGCCGGCGTAGTGGCCGGTCGCGATCCGGGAAGCGCCCATCGCGATCGCGTGGTCGAGGAAGGCCTTGAACTTGATCTCCGCGTTGCAGAGGACGTCGGGATTCGGGGTACGGCCCGCGGCGTACTCGGCGAGAAAGCTCGCGAACACGCGGTCCTTGTACTCGGCCGCGAAGTTCACGACCTCGAGCTCGATCCCGACCACGTCGGCGACCGAGGCGACGTCGACGAGGTCCTCCCGGGTCGAGCAGTACTCGTCGTCGTCGTCGTCCTCCCAGTTCTTCATGAAGAGGCCGACGACCTCGAAGCCCTGGCGCTTGAGCAGCAGCGCGGCGACCGACGAGTCGACCCCGCCGGACATGCCGACAACGATCCGTTCCGTCACAGCGCTGCGCGGGGGCGGCGGGCGAGCGGCGGCTCGGCACCGTCGAGCCACGCTTTCAGCGGGAAGACCGCGGCGGGCAGCCCCGGATCGAGAAACCAGGTGTCGACGACCCATTCGTCCTTCGAGCCGCGCTCGACGACTCGCGCCGCCCAGTGGTCGCTCAGCATCCGGCCGCGCAGCACGCGCTCGCCCACGCCGTGGAACTTCAGCCAGCCGTGCCGCTCGATCAGCTGCAGATAGGCGGTCGTGTTGGTCGAATGGTCGATGCAGTCCATGCGACCGGGCTGCGTGTCGTCGTCGTCGAAGTTGCCGCCGCGGTCGCGCCAGATCGGCGACTGCATGCCGGCGTAGAAGTAGAGCCACGCGACCGCGCGCGCGATCGCCTCGCGTTCGGCGGCGGGTGAATCGACCTCGACGAACTGCCCCTGCACTTGGCCGAGGTGCAGCGGCGAGAACCGTACCACCGTCCGCTCGTTGCAGCCGTAGTTGAAGCAGATCGCGACCTCGTCGGCGACAGCGGCGGCGGGGGCGGCGCCGGCGGCGAGCGCGAGGGCCATTGCAAGAATCCGGATCGCCGTTTTCACTGGTAGTGGCGGAGGACATCGAGCGGGTAACGCCGCCCGGCGAGGCAGTCGTCGATGCAAGCCATCACGAGCGGGCTGCGGTGCCGTTCGCGCGCCGCGCGCGCTTCCTCGGGCGTCAGCCAGACCACGCGGCGGATCTCCCGGTCGAGCGGGCGGTCGGTCTCGCCGGTCACCTCGCCGAGGAATGCGAAGCGCAGAAAGGTCACGTCCCTGGGCGCGTAGTGCCAGCGGTAGATCCCCAGAAGATGCGTCGGGCGGAAAGAGTGCGCGGTCTCCTCGAGCGCCTCGCGCGCGCACGCCTCGGCCAGCGTCTCGCCCGGCTCCCAGTGGCCCGCCGGCTGGTTGTAGACGAGCCGGCCGTCGGCCTCCTCCTCCACGAGGCAGAAGCGGTCCTCGCGCTGCATGATCGCGGCCACGGTCACGCTCGGTCTCCAGACCTCCGCCATCCCCCGGGGCTCAGGCGACGCGGCGCGACGCCCGCCGGATGAAATCGGCCATGCGCGCGACGCCCTGCTCGATCGCCTGCCGGGAGGCGGCGTAGCTGAACCGGACGTGCTGGCCTTCGCCGGGGACGCGCGCGCCGAAATGGATGTCCGCGAGCACGGCGACGCCGCCGTCCGCCAGCAGCCGCTTCCGGAACTCCTCGGAGTCGGCGCAGCCGGCCATCCGGCACGCTTCCGTGACGTTCGGCCACGCGTAGAAGGCGCCGCCGGGCGTCTTGCACGTCACGCCGGGCACCTGGTTGAGGAGGCCGACGATGAGGTCGCGGCGCTCGAGGAACGACGCGCGCATGCGCGCCGCGTCGTCCTGCGGGCCGCTGATCGCCTCGACTGCGGCCCACTGGGTGATCTGCGAGGCACACGAGTCGGTGTTCGTCACCCAGCGGGTGAACTCCGGCGCGAGCACCGGGCTCGCCGCGAAGCCGAGCCGCCAGCCGGTCATCGCCCAGGTCTTCGACGCACCGTCCGAGACGATCGTCCGTTCGTACATCCCCGGGAGCGAGGCGATGGAGGCGAACTCGCCCTCGTAGCAGAGGCGCGAGTAGATCTCGTCCGCGTAGACCCAGACGTCGGGGTGCTTGCGGAGGATGGCGGCGATCGCCTCGAGGTCGCGGCGCGTGAGGATGCCGCCGGTCGGGTTGTGCGGCGAGTTCAGGATGAGGAGCTTCGTGCGCGGCGAGAGCTTCGCCTCCAGATCCGCCGGGTCGAACGCGAAGTTGCGCCCTTCGCGGAGGCTCAGTGGCACCGGCACGGCGCCGTGCGCCTTGATCTGCGACTCGTAGATCGGGAAGCCTGGGTTCGGGTAGATGACCTCGTCGCCGACGCCATAGTCGGTGGTGGCGAGGATCGCGTAGGCGATGAACGGCTTCGCCCCGGCACCCACCACAACGTGCTCGGGGCGGATGTCAAGCCCGCGCATCGCGCCCATGTATCGCGCGGCGGCTTCGCGCAGCTCGTTGATGCCCGCCGACGGCGTGTAGCCGTGCTTGCCTTCGCGGATCGCGCGGATCGCCGCGTCCTGCACGTTGACCGGCGTCGGGAAGTCGGGCTGGCCGATGCAGAACGAGATGACGTCCTTGCCCTGACGGACGAGCTCGTTCACTTCGGCCAGGACGACGAAGGCGTTCTCGGTGCCGAGCTCGGCGGTGCGGCGGCTGGTCGCGGGCATGGCAACCTAAACGGTTGTTTCAGAAGGGTGGATTCTAACCGCGCGGCACCGGGGGATCTACAAGGGGGCGGGCAGCCCCCTTGTTCGTTGGGGGATATACAAGGGCGAGGAAGGGATGGGACCCTTCCTTTCTCACCTGGGCCCCTTGTTCGTGTTTGGGCGGCAATAGCAGGATGTAGGGCGGCTCCGCCGCCCTACATCCTGCTCGCGAGATTGAAGCCGCCGATGAAGGCGACCACGTTCGCCCCCAGCAGGTCCAGGTTGTAGCCGCCTTCCTGGACGAGCACCGTTGGCAGCTTCAGCGCGGCGACCGCGTCGCCGATCCGCCGGTAGCCGTCGTTGGTGACTTTGACGACCGACAGCGGGTCGCGCTCGTGGGCGTCGAAGCCGACCGAGATCAGCAGCGCTTCGGACCCGTGGGCCCGGATCGCCTCGAGCGCATCGTCGAGTGCATCGAGGACGTCCGCGTCGCCGCTGCCCGGCTGAAGCGGGATGTTGAGGTTCGTGCCCTCGCCCTCGCCCGCGCCGTACTCGTCGGCGTAGCCGGAGAAGAACGGGTAGTAGTTGGTCGGGTCGACGTGGATCGACACGAACTGCACGTCGCCGCGGCGGTAGAAGATCGACTGCGTGCCGTCGCCGTGATGGGCGTCGACGTCGAGGATCGCCACGCGCCTGAAGTGCGGCAGCATGGACTCGGCGGCGATCGCCACGTTGTTGAGGTAGCAGAAACCGGCAGCACGGTCGGCGTGCGCGTGGTGGCCGGGCGGCCGGCAGACCGCGTAGGCGGCGTGCTCGCCGGCGAGCACGCTCTCCGCGGCGGCGAGCGCCGTATGCGCCGCGGCCACCGCCGAGCGCCACGTGTGCTGGCCGACCGCGCACGCGAGGTCGCCGAGGTAGTAGCCGGCCTGGGCGACCGGCGACGCGGCGCGCGGGCCCTTCCGCGGCGTGAAGTCGTCGCCCGAGCCGCGGTACGGATGCACGTTCGGCACGATCTCCGGGCCGGCATTCTTGAGCGCCGACCACCGCTCCCAGCCGCCGCGCAGGAACTCGAGGTAGCCCGGCGCGTGGACCTGCTCGATCAGCTCGAACGGAAAGTCCCGGCGCGGCTGCTCCACCTTGTAGCTCGCCCGGTTGAGCGCCTCGACCACGCGCTCGCAGCGCTCCGGGGCCTCGAGGCTCGGCACCAGCCGGCCGGCGATCATGAACTGCGCGGGCCGGTGCGCGAGCTGCTCCGGGCAGAAGAACAGCCTCATGCGACCCCCGCGCGCGCGGCCGCGGCGTGCAGGAGCACGTTGACACCGGGCGCGGTGTAGCCGGCCTCCGCGCGCTCGTTGTTGTTGTGGGTGATGCCCTCCTGGCAGGGCGTGAAGATCATCGCCATCGGCGCGACCTTCGCGACGTGATAGGCATCGTGGCCCGCCTGGCTCGCAAGGTCGAGGGTCGGGAGCCCGAGCCGCGACGCCGCCGCGCGCACGAGGCCGACGCAATCCGGGTCGAAGCGCTCGTTCCCGAACACCCAGTGGTCGACGACCTTCATCGCGACGTTCGCGCGCCGGGCGCAAGCCGGGATCGCGTCGAGGAGCTCGGCCGCCATCCGGTCGGCGACGTCCGGATCCTCGTGGCGCACGTCGCAGGTGAGCTGCGCCCAGTCGGAGAGGATGCCGGGCTTGTTCGGCCACGCCACGAGCCGCGCCGCCGTCGCCTTGCCGCCGGTCGAGTGGTAACGCCAGCCGATGTCGTTCACCGCGACCGCGAGCATCGCCGCGCCGATGAGCGCGTTCCGGCGCTTGTCCATCGGCCAGGGCCCGGTGTGCGCAGTCTCGCCGGTCGCCTCGACGATGTAGCCGCGCACCGCGTAGCCCTTCGTGACGATCCCGACGTCGACCGCCTGCTCGTCGAGGACCGGGCCCTGCTCGATGTGCAGCTCGAAGTAGGCGTCGAGCGGGCGTCCGCCGACCGCTGCCTCGCCGGCGTACCCGATGCGCGCGAGCTCGTCGCCGAAGCGCTTGCCGTCGTCGTCGGTGCGCGCGAGCACCCAGTCGACGTCGTACACGCCCGCAAACGCGCCCGAGGCGATCATCGGCGGCGTGAAGCGCGCGCCCTCCTCGTTCGTCCAGCACACCACCTCGATCGGGCGCCGCGTCTTGCACGCGGTGATCGTCGAGCGTGCGCAGCGCCTCCAGTCCCGCGAGCACGCCGACCACGCCGTCGTACTTGCCGCCGTTCACCTGGGTGTCGAGATGGCTGCCGATCGCGACCGGCGGGAGCGTTTCGTCGCCGCCCGCGCGCCGGGCGAAGATGTTCCCGACCCGATCGACCGTCACCGCGTACCCGCTGTCGCGGCACCAGCCGACGAACTGGTCGCGCATCGCGCCGTCGGCGTCGGACAGCGCGAGACGGCTCAAGCCCCCGGGTCGCCCGGGGCCGATCGCGCCGGAGCGCTCGACGGTGCGCCAGAAGCGCGTCTCATTGATGCGGATCGCCGGGTCCAGCATGGCGCGGGACTATTGCACGCGGCGGAGGTTCAAGCAACCTCGCGCACGAGCTCCGCGACCACGCCGAACATCTGGTCGAGATGCTTTTTCTCGGCGATGAGCGGCGGGCAGAACGCGATCGTGTCGCCGATCGGCCGCACGAACACCCCGCGGTCCCACGCCTTCGTGTGCACCTCCAGTGCCCTCGCGCCGGGCGCACCGGGACGGGGCGCGAGCTCGATCGCGCCGATCAGCTGGAGGTTGCGGCAGTCGATGACGTGCGGCAGCCCGCGGAACGAATGCACGGCGTCCTCGAACTGCCGGGCCAGCTCGTTCGGGCGGTCGAAGAGCCGTTCTTCGGCATAGGTGTCGAGCGTCGCGAGCGCCGCCGCCGCTGCGAGCGGGTGCCCGGAGTACGTGTAGCCGTGGAAGAGCTCCACGCCGGCGGCCGAAGCGTCCATGAAGGTCTTGTAGATCTCCCGCTTCGCCAGCACCCCGCCCATCGGCACGGTGCCGCTCGTGATGCCCTTTGCGAACGTGATGAGATCCGGCGTCACGCCGAAGAACTGGCTCGCGAACGGCTTCCCCAGCCGCCCGAACCCGGTGATCACCTCGTCGAAGATGAGGAGGATGCCGTGCCGGTCGCAGATCTCGCGCAGCCGCTGGAGGTAGCCGCGCGGCGGGACGAGCACGCCGCCCGCGCCGGCCACCGGCTCGACGATCACCGCCGCGATGTTGGACGCGTCGTGGAGCGGGATGATCCGGTGCTCGAGCTCGTCGGCGAGGTCGGCGCCGCTCGCCGCCTCGCCGCGCGCGAACGCGCGGGCGTCGAGGTCCTGGGTGTGCCGCAGATGGTCGACGCCCGGCAGCAGGCCGGCGGCGAACGCTTTCCGGTACCCCGACACGCCGCCGACCGAGATGCCGCCGAAGTTCGCGCCGTGGAACGCGCGCTCGCGGCCGACGAAGCGCGTCCGCGTCGCCTCGCCGCGCAGGCGGTGATAGGCGAGCGCGATCTTCAGCGCCGTCTCGACCGCTTCCGACCCGGAGTTGGTGAAGAACGCGTGCCCGATGCCCTCCGGCGCGAGCGAGACGAGGCGGTGCGCGGCCTCGAACGCGAGCGGATGCCCGAGCGAGTACGAGGACGCATAGTCGAGCACGCCGGCCTGCTTCTGGATCGCGGCCACGATCTTCGGCCGGCAATGTCCCGCGTTCACGCACCACAGCGTTGCGAGCCCGTCGAGCACCTGCTTGCCGTCGGCGGTCGTGTAGTGCATGTCCTTCGCCGCGACGACGAGCCGCGGCGAGCGCTTGAACGCCCGGTTCGGGGTCAGCGGCATCCAGTAGGCGTCGAGATCGAGTGTGGCGGTATCGGTCATGACGGCGTCCTCGGAAGGGGGGTCGATTCTACAGCGCCCGGGCGCATAATTGCCCCTCGCGAGGATGACATGCAGATGAATACCGAACGGCTCGACAACGTCAACGTCTCCGGCATGGAGGACATGCCCACGCCGGAGGCCGTCCAGGCGAAGGTGCCGCTCACGCCGGCGGCGGCGGAGACCGTCGCCCGCGGGCGCACGACCGTGCGGGCGATCCTCGACCGCAAGGACCCGCGGCTCTTCGTCGTGATCGGGCCGTGCTCGATCCACGACCCGGCCGCGGCGCTCGAGTACGCCGGCCGGCTCGTGCGCCTCGCGGAGCGCGTGCGCGACACGCTGTTCGTCGTGATGCGGGTCTACTTCGAGAAGCCGCGCACGGTCGCCGGGTGGAAGGGCTTCATCAACGACCCGCACATGGACGATTCCTTCCGCATCGACGAAGGGATCGTGCGCGCACGGAAGCTCCTCGCGGAGTTTGCCGGGATGGGCCTGCCGGCCGGATCGGAGGCGCTCGACCCGCTGTCGCCGCAGTACCTCGGCGACCTGATCAGCTGGTACGCAATCGGCGCCCGCACCACCGAGTCGCAGACGCACCGCGAGATGGCGAGCGGGCTCTCGGCGCCGGTCGGCTTCAAGAACGGCACCGACGGCGGCCTCGAGGTCGCGGTGAACGCGATCCGCTCGGCGGCGCAGCCGCACAGCTTCCTCGGCATCAACCCGCAGGGCCGGCCGGCCATCGTCCGCACCACCGGCAACCGCTACGGCCACCTCGTGCTCCGCGGGGGCGGCGGGCGGCCGAACTACGACACCGTGAGCGTCCGCCTCGCCGAGAAGGCGCTCGGCGGCGCGAAGCTCGCGGCGAACATCGTCGTCGACTGCTCGCACGCGAACTCGCTCAAGGACCACACGCTGCAGCCGCTCGTGTTCCACGACTGCTCGCACCAGATCCGCGAGGGCAACCGCTCGATCGTCGGCCTGATGGTCGAGTCGAACCTCGCGGCGGGCAACCAGCCGATCCCCGACGACCGCTCGCAGCTGAAGTACGGCGTCTCGGTCACCGACGCGTGCGTCGACTGGGCCGCGACCGAGGAGATGCTGCTCCGCGCCCGGGACGAGCTCGCCGCGGTGCTGCCGGCACGCAGCGGGGAAGCGACGGCTCAGGCGACGACGTCGCGGTAGGCGTGCCAGGTCGCGTGCCCGACGAGCGGCAGCGCGACCACCAGCCCCAGATAGAAGGTCGCAAACCCGGCCGCGGTCAGCGCGACGACGATCGCCGCCCAGACGAGCATCGGACGCGGACTCTTCCGCACCGCGTTGAAGCTCGTGATCATCGCGGTGACCGTGTCGGTCTGCGGGCGGTCGAGCAGCAGCGGCAGCGAGACGACCGAGGTCGCGAACACGAGCAGCGCGAAGCCGAGGCCCGCCGCGGCGTAGGCCGCGACGAACGCGAGCGCGTCCGGGGAGTCGAGCGCGCTCTTCGCCAGCGCCTCGACGCTCGGCGCGGTGCCCTCGAAGAACAGCGCCACGACCACGATCGAGATCCGGATCCAGACCGCGAGCAGCAGCGCGAGGATCAGGGCGTAGAACCCGATCGCCGGGGCGTTCGCCTTCCACGCCGTCAGCGTCGGCCCCAGCATGACGCGCTCCCCGCGGCGCACGCGGCGGCTGATGTCGTAGAGGCCCATGAGCAGGAACGGACCGACGATCAGGAAGCCGGTGAGGAACGCGAGCTCGACCGCGCCCTTGCCGGGCGAGTGCGTGAGCAGGAATCCCATCGCCGCGAGCACGACGCCGTAGAAGAGGCTCGGTCCCGGCGCCCGTCGGAGGTCCTGCCAGCCCGCGACGAGCCAGCGCCACGGGGCGCGAGCGTCCACCAACCGCACTTCCGGGAACCCGGGCGACGCGGCGGTGGGCGGGCCTTCCCGCCGCGGATCGGCTTCGGTCATCGTGTGCGCCTCCGGCGAGGAGATTAGCGCGGAACCGGGCGCGCGAGCGTATCCTTCCCGCCGCGTCGGGAGGGGAGCGCCATGCTGATCAACTGCGTCGCCTATCAGAACGGCCGGAAGCTCGCGGACATCGCCCGCAGCGAGATCTCCGAGTACGTGAAGCGGCCGGACTGCTTCGTCTGGGTGGCGCTCTACGAGCCCGACCCGGGCGAGCTGGAGGCGCTGCAGGCGGAGTTCGGCCTGCACGAGCTCGCCGTCGACGACGCGCAGACCGGCCACCAGCGGCCGAAGATCGAGGAGTACGGCAACTCGCTCTTCGTCGTCCTGCACACCGTCGAGCTGGAGGCGAAGAGCCTGCGCGTCGGGGAGGTGGACGTCTTCGCCGGCCCGAACTACGTGCTCTCGGTTCGCAGCCGGACCAAGCGCGGTTTCGCCGACGTGCGCGCGCGCTGCGAGAGCGAGCCCGAGCTGCTGCGCCACGGCTCGGGGTTCGTGCTGTACGCGCTGATGGACTCGGTCGTCGACCGGTACTTCCCGGTGCTCGAGGCGCTCGAGACCGAGTTCGAGAACCTCGAGGAGCAGATCTTCTCCGGCGGGCTCGCGCGCCGGAACATCGAGGCGCTCTACGCCCTCAAGCAGAAACTGATGGTGCTGCGGCATGCCTCCGGCCCGCTCGTCGAAGGCGTCGGCAAGCTCTACGGCGGCCGCGTCCCGCAGGTCTGCCACGGAACCCAGGAGTACTTCCGCGACGTCTACGATCACCTCGGCCGGATCAACCAGACGATCGACGGCATCCGCGACGCGGTGACCACGGCGATGGCGGTCAGCGTGTCGCTGATCCAGCTGCAGGAAAACGAGATGATGAAGCGGCTCGCGGGCTACGCCTCGCTGGTCGCGATCCCGACGA
Source organism: uncultured beta proteobacterium (assembly GCA_963762785.1). GTDB lineage: Bacteria > Pseudomonadota > Gammaproteobacteria > Burkholderiales > SG8-39 > DATEDA01. Next base: position 21,155 of record CAVXND010000071.1, read on the forward strand.
TGATCGCCGGCCTCTACGGCATGAACTTCAAGCACATGCCGGAGCTCGACTGGACGTTCGGCTACCCGATGGCGGTCGGCGCGATGGTCGCGATCGACGGCTATCTCTTCTACCGCTTCCGCAAGGCGGGGTGGCTCTGAGCCCCGCCGGGCCGCCCCAAGGGGCGAACCCCGACCGCGGTTTCGGTGCGAGGGTAGTCCGATCAGCGCTCAGGCCTTCGCCCGGGCGTCGCCCGGCGGGCGCACCGGTCCACCGCCGGAACGCGCGGTTGAAGCTCGACGACTCCGCGAACCCGACGAGGTAGGCCACCTCGGCGACCGAGAAGTCGGTGCGCTGCAGATACTGCTGGGCGAGCGCGCGGCGGGTCTCGTCGAGGATCGCGGTGAAGCTCGTTCCCGCCTCCTCGAGCCGCCGGGCGAGGGTGCGCGGGCTGAGCGCGAGCGCGCGCGCCACCTCGGCCTGCGACGGCACGCCCGAGGGCAGGCTTTCGCGGGTGCGCTGCCTCACCTGCGTGACGGTGTCGCTGCGATCGAGCCGCGCGAGATAGTCGAGCGCCACGCGCTCGGTCGCCGCCGCGACCTCGGGGTTGCCGGTCGGCAGCGGGCGCGAGAAATCCTCGCTCCGGCAGAGCAGGCTCACCTGGGGCGCGCGCCACCTGATCGGCGAGCGGAACCATTCCTCGAACGGCCTCACGTCGGCGGGCCGCTCGCGCACCAGCGCGACCTCGAGCGGCGCGAACGCGTCGCCGCAGATCAGCCGGCTGAGCCGGACCGCGCCCGCCCCGAGCCAGTCGTGGAGCCAGTCCGGCGGGCGCGTCGCTTCCGCCGGGAACGCGTAGGTGACCCGCACGCCATCGGACGACTCCTCGATGCGCATCGACCACAGCTCGGTGACCACCCGACTGTAGCGCGCGAACCGATGGAACGCCTCGCCGAGCGTCGCGCTCGCGAGCCACGCGTAGCCGAGCGCGTGCATCGCGGTCCCCTGCATCTGCCGCGCGACCTCCAGGCCGAGCGCCGGATCGGCGACCGCCTCCTCCGCCAGCCGCTGGAGCCGCAGCGCGGTTCGCGCCGACACGCGCTTGCCGGGTACGGCCAGCAAGGCCGGGTCGACCCCGGCGGCACGGAAGATCGGCGCCGGATCCATCCGCCGCGCTTCGAGCGCCCGCCACAGATTGATCGCCGGCGAGAGGAGCGCGGAGCTGCCCGCTACGGGACTGGAACTATCCATCTAGGCCCTGACCGCCCGGGACAAGCGTCTGGCGTCCCGGGTCAAGACCGAAGGGTACCTGCGGCCGTATCTTCCTGCACTTTGGCTTGGCTGGATGACAGACATGGACGCACCGCTTTGCCCCGATACCGTCCGGGCCGCGCTCGAGGCGAGCGCGGACTGGGACCTCCTCGACGAGGACGGCGTCGCCCGCCTCGCCCATCACGCCCTCTTCTTCGCCGGCCGCGGTCACGGCCCGATCGCCGCGCTGCTGGATGCCTTCTACCCCGAGTACGCGACGCGCGTGGTCGCCGAGCGTCGCAGCGAGGTCTTCGCGCGCGTACGCAGCCTGATCCATGAAGGCGTGCTCCGCGGCGCCATCCTGCCGACCGTGCTGTGCCACGACAGCGACGCCGGCATCGTCTCGACCGCCGCCCGCGACATCGCCGCCCTCGACATCGTCGAGCCCGCGAGCGGCACCCGCGGCGGCGACCTCGTGCTGAAGCTCGTGATCACCGGCGCCGTCGCCGTTCCGGGCGCGGCGCTCGGCGGGCTGCTCGCGCGCGGCGACGAGGCCATCAACGCGAAGCTCGTCGCGCTGCGCCCGGCGCTCGCGCTCAAATGGGCCGACCGCGCGCTCGGCGCGATGACGACCGCACCCACCGGCTACACGTTCACGTCGACCGTCGAGTTCTGGCTGCAGTGGCTCGAGGCGCTCGGCGGCCAGCTTCCCGATGCGGCGCGCTGCTTCGACCAGGTCGCACGCGCGCTCGCGTTCCAGCGTGAGACGCTGGTCGAGCCGTTCGTGCTGCGTGCCCGGCGCCCGCCGTGCCTCGGCGCCGAGACCGCCGCGCTCGAGGTGCCGCTCGCGGCGTTCACCGCCTCGATCGCGCCGCGCCTGCGCGTCCTCGCGCGCCTGGCGGGCGAGTCCGACGGCCTGCGCCGCGCGCTCGCCGCGTGGCTCGGCGAGGGGCCGGACGCCGCGCCCGTCACGCAATAGCTTCAGGGCCCGGAAAACTCCGCGCGATCCGGGCCGCTCACCGCGACGGCGGCGGCGGCGGAACGCCGTCCCGCCCGGCCGGCACCCCGGTGGCGCCACCAACCCCAGGCCGCACGGCCGGCAGTTTGCCGATGATGCAGTCGATCGCCTTGTTGGTCGCCGTGCCGTTGTCGCTGAAGGCGGTGACGAACTGGCGATACGCGAACGGGGTCATCTTGCCGTAGTAGAGGTTCGACGTCGCGTCAATGAAACCGGCCCCACTGCCGCCGCCCGGCCCGAACCCCTGCGCAAGCTGCTTCACCAGTACGCCGCCGATCGTGTCGGGGTAGCACTCCTGCCCGACGAGGTCGAGGAAGCCGTCGAAACCGGGCGACGGCTTGAATTCGTCGGGCGCGCACGCCGCGACGAGGGTGGCGGCGGCGACGGCGGCAAGCGTGCGGCGATGGGTGCTCATTCTTCTCTCCCTGTGATCCGTTCAACCCAGCGTCGGCATGTTGAGGCCGGGCGCCGGGGTATCCTGATGCGGCCACCGGGTGGTGACCGCTTTGGTGCGGGTGTAGAACTTGACGCCCTCGACGCCGTGGACGTGCAGGTCGCCGAAGAGCGAACCCTTCCAGCCGCCGAAGGAATAGAACGCGACCGGCACCGGGATCGGCACGTTGATGCCGACCATGCCGACCTGGATTTCGTTCTCGAAGCGGCGCGCGGCGCCGCCCGATTCGGTGAAGATCGCGGTGCCGTTCGCGTACGGGTTCGCGTTCACGAGCGCGATCGCCGCTTCCAGCGTGTCGACGCGCAGCACGATCAGCACCGGCCCGAAGATCTCGTCCTGGTAGATCTTCATCTCCGGCTTGACGTTGTCGAACAGCGTCGTGCCGAGGAAGAACCCGTCCGCGTGGCCCTTGACGGCGAGACCGCGGCCGTCGACCACGAGCTTCGCGCCCTCCTGCGCGCCGAGGTCGACATAGCCCTTCACCTTGTCCCGGTGCGCTTTCGTGACGAGCGGGCCCATGTCGACGCCCTCAGCGTCACCGGGTCCGACCTTGATCGCCGTCGCCTTCTCCTTCAATAGCCCGACCAGCGGGTCCGCCGCCGCCCCGACCGCGACGACCGCGGAGATCGCCATGCAGCGCTCGCCCGCCGAGCCGTACGCCGCGCCGATCAACGCATCGGCGGCGAACTCGAGGTCGGCGTCGGGCAGCACGACGGCGTGGTTCTTCGCCCCCCCGAGCGCCTGCACCCGCTTGCCGTGCCGCGCGCCGGTCTCGTAGATGTACTTCGCGATCGGCGTCGATCCCACGAAGGACACGGCGTTGATCCCGGGATGGGCGAGGATCGCGTCCACCGCCTCCTTGTCGCCGTGCACGACGTTGAACACGCCGTCGGGAAGCCCCGCTTCCCGGAAGAGCTCGGCCATCCGGATCGAGGCGGACGGCACCTTCTCGGAGGGCTTCAGCACGAACGTGTTGCCGCAGGCGATCGCCACCGGAAACATCCACAGCGGCACCATCACCGGGAAGTTGAACGGCGTGATCCCCGCGCACACGCCCACCGGCTGGCGCAGCGTGTGGGTGTCGACGCCGGTGCCGACGTTCTCGGAGTACTCGCCCTTGAGGAGATGCGGGATGCCGCAGGCGAACTCGACCACCTCGATCCCCCGCTGCACCGATCCCATCGCGTCGGGCAGGGTCTTGCCGTGCTCCTCGGTGACGATGCGCGCGAGTGCCTTCTGCTCCTGCTGCAGCAGCTGCAGGAACCGCTGCATCACCCGCGCCCGCCGCAGCGCGGGCGCGTCGCGCCACTCGGGGTAGGCGGCCTGCGCCGCCTTCACCGCCGCGTCGATGTCGGCGGCGTTGCAGAACGGCACGCGCTTGCTGACCGCGCCGGTCGCCGGATTGGTGACCTCGCCCGAGCGGTTCGCGGACGAGCCGACCGGTTTGCCGCCGATCCAGAGGGGGACTGTAAGCGCTGCGTCGACGGGCTTGTTCATGGGGGATCTCCTGCGGGGAATTCCGCACGCCGCCCGAATTGTGACGCAACTTCCATCGCGCGCGCCAGCGCTACTGGCTCGCCGTGATTCCGCCGTCGATGTACAGCGTCTGGCCGGTGATGAAAGCGCCCGCGGGCGCGCAGAAAAGCAGCGCCGCGCCGGCGATGTCGCGCGGCTCGGCGAGGCGCCCGAGCGGGATGCGCGGCAGCGTGGTCGCGAGGAAATCGGGCCGCGCCAGGTGATGGGCGATCATCTCGGTGCGGACGTAGGTCGGCGCGATGCCGTTCACGGTGATCGCGTGCGGCGCGAGCTCCATCGCGTGCTGCTTGACGAGGAGCGCGAGGCCGCCCTTCGCCGCGCAGTACGCCGAGTAGCCGCGGCCGCGGATGGCGAGGGCGGAGCGCACCGACCCGAAGTGGACCTGCCGCCCGCCGCGTCCGCCGGCGATCTGGTGGCGCGCCGCCGCCTGCGCGAGGAACATCGCGGCCTTGACGTTGACCTCGAACACCTCCGTCGAACGCTTCCTCCGTGACCTCGAGCAGCGCCTGCTCGCGGTTGAGCCCGATGCAGTTCACGAGGATGTCCAGACGCCCGTGCTCGCCGGCGACGGCGTCGACCGATTCGCGGATGCTCGCGACCGAGTGAGCGTCGAACGCGAGGCCCGAGGCGCGGTGGCCCGCCGCGCGGAGACGTGCCGCCGCGGCGTCGGCCTTCTCGCGGCTGCGGCCGGACACCGCCACCGTGGCGCCGTGGTGCGCGAGCGCCCACGCGATCGCCTCGCCGATGCCGCCGTAGCCGCCGGGAATGTAGGCGACCTGTCCGCGCAGATCGAACAGCCCGTCGGCCTCGCGGCGGAGATCGACTTTCGGTGTGAGTCGACGCCGCTCACGCGTCAGTCCATCACCAGCCCGCCGTTGAGATCGACGATCTCGCCGGTGATGAAGCCGGCGAGCGGCGAGGCGAGGAAGCGCACGACGTGGGCGAACTCCTCCGGCTCGCAGAACCGGCCGACGGGAACCTGCGCGAGCAGCGCCTGCCGCTGCGCCTCGGTGAGCTGCTCGGTCACCATCGGCGTGTTCACGTACGCCGGCGAGATGCCGTTCGCCGTTACGCCGTGCGGCGCGAGCTCCCGCGCGAGCGAGAAGGTGAGCGAGGTCAGCGCGCCCTTGGAGACCGAGTAGGTGGTCCCGGCCGTCAGCCCGCCGGTCTTGGCGGCAAGGGAGCAGGTGGTGATGATCCGGCCCCAGCGCCTGCGCTTCATGTCCGGCACCACCGCGCGCGACAGGTAGAACGCGCCGTCGAGGTTCGCCGTCAGCACGCGCCGCCACTCGGCGTCGTCGGTCGCTTCGACCTTGTTGTTGGAGAGGATGCCGGCGTTGTTCACCAGGATGTCGACCGGCCCGAGCCGCTCGACGATGCGCGCGTGCCCCGCGCGCGCCGCCGCGGGATCGCCGATGTCGAAGGCGACCGGGAGGACGTCGTCGCCGAGCTCGCGCGCGCGCGCATCGTTCGCCGGCGCGTTCACGTCGACCATCGCGACGCGGCAGCCGTCCTCGACGAGGATCTTCACCGTCGCGAAGCCCATCGTCCCGGCGGCGCCGGTGACGAGCGCGACCTTGCCTTGCAGCGGTTTCAACTCTCGACCCCTACGCGTCCAGCACGCTCTTCTTCCCGAACAGCCCCCGCGCGCGGAACGTGACCACGGCGATGAAGAGAAGATACATCGACATCAGCGACCATTCCGAAGCATAGGCGCCGGTGAGCCCGACGACCAGCCCCACTGCGAGCCCGGCGACGACCGCGCCCCACAGGCTGCCGACGCCGCCGAGCACGATGATCAGGAACGCCGGCACGACGGCGTCGACGCCGACGTGCGGCCGGATGCCCCAGATCGGCGCCATGATCACCCCGGCGATCGCGGCGAGCGCGGTGCCCAGGCTGAAGACGAAGAGACGCAGCCGCGAGAGATTGATGCCGAGCGCGCGCACCATCTCGCTGTCGTGCGCGCCCGCCTTGATCATCGCGCCGTAGGGCGTCTTCTCGATGAAGAGCCACAGCGCGAGGATCGCGATCACCGCGAAGGCGCTCGCGTAGAACCGGTACTTCGAGTAGATCAGGTCGCCGAAGAGGAACGCGCCGGAGATCGCCTCGGGCAGCGGCAGCTGCTTTTCGGTCGAGCCCCAGACGAGGCGGATCACTTCTTCGATCACGAGCGCCGCGCCGAACGTGAGCAGCAGCCCGTAGAGCGGGTCGCGCCCGTAGGTGCGGCGCATGCAGAGCTCGAGCAGCATCCCGAAGAGCCCGACGAACACCGGCGCGAGGAAGAGCGCCACGAGATAGCGGGTGCCGACGGGCAGCGCGAGGTACCACGCCTGCAGGTCCGGGAAGAGCCCGAGCTTCGGCGTGACGATGAACAGCGCGAAGTACATCCCCAGCGCGAAGAGCGACCCGTGGGCAAGGTTGATCGTCTCCATCACGCCCACGATCAGCATGAAGCCGAGCGCGATCAGCGCGAACAGGAGCCCGAGCGTCACCCCGTTGACGAGGTGCGGGAGGAGGTTGAGCAGGAAGTCCATGCGATCGGCACGCCGGGAAGGGAGGACGGTGGGGGCGACGCCCCCTCGCCTGCCCTTCCCCCTTGCCGCTTACTGCTCGTACGTCGGCGTGGACTCGTACGACTCGAGCTTGCACGCCGCCGGCGCGTCCTTGTCCTCGACCTCCTGCGGCGGCACGCTGGTGAGGATCCGGAAGATGTCGTCCTTCTCCGCCGGCTTGTCGTTGTAGGTCGCCATGTAGATCGTCTGCTGGACCTGATGCGTCGTCGGGCTGATCCAGGCGTCGAACTGCTGCATCCGGTCGCGGGCGGTCATCTTGCGGCCCTCGAGCTTCTTGATGACCGCGATGTTGTTGGTCGTGCCCGCTTCCTCGACGCACCGCAGGAGCTCGCGCGTCGCGACGTAGCCGTTGTAGTACACGTTCCCGGGGACCTGGATCTGCACGCCCGGATAGGCCTTCTGGTAGGCGGCGACGAACTCCTTCACGCCCGGCAGGTCGAGGCGGTAGTACCAGGTCGTGCCGAACACGCCGAAGATCGAGTCCGGCCCGAGCCCGTAGACGTCCGGCCAGTCCTGCTGGTTGTTGATCCACGCCGGCTTCTGGTTCATCTTGAGCTGCACCACCTGCTGCCGCAGCGCCTTGATGTCGTCGCCGCCGACCGCCGCCGCGACGACGTCGGGCTTGATCTGCTGCAGTTTCAGCAGGTAGGACGAGAAGTCGCGAGTGTTCTGCGGCACCAGCAGCTCGTCGACGATCTTCCCGCCGTTCGCCTCGACGAGGGTGCGCGTCGCCTTCGAGGTGTTGTGGCCCCAGACGTAGTCGTTCGTGAGCAGCACCCAGCGGTTGCCGTTCACCTTCAGCGCGTTCTTCACGATCGCGTGGGCGAAGTTGGTGCCGTTGCCGTCCCACACGAACTTCACGCGATGGCAGTCCTTGCCCGCTTCCGTCGGCGACGACGAGTTGGTGTTGAGGTACACGCAGCCGTACTTCTGCGCCACCTGGCTGATCGCGTTGGCGACGCCGGAGTGCAGCGCGCCGATCAGGAACGCCGCCTCGTTGCGGGTGATCATGCGCTCGGCAACCCGCGAGCCGGTGGCCGGCGTCGTCTCGGTGTCGATGTGGATCGCCTCGATCGTCCGTCCGAGCACGCCGCCCTTGGCGTTGAACTCCCGGATCGCCATCATCGCGCCGAGCCGCTCCTCGTTGCCGCTCGCGCCGTACTGCCCGCTCGCGTCCATCGTGAGGCCGATCACGAGCGGCTTCTTCTGCGCCGCCTGCGACCAGACATGGTTGTGCTTCCACGGGCCGAAGAACGGCGCCGCGCCCCACGCGCCGGCGGTGGCGGCAGCCATGGCAGAAGCCTTCAGGATCCTGCGGCGGGTCGGGTCCGGTTGCGGCTTTTTCACTCGGTCGTTCATGGTCTCCTCCGTCGGTGTGGGCGCTTCAGCGCTTGATGATCTGGAATCCGTTCAGCTTCTCGTGCGCCTCGATGAGCGAGGGCACGTACTTGTCGCCGAAGCCGAGTTGCACCGCGGCGAGCAGCGTGGCGTGCATCGTGTCGGCGATGGGGCTTGCGACCGGCGCCGTCTCGGTCATGTGGGTGTAGTAGCGCAGGTCCTTCCGCGCGTTGTCGAGCGCGAAGAGGAGCCCGGTGAAATCACCTTGCAGCGCCTTCGGCACCAGCATCTGGAACATGTTCGAGTTCGCACCGCCGGCCGAGATCAGTTTGTAGAGCACCTCGAGGTCGATGCCGACCTTGGCCGCGGCCGCGAGCGCTTCCGAGATGAGGCAGGCGTTGCCGAGCGCGAGGAAGTTGTTGACGAGCTTGATCTTGTGCCCGGCACCCGGCGCACCGGCGTGGATGACGTTCTCGGCGAAGCACTCGAGCACCGGCTTCAGCTGCGCGAACACTTCGGGGCTCGCGCCGACCATCGTGTTCAGCTTGCCGAGCTCGGCCTCGCGCGGCGTGCGCGCGAGCGGCGCGTCCACGAACTCGATGCCCTTGCGGGCGAAGTCGGCGCGGATCCTGAGCGTCGAGTCGGGCTCCGCGGTCGAGCAGTCCACGACCGTTGTCCCGCTGCGGCACGTGGCCAGCAGCCCGCTCTCGCCGTACACGTTCGCCTCGACCTGCGGCGTCCCGGTCACGCAGACGAACACGATGTCGGCGCCTTCCACGAGCGCCTTGATCGATTTCGCCTCCTTCGCCCCGGCGTCGAGGAGATCCTGGATGTTCGACCGGTTGCGGTGCACGAGGAACGCCAGCGGGTGGCCCTTCGCCACCAGGTTCTTCGCCATCCCGTGCCCCATGAGGCCGATGCCGATAAAGCCGATCCGCTCTTTCATGTCGTCTCCGTTGCCGAGTGAACTCTCGTGCCGCGCGCACTCGAGCGCGCCTGCTGCCACATCCCGATGAGGCGCGCATAGCGCCCCGCGACCTCGTCGACGACCTCGCCGTCCGATGCCTTGCCCGCGAACCACGCCCGCGCGGGCGCGGCGAAGATCGACCGGCCGACCGCGAAGCCCTTGCAGATCCCGAACTGCGCCGCGACCTCGAAGCTCGCCTCGAGGGTCGCCTCGTCCGCCTCGAGCCCGAGCATCACGACGCCGCGGCAGTGGCGGTCGTGGCGCTCGATGACCGCGGTCACTTCGGTCCAGGCCGCTCGCGTCCGCCGCGGGCGGCAGCTTCCACCAGTCGGGATAGATGCCGGCCTCGTAGAACTGCGCGAGCGAGCGAGCGGTCGTGCAGGCGTCCGCGACGAGTTCGCGCGGCGTCAGCACCTCGACGAGCAGCTCGCGGAACGTCGCGGCGCAGGCGGCCTGGAGCGCAAGGAGTTTGACGACCTGCGCGCGGCGCAACTCCGGCGGGTCGTCCGGGTGGTGGTAGACGAGGCACTTCGCGACGTGTTCGCCGGGCCACGTGCGCAGGGCGAGCGCCACGTTGTCGCCGGCTTCGAACGCGAGCGGCCGCGACCCGGGTGACTTCGACCGGCCGCGCGATCCACAACCCCCGCCCGGTGAGGGCGGGAAGAACGTCCTCGCCGTAGCGGTCGTCGAGGATCACCCCGGCGCCCGGCGTGTCTCCGGCGCCGCGCGCGGCGCCCTCGGCGACCAGCCGCTTGAAGTCGCAGATCCGCTCGCGCGGCGCACCGTGCTCGTCGGCGAGCGCCTCGAGCTGGGCGCGGTGGTCGAAAGCGAGGACGGCGAGCGACGGCCAGCGCCGCGTACGGGTGGTCGCGCGATGCAGCCGCTCGAGGGCCGCGTCCGTCGCGCAGCCGGGGCGTCGCGCTGCCGTGCGCGAGGAAATGCGCCAGCTCCTCCCAACTCGGGATGGCGGGCGCGCAGCCGTGCCGCGACACGACGAGCGCCCCGCACGCGTTCGCGTAGGCCGCGCAGCGTTCGAGCGGCTCGTCGCGCAGCCAGCCGCGAAGGAATCCGGCCATGAATGCGTCGCCGGCACCGAGGATGTTGTAGACCTCGACCGGGAAGCCGGGGCCCGACGACGCCCTCGTCCAGCGCGGCGGGGATCGCACCGGGGTACACGATGCAGCCCATCGGACCGCGCTTCACGACCAGCGTCGCCGCGGTCAGCGTGCGAAGATGTCCGCAGCGCCGCGATCGTGTCGGTCGCGCCGCCGGCGATGTGGATCTCCTCCTCGGTGCCGACGATGAGGTCGCAGTCGGCAACAACCGTCTGCAGATGCGCGCTCACGCGGTCCGACGCGACAAACCGCTTCTCGCCCAAGCCGAGCCCGGTGAGACCCCACAGCACCGGGCGGTAGTCGATGTCGAGCACAACGCGGGTGCCCGCCGCGCGCGCAAAACGCATCGCGGTACGGCAGGTCGTCGTAGGTGGACTGCGTCGACAGATGGGTGCCCGAAAGGAGCAGCGCCTTCGCCGCGGCGATGAACGCCGCGTCGAAGTCCTCCGGCGCGATCGCCATGTCCGCGCAGTTGTCGCGGTAGAAGAGGAGCGGAAACGTGTCCTGGTCGCGGAGGCCGAGGAACACGAGCGCGGTGAGCCGGCGCGGGTCGGTCGCGACGTGGCTCACGTCGACGCCTTCGGCCGCCAGCGTCTCGCGCACGAAGCGGCCGTTGTGCTCGTCGCCGACCCGCGTCAGCATCGCCGGCCGGAGCCCCAGGCGCGCGCAGCCGACCGCGGTGTTCGCCGGCGAGCCGCCGAGGTATTTCGCGAAGGTCAGCATGTCCTCCAGGCGGCCGCCGGTCTGCTCGCCGTAGAGGTCTACCGCCGCGCGGCCGACGCAGATCACGTCGAAGGTCCGAGCGCCACTCACGCGGCCCTCCGGGCGGCGCCGTTCCGTTCGGCGAGGTGATGGCCGACGCTGACGACGAGCGCCTGTGCGAGGCACAGCGGCTCGACGAGCGAGCGGAACGGCCGGCTCGAGTCGTCGCCGAGCTCGAACGCCACGGTGGCGGAGCGCACGAGGGGCGACAGCGGCGTGTCGGTGATCGCGATCACCGGGACGCCGCGGTCGTGGCACGCCTGCGCGATGTCGACGGTCTCGGGCGTGTAGCTGCGGAAGCTGACCGCGATCAGCAGATCCTTCCGGCCGGCCATGCGCGCGAACTCGCGGTTCATCCCGCCGGCGCCGTCGAGGAGCTGCGTGCGCACCTCGAGCTGGCCGAGCGCGTAGGCGAGGTACGCCGCCACCGGGAACGACCGCCGCAGCCCGATGACGTGGGTGGTCTGGGCGCCGGCGAGGAGCTTCACCGCCGAGCGCAGGTCGGCCGCGCTGACCGCCTCCTCGAGCCGCTCGAGCCCGTGGATCGAGTCGGCGACGAAGCCGTGGAGCACCTCCGGCGGGGTCGTCCCGCCGCCCTTCCCGCGCGCCCGGAGGCTGGCGATGCGATCGCGGTAGGGGACCCCGGAGCGCGCCACCAGGTGCGAGCGGAAGAGGCGCTGCATCTCGGAGAAGCCGGCGAAGCCGATCGCGTTCGCGAACCGGATCAGGCTGGACGGCTGCACGCCGAGGGACTCGGCGATCGCGGCGACGGTGCTGAGCGCGAGATCGTGCGGCCGCTCCAGGGCGTACCGCGCGATCGCCTGCAGCTGCTTCGAGAGCCGCGGGTACTCGCGCGAGATCGCGTCCTTCAGCTCGTCGTACGTCGCCGGCCGCGCGGCCATCCGCACCCCTCCTGCTGGAACACACTCTAGAACAAACGTTCTTGCTTGTTCGAATAATAGAACGTATATTGCCGTCTGTCCAGACCGGCGAGAGACCGAAGGAGGAGACGCGGATGGCGAGCGCCGCGGAAGAGCTGTTCGTCCGGGCGCCGGCCCCGCCGCCGGCGCGCCTCGCGCCGGCCGGGCTCCTCACCTGGCCGATGGCGGCGACCTTCGCCCTGCTCGCGAGCGCGCCGCTCTGGCTCGGCGCGATCGGTCTCTACCAGTACCTCGCGCTCGAGATCGTCATCTGGATGCTGTTCGCGCTCGGCTACAACCTGCTCCTCGGCCATGCCGGTCTGCCGTCGTTCGGCCACGGCGCGTACTTCGGCGTCGGCGCCTACGGGTTCGGGCTGGCGCAGAAGCTCGTGGCCGCCAACCTCTGGCTCGACCTCGGCCTCGCGGTGCTCGCGGCGGCCCTCACCGGTGCGATCGTCGCCGCGTTCATCTCGCACCGGCGCGGGATCTACTACGCCCTGCTCACGATCGCGTTCGGACAGGTGTTCTGGTTCGTGGCGATCAAGTGGCACAGCGTCACGGGGGGCGAGGATGGCCTCCTCAACCTCAAGCGCCTGCCCGCCGACTTCGGGTTCGCAAGCGTCAGCCTCGCCTCCAACGAGGCGCTCTTCTACTTCGCGTTCGCGGTGTTCGTGCTGGTGGTGGTCGGGCTGTGGCGGCTCGTGCACTCGCCGTTCGGCCGCATCCTGCACGCCGTGAAGCAGAACGAGATGCGCGCGGCGTTCGTCGGCCACAACGTGTGGCTGTACAAGTGGCTTGCGTTCGTGATCTCCGCCGCGATCGCCGGGCTCGCGGGCGCGCTGTTCGCGATGGCGCAGCAGTCGGCCTATCCGAACGTGATGAGCCTGCACAACTCCGGGTTCGTGGTGATGATGGTCCTGATCGGCGGCGGGCTCGTCAGCTTCTGGGGGCCGGTGATCGGCGCCGCGTTCTTCATCCTCGCGCGCGACCTCCTCGGCGCGTACACCGAGACCTGGCTCCTCTGGTACGGCCTCGCCTTCATGGCGATGGTCCTCTTCCGGCCCGAGGGCATCGCCGGGATCTGGCAGAGCGTCGTGGCGCGAAGGCGATGACCCCGCTCTTCGAGGCCCGCAAGCTCTCCAAGCGCTTCGGCGACGCCGTCGTGCTGGAGGACGTCAACCTCGCGTTTGCGCCCGGCCGGCTCGCCGGGATCATGGGGCCGAACGGCGCCGGCAAGACGACCTGCTTCAACTGCCTCACCGGCCGCTACCGGCCCGACCGCGGCGAGGTCTGGTTCGCCGGCGAGAACATCACCGGCCTCGCCCCGCGCGAGATCGCGCGCCGCGGCATCGCCCGCTCGTTCCAGGTCATGAACCTCTTCGACGAGACGAGCGCGCTCGAGAACGTGCTCGTCGCGTTGCCCGGCCTGCGGGCGCGCGGGTTCGACTTCGCGACCGACGCCGCGCGTTCGACCGCGCTCGTCGACGAGGCCGCCTCGGTCCTCGCGCGCGTGGGCCTGCGCGGGAAGGAGCTCGTGCGGGCGAAGAGCCTCTCCTACGGCGAGCGGCGGGCGCTCGAGATCGCGGTCGCGCTCGCCGCGAAGCCGCGGCTCCTCTTCCTCGACGAGCCCACCGCCGGTCTCGGCGCGGAGGGCACCGCGCGGCTCGCCGACCTCGTGCGCGAGATCCGGCGCGACCTGACGATCGTGATCATCGAGCACGACATGCGGTTCCTCTTCGGGCTCGCCGACGAGATCTCGGTCATCCACTGGGGCCAGGTCATCGCGCGCGGCACGCCCGACGAGCTGCGGGCGAACCCGTGGGTGCAGCGTTCGAACCTGGGAGAGCTCGGATGAGCGCCCTTCGTCGTCCCGGCGAACGCCGGGACCCAGGCGAGCGCCTCCTGGATCCCGGCGTACGCCGGGATGACGAGCCCATGCTGGCCATCGAGGACGTGACCGCGTTCTACGGCGAGACGCAGGCGCTCTTCGGCGTCTCGATCGCGGTCGGCGCGGGCGAAGCGGTGGCCCTCCTCGGTCCGAACGGCGCCGGGAAGACCACCACGCTCCGGTCGATCCTCGGGCTCACGCCACCGCGCACCGGCTCGGTCCGGTTCGACGGGCGGGACACGACCCGCCTCGCCACGCACGAGATCGCGCGCGCCGGCGTCGGCTGGGTGCCCGACGATCGGCGCATCTTCCCGTCGCTCACGGTGGCGCGGAACCTCGCGATCGCGCGCAAGCGCTCGCGCTTCCGCGCGTGGAGCGAGAAGGAGTGCTGCGAGATCTTCAGCGCGCTCGAGCACCTGCTCCACCGCGAGTGCGAGAACCTCTCGGGCGGCGAGATGCAGATGGTCGCGATCTCGCGCGCGCTGCTCGGCTCGCCGGGCCTCGTGCTGCTCGACGAGCCGACGCCAGGGCCTCGCGCCGAAGATCGCGCAGGACGTGATGCGGACCGTTCGAGCGGCTGAAGCGCGAAGGGATCGCGGTGCTGCTGGTCGAGCAGAACGTCGCCGCCGCGCTGGCGGTGGCGGACCGCTGCTACGTCATGGACCGCGGCCGGATCGTCCACGAAGGCCCCGCCCGCGCGCTCGCGGACGATGCGGCGCTGCGCTCGCGCCTCCTCGGGATCTAGCGATGGCCGCCCCGCTCCTCGCCGTCGAGGGCCTGCACAAGCAGTACACGCGCGGGATGCTGAAGCGCGAGGTCACCTTCTCGCTCGAGGCCGACTTCCGCGTACCCGGTCCGGCGATCGTCGGCGTGATGGGCCCGAACGGCTCCGGCAAGACGACGCTGTTCGAGCTGATCACCGGCTCGAACCTGCCCTCGGGCGGGCGCGTGCTCATCGCCGGCCGCGACATCCACCGCGTCCGCTACCGCGAGCGCGACCGGCTCGCGATCCACTACCACCAGTCCTACCAGGTGCGCGCCTTCAAGCGCACCGTGCCGAGCTTCATGCTCGAGCCGGCGGCGAGCGACTATCCGCTCGTGCACCTCTTCGACGAGCCGCAGTTCAGCACCCAGGACGGGTACATCGGGTTCATGCTCGATTTCTTCCGCCGGCTGCGCGGCGAGGACCGGCTGGTGTTCCTGTGCCTGCATCCGACCGAGCGCTTCCACCTCGACATCCTGCGCGAGACCTGCGAGCGGTTCGTGTTCGTGAACCGCGGCCGGCTCGCGCACGCGCCCGGATGGGCCGAGCTCATGCAGCTGGAGACGGTGCGGAGCTACCTCGGCGCGCTGGCGCCGGGCTAGCCGGAAGCCTTTGCCTTGCGGTAGAGGTCGCGGAACGTCGCGCCTTGCGGCGCGGGAAAGTCCCGCTCGCGCGTCCAGCCGGACGCGCCCGGCAGCCGGCGGATGCGGCGCGAGCCCCCGCCGAGGAGGCGCAGTACGCGCCCGGCCCACCGCGTCGCGAGCGCGTAGAGGCGCGGCCGCTGCGCCACCCACCCCCACATCCGCAACGCCAGCATCTCGCTCTTCGGCCGCAAACGCCGCTCGACCTGCTTCTCGCGCAGCTTGCGCAGGAGCTCCGGCAGCGGGATGCGGACCGGACACACGACCCCGCACTGGTTGCAGAGCGTCGCCGCGTGCGGGAGGTCGAGCGCGTTCTCGAGCCCGACGTACGACGGCGTCAGCACCGCGCCCATCGGCCCGGGGTACACCCAGCCGTACGCGTGCCCGCCGACCGTCTTGTACACCGGGCAGTGGTTCATGCACGCGCCGCAGCGGATGCAGCGGAGCATCTCCTGCATGTCCCCGCCGACGAGGTTCGTGCGTCCCGCGTCGACCAGGATGAAGTACATGTGCTCCGGCCCGTCGCGGTCTTCCTCGCGGCGCGGTCCGGTGAACACGCTGACGTAGTTCGAGATCGGCTGTCCGGTCGCCGACCGCGTCAGCAGGCGGAGCAGCGCGGCGAAGTCCTCTAGCGTCGGGATCACCTTCTCGATGCCGGTGATGCAGACGTGCACGCGCGGCAGCGTGGTCACCATCCGGCCGTTGCCTTCGTTGGTCACGACGAGCCCGGAGCCCGTCTCCGCGATCAGGAAGTTGCCGCCGGAGATGCCGAGGTCCGCCGACACGAAGTGGCCGCGCAGGACCGCGCGCGCCTCGCGCGTCATTTCGCCGATGTCGGTCTTGCGCGGCTGGCGATGGTGCGCGGCGAAGAGGTCGGCGACCTCGTCCTTCGACTTGTGCACCGCCGGCGCGATGATGTGCGAGGGCGCCTCGCCGGCGAGCTGGATGATGTACTCGCCGAGGTCGGTCTCCACCGGCTCCACGCCGGCCGCGGCGAGCGCCTCGTTCAGCCCGGCCTCCTCGGACAGCATCGACTTCGACTTGATCGCCTTCGTCAGGCCGTGGCGGCGGCAGATCTCGAGCACGAGGTCGCACGCCTCGGCGCCGGTCTCGGCGAAGAGCACGGTCGCGCCGCGCCGGGTGGCCTCGCGCTCGAAGCGCTCGATGTAGGCGTCCAGGGTCGCGAGCGAGCGGTCCCGGATCGCCGCACCGGCGGTGCGCAGGCGCTCGAACTCGGCCGCCCCGTACGCCGCCACCACTTTCGCGCGGCTGAGCGCGAAGCCGCTCGCGCCGAACTTGCGCAGGTTCGCCTGCAGCACCTCGTCGTCGAGCGCGCGGCCGGCCCTGGCCTTGAAGTGCATCGACTGGACGTGCATCACGAACTCGCGGTGGGAAGCGTGCCCGCCAGGACTTCGGCCACGTGCAGCACCTTGACGGTCTCGTTTCCGCGCCGGCGGAGCCGGCCTTCGATGTTCAGCATGCAGCCGAGGTCGCCGAGCACCACCGCGCCGGCCCCGCTCGCCTCGATCGCGGCGCACTTGCGGTCGGCGATCGCCGCCGACACGTCGCCGAACTTGACCGCGAACGTGCCGCCGAAACCGCAGCACTGCTCGCAGTCGTCCATTTCCTTGAGCGCGAGGCCGGGCATGCGCCCGAGCAGCGCGCGCGGCTGGTGCTTGACGCCAAGCTCGCGCAAGCCGGAGCAGGCGTCGTGATAGGTGACCGTTCCGGCATGGCGGCCGGGAACGACCGCGAGCCCGGCAACGTTGACGAGGAAGTCGGTGAGCTCGTAGACGCGCGCGCAGAGCCGCTCGATGCGGCCGAGCGTGTAGGCGTCGTCCCGGAAGAGATCGGGGTAGTGGGTCCGGACCATCCCGGCGCACGAGCCCGACGGCGCGACGACGTACTCGCAGGCGTCGAACTCGTCGAGGAACTTCGCGGCGAGCGCGCGAGCCGATGCGCGGTCGCCCGAGTTGTAGCCCGGCTGCCCGCAGCAGGTCTGCGCCGGCGGCACGTGCACCTCGCACCCGGCCGCCTCGAGGAGCTTGATCGCCGCGAAGCCGATGCTCGGGCGCATGAGATCGACGAGGCAGGTGACGAAGAGGCCGACGCGCATGTCGTTGTTGGAATCGGCGGGGGGCGTCGCGAGCGTATCACAAGCCCCGCGCGCGCCGGTTCCGGATGGTGAGGTAGAATTTCGCCGGCTGCGACGGGTGCGACGGACGCGAGAATGAGCGAGAAGGAATCCAAGAACTCCATCCAGGTCATCGAGCGGATGATGCGGCTGCTCGACGTCCTCGCCGAGTCGCCCGACGCGGTGAGCCTCAAGCTCGCGTCGGGGAAGGCCCAGCTCCACCCTTCCACCGCGCACCGCATCCTGACCGCCCTCGTGCGCGACCGCATGGCCGAGCGCGTGGACCAGGGCAGCTACCGGCTCGGCATGCGGCTCCTCGAGCTCGGCAACCTGGTGAAGTCCCGGATCAGCGTGCGCGAGCACGCGCTGCCGTTCATGCGCGAGCTGCACGCCGCGACCGGCGAGGCGGTGAACCTGTCGGTCCGCCGGGACGACGAGATCGTCTACATCGAGCGCACGTCGAGCGGCCGGTCGCTCATGCGGGTGGTGAACATCATCGGTGCGCGCGCCCCGCTGCACATCACCGCGGTCGGCAAGCTGTTCCTGCTGGAGGACGGCGTCGAGGGCGTGAAGACGTACGCGGAGCGGACCGGGCTGCCCGCGTTCACCAGGAACACGATCCACGCGCTGCCCGCCCTCGAGAAGGAGCTCGACCGCGTCCGTCGCAACGGCTACGCGATCGACAACGAGGAAGCGGAGCTCGGCGTGCGCTGCGTCGGCGCCGGCGTCCGCGACGACACCGGCGCGCTCGTCGCCGGCCTGTCGATCTCCTCGCCCGCCGAGCGCATGAAGCCCGCCTGGTCGGCGATGGTGAAGGACACGGCCGAGAAGATCTCGCGCGCCATCGGCTATCGCGGGCAGGCGGCCTAGGGATCAGCGCGGCAGCCCGCGGCATCGGCTCGATGGCGTACCTGAACGACCCCCGCGTGCTGTTCGCCGCGGAGCGCACGCTCCTCGCCTGGGTGCGCACGGCGATCGCCCTGATGGGGCTCGGGTTCGTGATCGCGAAATTCGGGCTCTATCTGCACCTCGTCGCCGGGCACGAGCCCTCGCCACGCAGCGAGATGTTCGCGCTGGCGACGGGCGTGGCCATGGTCCTCGTCGGCGTGGTGACCTGCGTGCTCGCGGCCGTGCAGTTCCGCCGCCTCCTGGCGCAGCTCGGCCCGGGCGAGATCCCGAGCGGATACCGCACCAGCGTCGCAGCCGTGGCTGCGTACGCCCTCGCCGCGCTCGGCGTGCTGGTCGCCGTCTACCTGACGGTGTCCTAGCGTCGGGAAGCGGGCCGGCTGCAGTCGGCAATCACGACACTAACGAGGGGTGATCCCATGGAATGGATGACGGACCCGGCCATATGGGCCGGCCTCGCGACGCTCGTCGCGCTGGAGATCGTCCTCGGCGTGGACAACCTGATCTTCATCGCGATCCTCGCCGACCGCCTGCCGCCGCAGCAACGCGCCCGCGCGCGGCTGATCGGGCTTTCACTCGCGCTCGGTCTGCGGCTCGCGCTGCTCGCGAGCATCAGCTGGGTCATATCGCTCACGACGCCGGTGTTCGAGGTGTGGGGGCACGGCGTGTCCTGGCGCGACCTCATCCTGATCGCCGGCGGCCTGTTCCTGCTGGTGAAGGCGACCACCGAGATCCATTACCGTCTGGAGGTACGGGTGCCCGGGCAGGCCGCGGCGCCGGCGGCTGCCGCCTTCTGGCCGGCCGTGGCGCAGATCATGGTCCTCGACGCCGTGTTCTCGCTCGACTCGGTGATCACGGCGGTCGGGATGGTCGACGAGCTCTACGTGATGATGGCCGCAGTCGTCGTCGCGGTCGCGGTGATGCTCGTTGCGGCCAGGCCGCTGAGCGCGTTCATCATTGCGCGGCCGTCGCTCATCATCCTGTGCCTCGGCTTCCTGCTCATGGTCGGCCTCGTGCTGGTCGTCGACGGCCTGGGCGTGCACGTCCCGAAAAGCTACGTCTACGCCGCCATCGGCTTCTCGGTGATGATCGAGGTATTCAACCAGGTCGGCCAGCGCAACCGGCGCCGGTTTGTTGCGGCGATCCCGCGGCGGCAGCGGGTCGCCTACGCCATCCTGCGGCTCCTCGGCGGCGTGCCGTCGTCCGGTCCGGGCGCGCTCGCGGCGGAGGCCGCCGGCGCCTTGGCGGAAGCCCCGGGGGACGACGTGTTCGCCCCCCTGGAGCGGCGGATGGTGCGCGGCGTGCTCGAGCTTTCGCATCGCCCGGTCCTGGCGATCATGACCCACCGTTCGCACGTCGACTGGATCGACGCCACGGCGGGACGCGATGCCGTCCTCGCCAAGTTGCGCTCGAGCCCCTACCGCGCGTTCCCCGTGGGACGCGGTTCGATCGACGATCTCCTCGGCGTCGTGCGCAAGGAGGACGTGCTGGCGCTGTGCCTGCTGGGGCAGGGCTTCGAGATCGACAAGGTGCTCAAGGAGCCGGTGACCGTCCCGACCGGCGCTACCGTGCTCGGTGCGCTCGAGCTCTTCAAGCGCACACCGCTCGAACTGGTGGTCGTGGTCGACGAGTACGGCGGCGTCGAGGGCGTCGTGACGCGCACCGACCTCCTCAAGGCGATCGCCGGCGACCTGGCCAGGCAGGCCGGCGGGGAGCCTGGAGTCAAGGAGCTCCCCGACGGTGCGCTTTCCATCGACGGCGCGTTGCCGCTGCCGGACCTCCAGGAGAGCCTGCGCCTGGACGCCCTGCCCGAAGGCAGCTATCACACTGCCGCGGGCCTGGTGCTCGCGCTGCTCGGCCGTCTCCCCGGACGCGGCGACGCGGTCGAATGGGGCGGCTGGAGGCTGGAGGTCGTCGCGATGGACGGCAGGAGCGTCACGCGGCTCGTTGCCCGGCGCACGGCGCCGCCGGATGCGGACTGAGCAGCTCCTAGACCGCCATCATCGCGTGCACGGCGAAGAGGTTCGCCGGGTCGGTCCACACCGCCTCCGCGTGGAACCGCGCGCCGGTCGCGAGGCGCCGGAACTCCTCGACCGTGTACTTGCACGAGATCTCGGTGTGGATCGTCTCGCCCGGCTTGAAGTCGAACCGCTGGCCGGCGACGTGGACGTGCTGCTGGTACAGGCTCTCGAGGTGCATCTCGATCCGCCCGCGCGCCTCGTCGTAGAACGCCTTGTGCCGGAAGCGCTTGAGCTGGAAGTCGCCGCCGAGCTCGCGGTTGATGCGCGCGAGCAGGTTCAGGTTGAACGCCGCCGTGACGCCCTGCGCATCGTCGTAGGCCGCATCCAGCACGCGCTTCTCCTTCTTCAGGTCGACGCCGATGACCAGGATGCCGCCGCTGCCGACGATCTCGCGCACGTTGGCGAGGAACCGGACCGCCTCCTCCGGGGTGAAGTTGCCGATCGTCGAGCCCGGGAAGTAGACGACCTTGCGCTTGATCGGCACGCCCATGAATTCGGGCAGCCTGAGCGGGCGGGCGAAGTCGGCGACGACGGCGTTGATGTTGAGCCAGGGGAAGCGCCGGGCGAGGTCGGCGCAGGCCTCGCGGAGTGCGCTGTCCGCGATCTCGACCGGCACGTAGAGGGATGGCTCGAGGCGCTCGATCACGAGCCGCGTCTTCACGCTCGCGCCGGAGCCGAACTCGACCAGCTGGGTGTCGGGGCCGAGGAGCCGGGCGATCCCGGGGATGTCGCGCTCCATGATCGCCATCTCGGTGCGCGTCGGGTAGTACTCGGGCAGCTCGCAGATCGCCTCGAACAGCTTCGAGCCGCGCTCGTCGTAGAAGTACTTGGGCGGGATCGCCTTCTGCGGCTGCGCGAGCCCCGCGAGGACGTCGTCGCGGAACGTCGGGCCGCCCGGCCCGAGGAAGTTGTAGTACCGGACGACACCCGCGCCCGATCGTCGCGGGGTCGTCACGACAGGATTACTGCGGCTTGGGCGGCTGGAACTCGGCGCGCACGCGTCCGTTCGGCGTGCGCTGGGACTTGACGGCGGCGGGCTGCTTCGTGCGCGCGGCGGGCCGTACCGCGGCCACGGGCGGCATGAACCCCGGTTCGAGCCACTGGCGGATGCGGTTCGCGTCGCCGATCCGGGTGTACTTCCCGACCGAGTCGAGCAGCACGATGATCAGCGACCGCGTCGCCACCTTCGCCTGCATGACGAGGCACCGGCCGGCGGCGTTGATGAAGCCGGTCTTGGAGAGCCCGATCTCCCAGTTGCCGCCGCGCACCAGGCCGTTCGTGTTCACGAACGACACGCGCTTGCCGCGGATCGTGTAGTCCGCGTTCGGCATCGTCGAGTACTCGGCGATCAGCGGGTAGGCCTTGGCGGCCCGGACGAGCTTCGCCAGGTCGCCCGCGCTCGAAACGTTCTCGCTCGACAGCCCGGTCGGCTCGACGAAACGCGAGCCGCTCATCTCCAGCTCGTGCGCCTTGGCGTTCATCGCGTTGACGAAGGCGTCCATTCCGCCGGGATAGGCGCGGCCGAGCGCCGCTGCCGCGCGGTTCTCCGACGCCATGAGCGCGAGCTGCAGGAACTCCGCGCGCGTGAGGGTTGCGCCGAGGGCAAGCCGTGCCGCGCGCTTGGCGGCACCCGCTTCCACGTCCGCCGCCGTGACGGTGATCGGCTCCTCGAGCGGCAGGCCCGCGTCGAGCGTCACCATCGCGGTCATGATCTTGGTGATCGAGGCGATCGGGACGACCGCGCCCTCGTTCTTGCCGTAGAGGATCTCGCCGGTCTCGGCGTCCATGATCAGCGCGGCGGCCGACTTCAGGTCCGGCGCCTCGGCCGCCTGCGCGGACGGCATGACCCCCGCCCAGACCAGGGCAGCAACGACCGCCGACCAGCGTGACAGTTTCTTCATACCCCCGCCCCCTCGTCCATGCCGTGGAGCGGTAACGCCCGCCCCCGGCCGACTGCCGGCACGCCGAAACGCGTACCGGAAAGCCCCCTTTATAGCCTCGCACCGCCGCTGCAGGCCGGCGAAAAACGGGCGGAAGACGGGTCTCTCGGAGCCCTGGCCGCCCGGTGCGGGAAAACGCTCGGGAGTCTAACGGGGCCGGCCTCGGATACGCAAGCTGAGTGAAGGGGATAGGCCGGAAACTTGACAATGTCATGAGGAATTTCACCGCTGCGGGCTTCGGGCCCGGTCGAGGTGTCACGCCGCCGTCGCCGCCGGGCTCGCCTCCGCCCCCGGCCGGTCGCCCGCCGCCGCCTCCTCCTGCTGCTGCAGCGCCCACATCTGGGCATAGGCCCCCCCGGCCTCCACCAGGTCCCGGTGGGTACCCCGTTCGATGATCCGGCCGTGGTCCATGACCAGGATCTGGTCCGCGTCCATCACGGTCGACAGCCGGTGCGCGATCACGAGCGTGGTGCGCCCTTCCGCGATCCGGTCGAGCTCGGCCTGGATCGCCTTCTCGGACTTGGAGTCGAGCGCGCTCGTCGCCTCGTCGAAGATCAGGATGCGCGGGTTCTTGAGGATCGCCCGCGCGATCGCGACCCGCTGCTTCTCGCCGCCGGAGAGCTTGAGGCCGCGCTCGCCGACGCCGGTCGCGTACTGGTCGGGCAGGGTCATGATGAAGTCGTGGATGTGCGCCGAGCGCGCCGCCTCGGTCACCTCGTCCTCGGTCGCGTCGGGGCGCCCGTAGCGGACGTTGTAGCGGATGTCGTCGTTGAAGAGCACCGTGTCCTGCGGGACGATGCCGATCGCGGCGCGCAGGCTCGCCTGCCTGACCTCCCGTATGTCGACCCCGTTCACCGCGATTCGCCCGTCCGTCACGTCGTAGAAGCGGTAGAGAAGGCGCGCCAGGGTCGACTTGCCCGCCCCGGAATGCCCGACCACCGCCACCTTGGTCCCCGCCGGGATGTCGAAACTTACGTCGAACAGGATCTGGCGGTTGGGCTCGTACGAGAAGTCGACGCGCTCGAAGCGGATCGCCGCCGGACCGCATTCTCCGCGGCAGCGGCACGGCGTCCGGCCGGTCGGCGACCTCGCGGTTCTCCTCGAGCAGCCGGAACATGCGGTCCATGTCGACCAGCGACTGCTTGATCTCGCGGTAGACCATGCCGAGGAAGTTGAGCGGGATGTAGAGCTGGATCAGGAGCGCGTTCACGAGCACGAGGTCGCCGAGGGTGAGCGCCCGCGCGGCGACGCCCTGCGCCGCGAGGATCATGAGGAGCGTCACGGCGAGGGCGATGATGAGGCTCTGGCCGATGTTCAGCAACCCGAGCGACGCCTCGCTCTTCACCGCCGCCGACTCGTAGTGCCGCAGGTTCTCGTCGTAGCGCCGCGCCTCGTACTCCTCGTTGCCGAAGTACTTGACCGTCTCGTAGTTCAGCAGCGAGTCGATGGCGCGCGTGTTCGCCTTCGAGTCGAGCTCGTTCGCGGTGCGGCGGATCTCGATCCGCCACTCGCTCACCAGGATCGTGAAGGTGATGTAGGCCACGACCGCGCCGAACGTGACCGCGGCGAAGCGCCAGTCGAACTTGGCGAGCAGGACCGTCGCCACCAGGCCGAACTCGAGGATCACCGGGATGATCGAGAACAGCAGGTACGAGAGCAGGGTCGAGATGCCGCGGGTGCCGCGCTCGATGTCGCGCGACACGCCGCCGGTCTGGCGCCCGAGGTGGAAGCGCAGGCTGAGGCTGTGCAGGTGCCGGAACACCTCGAGCGCGACCCGCCGCACCGCGCGCTGCGCCACGCGGACGAAGACGACGTCGCGCAGCTCGGCGAAGAGCGTGGTCGAGAACCGGAGGAGCCCGTAGGCGGCGAGCAGCGCGAACGGGACCGCCAGCACCGCCGTCTGCGGGTCGAGCGAGTCGACGACCTCCTTCAGGACGAGGGGGACCGCGACGTTCGTGAGCTTCGCGCTGACGAGCAGCGCGAGCGCGATCAGCACCCGCGCTTTGAACTCCCAGAGGTAGGGCAGGACCTGCCGCACCGTCCGCCATTCGCTCCGCCGCCGGCGCGCGCGGGCGGCGCGCGTGTCGGGAGCAAGCGGCAGGGCGGCGGCATCGTGACGGCGCAAGGCGGGAACTCCGGGCGGACTAGGGAACGCATTCTAAGCTTGGGGCCCCGGGCGCCTAACTCAAGCGCCGCCAGGGGCTTAGCGGCCGCAGCGCGCGGACGACGTCGCGCCGGGGACGCAGAAGGTGCTTGACACCGGTCATGTCCTGGGCTAGAGTTCAAACGTCCGTTTGAAACCTTCGTTCGATGCCGACCGCCCCGACCGCCCCGACCACCGCTCGCCGCCCCCGTCCGGCCGCACGCCAGGTGACCCCCGGCCGCATCCTGGACGCCGCCGAGCGCCTGTTTCTCGACCACGGCTACGACGGCACGTCGAGCCGGATGATCACCGCTGCGGCGCGCGTGAACCTCGCCGCGGTCAACTACCACTTCGGCGGGAAGAGCGGCCTCTTCGAGGCGATGCTCGCGCGGCGGCTCGACGCGCTGCACGAGGAGCGGCTCGCGCTGCTCGAGGCCGACCTCGCGTCGGCCGGCGGCAAGCCGCTGCCGTGCGAGCGGATTCTCGCCGCGCTCTTCATCCCCGCGCTCGCCCTTGCGCGCGACGCGCGGCGCGGCGGGGCGGACTTCCTCCGGCTCCTCGGCCGCGCCTACGTGGACCCGTCGCCGACGCTGCGCGCCTTCCTCTCGGAGCGCTACGCGCCGTCGATCGCCCGCTTCAAGGACGCCTTCGCCCAGGCGCTCCCGCACATCGCGGCGCGCGAGCTCGCGTGGCGGCTCCATTTCATGATGGGCGCGCTCGCCTACACCCTCGCCGGCGCCGACGCCTGGAAGCTGATCGCCGCGCTCAACCCCACCGAGACGGGCAACGATCAGCGGCTGCTCCGGCGCCTCGCGCCGTTCCTGATCGCCGGGCTCCAGGCGCCGCTTCCCGACCTCACCCGGCCGGACCCCGCCGTCGCGCTCGTGCGCGGCCGTCAGGTCCGCGGGCGGGCGGCGACGAACAAACCGGTCCGGCCGGCGGTCATACCTGTCAGGCCGGCCCGGCGCGCCGCGTAGAATTCGGAGACAAACTCATGATCTCGCTCTGGCTACTCGCTCCGCTCGCGGCAATCGCCGCGATCCTCGCGGCTCCCGCCGCTGCGGCGCGCGCTCGTGAGCAACCGCCTGCTCGCCGCGTTCCGCAAGGTGATGCCGCCGATGTCGGACACCGAGGCCGACGCCATCAACGCCGGCACCGTGTGGTGGGACGGCGACCTCTTCTCGGGCCGGCCCGGACTGGTCGAAGCTGCTCGCGTTCCCGCCGCCGACGCTGTCGGCCGAGGAGCAGGCGTTCCTCGACGGCGAGACCGAAGAGCTCTGCCGGATCGCACCCGACTGGGACACCTACGTCCTCAACGACCTGCCCCCGCACGCCTGGCAGTACATCAAGGACAAGGGCTTCCTCGGGATGATCATCCCGAAGGCCTACGGCGGCAAAGGCTTCTCGGCGTACGCGCACTCGCAGGTGGTGACCAAGCTCTCGACCCGGTGCAGCGCCGCGGCGGTGAGCGTGATGGTGCCGAACTCGCTCGGGCCGGCGGAGCTCCTGCTCCACTACGGCACCGAGGAGCAAAAGCGCCACTACCTGCCGCGGCTCGCGAAGGGCCTCGAGATCCCCTGCTTCGCGCTGACCAACCCGCATGCCGGGTCGGACGCGGCGGCGATCCCGGACCGCGGCGTCGTCTGCAAGGGCATGTGGGAAGGCCGCGAGACCCTCGGCATGCGCGTGACCTGGGAGAAGCGCTACATCACGCTCGGGCCGGTGGCGACGCTGCTCGGGCTCGCGTTCCGGCTGCACGACCCCGACGGCCTCCTCGGCGGCGACGGCGGACGTCGGCATCACCTGCGCGCTCATTCCGACCTCGACGCCGGGCGTCCACATCGGCCGGCGGCACTTTCCCCTGAACGCGGTGTTCCAGAACGGTCCGAACTGGGGCAAGGACGTCTTCATGCCGCTCGAGTGGATCATCGGCGGGCCGAAGATGGCGGGCCAGGGCTGGCGGATGCTGATGGAGTGCCTCGCGGCGGGCCGCTCGATCTCGCTCCCCTCCTCCAACGTCGGCATGTCGAAGCTCGCGGTGCGCGCGACCGGCGCGTACGCCCGCGTGCGCACCCAGTTCCGCACGCCGATCGGAAAGTTCGAGGGCATCGAGGAAGCGCTCACCCGGATGGGCGGCAACCTCTACATGATGGACGCCGCCCGCGCGATGACCGCGGTCGCGATCGACCTCGGCGAGAAGCCGTCGGTGATCTCCGGCATCGTCAAGTACCACCTCACCGAGCGCAACCGCCGCGTGGTCAACGACGCGATGGACATCCAGGGCGGCAAGGGCATCTGTCTCGGGCCCAACAACTTCATGGGCCGCGCCTACCAGCAGATACCGGTCTCGATCACCGTCGAGGGCGCGAACATCCTGACGCGGAGCCTCATCATCTTCGGCCAGGGCGCGATCCGCTGCCATCCCTACGTCCTCAAGGAGATGCGGGCGGCGCACGAGACGGACCGCGCCAAGGCGGCACGGGACTTCGACCGCGCGTTCTGGGGCCACGTCCGCTTCACGCTCGCCAACGCGCTCCGCTCGCTCGCGATGGGCCTCACCGGCTCGCACTGGGTGAGCGTGCCCGCGAACGCGGCGCCCGAGAACCGGCGCTACTACCAGCAGCTCACGCGGTTCTCGGCGATGTTCGCATTCCTCTCGGACGTGTCGATGCTGGTGCTGGGCGGCGGCCTGAAGCGCCGCGAGAAGCTGTCGGCCCGGCTCGGCGACATCCTGTCGCTGCTGTACCTCTGCTCGGCGACGCTCAAGCGCTACGAGGACGAGGGCCGCCAGCGCGCCGACGAGCCGCTCCTCGACTGGGCGATCTGGGACGCGATGTTCCGCGCGCAGAACGCGTTCGAGGGCGTGATCTCGAACTATCCGAGCCGCGTCGCGGCGTGGCTGCTGCGACGCTTCCTCTTCCCGCTCGGGCGGCCCTACGTCGTGCCGTCCGACCGGCTCGGCCACGCCGTGGCGAAGCTCCTGATCGAGCCCTCCGCGACGCGCGACCGCCTCACCGCCGGCATGTACGTGCCCCGCAGCGAAACCGATGTCATCGGCAAGCTCGAGGCGGCGCTCGAGGCGGCGATCGTCGCCGAGCCGATCGAGCGCAAGCTTCGGGACGCGCAGAAAGCCGGATCGATCGCCGGCGAAGACCTCGCGCGGGCGGGGCTCGGCGCCGGGATCATCGGGGCCGACGAGCATGCGACGCTCGCCCGCGCCGCGCGGTTGCGCGACGAGGTGATCCGCGTCGACGATTTCCCGCCCGATCTCTCGCTCGCGGCGGAAGCCCGGGCCCCGGTACAGCGGGCAGTCGCCTGAACCAACGACAACGAGCAGGGAGCGGCGCGGATGAACCGGTATCGGACCGCCTGAAGTGGGCCCTCGCGGGGCTCGTCGCGTCGGCGCTCGCGGCCTGCGCCGGGCACCTCGAGGACTACGAGGCGACGAAGATCAACGAGCAGCAGTACCCGGTCGAGGCGAACGCTTCGAGCGAATGCATCAGCGCGGCGAAGCGCGCCACCCGCTTCTGCATCGGACGCAAGAGCATGTTTGACGCGGACTCGCACGCCGACTGCAACGACGCGCGCTGGGACTACCACCGCTACTGCAGATAGCCCGCGGGGGCGCGGCCACCGCCCGTCCCTTCGCTTCCAGGAGCCGAACGTGAACCGCACGACCTACATCATCGACGGGGGCCGGACCCCGTTCCTCAAGGCGCGCAACAAGCCCGGCCCGTTCGCGGCCAGCGATCTCGCGACCGCGGCGGGGCGCTCGGTGCTCAACCGCCAGGCGTTCGAGCCGTCGGTGCTCGACGAGGTGATCCTCGGTTGCGCCGCGCCGTCGGTCGACGAGGTCAACATCGGGCGGGTCGTCGCGCTGCGCATGGGCTGCGGCCAGAAGGTCCCCGGCTGGACGGTGATGCGCAACTGCGCCTCCGGCATGCAGTCGCTCGATTCGGCGATCGCGAACTTCGACGCCGAGCGGTCGAACCTGGTGCTCGCGGGCGGCGTCGACGCGCTGTCGCGGGCACCGCTCCTCTACTCCGAAGCGATGACGCTGTGGTTCGCGCAGTTCGCCAGCGCCCGGGGCGTCGGCCAGAAGGCCGCGGCGCTCGCGAAGTTCCGCCCCGCCTATCTCGCGCCGGTCATCGCGATCATGAAAGGCCTCACCGACCCGAACGTCGGCCTGCTGATGGGCCAGACGGCCGAGAACCTCGCGCACCGGTTCGGCATCACGCGGCGGCAGATGGACGAGTTCGCGGCGCGCAGCCACGCCCGCGTGATCCGCGCGCAGGAGGCCGGCTGGTTCCTCGCGCCGCACGACGGCCTCGGCCCGGAGATCGTGCCGGTCTTCGACGCCGCCGGCAACGCGTACCAGGACGACGACGGCGTGCGCAAGGACTCGACGGTCGAGAACCTCGCGAAGCTGAAGCCCTTCTTCGACCGCAAGTACGGCAACGTCACCGCCGGCAACTCCTCGCAGGTGACCGACGGCGCGGCGTGGCTCCTGCTCGCGACCGAGGAAGCGGTCAAGCGCCACGACTTCAGGCCCGTCGGGCGGATCGTCGATTCGCAGTGGGCCGGGCTCGACCCGTCGCAGATGGGGCTCGGTCCGGTGCACGCCGCGACGCCGATCCTGCAGCGGCACGGCCTCGGGCTGAACGACCTCGACGCCTGGGAGCTCAACGAGGCGTTCGCGGCGCAGGTGCTGGCGTGCGTCGAGGCGTGGAAGAGCGACGACTACTGCCGCAACGAGCTCGGCCTGGACCGCGCGCTCGGCGAGCTCGACATGGAGAAGCTCAACGTCGACGGCGGCGCGATCGCGCTCGGCCATCCGGTCGGCGCGTCGGGCGCGCGGATCGTGCTGCATCTCCTGCACGTGCTCAAGCGCACCGGCGGCAAGCGCGGGATCGCGACGATCTGCATCGGCGGCGGCCAGGGCGGCGCGATGCTGGTCGAGACCCTCTAGCCGCACACGAACAAGGAGAAACGGGATGAATCCGGCGGATGCGGTGCTCGACAAGGACGCGGCGGGGGCTTACCGCCACTGGCGGCTCGCGCCGGACGCGGACGGCATTGTCTGGCTGACGTTCGACCGGGCCGGCGCGTCGACCAACACGTTCTCGAAGGACGTGATGGAGGAACTCGGCGCGATCATCGACCGGCTCGCGGCGGAGCAGCCGAAGGGCCTCGTCATCCGCTCCGGGAAGACGTCCGGCTTCATCGCCGGAGCGGACGTCGAGGAGTTCACGCAGATCGAGAACGTCGAGGACGCGCTCGCGATCGTCCGGCGCGGCTGGGAGACGTTCAACCGGCTCGCCGCCCTGCCCTTTCCGACGCTTGCGCTCGTCGAGGGGTTCTGCATGGGCGGCGGCGTGGAGCTCGCGCTCGCCTGCCGCTACCGGGTCGCGGTCGACGTTCCCGGCACGCGGTTCGCGCTGCCCGAGGTCATGCTCGGGATCCTGCCCGGCTGGGGCGGAGTGAAGCGGTTGCCCGGGCTCGTGGGGCCGAGCGCCGCGCTCGACATGATGCTGACCGGACGCTCGATCGACGCCCGCCGCGCGAAGAAGATCGGACTCGTCGACGAGGCGGTGCCGCCGCGCGTGATGGAGAACGCCGCGCGCATCATAGTGCGCGAGGCGCCGCCGCCGCGCACGCTGCCGTTCACGCAGAAACTGATGAACGGCCCACTCAAGCCGATCGTCGTCGCGATGGCGCGGGCGCAGCTCGCGAAGCGCGCCAAGCGCGAGCACTACCCGGCGCCGTACGCGATCCTCGAGCTGTGGGAGAAGTACGGCGGCGATCCGTTCCGCGCCGCCGCCGCAGGACCCGGCGTCGTTCGTCTACCTGGTCGAGCACCCGACGACGGCGAACCTCATCCGGATCTTCGGGCTCCAGGAGCGGATGAAGGCGCTCGGCAAGGAAGCCGAGTTCGAGGCGCAGCGCGTCCACGTGATCGGGGCGGGCACGATGGGCGGCGACATCGCCGCGGTCTGCGCGCTGCGCGGGCTCACCGTGACCCTGCAGGACACCGCGCCCGAGCGGCTCGCGCCGGCCATGAAGCGCTCGGCGGACCTATTCCGCCGGCGGCTGCGCGACAGGCTGCGCGTGCGCGACGCGCTGGACCGGCTCACGCCGGACGTCCACGGCGACGGCGTGCAGCACGCGGACGTGATCATCGAGGCGATCTTCGAGAACCTCGAGGTGAAGCAGAAGCTCTTTGCGGACGTCGAAGCGCGCGCGAAACCGGGCGCGATCCTCGCGACCAACACCTCGAGCCTGAAGCTCGCCGACATCGCGCGATCGATGAAGAACCCCGCGCGGCTCGTCGGCCTGCACTTCTTCAACCCGGTGCCGCAGCTGCAGCTCGTGGAAGTCGTCAAGGGCGATGCCACCGAGCCGGAGACTCGCGAAACGCGGTGCGGCGTTCGTGCGACAGCTCGACAAGCTGCCGCTGCCGGTGAAGGACGCGCCGGGCT
The DNA here is from genome assembly GCA_963762785.1 of uncultured beta proteobacterium. Taxonomy (GTDB): domain Bacteria; phylum Pseudomonadota; class Gammaproteobacteria; order Burkholderiales; family SG8-39; genus DATEDA01. The sequence goes on from CAVXND010000071.1 coordinate 51,986, forward strand.
TCCTCGTCAACCGCGTGCTCGGGCCGTACATGGCGAACGCGTTCCGGATGCTCGACGAGGGCGTCAAGGCGGAGACGATCGACAAGGCAGCGACGGAATTCGGCATGCCGATGGGGCCGATCGAGCTCGCCGACACGGTGGGGCTCGACATCTGCGCCGCCGCGGGCAAGGCGCTCGCGGGCGCGAACGCGACGCCGCCGAAGCAGCTCGACGGGCTGCTCAAGGCCGGGAAGCTCGGGAAGAAAACCGGCGAAGGCTTCTACCGGTGGGAAAAGGGCAAGGCCGTGAAGGGCCCGGCCGACCCGGTCACCGAGGAGCTGATCAACCGGGTCATGGACCCGTACCTCGCCGAGGCGAAGAAGGCGGTCGACGACGGGGTCGTGGCCGACGCCGATCTGGCGGATGCCGGGCTGATCTTCGGCACCGGGTTTGCGCCGTTCAGGGGCGGGCCGCTGAACTACCTGCGGAACCGCGAATAGCCGCACGGTATACTTCCCGGGCGCACCGAACCGGCATCGAGCCATGGGGAACATCACCGCACCCGAAACGCTGACCCGCCGCTGGGCGGAGATCCTCGCCGACCCCGTCTTGCGGGACCTTCCGTACAAGATCGAGCTGAACGCCTGGGGGAAGATCGAGATGAGTCCCGCCAGCAACGCCCACGGCCGCCTGCAGTTCTGGATCGGCGCCGAACTGCAGCGGCTGCTTCCGGCGGGCGAGGTCATCACCGAATGCTCGGTGCTGACCGGGATCGGCATCCGGGTCCCGGACGTGGCCTGGGCCTCCTCCGCCTTCATCCGGACGCATGCGCTCGAAACGCCGTTCCCGCGCGCGCCCGAGATCTGCGTCGAGGTGATCTCTCCGTCCAACAGCGAGGACGAGATCGAGGAGAAGTCTCGCGCCTATCTCGCCGCGGGAGCCCAGGAGGTCTGGACCGTTGCCGAGGGCGGCGCGATCCGCTTCTTCGGCGCCGAGGGCGAACGCGCGCGCAGCAGCTTCGGCGTCTCCCCGGCTTCGCCGCCGCCTATCGCGCACCCGTAGGGGCAAGCCAAGACGGAGCGTGACCGCATTCCCACCGGACCATGACCGACCCGATCAAGCTCCCCGAAGGCAGGCAACCCGCGCTCCGCGTCGTCCCGATGCCGGCTGATGCCAACCAGCACGGCGACATCTTCGGCGGCTGGATCATGTCGCAGGTCGACATCGCCGGCGGCGTCACGGCCGCGCAACGCGCCCGCGGACGCGTCGCGACGGTGGCGGTGAACGCGTTCCAGTTCAAGCAGGCGGTGCAGATCGGCGACCTGCTCTCGTTCTACGCCGACATCGTGCGCGTCGGCACGACATCGATCACCGTCAACGTCGAGGTCTACGCGCAGCGCCGGCCGACCGACATCGAGACGGTGAAGGTCACCGAGGCGACGCTCACCTACGTCGCCACCGGCGAGGACCGCCGGCCGCGCACGGTGCCGCCGGAGGAATGACCGCGATTCTCGGCGTGGACTTCACCTCCGCGCCGCGTCCACGAAAACCGATCACGGTCGCGCGCGGGCGCCTCGCGGGTGGCGCATTCGCGCTCGCAGCGATCGAGCCGATCGTCGACTGGCCGGCCTTCGAGCAGCTGCTCGCCGCGCCCGGGCCGTGGATCGGCGGCTTCGACTTCCCCTTCGGGCTGCCGCGAGAGGCGGTGACTGATCTCGGCTGGCCGCTGGACTGGCAGCTGCTCGTCGCACATTGCGCGACGCTCGGCCGGACGGATCTCCGCGCAGCGTTCGACGCCTACCGCGCATCGCGCCCGGCCGGACGGAAGTACCCGCATCGCGCCACCGATCTCCCAGCCGGCTCGCATTCGCCGATCAAGCTGGTGAACCCGCCGGTGGCGCTGATGTTCCTCGAGGGCGCGCCACGCCTCGCGCGCGCCGGTGTAGCGATCCCCGGTCTCGCCGCGGGCGATCCGCAACGCGTTGCGCTCGAGGCGTATCCGGGCCTCGCGGCGCGGGCGATCACCCGCGCCTCGTACAAGGCGGACGAAGCGCGCAAACAGACGCCGGAGCGGCGCCGCGAGCGCGCGGCGATCGTTGCGCGGCTGAAGCGCGACGGCGGACCGTTCGGCTTCCCGCTCCGCGGCACGCAGGCGCTGCTGCGCTCGCTCGCAGACGACGGCAGCGGCGACCGCCTCGACGCCGTGCTCGCCGCCATGCAGGCCGCCTGGTGCCTGAAGCGCCGCGCGCGCAACTGGGGCCTGCCGCGGTCGATCGATCCGCTCGAAGGCTGGATCGCGACCGCGCGCGACGGCCGCGCGACGGTATGATCGCCGCCGGTATGGATCTCGACGCCCTCAGGCTCGCCCTCCTCGCCGCGTGCGCGGACGAAGAGGCGCGCCTGCATCGCATCCACGGCGAGCTCGAGCACTGGCTGAACCGCTCGCTCGCGACCGAGGAGATCGAAGCGGCGCTCGCGACGCTCGAGGCGCACGGACTCGTCGCCGCCGACCGCGCGACGACGGTGGTCGCCTACCTCACGACCGACGCCGGACGGGTGCTGGTCGCGGAGCGGTGGGAGGAGTTCTTTCCCGAGTAGAGGGCCGCGCGCTATCGCGCCGCCCAGTGCTTGTACGAAGCTGTGAAGTCGGCGGTCGCGCCGACCGCGTCGCGCGCGCCCGTCCAGAGCTCGCTCGTCAGCCGGCAGAGCGGCGCCTCGACGCCGATCTCGCGCGCGAGATCCGCCGCGATGCCGACGTCCTTCGCCATCAGCCCGAGCGCGAACCCGGCCGCGAACTTGCCGCCGACCACGTGGTCGGGGAACACGACGTCGGTGTGGAAGTTTCGCCCGCTCGAGGCGTTCAGGACCTCGACCATGACCCCGGGCTCCAGCCCGAAGCGCTTGCCGACGAGCAGCGCTTCGCTCGTGGCGGCGAACGCCGCCGCCGCCACGTAGTTGTTGAGCGCCTTCATCGCGTGCCCGGACCCGAGCGGGCCGGTGCGGAAGAGCTTCGCGCCCATCGTCTCGAGCACCGGCCGCGCGCGCGCGATCGCCGCCTCGTCCTCGCCGCCGATCATGATTGCGAGCGTCCCCGGCTCGGCCCGCCGCACGCCGCCCGACACCGGCGCGTCGACGAGCGCGATGCCGAGCTCCGCGAGCGCGCGCCCGAGCTCGCGCGTCCCGTTCGGGTCGGACGAGCTCATGTCGACCACGATTGCGCCGCGTGCGAGCGACCGCGCGATGCCGCCGGCGCCCAGCAGGGCGTCGCGCACGACCGCGCCGGTCGGCAGCATCGTGATCACGATGTCGGCCGCGCCGGCGAGCGCCGCGCCGCTCTCGGCCCCGGCGCTTCCGGTCTCCGCCGCGAAGCGCGCGACCCGGGCGCGATCGACGTCGAGCACCGTGAGCGCAAAGCCGCCGCCGAGGACGCGCTTCGCCATCGGCCAGCCCATGTTGCCGATGCCGACGAACCCCACCCGCACGCCGCTCATGGCCGCACCGCCCGCTCGAGCCCCGCCTGCCTCGGATCGCTGCCCATGTCTTCCTCCTTTCGGTTGCGAAATGGTCCCGCCGGGGATGGTAAGGGGGTCCGGCGCCCGCCGCTCGCCTGTTATATTCCCTCGCAGATGAAGACCTTCGCCGGCCGCGTCGCGGTGATCACCGGAGCAGCGTCGGGCCTCGGGCGCGCGCTCGCCGGCGCCTTCGGCGCGCAAGGCGCCAAACTCGTGCTCGCCGACCTCGACGAAGCCGCGCTCGCGCGCGCCGCGGGCGAGCTGCGCGCGCAGGGCGTCGCGGTCGCCGCGCAGCCGACCGACGTGTCGCAGGGCGAGTCGGTCGAGCGGCTCGCGCGCGCCGCGCTCGATGCGTTCGGCGCAGTGCACGTCGTGTGCAACAACGCCGGGGTCGCGCCGCTCGGCGTCGTGTGGGAGGCGACCGAGTCGGACTGGCGCTGGGCGCTCGGCGTGAACCTCTGGGGCGTGATCCACGGCGTGCGTGTCTTCGCCCCCATCCTGCTGCGGCAGGGCGACGAAGGCCACATCGTGAACACCGCCTCGGTGGCGGGCCTGATCGCGCCGCCCGGCATGGGCGTCTACAACGTCACGAAGCATGCGGTGGTCGCGCTCAGCGAGACGCTGCACCACGACCTCGCCGCGCGCGGGGCGAAAGTGCGCTGCTCGGTGGTGTGCCCGGCCTTCTTCGCGTCGGGGATCGCCGACTCCGAGCGCAGCCGCCCGGCCGCGCTCGCGAGCGACCGCGCGAAGAGCGACGAGGACCGGGCGCTCGACGCGATGCTGCACAAGGCCACCCGGTCCGGACGGCTGAGCGCCGGGGACATCGCGGCGCAGGTGCTCGACGCCATCCGCGACGAGCGCTTCTACGTCCTGACGCATCCGAAGATCAACGGCGCGATCGAGCGCCGAATGCGCGACCTCCTCGACGGCCGCGAACCGTCGAGCCCGGTGTAGGCTCTCGGCGCCCCGAGCCGGTTCCTGCAGCTCGCGACGCGGAGCGCGGCCGCCGCCTCTTGACGGGCGCGCAGTGCGGGCGTACTGTCCGACGCCTCAACCGGTCGGGATCGCAGACTCCCGGCCTTCCAAGACGGTGTCCCGTCCAAGCGCTGCGTCAATTGGAGGCGTGCCATGGACACCGTCATCCCCTCGATCTCCGCTTCCGATCTCTTCGCGCGACTCGGTTCGCCCCGCTGGCCGGTCGTACTCGACGTGCGCCGCGCGCCCGCATACGACCGCGACGAAGCCACCCTCCCCGCCGCCCTCCGGTGCCCGCCCGACGAGGTCGAGGCGTTCGCCGCCTCGCTCCCCCCGGGCACCGAGGTCGTCTGCAGCTGCGTGCACGGCCACGAGGTGAGCCAGGGCGCGGCGAGCACGTTCCGCGCGCGCGGGTTCGACGCCCGGTATCTCGAGGGCGGTGTCGAGCACTGGCGCGAAGCGGGCCTGCCGCTCCTCCGCAAGCACGCGGCGTTCGGCATCCCCGGCAAGACCGGGTCGCGCTGGGTGACGCGCGAGCGGCCGAAGATCGACCGGATCGCCTGCCCGTGGCTCGTGCGCCGCTTCGTCGACCCGCGCGCGGCGTTCGCTTACCTGCCGACCGGCGAGGTGCTCGCCGCCGCACGCGCGGCGGGCTCGATCGCGTACGACATCCCCGGCGGCGCGATCGAGCACGACGGCGAGCTCTGCTCGTTCGACGTCATGCTGCGCGAGTTCGGCCTGCAGGACCCGGCGCTTCACGATCTGGCGCGCATCGTGCGCGGCGCCGACACCGACCGGCTCGACCTCACGCCGCAATCGGCGGGCCTGCTCGCGGTGTCGCTCGGCCTCGGACGGCTCCACGCCGACGACCGGGAGCTGCTCGAGCGCGGCATGGGCGTGTACGACGCGCTCTACGCGTGGTGCCGGCACATGCGGGCCGAAGCAATGCGGAAGGCGATGCAGTGAGCGCGCCGCCGGCTGCTTCCGGAGACGATGCGGTGAACGCGCCGCCGGTCGTTTCCTTCGGCGAGGCGTTCCGGTTCTGGCTGAAGCTCGGCTTCATCAGCTTTGGCGGGCCGACCGGGCAGATTGCGATCATGCACCAGGAGCTGGTCGAGCGGCGGCGCTGGATCTCCGAGCGCCGGTTCCTGCACGCGCTCAACTACTGCATGGTGCTGCCGGGACCGGAGGCGCAGCAGCTCGCGACCTACATCGGCTGGCTGATGCACCGCGCGCGCGGCGGGATCGTCGCCGGCGTGCTCTTCGTCCTGCCGTCGCTGTTCATCCTGATCGCGCTGACGTGGATCTACGTCGCCTTCGGCTCGATGCCGGTGGTGGCGGGCGTGCTCTACGGCATCAAGCCCGCCGTCACGGCGATCGTTCTCTTCGCGGCGTGGCGGATCGGGTCGCGCGCGCTGCGCAGCGCGCCGCTGTGGGCGATCGCCGCGGCGGCGTTCGTCGCGATCTTCGCGCTCGACCTCCCGTTCCCGGCGATCGTGGTCGGCGCGGGCGTGCTCGGGTACATCGGCGGGCGCATCGCCCCGGACCAGTTCCGCCAGGGCGGCGGGCACGGCGCGGCCACGAAGGGCTACGGGCCGGCGATCATCGACGACGGCACACCGACGCCCGAGCACGCGCGGTTCACCTGGGGCCGCTTCGCGCGGGTGCTCGCGATCGGCCTCGGGATCTGGGGACTCGCGATGGGCGCCCTCGTGGCGCACGGCGGCTGGGAAAGCGCCCTCGCGCAGATGGCATGGTTCTTCACCAAGGCGGCGCTGCTGACGTTCGGCGGCGCGTACGCGGTGCTGCCGTACGTGTACCAGGGCGCGGTCGAGCACTACGGGTGGCTGACCGGGCCGCAGATGATCGACGGTCTCGCGCTCGGCGAGACGACGCCGGGGCCGCTGATCATGGTGGTCGCGTTCGTCGGCTTCGTCGGCGGCTGGACGAAGGAACTGTTCGGGCCGGATGCGCTCTTCCTGGCCGGCGCCGCCGCGGCAGCGGTCGTCACGTTCTTCACGTTCCTGCCGTCGTTCGTCTTCATCCTGCTCGGCGGTCCGCTCGTCGAGACGACCCACGGCGAGCTGCGCTTCACCGCCCCGCTCACCGCGATCACCGCCGCGGTGGTCGGCGTGATCGTCAACCTCGCGCTCTTCTTCGCCGGGCACGTGCTGTGGCCGGCGGGCGCCGGCGGGCGTTTCGACTGGATCTCGGCGCTGATCGGGATCGCGGCGGGGGTGGCGCTCTTCCGCTTCAAGGCCGGGATCATCCCGGTGATCCTCGCCTGCGGGGCGGCGGGGCTCGCGTTGCGGCTCGCCGGGCTTATTCCCGGCTGAAGGGGGCTCGGCGAGCACGCGGCGGCACGCCGCCTCGGAGGCTTTGCTATACTGGCGGGCGTAAAGAGCGATATGGGTACCCATATGAAAACCACCGTCGATATTTCGGATGCACTCCTCGAGAAGGCGAAGCGCGTCGCCGCCAAGGAGGGCACGACCGTCCGTGCCCTGATCGAGCAGGGCTTGCGGCGGACGCTCGCCGAGCGCGCGCGCGGCGACAAATTCCGCCTGCGCCGTGCGACGTTCAAGGGCCGAGGCCTCCAGCCGGGCGTCAAGGAGCTCTCCTGGGAGCGCGTGCGCGAGCTCGCCTACGAGGGGCGCGGCGGGTGATCGCGGTCGACACCAACCTCCTCGTGTACGCCCATCGGGAGGATGCGACGTGGCACGATGCCGCCCGGGCGCGCGTCGCGAGCCTCGCCGAGGACCAGGCGGCGTGGGCCATCCCGTGGCCGTGCGTCCACGAGTTCCTCGCCATCGTCACCCATCCGCGGATCTTCGCGCCGCCGACACCGCTTGCCCGGGCGCTCGAACAGGTCGAAGCGTGGCTCGAGTCGCCGTCGCTCGCGCTGCTCGGGGAGTCCGAGGGTTACTGGGCCCGCCTGCGTGCGACCGCTGCGGGCGGACGGGTCGCGGGACCCGCAGTGCACGACGCGCGCATAGCGGCGATCTGCCTCCACCACGGCGTCCGCGAGCTCTGGTCCGCCGACCGCGATTTCGCCAAGTTCCGCGGCCTGCGCGTGGTCAATCCGCTCGCCGGCTGAGCGCTGGTCCGGCCCCGGGCGGCGCTCTGCGCCTTCGTCAGCGCAGCAGTTTCGCGAGCCGGGTGTCGACGCCGATCGACGGCACCGTGCCGAAGCGATCCGGATCCGCGGGAACGGGCGCACGCACGAGCGCCGCCGCGCGCTGCGCGCCGACGAGCACGCTGTCGAGCACCGGCGCCCACACCCGCGGCTGGATGCGCTCGGCGAGCCCGGCGAGGGCGGCACCGCCGAGGATGACCTGGTCGGCGCCGTCCTCGTCGATCGCCGCGACGCACGCCTTCGCGAGCATCTCGATCGCGCCGTCGCGGTTGGCCGCGATCTGGCCGCCGGTCAGCGACACCGTGCGCACCGCCGCCAGGCGATCGGCGTAGCCGAGCATCGCGGCGAAGCGCTCGAGCATCGGCTTCCAGCGCTCGCCCCCGGTCACGATCGCGAAGCGTCCGCCGCGCTCGGTCGCGGCCTGCATCGACGCCTCGGCGAGGCCGACGACCGGCACCTTGCAGACCTCGCGCATCGCGAACAGGCCCGGCTCGCCGAAGCACGCGAGCAGCACCCCGTCGCAGCCCTCGCCGTGCTCGGCGTAGCAGTCGAGCGCAGCGTGCGCTGCGACCGCGTAGCACGCCTCCGAGGAGATGTAGGCGCAGCCGAACTTCCCGGTCGCGCCGACGAGTTCGATCCCGTCGCCGAGGGCCGCGCGCACGTAGCGGAGCGCGAGGTCGGTGATCGACGCAGTGGTGTTCGGGTTGAGGACGAGGAGGCGGGGCATCCAGGCCCCAAGTCTAGCGCCGCTCGCGGACGGACGCGACCCCGCCTAAGCGGCGATCGTTTCCTTCGCCAGGACGCACCGCGCCGCATGGGCCGGCCCCGCCAGCACCGGCCCGGGCACCGCCGTGCAGTCGGCGCTCACGGCACCTGAAGCGGCCGAGGCCACCGCCCCAACGAAGCTCGCCTCACCCCACGCGGCGGACCCGTTCAATCCGCCCAGCGGATCGATGAGTGAAGCTACCAGTCGCACCGGATGTTCCGACCTTCGCCGAAGTCGGCGTGCCGGGTGTCGAGTACTACGGCTGGAACGGAATCTTCGTTCCAGCCGCAACGCCGCGGGCGATCGTCACGCAACTCCACGGCGCAGTCGCCCGCATCCTGGAGATGCCCGACATTCGCGACCAGTTGCTCGCGGGCGGGTCCGAGATCGGAGGGCAGAGTCCCGGGGAGTTTGCTGCGTTCGTGCGCGCCGAGCGCGCCAAGTTTGGCAAGCTCGTTGCCGAAGCCGGCATTACGCCGGACTGATGGGCGCCCCTCCGCTCAGGCGGCGATCGTTTCCTTCGCGAGCACGCACCGCGCCGTGTGCAACGCCCCGACCGCTACCGCTTCGGGGACCCCCGCGGTGCAGTCGGCCCGGACGTGCTTGCAGCGCGGCGCAAAGCTGCAGCCGGGCGGAAGCTGCGACAGGTCCGGCGGCGCGCCCGGGATGGCGTCGATCCGCTGGCCGCGCATCGAGCCGTGGATCGTCGAGGCGAGCAGCCCCTGCGTGTAGGGGTGGCGCGGCCGTTTGACGACTTCGGCGACCGGCCCGATCTCGACGATCCGCCCGGCGTACATCACCGCCACCCGGTCGGCGATCTCGGCGACGACGCCGACGTCGTGGGTGACGAAGATCACCGACATGCCGAGCTCGCGCTGCAGCTCGCGCAGCAGCAGCAGGATCTGGATCTGCACCGTCGCGTCGAGCGCGGTGGTCGGCTCGTCGGCGAGCAGGCACTGCGGCGAGCAGGCCAGCGCGAGCGCGATCATCGCGCGCTGCCGCATGCCGCCGGACATCTCGTGCGGATAGGCGTCGTAGCGGCGTTCCGGCGACGGGATCCGCACCCGCTCCAGCATCGCGATCGCAACGCTTGCGCGCCGCCGCGCGGTCGACGCTCTGGTGGCGCGTCACGCTCTCGGCGATCTGGTCGCCGACGGTGAACACCGGGTCGAAGGCGAGCATCGGCTCCTGGAAGATCATGGAGGTCACGCCGCCGCGGTACTGCGCGAGCTCGGCATCGGAGAGCCCGAGCACGTCGCGGCCGGCGACGCGGATCGCGCCACCGATCCGCGACCGGCGGGTCGGGAGGATGCGCAGCAGCGCCCGCAGCGTGACGCTCTTGCCGCTGCCCGACTCGCCGAGGACGCCGAGCACCTCGCCCTTCGCGAGCTCGAAGTCGACGCCGTTCACCGCGTCGACCGGCCGATCGCCACCGGTGAAGCGGACGGTCAGTCCGCGAACGCTGACGAGGGGCTCGCTCACACCGCGGGTTCCCGGCGATGCCACTCGGTAGCGCGCTGGAAGGCGTGTCCGACCCGGAGGATCAGGTCCTCGGCGAACGGCCGCCCGACCAGCTGCATCCCGACCGGCAGCCCGCTCGCGAGGAAGCCGCAGGGCAGCGCGAGCGACGGCAGGCCGAGGTAGTTGAAGGGCCGCATGAACTTGGTGAGCAGCATCAGCGTGCGGTCGATTGCAGGCCCGCCGCCGATGTCGGTCTCGGCGATCGTCGGCGTCGGAATCGGCAGGCACGGCGCGTGCAGCACGTCCACTTTCGCGAACACCGCCTTCGTGAATGCTTCGAGCGCCGGCCCGCGATAACGCAGCGCGTCGATGTACTTCGTCGCCGGCAGCGCAAGCCCGCGCTCGAGCCGCGCGCGCACCTGCGGCGAGTAGTCCTGCGGCCGCGTGCGCATCCACTCGCCGTGGTACGCCGCCGCCTCGGCGGCGATCAGGTGCGCGCCGGCGATGTCGGCGCCCGCCATCTCGGGCAGCGTCACCGGCACGATCTCGCAGCCGAGCGACTCGATCGCCTTCAGACTCTCGGTCAGCGCGGCGCCGACGCCCGGGTCGACGTCCTCGGTGAAGTAGTTGAGCGGGACGCCGACCCGCAGGCCCTTCACCGGCAGGGCGAGCCGCCCCATGTAGTCGGGCACCGCCTCGGCGGAAGCGGTCGGATCGGCCGGATCGGACCCCGCCATCGCCGCCAGCAGCACTGCGCAGTCGGCGGCCGAGCGCGCGAGCGGGCCGACGGTGTCCATCGAGAACGAGAGCGGCATCGCGCCGGCGCGGCTGATGCGGCCGTAGGTCACCTTCAACCCGGTGACGCCGCAGAGCGCCGCCGGCAGCCGCACCGACGCGCCGGTGTCGGAGCCGAGCGCGGCGAAGCTCGCGCGCGCGGCCACCGCAGCGCCCGATCCGCTCGACGAGCCGCCGGTGATGTGCGCGACGTTCCACGGGTTGCGCACGTGGCCGAAGTGCCAGTTGTGGCCGGTGGGACCGTAGGCGAACTCGGCCATGTTCAGCACGCCGAACTGGATGGCGCCGGCCGCGTCGAGGCGCTTCAGGGCGGTGGCGGTCGTCTTCTCCGGCTCGTTGCCCTTGATCTTCGACCCGCACGACGAGGGCACGCCCTCGCGGTAGTACATGTCCTTGTGCGCGAGCGGCACGCCGTGCAGCGGCCCCCGCATCCGGCGCTTCGCGCGCCTCGGCGTCGTAGAGCTTTGCCTGCTCGCGCGCGAGCTCTTCGTCGATGCGCAGGAAGGCGTTCAGCTTCGGCTGCACCGCCTTCGCCCGCGCGATCACGGCGTCGAGCACCTCGACGCAGGAGGCGTCGCGCGTGCGAATCTTCGACGGCGACCTCGAGCGAGGCCGAGCGTGTTCAGCTCGCCCGCCATCAGGCCTTCTCCCGCGCGACGGCGGCGACGAAGCCGGACGGCTCGGCTTCGAACGGGAGCGACGCGTACGCCGGCGCCGCCGTCGCGAGCTGCGCCGTGAGCGCGGGCGCGATCGCCTTCGCCGCGTCCTCGGTCGCCATCACGCCCTGGAGCGCGAGCACCTCGGCGACGTACTTGTCGGTAGCCTGCTTCATCATTCCTGCCTCCTTCATGCGGCGGCCGCGAGCGGCGGCGCCTTGCTGTGTCCGGACCCGGCGTGCGCCATGTGGCACGCGACCCGGTGATCGGTCGAGCCGACCGCGAGCAGCGGCTCGCGCGCGGCACACACCGCCTCGGCGAACGGGCAGCGCGTCCGGAAGCGGCAGCCCGACGGCGGATCGATCGGATTCGGCGGGTCGCCGGCGAGCGGCGGCGCCTCGGTCCGGTGCGCCGGGTCCATCGTCGGCATCGCCGATAGCAGGGCGCGCGTATACGGGTGCGCCGCATCGGCGTAGATCCGCCCGACCGGGCCGATCTCGACGATCTTGCCGAGGTACATCACCATCACCCGGTCGCTCACGTACTGCACGACGTTCAGGTCGTGGGAGATGAAGATGTAGGTGAGCCCGAAGTCCGCCTTCAGGTCGAGCAGCAGGTTGAGCACCTGCGCCTCGACCGACTTGTCGAGCGCCGACACCGCCTCGTCGAGGATCACGATCTTCGGCTCGAGCGCGAGCGCGCGCGCGATGTTGACCCGCTGGCGCTGCCCGCCCGAGAGCTCGTGCGGATAGCGGCCGGCGAACCGCGCCGGGTCGAGCCCGACCTTGCGCAGCAGATCCTGCGCGCGCGCGTTCGCCTCGCGCTCGGGCGTACCGTGGACCCGCGGGCCGAACGCGATGCTCGTCTCGATCGTGAGCCTCGGGTTGAGCGAGGCGAACGAATCCTGGAACACCATCTGCATCGTGCGCCGCAGCTCGTTGAGCGTGAGGCCGCCGGGCGTCCCGCCTTCGTTGCGGGCGCGCGACGGGCCGACCTCGCGGCCCTCGACCAGGACCCGGCCGTCGTCGGGCGCGATGAGATGCATCAGCAGCCGCGCCGTCGTCGACTTGCCGCAACCCGACTCGCCGACGATGCCGAGCGTCTCGCCGGCCTCGACCGTGAACGACACGCCGTCGACCGCGTGCACGACCCCGCCGCTCCGCTTGAACATCCCGCCCTTGAGCGGGAAGCGCTTCACCAGCTCGCGGACCTGCAGCAGCGGAACCGGCGATTCACTCATCGCTGCACGTCCATCGCGCTCCGCAGCCCGTCCGAGAGCAGGTTGAAGCTGATCGACACCATGAAGATCATCGCACCGGGCAGCGCCGCGACCCAGGGCTGGGTGTAGATCGCGGTGCGCAGCGTGTTGAGCATCAGCCCCCATTCGGGATCGGGCGGCTTGGTGCCGAGCCCGAGGAACGAGAGCCCCGCGGCGAGGATCATCGACACCGACACCAGGCTCGTCGCGTAGACGAAGATCGGCCCGAGCACGTTGCCGAGGATGTGGACGCGGATGATCGTCCAGGCGCCGGCCCCGCTCGCGCGCGCCGCCTCGACGAAATCGAGCGAGCGCACCTGCGTCGTCACGCTCTCGGCGACGCGCGCGATCGGCGGGATGAACACGATCGTGAGCGCGAGCATCGCGTTCGCGATGCCGGCGCCGAGCGCGCCCGAGATCGCCACCGCGAGCAGCACCGACGGGAACGCGAAGAAGACGTCCACCGTGCGCATGATCGCGGTATTCACCCGGCCGCCGACGAACCCGGCGACGATGCCGAGCAGGCTGCCGATGACGAGCGCAAGCGCGACCGGCGAGATGCCCATCATCAGCGACAGCCGGCCGCCGAAGATGAGCCGCGAGAGCATGTCGCGCCCGAGCTCGTCGGTGCCGAGGAGATGCCCCGGTGTGCCCATCGGCATCAGGCGCTTGAGGATCGAGCCCTTGGTCGGGTCGACCGGCGCGACGAGCGGCGCGAAGATCGCGGCCAGCACGATCACGAGCAGCACGAGCGCACACGCGAGCGCGACCTTGTCGCGCCGCAGACGCCGGCCGACGCCGCGCCAGTAGCCGACGGTCCTGGCGGTCGCCTCGACCGGCGCGCCGCCGCCGTTGATGGTGACTGCGCTCATGCCCTGCGGATCCGCGGATCGAGGCCCGTCTGCACGATGTCGACGAGCAGGTTCAGCGCGACGAAGAACATCGCCAGCACCAGGATCGTCCCCTGCAGCAGCGGGATGTCGCGCTGGAAGATTGCGGTGTTCAGCAGGAAGCCCGTGCCCGGCCACGAGAAGACGGTCTCGACCAGGATCGAGCCGCCCATCAGGTAGCCGAGCTGCACGCCCATCACCGCGAGCGCGGTCGGGGCGATGTTCTTGATGACGTGGAAGAACACCGCGCCCTGCGAGAGGCCCTTGGCGACGAGCGCGGTGACGAACTCCTTGGACAGGATGTCGGCGACGAGCGCGCGCACCGTGCGGGTGATGATCCCGGTCGGGATCACCGACAGCGTGATCGCCGGCAGGATGATGTGCTTGAGGTGCTCGGCGTCCCAGCGCCACGCGCCCGAGCCGCCGGGCCCGGCGCCCATCGCCGGCAGCCAGCCGAGGATCACCGAGAACACGATGACGAGCACCATCCCGAGCCAGTAGTGCGGCACCGACACGCCGGCGACGGAGATCGCGGACACCGCCTTGTCCACCCACGAGCCGTTGAAGTAGCCGGCGATCGTGCCGAACACGGCGCCGAGCGTGAAGCCGACCAGACAGGCGGCGAACGCGAGCACCAGCGTGTTCCCGATCGCCTTGCCGATCTCGCTCGCCACCGGCCGGCCGGTCGCGATCGAGGTGCCGAGGTCGCCGATCGTCGCCCGGCCGAGCCAGAGCGCGTACTGGACCGGGATCGGCTTGTCGAGGCCGTACTCCTTCTTGAGCTGGTCGATCAGCTCGATCGACGCGTCGGAGGGCACGATCGCCGACAGCGGATCGCCCGGCGCGAGGTAGACGAGCGAGAAGCACACTGCGCTCACCGCGAGCGCGATCGGGATGACGAGCCCGAGCCGTTTGAGGAGGTAGACGATCACTCGCCGTCATTCCGGCGGAGGCCGGAATCCAGAGTGGGGCGCCAAGTCTGGATCCCGGCGTTCGCCGGGATGACGGACCTGCGCTGCGCCGCGGCCGTCACGCCGTCATTCCGGCGGAAGCCGGAATCCAGGGTTGGGCGCCGAGCCTGGATCCCGGCGTTCGCCGGGATGACGGCCTGCGCTGCGCTGCGGCCGTCACGCCGTCATTCCGGCGGAAGCCGGAATCCAGGGTTGGGCGCGGTCCTGGATCCCGGCGTTCGCCGGGATGACGGACCTACGCTGCGCTACGGCCGTCACTTTGGCGCCACGGTGACCGGCGTGAGGTCCTGGAACCAGTTCTTCGCCTGCACGAAGCCCTTCACGCGCGGGCTCATCGCGCGCGGGTTCACGTCGTGCGTGATGTCGAGGAACAGCGCGTCGTTCACGAACTTCTCGTGCACCGCCTGCAGCGCCTTCGTCTGCCCCGCCGGATCGAACGTCGTCTTCGCCTTCGCGAGCAGCGCGTCCATCTCCTTGTCGCTGTAGTAGCCCCAGTTGGTGCCGTTCGGCGCGACGAGCTCGGTCTGGACGTGGCGGGTGAACGCGGTGAACGGGTCCTGGATGAAGTACGAGTAGTTCATCGCCGCCGCGCCGCGCGAGGACTTGTCCTTCGCGCCGGCGCGCCAGGCGTTGATCAGCGTGTTCCACTCCATCACCTCGAGCTCGACCTTGAAGCCGACCTCGTTCAGGCTCTGCTGCACGAACTCGTTCATCGGCAGCGGCTGCATCATGCCCGAGCCCGACGACGGGATCAGCACCTTGATCACGAGCGGCTTCGCCTTGGAGTAGCCGGCTTCGGCGAGCAGCTTCCGCGCCGCCTCCGGGTCGTACTTGTGCTCGGCGGGCTTCCCGAACCAGGCGGCCCCGGGCTCGGCGAATCCCTTCGCCGGGATCGACAGGCCGCCGAGCAGCTTGTTCAGCCCTTCGCGGTCGACCGCGAGGTTGGCGGCGCGGCGGATCCGCACGTCGTTGAAGGGCGACCCGTCGATGCGGGAGAAGTGCCATACCCAGTTGTGCGGATAGGCGTTGGTCACGATCGTGAATCCCGCGGCCTTGAGGCTCGCAACCGCGTCGGGCGCGGGCGCCTCGATCCAGTCGACCTGCCCCGAGCGCAGCGCGGCGATGCGCGTGTTCGATTCGGGCAGCGGCACCAGGACCAGCCGCTCGAGCTTGGGCACGCGCTTCGGGTCCCAGTAGCCCTTGTTCGGCACCATCTCCGCGCGCTCGCGCGGCGTCCACGAAACCAGCCGGAACGGCCCGGTGCCCGACGGCGACTTCGCGTACGCGTCCCAGCTCTTGCCGACCTTCTCCCAGTTCGCCGGGCTCGACATCGGGATCCAGGCGAGCTGGTAGGGGAGGAACGCGTCCGGCTCCTTGGTCCGGATCTCCAGCGTGTACTTGTCGATCGCGCGGTAGGAAGCGATCGCCGGGATGCGCGAGCGGCCCTGCGCCGCCTGCTTCGAGTCGAACTGCGGCGCGTCCTGCTTGAGCAGCTTGTCGAAGTTCCAGGCCGCGGCCTCGGCGGTGAACTCCGAGCCGTCGTGGAACATCGCGCCCTTGCGGATCGTGAACGTCCACCGCGTCCGGTCCTTGTCGTCGACCTTCCACGCGGTGGCGAGGCCGGGCACGAGCTCCGCCGCCTTCGTCGCCGACGACAGATCCCAGTTGACCAGCGCGTCGTAGACCGTGTAGCCCATGAAGCGCTGGCCCTCGCCGCCCTGGTCGGGCTGACCGGTGGTGAGCGGAATGTCGGCCGCGGTCATCCCGAGGCGCAACGTGCCCTGCGCCCCGGACGGCGAGGCAAACGCGATGATGACAGCGCCGCCGAGAAGGGCGGCGGCAACCCGGGCGCGACGCGACATTCGAGGCTCCCTGTTCACATCCCCCCTCCGCGCGCGGAGGGGGAACTTCCCGCTACTTCGTCACCTCGACCGGCGACAGATCCTGGAACCAGTTCTTCGCCTGCACGAAGCCCTTCACCTTCGGGCTCATCGCCCGCGGGCCGGTGTCGTGCACCCAGAAGAGGAAGTACGACTCCTCGACCGCGCGCTCGTGGAGCTTCGAGAGCGCGACGTCGCGCTGCTTCGCGTCGAACGAGCCGCGGGCGGCCGCCACCAGCTTGTCGAACTCGGGGTTCTGCACCCAGCCCCAGTTCACGCTGCGCGGCGCGACCATCCGGCTGTCGTAGAACCGTGCGAAGCCGAAGAACGGGTCCTGCCACGCGAACGAGACGTTGGTCGCGTGCGCGCCGCGCGCGGCCGGGTCCTTCGCGCCGAGGCGCCAGTTGTTGAACAGCGTCTCCCAGACGATGACGTCGAACTCGACGTTGACGTTGCACTCCTTGAGCTGCTGCTGGATGTACTCGTTCATCGCCACCGGCTGCATCTGCCCGGAGCCGGACGCCGAGATCTGGACCTTCACGTTGACCGGCTTGCCCGGGCCGTAGCCGGCGTCGGCGAGCAGCTTCTTGGCCTGCGCCGGGTCGTACTTGATGTCGAACTTCGGCTTGCCGAACCAGGGATGGTCTTCGAACACCACGCCCTTCGCCGGCAGCGCCATGAAGCCGAGCAGGCGCCGCAGGCCGTCGCGATCCACGCAGAGCTGCATCGCCTGGCGCACGCGCTTGTCGGCGGTCGGGGCGCCGGGGAGCGTGCTGAGCTGCCACGGCCAGGTGTGCGGGTACGGGTTCGACGTGATCTGGAAGCCTTTCACGCGCAGCTGCGGGATCGCGTCCGACGGCGGCGCCTCGATCCAGTCGACCTGGCCGGAGAGGAGCGCGGCGACGCGGGTGTTCGATTCCGGCATCGGGATCAGCACCAGGCGGTCGGTCTTCGGCACGCGCTGGGGGTTCCAGTAGGCGGCGTTCTTCTCGAGCTCCATCCGCTCGCGCGGCACGAGGCGCACGAACTTCCACGGGCCGGTCCCCACCGGGTTCTTGGCGAACTCGGTCCAGCTCTTCGTCTTCGCCCACGCCGCCGGGCTCCCCATGAAGAGGTTGGCGAGGTTGATCGGCACGAACGCGTCGGGCTCGGAGGTCTGCACCTCGATCGTGTAGTCGTCGATCTTGCGCGCGCCGGTGATGGTCGGCATCCGCGGGGTGGTCTGGGCCACCAGGCGCGCGTCGTAGTGCGGCGCGTCCTTCTTGAGCACCTTCTCGAAGTTGAAGATCGCGGCGTCGGCGTTGAAGTCGGTGCCGTCGTGGAACTTCGCGCCCTTGCGCAGCTTGAAGATCCACTTCGTCTTGTCCTTGTCGTCGACCTTCCACTCGGTCGCAAGCCCCGGGATGATCACGCTCGGCTTGTCGGCGGAGGACAGGTCCCACATCGTCAGGGCGTCGAACAGCGTGAGCCCGACGAACCGGTTGCCTTCGAAGCCCGAGTCGGGCTGGCTGGTGGTGGCGGGGATGTCGGCGGCGGTCATGCCGATGCGGAGCGTGGTCTGTGCAGCGGCGGTCGCGGCCATGGCCATGGCGGTGAACGCGACGAGCGATCGGACAAGCCTCGATTTCACGGTGCCTCCTCTTGCGGGGTTGATTACGGATCAGTGCAACGGGCGTGCCATGTCTCGCGCATGGGCTCCGCGCCTGCATATTACGAGAAACCGTGCTGCGGCGGCACCAAAGCGGTGCGGCGACGCCCCGCGCCGGTTCAGGTACCGAACCCGAACAGGCGCCGCGGCGTGTCCCAAAGGACCCGGCGCCGCTCGCCTGCGTCCGGCAGCAGCGCCTCGACCAGCTTCAGGAGCGGTCCGTAGTCGATACGCTCGGTCGCCCGCAAGAACGGCCAGTCCGACCCCCACATGCAGGCGTCCGGGGTGAACGCCTCGATCAACGCCCGGAGGTAGGGCCGGGTGTCCGCGAAGGGGTAGCTTTCGCGGGAGAACCGCATCTGCCCCGAGAGCTTGACGAAGGCGCGTCCGCTGCGCGCCAGCCCGAGCAGCGTACGAAACCCCGCCTGGTCGAGTCCGGCCTCCGGCGTGGGCCGTCCGCAATGGTCGATCAGGATCCTCGCGCCGGACGCCTCGAGCATCGGCGCGAGCGACGCCAGCTGGTCGTGCTCCGTCTGCACCTGCACGAAGAGGTCGAGGGCGGCGGCCCGCCTGAACAAGCCGGCCGCGTCCGCGTAGTACGCCAGCCCGTTGATCGCCGGGATGACCGCGATCCCTACGACGCCGGCCGCCTTCAGCCGCTCGAGCTCGGCCCGCCCGGCATCGAGCGGCACCACCGCGACGCCCTTGAACCGCCCGTCGCTGCGCGCGATCGCGTCGAGGAGGCACCGGCTGTCGGCGGCGTAGCCGGACGTCGGGCCGACGACGAGCGCGTACCGCACGCCGTAGGCGTCGAGAACGCGCAGCAGCTGCGCAGCGGTGCCGATCTCCTGGCCGGCCGGGCGGTAGATCGCGTCGGCAATGTACGGAAACCGCGCCGGATCGAAGACGTGGTTGTGACAGTCGATCTTGGGTTCGTCGTAGATGCCCGTCATCGCCCTGCGGCGGCCGCGGCCGCCGTCCGCGCCGGCTAGCCCCGGCGCTCCGGGGCGAAGCGCGCGGCCAGCTCGCCGACGATGCCGCGCCGGAAGGTAAGCACGCAGACGACGAAGATCACGCCCTGCGCGACGGTGACCCAGGCGCCGAACTGGGAGAGGTAGTTCTCCATCGCGACGATGACCAGCGCGCCGACCACCGGCCCGAAGACCGTCCCCAGCCCGCCGAGAAGCGTCATCAGGACCACCTCGCCCGACATCGTCCAGTGGACGTCGGTGAGCGAGGCGAGCTGGAACACGATCGCCTTGGTCGAACCCGCCAGCCCGGAGAAAGCCGCCGACAGCACGAAGGCGAGCAGCTTGTACCGGTCGGCGCTGTAGCCGAGCGACACCGCGCGCGGCTCGTTCTCGCGGATCGCCTTCAGCACCTGCCCGAACGGCGAGTGGATCGCGCGATAGATCAGCAGGAACCCGCCCATGAAGATGGCGAAGACGGTGAAGTACATCGCGTACACGTTCTCGAGATCGATGAACCCGAACAGCTTCCCGCGCGGCACCGCCTGGATGCCGTCCTCGCCGTGGGTGAACGGCGCCTGCAGGTAGAAGAAGAAGAGCATCTGCGCGAGCGCGAGGGTGATCATCGCGAAGTAGATGCCCTGGCGCCGGATTGCGAGGAGCCCGGTAAGCAACCCGAGGGCCGCGGACGCGGCGGTGCCGGTGACGATCGCGAGCTCCGGCGGGAAGCCCCAGACCTTCGCCGCGTGCGCGCAGACGTAGCCCGCCGTGCCGAGGAACATCGCGTGCCCGAAGGAGAGCAGGCCGCCGAACCCGATCAGCAGGTTGAAGGCGCACGCGAAGAGCGCAAAGCACATCACCTTCATCAGGAACACCGGGTAGACGACGAACGGCGCGACGATGAGGATCGCCGCCATCACGATGAAGCCGATCCGCTGCCGGCGCGCTTCGGCCGATGCGACGGTCGCCGGGGTCAGGTTTTCGCTCGTCGCTGCCATGGGTGCCGCTACTTCGGTGTGCCGAACAGGCCGGCCGGCCGGAACATCAGCACGATCGCCATGATGATGAAGATCACCGTGTTCGACGCTTCCGGATAGAACACCTTGGTCAGCCCCTCGACCAGCCCCAGGCCAAAACCGGTGACGATCGAGCCCATGATCGAGCCCATGCCGCCGATCACCACCACCGCGAACACCACGATGATCAGGTCGGCACCCATCTGCGGGCTCACCTGGTAGATCGGCGCCGCCATCACGCCGGCGAGCGCGGCGAGCCCGACGCCGAAGCCGTAGGTGAGCGTGATCATCCGCGGCACGTTGATGCCGAACGCCTGCACCAGCGCCGGGTTCTCGGTCGCGGCGCGGAGATACGAGCCGAGCTTGGTCTTCTCGATCACGAACCAGGTGCCGAGGCAGACGACGAGCGAGGCGACGATCACCCAGGCGCGGTAGTTCGGCAGGAACATGAACCCGAGGTTCCGCCCGCCGCCGAGCTCGGCCGGCATGGCGTACGGGAGTCCCGACGAGCCGAACTCGTTCCGGAAGAGACCCTGGATGATCAGCGCCAGCCCGAAGGTGAGCAGCAGCCCGTAGAGGTGGTCGAGCTCGTAGAGCTGCTTGAGCATCAGCCGCTCGATGATCACGCCGGTCGCGCCGACGACGACCGGTGCGATCGCGAGCGCCCACCAGTAGCCGAGGCCGAGCTTGGTCATCAGGAAGTACGCGCAGAACGCGCCCATCATGTACTGGGCGCCGTGCGTGAAGTTGATGATGTTGAGGAGGCCGAAGATCACCGCCAGCCCGAGCGACAGCAGCGCGTAGAACGAGCCGTTGATCAGCCCGATCAGGAGCTGGCCGAACAGCGCCTGCGTCGGGACGCCGAAGATTTCCATCGCGCGGGCGGCGGTGCGTGCGCTTTCAGTCGGGGGCTTACTTCACCAGCGGGCAGCCGCCGTCGGCGAGCGGCCGGAACGCCTGGTCGGCCGGGATCGTCGCGCGGATCTTGTAGTAGTCCCACGGCGCCTTCGACTCGGACGGCTTCTTCACTTCCACGAGGAAGGCCGGATGGATCTTCCGCCCGTCGGCGCGGATCGTGCCCTTGCCGAAGAGCGGATCGTCCGTGGGGAGCTCCTTCATCTTCGCGATGACCTTCGTGCCGTCGTCGCCCTTGAGCGCCTCGACCGCCTTCAGGTAGTGCAGCACGCCCGCGTAGACCCCGGCGTGGATCATCGTCGGATGGATGCCCTTGTCCTGCGGCGCGAAGCGCTTGGCGAACGCGCGCGACGCCTCGTCGCGGTCCCAGTAGAACGTCTCGGTGAAGATCAGCCCCTGCGCGGTGTTGAGGCCGAGCGCATGGACGTCGGTGATGAACACGAGCAGCCCGGCGAGATTCTGGCCGCCCTTCACGATGCCGAATTCGGCCGCCTGCTTGATCGAGTTGGTCGTGTCGCCGCCGGCGTTGGCGAGGCCGATGATCTTCGCCTTCGACGACTGCGCCTGCAGCAGGAACGACGAGAAGTCCTGCGTGTTCAGCGGCACCCGGACCTTGCCGAGCACCTTGCCGCCGGTCTTCAGCACCACCGCCTCGGTGTCGCGCTCGAGCGCGTGGCCGAAGGCGTAGTCCGCAGTGAGGAAGAACCAGGTGTCGCCGCCGGTCTTGACGACCGCGTTGCCGGTGCCGTTGGCGAGCATCCAGGTGTCGTAGGTCCAGTGCACGGTGTTCGGCGAGCACGCCTTGCCGGTCAGGTCGGCGGAGGCCGCGCCGGAGACGATGAACGCCTTGCCCTTGTCGCGGGTGATCTGGTTCACCGCCAGCGCGACGCCGGAGTTCGGGGTGTCGAAGATCGCGTCGACCTTGTCCACGTCGTACCACTGGCGCGCGATTCCCGAGCCGACGTCGGGCTTGTTCTGGTGGTCGGCGGAGAGCAGCTCCACCTTCATGCCGCGCTTCTGGACGCCCGAGTCCTCGATCGCCATGCGGGCGGCGAGCACGGAGCCCGCGCCGGAGAGATCCGAGTACAGGCTCGACATGTCGGTGAGCACGCCGATCTTGACCACGCCGTCGGACACCTGCGCCTGGGCGCCGGTGGCCATGAGTGCGGCGATCGCGGCCGCAGCCGCAGTTCTCTTCAGCAACAACATTTCACTTCTCCTCGATTCGACTTGAGTTCATACGCCGAGATAGTCGTGCACCTTGTCCATGCTCGATGCCAGCTCGGAATTCGGAATCATGTCCACCACGCGTCCGTTCTCCACGATGTAGTGCCGGTCGGCGACCGTCGCGGCGAAGCGGAAGTTCTGCTCGACGAGCAGGATGGTGAACCCCTGCGCCTTCAGGCGCTCGACGGTGTGGCCGATCTGCTCGACGATCACCGGGGCGAGCCCCTCGGTCGGCTCGTCGAGCATCAGCAGGCGCGCCCCGGTGCGCAGGATGCGCCCGATCGCGAGCATCTGCTGCTCGCCGCCCGAGAGCTTGGTGCCCTGGCTCGCGAGGCGCTCCTTGAGGTTCGGGAATAGCTCGTAGATGGCCGCGAGCGGGAGGCCGCCCTCCGCGACCTTCGGCGGCAGAAGGAGATTCTCCTCGACGTTGAGGCTCGAGAAGATCCCCCGCTCCTCGGGGCAGAGCGCGATGCCGAGCCGCGCGATGCGGTTCGACGGCAGCGCGGCGATCTCGGCGCCGTTGAACCGGATCGATCCCGCGCGCCGCACGCCCATGCCCATGATCGACTTCAGCGTCGTCGTCTTGCCGGCGCCGTTGCGGCCGAGCAGCGTGACGACCTCGCCCGTGCCGATCTCGAAGTCGACCCCGTGCAGCACGTGCGACTCGCCGTACCAGGCGTTGAGCCCGGCGACCGCGAGGAGCGGAGCGGCGGCGGCGCGGGTCGCGGCCTCAGGCATGCGCGGACCCGAGATACGCCTCGATCACCTGCGGATGGGCCGAGACCGCCGCGTAGTCGCCCTCGGCGATCACCTCGCCGCGGGCGAGCACCGTGATGCGGTTGGAGAGCGTCGAGACGACGTTCAGGTTGTGCTCGACCATCAGCACCGAGCGGTTCGCGGCGACGCGCTTGATGAGCGCGGTGATGCGCTCGACGTCGTCGTGCGGCATGCCGGCGGTCGGCTCGTCGAGCAGCATCATCTCCGGCTCGAGCGCGAGCGTGGTCGCGATCTCGAGCGCGCGCTTGCGGCCGTATGGCAGCGCGACCGCCACCGCGGACTCGAAGCCCGCGAGGCCCACCGCGTCGATGTACTCGCGCGCGCGCTCGTTCAGCAACTCGAGCGAGCGCTCCGAGCGCCAGAACTCGAACGAGTGGCCGCCGCGCCGCTGGATGGCGATGCGCACGTTCTCGAGCACGGTCAGATGCGGGAACACGGCCGAGATCTGGAACGAGCGGACGAGCCCCATGCGCGCGATCGCGGCCGGGCCGACGCCGGTGATGTCGCGGCCGTTGAAGAGGATCTGCCCGGCGGTCGGCGCGAGGAAGTTCGTGAACAGGTTGAAGCAGGTGGTCTTGCCCGCGCCGTTCGGCCCGATCAGCGCGTGGATCTCGCCGCGGCGGACGCGCAGGGACACTCCGCGCACGGCCGTGAACCCCTTGAACTCCTTGGTGAGCCCCCGGCTTTCGAGGATGTAGTCATCCGCCATTGTTTGCCGACACCCTCGCCGGGCGCCGCTCGCGCGCCGCCGGTCCCGCGATCAGGGGGCGCATTATCCGTGAACCGGCCACCCGGTGGCAACCTGCGCGTCGGCGGCGGCTCAGTCGGCCGGCGGCGGAAGCCAGTTGTGGAGCGCGAGCCCGCCGTCGACGACGACCGTCGTCCCGGTGACGTAGGCCGAGAACCGGTCGCAGACGAGCGCGAGCGCCACCCCGGCGACGTCCTCCGGCGTGCCGAGCCGCCCGAGCGCGGTGCAGGCGGTGAGGCGTTCGATCCCGGACGCGGCAGCGTTGAAGCCGCCACCGGGGATCGCGCCGGGCGCGATGGCGTTGACCCGGATCCCGTCCGGGCCGAGCGCGCGCGCGAGCTCCTTCACGACCATCGTCATCCCCGCCTTCGAGGCGCTGTAGTGCGGCAGGTTGCGGGGGCTTTCGGCGTGAAGCGAGGTGAGGATCACCATCCGGCCGCGGATCTTGCGCTCGCGCATGTGGCGTCCCGCCTCGCGTCCGAGGACGAAGGCGCCGCGCAGGTTCACGTTGACCATCCGGTCCCAGGTCTCGTCGCTCACCCCGAAGACGGTGTCGGACTCGAGGCGCCGCGGGCTCGCGCTGTGCACGAGGATCGACACCCGGCCGAGCGCCGCGACCGCCGCGCCGAAGAGGCGCTCGGCGCCGCCCGCCGCGGCGAGATCGCAGGCGATGAAGGTCGCGTCCCGCCCTTCGGCGCGGAGCGCCGCCGCCGTGCCCTCGCCGCGATCGGCGTCCACGTCGGCAAGCACGACCCGCGCGCCTTCGCGCGCGAGCGCCTGTGCGATGCCGCGCCCGATCCCGGAAGCGGCGCCGGTTACGAGCGCCGCATCGCCTGCGAGCAATCCTTCCGCCATGCCTTTTTCCTCCGCTGTGTCGGGATCAGCCGTCGGTGTTCGCACCCGCCGCAAGCGCAGCTTGCGCCAGTTCCCGCAGCTTCGCCTTCTGGATCTTGGTCGCGTTCGCGCCGGGCGTGACCGGGAAGGCGTCGATCGGCTGCACGCGCACCGGCACCTTGAACTTCGCGATGCGGCCGGCGCAGTGTGCCATGAGCTCGCGCTCGTCGAACGCCGCACCCGGCGCCAGGATGACGAAGGCGAACGCCTTCGTCCCACCCGGCGTCTCGACGCCGACGACCTGCGCGCCGGCGACGCTCGGGTGCGTCTGCAGCACGTCCTCGATCTCGGCCGGGCTCACCAGGAAGCCGCTCAGCCGGAGCGCATCGCCGAGCCGCGCGAGAAAGACGAACCCGCCCTCCTCGGTCGAGTAGCCGAGATCGCCGGTGCGCAGGAAGCCGTCGTCGGTGAACGCGGCGCGCGTCGCGGCCTCGTCGTTGTAATACCCGACCATGCAGCTCGGCGCCTTGATCTCGAGCTCCCCCGCCACGCCGTGCGGCTGGATCGCACCGGTCTCCGGGTCGCGGGCGCGCACCCGCGCTTCGGGTGCGACCGGCTTGCCGCCGCCGAGCGCACGCCCGGGAAGCGGCGCCGACTCGCTCTGCCGCGCCATCAGCGCGTGGCACTCGCTCATGCCGTAGAGCCCGACGACCGCGAGCCCTCGCGCCGCCGCGCGCTGCGGCAGGTCGGCGTACGCGGGTGCGAACGCGGCATAGCCGAAGAAACGCGCGCTCGGAAATGCCGGCGTGCCGGGCACCGCCTCGAGCATCCGGCCGATCATCTCGTCGCTCGCGTGCGTGTGCGTGACGCGGTGGCGGAGCACGGCCTGCGCCGACTCCTCCGCATCGAAGGTCGGGAACATCACGAGCGGCCGCGCCGCGGCGAGCGCTCCCATGGCGTTGGTGAAGCCGAACACGCCGCACAGCGGCGCAGTGACGAGCACGACCGCATCCGGCGCGTCGTAGCCGAACCCGCGCGCCACGTCGTCCGCATGGCGCACGACCGTCCGCTGGTCGTGCAGCACGAACTTCGGCGCCTTCGTCGTGCCCGAGGTGGTGAAGATCACGCAAGGCGACTCGGGCCGGCCCTCGTCGGCCGTCATCGGCGCGGCCGCAGCGAGCGCCCGATAGCCGACGACGGGCCGGTCGTGGATGCGGCCGGGCAGCGCAGCTGCCCGCCTCGTCGTACGCGATCACGTGCGTCAGCGCGCCGAGCGCCGCGCGGTCGCAGCCGGCGAGGATTCCGGCGAAGTCGATGCTGCGGAAGCCGGGCCAGAAGACGATCGCCTTGCAGCCGGCGCGCCGGACGATGTCGGCAAGCTCGTGGCTGCGAAAGCGCGTGTTGACCGAAACCGCGATCGCGCCCAGCCGGCCGCAGGCGAAGAAGGTCGCGAGCCACGCCGGCAGGTTCGGGAGCCACAGCGCGACGCGGTCGCCTGCACGGATGCCGAGCGACGCGAGGCCGCTCGCGAGCCGCGCCGACTCGTCGGCGAGCGCGGCGTACGAGATCGGCCGGTCGCGGTCGATCAGCGCCGGGGCATCGGGCTTTCCGGCCGCGAGCCAGTCCGCAAGCGCAGCGAGCGTCGTCGTCACCGGTGCCGAGGATACCGGGCCTCGCGGCCGCGAATCAGCGGGGCTTGCGCCGGCGCAGTCGCTTCGCGTTCGCGGTCACCCGCCGGCGCACCGGCGCGAGGCCGCTCGGCACGATCTTCGACGCGGCCGCCACGAGTTGCTTCGACGCGGCCGGTACCGGCCCGAACGGCGACGACCGCGCCGGGCCTGCCCACATGCTCCACCACAGGCGCATCGGCATCAGCGCGAGCTCCCAGTTGGTTCGCCACATCTGGAGCGCGATCGCGGTCGCCGATTCGCCGGCCGCGGCGGTCTTCTCGTGCACCATGCGCGCGAGCTCGCGGCGAGTGTCCGCCCGTGGCGCGAACCCATCCATTCCCACGCGCGCACTGCGCATCAAGATCACCTGTGGCGCATCCATCCAGATCTGCGCCGCGCCGTAAACCGTACGCCACCATTGCTCGTTGAACACTGCGATATCCTTTCCATCGTCCGATCGGACGCGGGGAAGGATCGCACAGCGGTGCCGGGGTTGCCAACGTCCGGCCTCGTCCGAAGCGATCGAGCGACGCGCACCGACCATGGTTCAGAACGAGCACGGCGGTTGCAATGACTTCGACCGTGGGCAGCACCGCCCGCGCCGAATGGCGCGTCAGGGTCGGCGCTGACGATGCGACCTCCGCGATCTTCGAGCCGGCCACCGCGCAGCCGCTGGGCGCACTGTTCGTCTACGCCCACGGCGCCGGCGGCCACATGAACGATCGCGGCATGCTCGCCTCGACCGAACACCTGCGCCGGCGCGGGTTCGACGTCGTTCGCTTCAACTTCCTCTACCGGGAAAACGGGACGAGCCGCCCGGACCCGATGCCCCGCCTCGAGCAGTGCATCGTCGCCGTGGCCTCGCGCGCGCGCCAGGAGATCGGGGCCGGGACGCTCGTTCTCGGCGGACGTTCGATGGGTGGGCGGGCGGCGTCCATGCTCGTCGCGGCGGGCGAGTTCGCGTGCGACGCCCTCCTGCTCCTCGCCTACCCCCTGCATCCGGCAGGCCGGCCGGAGAAGCTTCGCGATGCGCATCTCGCGCGAATCAAGGTCCCGGTCCTCTGCTTGAACGGCACGCGCGATGCACTTTGTCAGCGCGACCTGATGGAGCGGGCGGTCGGTCCGCTCGACGGCTGGACCATGCACTGGCTGGAAGGCGCCGACCACGGTTTCCACGTGCTCAAGCGCTCGGGCAGATCGGACGACGAGGTCCTGAGCGAGATTGCCGAGGTCAGCCGCGCCTGGGCGCGCTTGCGGCGAGTAACGAGGAAGACTCGAGGCGCGCGATCAGCGTAGCCGGCGCCAGGTCGCGCGTGCGCGACCGAAGCGTCGACGCGTGCCGGTCCGCCGAGCGCGCAGCGCGCGCCTATCGGCCGGCATACGCGCCCGCGTCGAGCTGGCGCCGGTACCACCCGTGCTCGATTTCGTGGAAAAGTCCGGCGCCAACGGGCGTCCAGCCTAGCATCTTGCGCGCCTTCTCGGCACTGACGCGACTGTTGCCGCCAAGCGAGAACCAGGCGGCCTGCGCTCCCCATTCCGCGACCGCCTCGTCGATGCTCCAACTCTCCGCGGATCGTTTTCCGCCGAGCAGGCGCGCGATGGATTCGACAATCGACTTCAGGCTCGCCTCGCCGTTTTCGATGAAGTAGAACGATCCGGCGCGCGCTGCTTCGAGCGCGAGCAGGTAGGCGCTGGCAACGTCGTCGATATGCACCGTGGACCAGATGTTCTCGCCCGCACCGATGTATCGGGGGATGCCGCTCCTGACCGCCTGGCGGATCAGGTTCGGAACCTGGATGCTGTCGGAATGGGCGCCCCGCCCCTGGCCGTAGATGAGGCAGGGACAGAGCACCACCGAACGCACCCCTTGCGCGGCCGAGGCGAGCACGGCGCGGTCCACCGCGACGCGCTGTATCTTCTCCGGGGGCGGTTCCAATGGCGTGTCTTCGTGATGGATCTTCGGCGAGGCCTTGCCCGCGGCCTTGTCGCCAACGATGCTGGAGCCGCTGGTGTGCAGAAACGCCTTTCCCGATCCGGCGAGCCCTTCGACGACCGCCGCGACCACGAACGGGTCATCGGCATTGGCGCAGTTGATGACCGCATCTGCATTTCGCGCCGCGTTCCTGACGACGCCGTGACTGCTCAAGTCGCCACGCACGGCTTCGATCCCGTGCGCCTGGAGCCTGGTCGCGGTGTCCGCCGTGCGCGCCAGCGCGGCCACCGAGTGGCCGGCCTTGATCAGCGAATCGGCCACGGTGCCGCCGATGTAACCGGACGCACCGGTCATGAAGATTTTCATGTTCTGACTGCTCCTCGCAAGCGTCGGTCGGTCCGCATTCGGAATAGCGGGGATTCTAGCGCCCGTTGGTCTCGCCCAGCGCACGAGTGCGCGCGAAGCTACCGGCAAGCCTAGAATGCGACGCTCGGCCATCCACAGGCCCAGGAGGAGAAGACGTGAAACGCATTGCCGCCGTCGCCGCCATCACCCTGTTCGCCGCGTGCGCCACGTTCCCGGCGCAGGCCCAGCAGTACCCGACCAAGCCGATCCGCATCGTCGTGCCGTACGCGGCGGGCGGCACCTCGGACATCCTCGCGCGCCAGATCGGCCCGATGCTGACCGAAGCCTGGGGCCAGCCGGTGATCGTCGAGAACAAGCCCGGCGCCAACGGCAACGTCGGCGCCGATTTCGTCGCCAAGAGCGCGCCCGACGGCTACACGCTGCTGCTCACCGACCTCGGCGGCCTGGTGATCAGCCCGAGCGTCTATCCGAAGCTGCCGTTCGATCCGGCGAAGGACTTCACGCCCGGTCGTGATGGTCTCGTACTCGCCGCACGTGCTGGCGGTGCATCCCTCGGTGCAGGTGAAGGACGTGAAGGAGCTCGTGGCCATGGCGAAGGCCCACCCCGGCAAGCTCAACTTCGCGATCTCGGGCATCGGCGGCGCGCCGCACCTCGCCGGCATCGAGTTCGCCGCAGCGCACCGGCGTCGACTGGACCTACATCCCGTACAAGGGCGGGTCGGATGCGGTGACCGGCGTGGTCGGCGGCCAGGCCCACGTCCTCTTCAACGGCATGCTCGCCACCTGGCCCTCGGTGACCGGCGGCAAGCTGAAGGCGCTCGGCATCTCGAGCGCGCAGCGCGTTCCGAGCGCCTCCGATACGCCCACCGTCGCGGAACAGGGCCTGCCCGGCTTCGAGACCGGGTCGTTCCAGGGCGTGGTCGGCGCCCGCCGGCATCGCCGCGCGACATCGTCGCCAAGCTCAATGCCGAGCTGACGAGGATCCTCAACACGCCGGAGATGAAGGAGCGCTTCGCCAAGCAGGGCACCGACGTGCGCACCGGGACGCCGGACAGCCTCGGCAGCCTGGATGCGGACCGAGCAGGCGCGCTGGGCGAAGGTGGTGAAGGAATCCGGCGCCAAGTTCGAGTAGATCGGGTCAGCGTCCCATTCGCTTGCCGGCGGCGAGCGCCGCGCACGCCGATTTGGCCAAGCCCGCTCTCGAACCGGTCACGGGCGGACGGGCGCGCCGCCCTATACGAATCCCCCCTCCCACAGCTCCCCGAGGAAATCCTGCCAGGGAAGGATGCGGATCCCGTCCACGGTGCGGGCGCGCGGCTCGAGGGAGACCACGACGTAGTGTCTGAGCAAGGACTCCTCCTTTAGCGCCCGTAACCCGCGCAGGTCGCGCTCGCCTACCGGCTCCTTCGCTTTCACTTCGATAGCGGTGGTGTCTGCCAGGACGAAATCCACCTCGAAGTTGGACGTCGACCGCCAGTAGGCAAGCGGCACGGCCTCCGTGTAGTCGATGTACGTGCTGAGCTCGTGGAAGATGTAGCTTTCGAACGCCTCGCCGAACTCGGGCGACCGGCGCGCGATGCCGGATCGATGCTGCAGGTGCCGCACCACGCCGACGTCGAAGAAGTAATGCTTCGCGGTACCGATGGCCTTGCGCGTGCGGGTCCTGGTCCATGCGGGCACGGCGCGCGCGAGCAGCGTGTCCTCCAGGATGTGGAAGTACTCCCGCACGGTGCTCGTCGGCACCTGCGCGTCGCTTGCGACCGCCGAGAAGTTGAGCATCGTGCCGTGGCTGAGCGCCGCGACCTCGAGAAACCGGCTGAACGCCGGGACGTTGCGGGTGAGGGCTTCGGCGGCGATCTCCTCCTTCAGATAGGTGCCGACGTAGGCGCGCAGGTCTTCGCGCGGACTGTCGGAGAAGTAGATCGACGGGACCAGCCCCCGATCGAGCGCTTTCGCGAGCACGAACTGGTTTCCGAGCTCGCGCTGGATGAAGGGATGCAGCGTTCGGCTCGGCGCCCGGCCGCCGAGCAGATTGACGCCGCCCCGGCGCAGCTTGCGCGCGCTCGAGCCGGTGAGCACGAACCGGACCTGCCGCTGCTCGATCAGGCGATGGACCTCGTCGAGCAGGCGGGCGCCGGCCTATCTCAGGACCAGCTCCTTCCGCCGCACGGCGGCGACGAGCCGCGCCAGCGAGTAGGCGACCATGATCGTGCCCGCGATCGGCATCACGACGTACCAGTACGCGCGCGAGTAGCCGAACACCGGCGAGCGCTCGGATGCGCTCGCCTCGACGAAGACCGCCGACTCGTAGACGAACACCACCAGGAAGACGAGGCACAGCACCTCGACCGCGATCGCGAGCGCGCGCCGCACCGCGGGGCTCGCGATCGTCTGGTCGAGGAGGTCGACGGTGAAGTGGCTCTTCGTCCGCCACAGGCTCGCGGCGCACGGAAAGATGAGCCAGCCGAAGCTGAGCTCGATCAGCTCATCGGTCCAGCCGGCCGAGCGCAGCCCGAAGACGCGCGTGACCACGACGAACGTAACCGTCGCGAACAGCGCGCACAGGCTCGCGACGCTGATCGCCCGCAGCGTTGCGGCGGTCGCGCGGTCCGCGCGGGCGAGCATGCCGTTCATCCCATGATCAGCCTGGGCAGCCATGTCACCACTCCGGGAACGAAGGTGATCAGCACGAGGACGGCGAAGATCGAGATCATGAACGGCACCAGCTCGCGCGTGAGCTCGATCACGCTGACCTTCGCCACTGAGGACATCGCGTAAAGCGCCATCCCCACCGGCGGCGTGAGCAGGCCGATCATCAGGTTGAGCGTCATCACGACGCCGAAGTGCACCGGATCGATCCCGAGCTTGAGCACGATCGGCATGAAGATCGGCACGGTGAGCAGCATGATGGCGATCCCCTCCATGAAGCACCCGAGCACGAGCAGGACGACGTTGATGATCGCCAGCACCGCCCACTTGTTCGCCGACAGCGCGGTGAGCGCCTGGATCAGCGCATCCGGCACCCGCATGTAGATCAGGAACCACCCGAACAGGCCGGCGGTCGCGACGATGAACATCACCTGCGCGGTCTGGTTCGCGGTCTCGAGCAGGATGCGCGGCAGGTCGCGCCACTTCAGCTCGCGGTACACCGCCATCCCGAGCACGAGCGCGTACGCGCACGCGACGACCGATGCCTCGGTCGGGGTGAAGATGCCGCCGAGGATTCCGCCCATGATGATCGCCGGCGTCACGAGCGCGGCGAGACCGTCGACGAGGCCGCGCATCGCTTCGGCGAGCGTCGCACGCGGCTCGGACGGGTAGTTCCGCCGGCGCGCGACGATCGCCACGACGATCATCATCGCCACGCCCATCAGGATGCCGGGCACGACGCCGCCGAGGAACAGCGCCCCGACCGAGACGCCGGTCATCGAGCCGAACAGCACGAGCGGGATCGACGGCGGGATCACCGGCCCGACGGTGGCGGACGCCGCCGAGACCGCGGCGGCGAACCGCGCCTCGTAGCCGCGCGCGGTCATCGCCTTCACCTCGATCGCGCCGAGCCCCATCGCGTCGGCGAGCGCCGAGCCGGACATCCCGGCGAACACCATCGAGCCGACCACGTTCACCTGGCCGAGCCCGCCCTTCATGTGCCCGACGAGCGTGTGCGCGAACCGGAAGATGCGCTCGGTCATCCCGCCGGTGTTCATCAGGTTGCCGGCGAGGATGAAGAACGGGATCGCGAGCAGCGGGAACGCGGTGGTGCTCGCGTAGACGCGCTGGCCGACGATCGTCAGCAGCGAGACGTCGCCGAGCGCGGCGAGGCCGATGACCGCGGTGAGCCCCATCGCCGCCGCCACCGGCAGGCCGAGGAGCAGCAGCGCGACGAGGAGCGCGAAGATCGCGAGGGTGGTCATGGCGAAAGCCCGTCACCCCGGCGCAAGCCGGGGTCCAGGGGCATCGGCGCAGTCTGGATTCCGGCTTTCGCCGGAATGACGGGTGTCCGGCTACTTCGCCTTCGCCTGGTCGACCAGGACGAGGAAGCGCTGCACGTTCTCCGCGCCGGCGTACTCGGAGATCTTCTTGTACGCCGGGTCCATCTTCGCGCGGAACGCGGCCGGGTTCGGCGTCACGATCAGCATGCCGCGCTTCTTCAGGTCCTCGATCTGCTGCGTCTCGGCGTCGGCGAGGAGCTTGCGCATCAGGTCGCCCGCCTTCTTGCTCTCCTCGCGCAGGATCTGCTGGTCGGCGGGCGAGAGGCTCGCCCAGCGCTTCGCGTTCACGACCTGGATCATGTTGTTGTAGGAGTGCCGCGTCAGCGTCATGTGCTTCTGCACCTCGTAGATCTTGTTCGAGGCGATCACCGCCACCGGGTTCTCCTGGCCGTCGACCACGCCTTGCGAGAGCGACATGTAGAGCTCGGGGAAGGCGATCTTGGTCACCTGCGCGCCGAGCGCCTCCATCGCCGCCTCGAGCTGGATCTCCGGCGGGACGCGGATCTTGAGCCCCTTCACGTCGTCGGGCAGGTTGATCGGGCGCTTGGAGTTGGTGAGGTTGCGGAACCCCCACTCCCAGTTCGCGAGGATGATGAAGCCCTGCTTCTCCGCGATCGGCCCGTACCAGCCCATCGCCGGGCCGTCGAGCGTGCGGTGGGCGTGCGCGAGGTCCTCGAAGACGAACGGCATCATGACCGCCGCGAACGCCTTGTCGAACTTGTCGAGCTGCCCCTGGGTCGGCACGCCCATGTCGATCGTGCCGAGCTTCACCTGCTGCAGCTGCTCGGGCGGCGCGCCGAGCTGGTTCGCCGGGAACACGTCGACCTTGATGCGGCCGTTCGTGCGCGCCGCGACGTTCGTCGCGAACTGGGTCGCGGCGGTGTGCGCGGGGTGCGTCGTCTCGGCGTAGTGGGCGAACTTGAGCACGGTCTGGGCGAGTGCGCCGGCCGGGATCAGGCAGAGCGATGCGATCGCAGCCGCGATCGCGTGGTGACGCAGTTTCATGGTCTCCTCCTCTTGGTGGTGCTGCGGGTGTCCGATGGATGCTCGCCGAACCCGCGGCGTCTGTCCAGTCCGGCGCCTACCGGATCGCCCCGGCCGTCAGCCCCTTCACGATGTGCCGCTGCGCGGCGAGGAGCAGCAGGATGGCCGGGATGGCGGAGAGCACCGCACCGGCGGCCATCACGCCGTGCTTGATCTCGTACTCCTGCGCGAACCGGGCGATCGCCACCGGCACGGTCGCCGTCTGCTTCGCGGTGAGGTTGAGCGCCACCGCGAACTCGTTCCAGCTGAACACGAAGCAGATGACTGCCGTCGCCGCGAGTCCCGGCGCCACGAGCGGGACCACGATGCGCCACAGCATCTGCGGGGTGGTGCAGCCGTCGACCCGCGCCGCCTCCTCGAGCTCGAGCGGGATCTCGCGCACGAACACCGACATCAGCCAGATGCCGATCGGCAGGTTGAGCGCGAGGTGCGCGAGGACGAGCCCGGTGTAGGTGTTGTCGAGGCCGAGGCTGCGGAACATCACGTACCACGGTCCGACCATCGTGATCGGCGGGATCATGTGGAAGACGAGCGACCAGACGAGCACCGCCGCCGGCACCCAGCGCGGCCAGCCGAGGCGGTGCAGCGAATACGCGGCGAGCGTCGCGATCGAGACAACGAGCGCGGTCGAGACCGACGCGACGAGCAGGCTGTTCAGGAAGTTCGCGAGGTAGTCCGAGCTGCGCGAGAAAAGGAGCTCGTTGAAGTTCGTCCAGACCGGGGTGAACAGCACGTCGCCGCGCAGCAGCGCGATCTGCGTCTTCAGCGCCGCGAGCCCGATCCAGACCACCGGGAAGATGACGACCAGCGCGGCGAGCGCGAGCGCGGCGTGCATCCCGAGGCTGGCGGCGCGCGAGCCGACCACCGGCGCCCCCGGTCAGGCCTCGTCCCGCCGCCGGCGCAGGCGCGGCGAGCGCGAGCACGATGACGAGCGTCAGCAGGAACAGCACGACCACCGAGATCGCCGAGCCGTACCCGATGCGGTCCTCGGTGAAGAAGCGCCGGTAGATCGTGAAGCTCACCACCTCGGTGGCGGTGCCCGGGCCGCCGCCGGTGAGGAGATACACCTCGTCGAACACCTTGAACGAGACGATCAGCCGGAACACCGCCGTCACCGCGATCGTCGGCAGCATCATCGGCAGCGTGACGTAGCGCAGCTCCTGCCAGGCGCTCGCGCCGTCGATCTTCGCCGCCTCGTAGACGTCCTGCGGCAGCGACTCGAGCCCGGCGAGCAGGAGCAGGAACACGAACGGCGTCCAGTGCCAGATGTCGACGACCACGACCGACGCGAGCGCGAGGCTCTTCTCGCCGAGCCAGTCCTTGCCCGGCAGGCCGACGAGCCCGAGGAGCTGGTTGATCACGCCGAAGTCGGGGTTGTACGCGAGCTTCCAGATGGCGCCGATGACGATGCCCGGAATGAGGATCGGCAGCAGGAAGACGGTGCGGTAGAAGAGGCGCCCGCGCACGACCCGGCTCGCGAACAGCGCGAGGAAGAAGCCGAGCACGAGCTCGGCGGACACCGCGCACACCGAGAAGAGCGCGGTGTTCGCCAGGCCGTCGCGGAAGAGCTGGTCGCGCGGCAGCTCGGCGAAGTGCTTCGCGCCGGCGAACGCCCACTGCGCCACGCCCTGCTCCCACTTGATGTCGTGCAC
The DNA here is from genome assembly GCA_963762785.1 of uncultured beta proteobacterium. Classification (GTDB taxonomy): domain Bacteria; phylum Pseudomonadota; class Gammaproteobacteria; order Burkholderiales; family SG8-39; genus DATEDA01. Next base: position 87,055 of record CAVXND010000071.1, read on the forward strand.
CGACATCACCAGCAGGTTGGCGATCGGCAGCGCCGTCAGCGCCAGATAGACGCGCGAGCGCCGGCGCGAGCGTGTAGTGCCGCCAGCGCGCGGTGTCGCCGGCGAGCCCGCCGCGCGCGAGCGACGTCATCGGCGCCGCTACTTCAGGTCGGGCAGCCGCCCGGTCTTGTAGCCGGCCTTCCGCATGATCTCGTGGATCTCCGCCGCCGCGGTGTTGAGCGCGTCGGTCGAGGTGCGCTCGCCGATCACCGCCTGGTTGAGGCGGAGCTCGAGCACGCCGACGATCTGCGCGCCCTCGGGCACGGTGTACATCATGCGCGGGTACGGCGCGCTGTCCACCATCGCCTTCATCCAGCGGTACTCCGGCTTCTTGCCGAAGTCCGCGCCGTAGACGTCCTTGCGGATCGGCGGCTGCCCGGCCTGCGCGTACTTGAGCTGCGCGTCGTAGGTCTGGAACCAGCTTCAGGAACGCGAGCGCGGCGACCTGGCGGTCCTTCGGGACGTTCTTCGGGATCGCGCCGATGAAATGCCCGAGCGTCGGGCGGCGTGCTGGCCGCCGGGACCGCGCGGCAGGACGGCGACGTTCATCTTGCCGACCACCGCCGACTTGGTCGGATCGTCCATCTGCGACCAGGCGGCGATCACCGGCGTGCGCGTGCGCCGCCTTGCCGGTGACGAGCGCCTGGATCACCTGCGCCTGCCCGTAGCTGCCCGGGTTCGGCGGTCCCGCGGTCTTCGCGAGCTCGAGGTACATGTCGAGCGCCTGCTTCGCCTCCGGGCTGTTGAGCGTGACGGTGAAGTCGCCGTTCTTCTCGTCCTTGAAGATCGCGCCGCCGTAGCTGTGGAGGTATGGCATCCAGTCGTACGAGATGTCGGACGCGCTGCGCGCGCCGCGCAGCACCATGCCGTAGACGTTCGGCGGGTTGTGGAGCTTGCGCGCGTTGGCGAGGAGCTCGTCCCAGGTCGTCGGCACCTTGAGCCCGGCCTGCTCGTAGAGGTCGGCGCGGTAGTACAGCACCGCCGATGTTGCCGTTGATCGGCACGCCGTAGACCACGCCGGTCTTCGCGTTGTTGGTCTTCGTCTTCGGGTCCCAGTACGCGGTGTCGTCGTAGTTGATCACCTGCGGGTCGAGCTTGAAGCCCGGGTCGATGTCGTTCAGCGGCACCAGGAAGCCGCCGTGGTAGAACTCGGCGAGCCAGGTCGAGTTCATCACCAGCAGGTCGAACTGGCCCTCCTTCGCGCGCACCGAGTTGCGCTGCTTCTCGGCGCTGCCGGCGAACGGGTTGACGTCGAGGTTGACCTTGTTGCCGGTCTCCTTCTCGTACGCCTCGACCACCTTGGCGAAGCCGCCGAACCACGGCGACTGGTTGATGACGACGGTGATCGGCGCGACCTTCTGCGCGAGCGCCGCGGCGGGCGCAAGCGCGAGCGCGGCGAACGTCGCGAGCGCCGCGAGCCTGGTCGCCCGCGGACTTGCCGTTGCGATGGACATTGCGGGTTCTCCTCCTCGATCGGCAGCCGGCTTCAGGCCTTCTGCAGCCGCTTGAGCTCCACGTCGACGCGCTGTGCTGCCTTGGCGAGCGCGTCCTTCGGCGCTTCGCCGCCGATCACCGCCGCCTGCACCATCTCCGACGCGATCTGGATCACCGCCGGCACCCCGACCACTCCGGGGAAGGGTTGCGCGTACGGAATCGTGTCGAGGAATGCCTGGCCGAGCGGGTTCTTGGCGAGGAACTGCCTTGTACTCCGGCGCTGTCGATCGCCGCCTGCGAGTTCGGGATCGCGCCGCTCTCCCCCGCCCAGCGGGCGCTGACCGGGGTCTGCACCCACCACTGGCAGAACTTCGCCGCCGCCTCCTTGTTCTTGCTCGCGGTCGCGATCGTCCAGTAGTTGCCGGCGAAGTGCGCCCCGCGCTTCACCTTGCGCGGCGGCACCGCGGTCATGCTCGGCACCTTCGTCGCGAGGATGTTGGCGGTGAAGACCGGGTAGAGCATCACCGTCCCGATCTTGCGCGTGCCCCACTCGCTCCAGGCCTGCACGTCGGTGTAGACCCTGCGCGGCGAGATCTTGTGCCTGTTGACGGCGTCGTCGAGGAACGCGAGCGTCTCGAGCCCGGCCGGCGAGTTGAATGCGCTCGCCCGGCCGTCGGGGGTCACGAGCTCCCCGCCGGCGGCGGTGAGCAAGGCCCAGTAGGTCTGCGCAGTGGCGAAGCCGGGCTGGTTGCCGAGCATGAGGCCCCATTGGTTCTCTGCCGGGTTGGTCATCTTGTCGCCGCCGCGACGAGCTCGTCCCAGGTGTCGGGCGGGCGCTTCGGGTCGAGGCCGGCCTTCTGCATCAGCTCGAGGTTGTAGAGCATGCAGCCGAGGCCGCCGTTCACCGGCACGCCGTAGCGCCGCCCGTCGTAGATCGTGATCGCGTCGAAGTTCTTGAGCGTCGTCGGGTCCAGCTTGACGAGGTCGTCGAGCGGCGCGATGACCTTGTTCTGCGCGAAGTCGCGCGGCACGTAGCCCGGCGCGTGGAAGATGTCGGGCGGCGCGCCGGCCGCCAGTGCGGCGAGGAACTTCGGCGTGATCTCGTTCGGGCCGAACGAGGTCGCCTTGACCTCGACGTCGGGCTCGCCTGGTTGAACTCGGCCACGAAGCGCTGGAAGATGTCGAAGTTGGCGCCGGCGAAGTGCGACCAGATCGTGACGGTGCGCTTGCCGCCCTGCGCGACCGCGCGGCGCGGCAGCGCAGCGCCCGCCGCGAGCGCGGCCGAGGCCGCCGCGGCGGCCTTGAGCAATCGGCGCCGGTTCGCTGCGTGAGGCCATGTGTCTCGCTCCTCCTTGGTGATGCGACGCGAGCTTAGCCCTTCAGCCCGCTCATCGCGATGCCCCTGACGAAGTAGCGCTGCAGCAGCACGAAGACCGCCACCGTCGGCACGACCGACAGGGTGACGACCGCCATGATCACGCCCCAGTCCGCGATTTCGGCCTGCTTCATCGCGCGCGATCAGGAGCTGGATCGTCCGCATCTCGTTCGACTGCACCACGATCAGCGGCCAGAAGAACTCGTTCCAGGACGCGGTGAAGGTGAAGATCGCGAGCGTCGCGACCGCCGGCCCCATCAGCGGCAGCAGCACGAGGCGCAGGGTCTGCAGCCGGCTGCAGCCGTCGATCCGCGCCGCCTCGTCGAGCTCGCGCGGCAGCGTCTGCAGGAACTGGCGCATCAGGAAGATGCCGAGCGGGGACATGATCCGCGGGACGATCAGTCCCTGGTAGGTGTCGACCCAGCCGAACCACTTGATCAGGATGAAGCTCGGGATCATGGTCGCCTGGCTCGGGATCATCATCGTCCCGAGGATCGCGAGGAAGAGCACGTCCCGGCCGGGGAAGCGCAGGCGGGCGAACGGATAGGCGACGAAGACGCTCGTGAGGACGACCGCGAGGGTCTCCGCTCCGGCCACGATCACGCTGTTCAGGATCGCGCGCGCCGACCGGCTGGCGGGCGACCGCCTCGGTGTAGTTGTCCAGGATCGGCTGCGCGGGGACGAACTGGACGGCGGCGGAGAAGATCTCCACGTTCGGCTTGAACGACGAGGAGACCATCCAGGCGTACGGCAGCAGCGTGACGACGGTGCAGGCGGCGAGGAGGCCGTACAGCACCGCGCGGGTCAGCGGATTCGCCGGAGGTCCCCGTCATCAGGTCTCCACCGGTTTGCCGAACGCCTTGAACTGCAACAGCGTGAGCACGAAGATGATCACGAACAGGACGAAGCCGATCGCGCTCGCGTAGCCCATGCGGAAGTAGGTGAACGCCTGCTGGTACAGGTAGAACACGAGCACCTGGGTGCTGCCGGCCGGGCCGCCGGCGGTCATCACGTACACCAGGGCGAACACCTGGAACGACAGGATCACCGCCAGCACCGCGACGAACACGATCGTCGGCTTGAGCAGCGGCAGGGTGATGCGCCAGAAGGAGTCCCACGGCCCGGCGCCGTCGATGCGCGCGGCCTCGTAGTACATCTGGTCGATCCCCTGCAGCCCGGCGAGGAAGACGGTGGCGAAGTAGCCGACGTTGCGCCACGCCGCAGTGATGACGAGCGAGACGAGCGCGAGCCGGGTGTCGGCGAGCCAGAGCGGCCCCTCGACGCCGATGCCGCGCAGCGACTGGTTGATGAGTCCGAACTGCGGATCGAACATCCACACCCAGACGATGCCGATCGCGACCAGCGAGGTGACCGCCGGCAGGTAGAAGATCGCCCGGTACAGCCTGATGAACCGCAGCTTCTGGTCGAGGAGGAGCGCCATCGCGAGCGAGAACACGAGGATGCACGCGGTGATCCCGGCGGTGAAGAGCGCGGTCTGGACGAGGCTGCGGAGGAAGTCGCGGTCGGAGGCGAGCGCGGCGTAGTTCTCGAGCCCGACCCAGGTCGGGGTCGCCGACATCATGTTCCACTCGTGGAAGCTCAGCCAGAACGAGTAGCCGACCGGGAAGCCGACGAACACGCCGAAGAAGACGAGCGCCGGCAGGATGGCGAGCCACGCGAAGCGCGTCTCCTCGTTCCACCAGCGCGGGCGAGCGATCGCGAGAGCGGCCATCGCCGTCCGGCGCGCGCTAGTTCATCTCGGGCGCCGTGCCCGGCGCCGGGGTGAAGCCGAGATCGCCGCGCGCGAGCGCCGCCTCGCGCCCGCCGTACCGCGCGAGCAGCTCGGCCTGGCGCCGCTTGGCGCGCGCGTCGACCTCGACCGGATCGCAGATCTCGTGCAGCCGCCGGCGCAGCCGATCGAGCACCGGCGCGTACGCGGGATCGCCGGCGACGTCGACGAGCTCGCCCGGATCGCGGGCGAGATCGAAGAGCTGCGGCGGGTAGGCGACGTAGTGCACGTACTTGTAGGGCCCGTCGCGCAGCATGAACGCGCCGGCGACCGAGCCGATCGCGTGGTACTCGCTCAGGACCGCGCGGTCCGGCCGTTCGCCGGCGGCGAGCCGCGCGAGCGAGACTCCAGGGAGCGCGTCGTCGCGCGGCGCCGGCGCGCCGACGCACTCGAACACGAACGGCTGGACGTCGACGTGGCTCGCCGGCGCGTCGCGCACCGTCGCGGCCGGCAGGCCCTCGCCGGCGACGATCAGCGGCACGCCGGCCGACTCCTCGTAGAAGGTCGACTTGCCCCACAGCCCGCGCGCGCCGACGTTGTCGCCGTGATCCGACGTGTAGACGACGCGCGTGTCGCCGGCGAGCCCGCTCCGTTCCAGCGCCCGCAGCACCTTGCCCATGTTCTCGTCGACCGCGCTCACCAGGCCGTAGTACCCGGCGACCGCCCGCTTCACGTCGGCGGGCCCCTTGAAGTGGGTGTCGTAGTCGACGCAGTGCGCGTAGTCGCGCAGATAGGGGTGGTCCGGCCGCTCGGCCGCGGCGTACTGCTTCGGCATCGGCAGGTCCCGCGCCGCGTACTCGTAGTACCACTCCGGCGGCGCGGTCAGCGGAAAGTGCGGCGCCACGAACGACACGAACAGCACCCACGGCTTCGTCGTGCCGGCGGCGCGCAGCCTCGTGCAGCCAGATCTGCGCCTGCGCGGCGATCTCGCGGTCGTAGACGGTGTAGGGCGACTCGCCCGGGCCGGCGTACTTCGCCATCTTGTCGCCGCCCTTGCGCTGCGGGATATCGTCGCGGATCAGCCCCTTCACGTCGCCGATCGCGTCGACCACGTGCATCGGCACGATCTCGCGCGTGAAACCGTGGTCGTCGCCCTTCGCGCCGCGGAAGTGCAGCTTGCCGATCGACACCACCTCGTGGCCGCGCGCGCGCAGCGCGTGATGCCAGCTCGGGATCGCGCCGTCGTAGGCGTCGCCGTTGTCCCAGTAGCCGACCTGGTGCACGTACTTGCCGAGGGCGAACGCCGCGCGCGCCGGCACGCAGATCGGGCAGGTCGTGTACGCGGACGAGAAGCGCGTGCCGCGCGCGGCGAGCGCGTCGAGGTTCGGCGTGCGGATGATCGGATGCCCGGCGCAGCCCATGACCTGCGGGTTGTGCTCGTCGGACATGAGGATCAGCAGGTTCTGCGGTTTCATCGCGCGCGTGCCGCTTGCAAACCCGGGCGCGGTCACCCTAACATACGTTCAGATGTCTAAACAAGTTAGCCCGCATTCTCCGGCACGGCCGGCGCGGCAACCGGCGCCGCGGCGCGCGCGCGCCGCCGCACCGTCGCGTGCCGACGCGCGCCTGAAGGGACTCGCGACCCTCGAGCCGGAGGAGTTCGCGCCGCTCTACCACCAGATCACCGAGACGCTCACGCGGCAGATCCACTCCGGGCGCTGGCGCTCGAACGACGAGCTGCCTTCCGAGGCCGGGCTCTGCGCGCACTTCGGCGTCAGCCGCGGCACGCTGCGCCGCGCGCTCGACGACCTCGAGCGCCAGGGGTTGATCGTCCGCCACCAGGGCCGCGGAACATTCGTCGCGCAGCCGAAGTTCGAGGGCAGCGTCCTCGGCTCGTACCGGAACTATCGCGGCGGCGCCGCGGTGCCGCACGATCCGGAGTCGCGCCTCCTCGGCATCGAGCGCCGGCGCGCGTCGCCCGACCTGCAACGCCTGCTCCGCCTCGGGCCACGCGACGAGGTGTTCGAGGTGCGCCGGGTGCAGTTCATGGGCGGCAACCCGATCACGGTGTCGGCGAGCTTCCTGCCCGCGGCGCTCTGCCCCGGCCTCGACCGCCTCGATCTCGAGCACGAGTCCTTCTACGGCGTGCTCGAGAGCCGCTACGGCCTCGCGTTCCTGCGCGCCGAGGAGTTCCTCGAGCCGGCGAACGCCGACGAGTACGTCGCCCGCCACCTCCACGTGCCGGAGGGCACGCCGGTGTTCCGGGTCGAGCGCCACACCTATCTCGTCGGCGATCGCCCGGCCGAGTTCCGCCAGGCGTACATGCGCGGCGACCGCTATCGTTACCGCATCGACCTGCGCTAGGGCGCCCGATGGCCCGCCCGCCGAACTGGCTCTTCTTCCTCTCCGACAACCACGCCCGCGGCGCGGCCGGCTGCTACGGCAACCCGGTGGTGCGCACGCCGACGATCGACCGGATCGCGGCCGCCGGCACGCGCTGGGCGAACGCGTACACGGCGAGCCCGCTCTGCTGCCCGGCGCGCGCGGCGATCGCCACCGGCCGGTTCCCGTTCCAGACCGGCTACTGGGACAACGCCATCGTGTACGACGGCAGGTGCCGGAGCTGGATGCACGCGTTGCGCGACGCGGGCGCCGACGTGGTCTCGGTCGGGAAGCTCCACTTCCGCTCGAGCGACGACGACAACGGCTTCAGCGAGGAGCTGGCGCCGATGCACATCCTGAACGGCAAGGGCGGCGTCAGCATGCTGCTCCGCTGGTCGGACGAGGAGCCGGTGAACGCCGGCCAGTGGGGGCTCTACCTCGAGCAGTCGCACGCCGGCGCGAGCCACTACCAGGACTACGACGGCGAGATCTCGCGGCTCGCGATCGACTGGCTCCAGCGCCGTGCCGCGAACCGGGATCGGCCGTGGGTGCTCTTCGTCTCGTACGTGAGCCCGCATCCGCCGTTCACCGTCCCGCAGGCGCTGCTCGACGCGTACCCCGCCGGCGGGATGCCGCTGCCGCCGCGCTTTCGCCCGGGCGAGCGCCCGACCCACCCGGCGCTCGAGCACCTGCGCCGGATCATGGGCTTCCAGGCGATGACCGACGAAGCCGCGCTGCGGCGGATCGCCGCGTGCTACTACGCGCTCGTCACGCACCTCGACCGCGAGATCGGCACCGTGATGCGCGCCGCCGAGTCGCTCGGCCTGCTCGCGGACACGCGCGTCGCGTACACGAGCGACCATGGCGAGGCGCTCGGCGCGCACGGCCTCTTCGGCAAGTACACCCTGCTCGAGCCGTCGGCGGCGATCCCGCTCGTGATGTGCGGGCCGGGCGTGCCGGGCGGCCGGGTGATCGACACGCCGGTCTCGCACGTCGACCTCTATCCGACGCTGGTCGAGGGCGCGGGCCTGCGGCCGGATCCGGCCGCGCGCGATCTGCTCGGGACCTCCCTGCTCGGCAGCGCACGATCCCGCGGCCCGGTGTTCGCGGAGTACCACGCCGCCGGCTCGCGGCGCGGCGCGTTCATGCTGCGCGACGGCGCCCACAAGCTCATCTATCACGTGGACGCGCCGCGGCAGCTCTTCGACCTCGCCACCGACCCGGACGAAGCGCGCGACCTCGCCGCGACCGCCGCGGGCGGCGCGATCGCCGACCGGCTCGAGGCGCGGCTCCGCATGATCTGCGACCCGGAGGCGGTGGACGCGCGGGCGCGGGCCGACCAGCGCGCGAAGGCCGAGTACTGGGGCGGCAACGACGCGATCCGCAAGGAAGGGCTGCTCGTCTACACGCCGCCGCCGGGCGTCGCCGCGGTCGTCGAACCGGCAAGATCCTAGACATGATGCAGGTGCGCACCGCGCCCGCCGGAATCGCTGCGCCGCTCGCGTCCGCGCCGCCGAAGATCGCGCTGCGCGCGGTCGCGAAGCGCTACGACGCGGCGGCCGCCGGCGCGCCGGTGCTGAACGGCATCGACCTCGCGGTCGCCGAGAACGAGTTCGTCACCCTGGTCGGCCGCAGCGGCTGCGGCAAGACGACGCTCCTCAACATCGTCGCCGGGCTGGTGGAGGCGAGCGCGGGCGAGGTGCTCGTCGACGGCGCGCCGGTCACCGGGCCCGGGCGCGGCAAGGGCGTCGTGTTCCAGGGGCAGGCGCTCTTTCCCTGGCTCACCGCGATCCGCAACATCGAGTTCGGCGCGCGCAGCCGCGGCCTCGACGCCGCCGCGTGCCGGCGCGAGGCGGCCGAGCTCCTGACGCTCGTCGGGCTCGCCGGCTACGGCGACCGCTATCCGGCCCAGCTCTCCGGCGGCATGCAGCAGCGCGTCGCGATCGCGCGCGCGCTCGCCCAGGATCCGCAGATCCTGCTGATGGACGAGCCGTTCGGCGCGCTCGACGAGATCACCCGCATCGAGATGCAGGACGAGCTGCTGCGCGTCTGGTCGTCGCGCCGCAAGACGGTGCTCTTCGTCACGCACAGCATCACCGAGGCGCTCATGCTCTCCGACCGCGTCGTGGTGATGGGCGGCGGCGGCATCGTCGCCGAGTACCCGCTCGCGGCGCCGCGCCCGCGCAGCCGCGCCGACCCGCGGCTCGCGGCGCTGCACGAGCGGATCTGGGAGCATCTCCGGTGAGCGCCCGGGCCCGGCTCGCCAGTCCCGCAGTCCAGGGCGCGGCGTGCGTCATCGTGCTCCTCGCACTCTGGGAAGCGGCCTCGGCGCTCGGCTGGCTCCGGCCGTTCCAGTTCCCGCCGCCGTCGCGCATCGCCGCCGCATCCTGGGAGATGATCGTCGCCGGCTTCCCGCACGGCACCCGGATCGGGCAGCACGCGCTCGTCACCATTCAGCGGATCCTCACCGGCTTCGCGCTCGCCACCGCCGTCGCGATCCCGCTCGGTCTCCTGATCGGTCGCGTCGCGGTGCTCGACCAGCTCACGCTGCCGGTGGTCACGTTCGCGCGCTCGGTCGCTACCCTGAGCCTGCTACCGCTTGCGCTCCTCTGGTTCGGCCTCGGCGAGACGTCGAAGGTGATGCTGATCGCCTACGCCTGCTTCTGGGTGATGCTCACCAACGCGATCGCCGCCGCGAAGTACGTCGACCCGGTGCTCGTCCGCGCCGCGCGCACGATGGACGCGCACGGTGCCGCGCTCTTCTTTCGGGTCATCCTGCCGGCCGCGACACCGCGGCTCCTGTCCGGGGCGCGCGTGGCCATCGGCGTCGGCTTCATGGTGATCGTCGGCGCCGAGATGATCGCAACCGTCGCCGGGCTGGGCGCGCTCATCATGGAGGCACGCACCTTTTACCGCACGGACGTGGCGATCGTCGGCATGATCGCGCTCGGCCTCCTCGGCTTCGCGTTCACCGCCGGCCTCGCCTGGCTCGAGCGCGTGCTGCTGCCCTGGCATCGCGGCCTCGCGGAGGTGCGCCGGTGAACCGCGTGCGCTTGCGCGAGCTCGCGCTCGGCGCCGCCGGGACGCTAGCGTTCCTCGCCGTCTGGGAGCTCGCCGCGCGGTTGGGGCCGGCGAGCGCGCTCTTCCCGTCGCCGAGCGGGGCGGTGGCCGAAGCGCTCACCAAGCTGCCGCCCGCGACGATCGCCGGTCACGTCGCCGTCAGCCTCGGCCGCATCGCCGCCGGGTTCGCGGCCGGCGCCGCACTCGGCATCGCGATCGCGGTCGCCGCCGGCTGGTATCGCACCTTCGGCAACCTCGTCCGGCCGGTGCTCGAGCTCCTGCGGCCGATCCCGCCGCTCGCGTGGATCCCGATGGCGATCGTGTGGTTCGGGCTGGGCGAGACCTCCAAGGTGTTCGTGATCTTCCTCGGCGCGTTCTTCCCGGTGCTCACCAACGCCTACCGCGGAATCACCAGCGTCGATCCGACGCTGATACGCGCCGCGCAGACGATGGACGTGACCGGGCTCGCGCTGTTGCGGCGCGTGATCCTGCCCGCGGCGCTGCCGGACATCGCGGTCGGCCTGAGAGTCGGCTGGGGCCTCTCGTTCGGCGTGCTGGTCGCCGCCGAGCTGATCGCCGCCGATTCCGGAATGGGCTTCATGATCATGAACGCGCGCCAGACGGCGGAAGTCGGGGTGATCGTCTTCGGCATCCTGCTGATCGGGCTCGCCACGCTCGCGACCGACTGGGTGCTAGGGACCGTCATTCGGCGCTCGGTCGGACGATGGCACGCAGTGTGACCCACCAACGGAGGAGAGGACGATGAACAACAAACGCAGACAGCTACTCGCCGGAGCCGGCGTGCTCGCGGGCGCGGCGGCATTCCCGGGGCTCGCGCGCGCGCAAGGAGCGCGCCCGGAATCGCCGAACCTCGCGCTCGGCTTCGGCGTCGATCCGCCGTTCGCGCCCCACATCCTCGGCATCACCCAGGGCTGGTTCAAGGACGCCGGGTTCGCCGACGTGCAGACGCGCACCTTCACCGCCGGCGCGCTCGCCGGCGAGGCGCTCCTCGCCGGGGACATCCAGCTCTGGACGCCGGGCAACCTGCCGCCGATCTCGATGGCCTCGAACGGCAATCCGGTCGTCGTGCTCGGCACCAACTGCGTGAACTGGAACCTCGAGAAGCTCGTCGTGCGCAACGACGCGAACGTCAACTCGCCCGAGGACCTGTACCGGATCAAGATCGGCCTGCTGCAGGGCTCGACGTCGAGCGCGCTGCTCTACTACCTCGCCCAGTACTACAAGCTCGACCCGCAGAAGCTGCAGGTCGTGAATCTGCCGCCGCCGGAGCAGCTCGCGGGCCTCGCTTCGGGCACGGTGCAGGGCTTCATCTGCTGGGAGCCGTGGCCGAATCGCGCACTCGCCGCCGGCCAGGCGAAGGTCGTGCACACCGGCTCGACCAGCTATTTCGCCGCCAACAAGGGCGCCACCGTGCGCGTTTCCAACAACCGCTCGATCTACGTCGCCAATCAGGATTTCGTGCGCAAGAACCCGGGCGCGGTGGCGGCGATGCTCACCGTGCTCCTGCGCGGCCAGCGGCAGTCCGCCGATCCCGCCCGCCGCGCCGAGACGGTCCGGATCTTCTCGGAGTTCCAGAAGCAGGAGGTCGCGGGAAACGCCGCGATCTGGGGCGACTACGTCTTCAATCCCGCCTTCGACGAGGCTTACGTGGACGACATGGAGCGGACCGCGGCGTTCCTCGAGTCCGCCGGGCGGATCAAGAAGCGCATCAACGTGCTCGACTACACCTACTCCGATCCGCTCGAGCGCATCGACCCCGCGCTCGTGAAGGTGCGCGGCCGATGGAAGGCGTGAGCCGCCAGGCCGCCCCAAGGGCGAATCCCGAGCGCGCAGCGCGAGGGTAGTCCCATGAGCTCCGCCGACACGGTCGGCATCGGGTTTCTCGGCGCCGGCTCGATCGCCGACTACCACCTCGGCGGGCTCGCGGCCGCGGGCGGCGCCGCGGTCCGCGTCATCGCCGCGCGCTCGGCCGAGCGCGCCGGCGCGGTCGCCCGCCGGTTCGCGATCCCGGAGGTCGCGACCGACTGGCGCGCGGTCCTCGACCGGCGCGACGTCGACGCGGTGGTGATCGCGACCCCCGACGACACGCACTGCGAGATCGCGTGCGCGGCGGCGGCGGCGGGGAAGAGCGTGCTGCTGCAGAAGCCGATGGGACGTTCGAGCGCGGAGTGCCTGCGCATCCTCGAGGCGGCGCGCCGCGGCGGCGTCTTCCTGCAGGTGAGCTTCATGCACCGCTACTTCGAGGAGGTGCAGCGCACCGCCGAGCTCCTCGCCAGCGGCGCGACCGGGCCGGTGCTGTCGGCGCGGATGCGGAACGCCACGCCGGGGCCGGACTGGAACGCGTGGTTCTTCTCCCGCGACAAGGTCGGCGGCGGCGTCGTGCTGCAGCTCGGCGTGCACGGCATGGACGTGCTGCGCTTCCTCTTCGGCGACGTCGCGACGGTTTCCGCGACCGTCGCGCAGCTCCTCGCCGAGCGGCGACTGAAGGACGGCACGCTCGTGCGCCCCGACAACGAGGACCACGCGTTCGCGACCTACCGCTTCGCGAGCGGACCGCTCGTCTCGCACGAGATGGACTTGACCGAGCAGGCCGGCACCGACCGCTTCGGCTGCGAGATCTTCTGCGCGGACGCGACGATTCGCCTCCGCTCCGAGCGGGGCCCGCTCGCCCTCTTCGCCCCGGGCGTCACCGGCAAGCGCGAATGGGTCGTGCCGGAGCTGCCGGCGCGGCGCTTCGGCGAGCGCCACCACGCGGACTTCCTCGACCGCGTGCGCGGGAAGCTGCCGCCCGACCGGACCGCGCTCGACGGCCTCGCGACGCTGCTCCTCGCCGAGGCGATCTACCGCTCGTCCGAGTCGGGCCGCGCCGAGCGCGTCGTGCCCGTCGCGGAAGCCGCCGGAGACGGAAAGTGATTCGCATCGGGATCCTGAGCTTCGCGCACTACCACGCCAACTTCTGGTCGGAGGTGTTCCGCGATACGGCGGACGTCGACTTCGTCGGCGTCTGGGACGACGATCCGAAGCGCGGCGCCGAATCGGCCGCGCGCTACGGCACCGCGTTCGTGCCCTCGCTCGATGCGCTCCTCGACGCCGTCGACGCCGTCGCCGTCTGCTCCGACACCGCCGCCCACCGGCCGCTCATCGAGCGCGCCGCCGCGCGTGGCAAGCACGTGCTCTGCGAGAAGCCGATTGCCACCACCCGCGAGGATGCGCGCGCGATCGCCGCCGCGATCGAACGCTCCGGCGTCCGCTTCATGCAGAGCTTCCCCAAGCGCTTCGATCCGGCCAACCACGAGATCAGGCGGCGCCTCGAGGCGGGGTTCTTCGGCACGCCGTGGCTCGTGCGCGTGCGCCACGGCCACCGCTACGGCCACGACGGCGCATTCACCGGCGGCTGGTGGGCCGACCCCGCGCGCTCGGGCGGCGGCACGCTCCTCGACGAGGGCGTGCACGGCGCGGACTTCCTGCGCTGGCTCTTCGGCGACCCGGAGTCGGTGACCGCGATGGTGTCGGACCGCACCTCGAAGCTCGCCGTCGAGGACACCGCGCTCGCGATCTACCGCTTCCCGAACGGGCTCCTCGCCGAGCTCGCGACCGGCTGGAACTTCCAGGCGGCCGACGTCTCGGTCGAGATCTTCGGCACGAAAGGCACCGCCCTCCTCTCCGGCGTCGACCTCGCGTCGAAGGAGCACACCGCGAGCGGGTTCCTGCGCTTCTACGGCGCCGACCAGGCGGAGCGCACCTGGGAGGTATCGGAGATCGTGCCGCGGTTCAAGACCGGCGGCTTCCACCAGCAGAACGCGATCGCGTTCGTCGACGCGCTGAAGCGCGGCGCGGCGCCGCCGATGGGGCTCGAGGACGGCCGGCGCTCGCTCGCGATGATCCTCGCGGCGTACCAGGCGGCGCGAACCGGGACGACGCAGCGCGTCGCGGACTTCTACTGATGGGCGACATCGTCACGCGGCAGGTGGAGATCGAGGTCGAGCGCGGCGTGCGCGTCGGCGCCTACGCGGCGCTACCCGCGCAGCCGGCGGGCTGTCCGGGCGTCCTCGTCCTCGGCGAGATCTGGGGCGTCAACGGCAACATCCGCGCCGTCTGCGAGCGGCTCGCGCGCGCGGGCGTGGCGGCGCTCGCGCCCGATCCGTACCGCGGCGAGCCGCCGCCGCGCGAGTCCGACCCGATCGAGCAGGTGCTCGGGTTCTTCGACCGCTACGACGACCCGCGCGGGATCCGCGACTGCCGCGCCGCGCTCGGCGTCCTCGCGCACGGCCTCGGCTTCGCCCCGCGCGCGCTCTTCGCCTGGGGCTTCTGCAAGGGCGGGCGCTTCGCCCACTACCTCGGCGCGTTCGATTCCCGGCTCGCCGGCGTGATCAACTTCTACGGCCGCATCACCTTCGCGCGCGATCCGGTGCTCAAGCCCTTCACGCCGCTCGACGTCGCCGGGCTGATCGAGGCCCCGTACCTCGGCCTCTTCGCCGAGCGCGACGCGCTGATCCCGACGGCGGACGTCGCGGCGCTCCGCGCGGCGTTCGAGCGCCGGGGCCACCCACACCATCTGCACGCGTACGCCGGGGCGGAGCACGCCTTCTTCAACGACACCCGGCCCTCGCACCACCCCCAGGTCGCCGCCGACGCCTGGGCCAAGGTGCTCCGGTTCGTGACGACCGGAGCGTTACCGTGACGCTGGCCGTCGCCTTCTTCGGCTGCGGCGGCTTCGCGCGCCGCTACCACGTGCCGGCCTTGCGCGCCGACCCGCGCACCCGGATCGCGTGGATCTGCGACACCGCGCCCGACCCGCTGCGCGAGCTCGCCCGCGAGACCGGCGCGCAGCTCACCACGCGGGTCGAGGACATCCTCGCGCCGGACGCGTGCACCGCGGTGATCCTGAGCACGCCGCACACGCTGCACGCCGAGCACGCGCGGCGCTGCATCGCCGCGGGCAAGCACCTGCTCGTCGACAAGCCGTTCGTCATGCACGACCGCGACGCGGCCGAGCTCGCCGCGGCCGCCGCTGCGCGCGGGGTCGGTGGGCGCGGTGGCCTTCACGCGCCGCTTCGACGCGGGCTCGCTGCGCGCGCGCGAGCTCGTCGCCGCCGGCGCGATCGGCGCGATCCGCCACGTCGAGACGATCCAGCTCGGCTACGAGCAGGCCGGCTGGTTCCTCGACCCGGCGCTCGGCGGCGGCGGCCCGTTCACCGGCCGCGGCGCGCACATCGCCGACCTGCTGCCGTGGCTCCTGCAGCGCGCGCCGACCCGGGTCCGCGCGGTCACCCGCCCCGGCCCGCCGGGCAAGGCCGACGAGGGCGGCTTCATCGACCTCGAGTTCGACGGGCTGCGTGCCCACCTCACCTGCCTCGCCGGCGTCACGGGCGGCCTCCACATGTGGGACGAGATCCGCATCTACGGCGAGGACGGCCTGATCGAGCTGAAGCGCCCGCTCGACCTGCCGCTCGGCTGGCAGCTCACGCGCTGGGGCCGCGGGCGCGCGCCGCTGGAGACGGTCGCCGCCGACGGCACGCCGGGCCCGGCGACGCGGGATTTCGTCGACGTCGTGCTCGGGGAGCGGCCGGCGCCGGCGTGCTCGTTCGCCGACGCGCGGGTGTCGGTGCGCGTGATCGAGCTCGCCTTCGAGTCGGCGCGGCAGGACGGCCGCTGGCTCGAGGTCGCGAGTGCTGTATAAGCCGCAGATCGAGGAGGAGGCGCCATGACGAGCAGACTGATCCTTGCCCTGGCCGCGCTCGGCCTGGCGGCCGGCGCCGGGGCGCAGACCTGGCCGACGAAGCCGGTGCGCATCGTCGCCGCGTACGCCGCCGGCGGCGCGATGGACATGACCGCGCGCGTGATCGCGCCGATCCTCGCCGAGTCGCTCGGACAGTCGGTGGTGGTGGAGAACCGCGTCGGCGGCGCGGGGCTGATCGGCGCCGAGATGGTGGCAAAGTCTGCGCCCGATGGCCACACGATCCTGCTGTACGCCGACGCCTACACGATCGCACCCTCGCTCTTCGCGAAGCTGCCGTTCGATCCGGTGAAGGACTTCATCCCGGTCACGCAGCTGATCAGCGGGCCGCACATCCTGGTCGGCCACCCGTCGGTGCCGGCGGCGAACCTGCAGGAACTGATCGACTACGCGCGCAAGAATCCCGGCCGGCTCGCCTACGGCTCGCCGGGGAACGGCACTCCCCAGCATCTCGCCGCGGAGATGTTCAAGTCGATGGCCGGCGGCCTGCAGATCACGCATATTCCCTACAAGGGCGGCGGCCAGGTTATCGGGGACGTCGTCGGCGGCCAGGTCCCGCTCGCTTCCCTCGGCCTGCCGCCGAGCGTCCCGAACATCAAGGCCGGGAAGCTGAAGGCCTTCGCGGTGACGAGCAAGACGCGCTCGCGCCTGCTCCCCGACGTGCCGACGTTCGACGAGTCCGGCCTCGCCGGGTTCGAGACGGTGCAGTGGTGGGGGCCGGCGGTGCCCGCCGGCACGCCCGCGCCGGTCGTGAAGCGGCTCTACGACGAGTTCGTGAAAGCGCTCGCGAATCCCGCGCTCGTCGAGCGCTACAACCAGGCCGGGCTGGAAGTGACGCCGAGCGCATCGCCGGAAGCGTTCACCGCATTCATCAAGGTCGAGATGGAGCGCTGGCCGCCGGTGGTCAAGGCCGCGGGCGCGAAGGTCGACAACTGAACCGTGAAGATCACCGACGTCCGGGCGCACGTCCTGCGCTCGCCGCTCGCGCAGCCGTTCGCGTTCTCGCAGGGCTGGGTCGCGAGCCGCGGCGCGACCATCGTCGAGGTGACGACCGACGAGGGCGTCACCGGCTGGGGCGAGGCGCTCTGCCAGGGCCTGCAGCCGCCGGAGATCGCGGCGGCGACGGTGCACGCCGCGCTGAAGCCGCTCGCGATCGGCGCCGACCCGCTCCAGCCCGAGGTGCTCTGGCACCGGATGTACCACCACACGCGCGACTACGGCATGAAAGGTGCGCGTGATCGGCGCGATCAGCGGCGTCGACATCGCGCTCTGGGACATCTGCGGCAAGGTGCGCGGCGAGCCGGTGGCGAAGCTCCTCGGCGGGATCTTCCGCGACAGGGTCCAGGCCTACGCCACCGGCTTCTACCGCATCACCGGGCGCGGCGAGGCCTCGCGCCTCGCGGCCGAGGCGCTGGAGAAGCTCGAGGCGGGCTTCCGCGCGCTGAAGGTCAAGCTCGGCTTCGGCCTCGACGACGATCTCGAGGTGATGCGCGCGATCCGCGATGCGACCGCCGGCCGCGAGTACGAGGCGATGATCGACACCAATCACGCCTACGGCGTCGCCGAGGCGATCGCGCTCGGCCGCGGCCTTGAGGACATGGGCTGGAAGCTCCGCTGGTACGAGGAGCCGGTCACGCAGGAGGATCTGGACGGCTACGGCGAGGTGCGCCGGGCGCTCGCCACGCCGATCGCCGGCGGCGAGAACGAGTACACCCTCTTCGGCTTCCGCGAGCTCTTCGCGCGGCGCGCGGTCGACATCGCGCAGCCGGACCTCTGCGCCGCCGGCGGCTTCACCGGCTGCCGCCACATCGTCGCGCTCGCGCACGCCCACGGCGTGCAGGTCAACCCGCACGTCTGGGCTTCGGCGGTCGGCCAGGCCGCATCGGTGCAGCTCCTCGCCGCGCTCCCGGTCGCGAACCACGCGCTCTTCGCGCGCGAGCCGCTGCTCGAGTTCGACACGTCCTCGCATCCCTTCCGCGAACACCTGACCGACTCTCCGCTCCGCCAGCAGAACGGCTGGGTGGAGATCCCGCAGCGGCCGGGCCTCGGAATCGAAGTCTCACGCGCGACGCTCGAGAGGTACGCAGCACAGTGACCCCGGCCAACCTGCTGATCGTCATGTCCGACGAGCACGACCCGCGCTGGATGGGCTCGAGCGGGAGCTTCGTCGCGACGCCCAACCTCGACCGGCTCGCCGCGCGCGGCACGCGCTTCACCGACGCCTACACCACCTGCCCGATCTGCGTGCCGGCGCGCGCCGCATTCGCCGTCGGCAAGTACACGCACCAGATCGGCTACTGGGACAACGCCGATCCCTACGAGGGTTCGATCCCGAGCTGGCATCACCGCCTGCGCGGCCAGGGGCCATCGCGTCGTCTCGGTCGGCAAGCTCCATTTCCGCTCGACGCGCGACGACAACGGCTTCTCGGAAGAGATCATTCCGATGAACGTGTGGGAGGAGAAAGGCGACCTCTACGGGCTGCTGCGCGGCGACGACATGCCGCCGCGGCACGACGGCAAGAAGCTCGCCGGGCTCGCCGGCCCGGGGGAGTCGGAGTACACCTGGTACGACCGCGAGATCGCCTCGCGGGCGCAGGTCTGGCTGCGCGAAGAGGCGCCGAAGTACCGCGAGCGGCCCTGGGTGCTGTTCGTGTCCTTCGTCGCGCCGCACTTCCCGCTCACGGCGCCGCCGCACTGGTACTACAGGTACCTCGACCGGGTGCCGATGCCGAAGCTGTACGCGAAGCACGAGCGGCCCGCGCATCCCGCGGTGCGCGACCAGGCGGAGAACACGGGCTACGACCAGCACTTCAAGGACGAGCAGTCAGTGAAGCGCGCGCGCGCCGGCTACCTCGGGCTGGTGTCCTCGCTCGACGAGAACATCGGGCACGTGCTCGACACGCTGGCGGATTGCGGCTTCGGCGGCAACACGCGCGTCCTGTACACCTCGGACCATGGCGACAACCTGGGCGCGCGCGGCCTCTGGGGCAAGCAGGTGCTCTACGAAGAGGCGGCGAAGGTGCCGCTGATCCTCGCCGGTCCCGGGGTTCCAGCAGGCATCGTGCGGAGCCAGCCCGCGAGCCACGTGGACGTTTACCCGACCGTGATGCAATGCGTGGGGGCCGATTCGCCGGACATGTACGACGGCCAACCGGGCGTGTCGCTCTTCGGGCTCGCCGCGGGCGAGAACCCGGCGCGCACCGTGCTCTCCGAGTATCACGCGTCCTCGTCCCGGTCGGGCGAGTTCATGGTCCGGCTCGGGCAATGGAAGTACGTCTACTACGTGCAGTACCCCGGCGCGCCGCAGCTCTTCGACCTCGCGGCCGATCCCGAGGAGCTGCACGACCTCGGCGCCGATCCCGCGCACGCCGGCGTGCGCAGCGAGTGCGAGCAGCGGCTGCGCGCGCTGCTCGATCCCGACGCAGTGGACCGGCGCGCGAAGCGCCGTCAGGCCGAGATCGTCGCGGCGAACGGCGGCCGCGAAGCGGTGATCCGTCGCGGCAGCTTCGCCTACTCGCCGCCGCCGGGCTTCAAGGCCGAGCTCGTCTAGAGCGGGCGCGGGAGTTGCTCGGCGTCGGACACTCGACGCCCGGCTCGCGCATCGCGGCCGCTTGTCCGAAGGCCGACACCGGCAAGGGGCGTCACGCGCAACAAAAGCCACACCGGCAGGGGATGGCCGGTTGTGAGGCGGCCGGAGCCATGACATCGTCATTGCGCGTGAAAAAGCCATCGACCCAGCGTCACCCCGCGGAGGGACCCATGCGCGACGACGATCTTCATCTGCCCGAAGCCTGCGTCGGCGCGTTCGCGGTGCTGGTGCTGCTGGTGGCCGCTTTCCTGTCGACGCCCGCCTCCGCTGCTGCGGTCTGCGAGCCGCCCGCGTGCGCCACGGGCGCGCGCCCGGCGCACTGACGACGGCGCCCTACTCGCTGCCGCCCGGCTCCGAACCCGATCTGACCCGAGCCGCTCGGGTAAACGCCCACCGCCACAGCCCGATCGCCCCGCCGAGCGCGAAGGCCCACGGGGCCGCAAGCAGCGCGAGCGGCGCCTGGTCGTGCGCGGCGGCGACTTTCAGCGCGATCACCGTCGCGGCGAGCGCGCCGCAGAGGACGAGCCCCCAGCGCAGGATCGCGCCGAGCACGCCGAGGATCGGTTCGCGAATCGGGATGGCGCGCGAGCGCGCCTCGCGGTGCGCGACCACCGACCCGGCGAGCGCCACGGCGATCGCCGGACCGAAGAACAGCACGAGTTCGAGCAGGGCGTCGCGCACGGCGCGACCCGGTCGAAAGGGCCGGGCTCAGTCGGTCCCGGGGCGGCGGACGGCGATGCCGCCGATGCCGAGCACGAATCCCACGGCGAGCACGTACCAGAGCGCGACCGTCGTCCCGGCCGGCTGGACGAGCGAATTGCCGGCGAGGAAGAGCCCCACGGTCGCGCCCACGGCGAGGGCGACCAGCGCCGCGCCGGCGACGCGGGTGATGAGCGGGATCGAAGCATCGCGCGCGGCGAACACGACCATCAGGTAGCCGACGATCGTCAGCGCCGGGAAGAGGACCCAGGTGACCGGGCCGGGCTGGGCCGGGAGCAGCCCGAACGGCGCGAGGGCGAGGAGGACCCCGGACGCGAGCCCGAGGACGAGAAAGACTGCGCCGGCTGCGATCATCATGACGGGTGCCTCCGAAGGGACATCGACAGCGGTGGAAGTATCGCGCGAAGGCGCCGGTCTCGACTCGCTGGCGGCGCGGGATCCGCGGCGTTTCCGTGCGGTTTTTCTCGCGCTGCGGCGCTACTCGATCTGGTCGGCCGGCAGACCGAGCCGCTCGAGGACGCCGCGCAGCTTCGCCGTGTAGCCGGGGTTGCCCTCCCCCGGCGCGGGCGGCTCGACGAGGTTGAAGGTCGCGACCGGCGCGCAGGACCCGTCCTCGAAGAATGCCAGCACCGACTCCGCACGGTACATGTCGAGTCCGGCGCCGGAGTACAGGCGCTGCAGCTCGGCGTGCGTGACGTGGAAGACCATGCCGAACGCCTGCGCGCCGAAGCGCGGCACGAGCGTCGCGCGCGCGCCGATCCGCGTCCGGTACCCGGGCACCACCGCTTTGCGCGGGTGGCGCGGCTCGACGCCCTTGTCGCGCAGCACGCTCTCGTCCATGTACAGGCCGTAGAAGAACGCCGCGATCGTGCGCTCGGTCATGCGTGCGTCCGTCAGCGGCCGCTGCCGCGCTCCGCGAGGAGCTTCGCCTGGCTCTTCCGCTCGTCGGCGGCGCGTCGCGTCGCGGGGCGCTCGCCCATCTCCTTCAGGTAGGCGCCGACCTCCGGGTGGCCGGCGAAGAAGTCGCGGCCGTAGATCTTCTTCGTCGCCATGGTCACGACCGGCAGATGGGCAATGGCCGCGCAGTCGGCGAGCGTGAACTCGGGGCCGGCCACGAACGGCGCGAACTTCGCGAGCCGCATGAAGGCCGCGACGCCCTTCTCGAGCTCGCGCTCGACGGCGCGCTTCGCCCCGTCGGAGGCGGCGGCGGCGCCGAAGAACGCCTCGCCGTAGAGCCGCCGCGCGACGAGCTCGAGGTGCAGCTCGATGAACTCGATCAGCTCGCGCACCTTCGCGCGCGCGAGCGGGTCCCGGGGCAGGAGCGGCTGCGCCGGGTAGACCTCCTCGATGTACTCGGAGATCACCTGCGACTCGGCGACGGTGTGGCCGTTCACCTCGATGAACGGCACCTTGCCCATCGCCGTGCGCGCGAGCACGCCGTCGGCCTGCGAGGGCGAGACGATCTCCTCCTCGAACGGCACGCCCTTCTCGATGAGCTGCAGCTTGACCTTGTTGTAGTAGTTGCTGATCGCGACGCCGCAGAGCTTCAGCATCCCGGTTGCCCCTTTCAGCCGCGCGCCCCGGCGCGCTGCGCGTACTTCCACCCGAGCTCGGCCATCGGCCGCGCCCGCTTGCCCGCGTCGAGCGCCTCGGTGCTCGCGGCGGTGCCGTCGAGCGCGCGCTTCATGATCCCCTGCAGGATCGCCGCCAGGCGGAACATGTTGTACGCCAGGTAGAAGTCCCAGTGCTCGATCTCGGGCCGCCCGGTGCGCTTGCAGTACGCGCCGACGTACGCCGCTTCCGACGGGATCCCGAGCGCCGCGAGGTCGAGCCCGGCGATGCCGCGGAACTTCTCCGGCGGGATGTGCCAGCTCATGCAGTGGTAGGAGAAGTCGGCGAGCGGATGGCCGAGCGTCGAGAGCTCCCAGTCGAGGATCGCGAGGATCCGCGGCTCGGCCGGATGGAAGATCAGATTGTCGAGGCGGTAGTCGCCGTGCACGATCACCGTCTCGTCGCCGGGCGGGATCGCGCCGGGCAGCCACGCGATCAGGCGATCCATCTCCGGGATTGGGTCGGTCGCGGACGCGCCGTACTGCTTCGACCAGCGGTCGATCTGGCGCTGGAAGTAGTTGCCCGGCTTGCCGAACCCTTCCAGCCCGATCGCCCCGTAGTCGACGCTGTGGAGCGCGGCCATCACGCGGTTCATCTCGTCGTAGATGGCGGCGCGCTCGCGCGGCGTCATCCCGGGCAGCGACTGCTCCCAGAGCACGCGGCCCTCGACGAACTCCATGACGTAGAACGCGCGCCCGATCAGCGCCTCGTCCTCGCACAGGCAATAGGTGCGCGGCACGGGAAGGCCCGCCCGGCCGAGCGCGGTGATCACGCGGTACTCGCGGTCGACCGCGTGCGCGGAGGGCAGGAGCTTCGCCGCCGGCGCGGGCTTCGAGCGCATCGCGTAGCGCGCGCCCGGCGTGTCGAGGAGGAACGTCGGGTTCGACTGGCCGCCCTTGAACTGGGTGACCGCGAGCGGACCGCGGAACCCCTCGATCCGCCCGGCGAGAAACGCCTCGAGCCGCGCGACGTCGAAGCGGTATCGCTCCTGAACTGCGGTCGTGGCGTCGGCGTCGGCGCTCATCGGCGAGAGTCCCGAAAATTCGCGGGCAATGCTAGCACGCGGGCGGCGCCTCGCCCGGGCGCTGTCGATCCGTCATCAACGGGCGTCGATCATCGGACGCCCGGCGGCGCAAGGCGTGCGTGGTGCCCGTCGTCCGCTCCATGTAGGGCGAGGGCGCGGCTCGCATGTGCCGCGCAGCGTCAGTTGGCGCGATCCCTGCTATCGACCTCCAGCGTGAACGTGACCTCGAAGAAGTGATGATCCAGATCAAGAATCTGCTCAGTGACCCGAAGCGCACCCTGTTCGAGATCCTTCAGCAGGTCCCGCCCGAGCAGCTCGACGAAGCGGTGGGTTTCCTCAAACAGCACCGGCCGGCGAGCGAAGTCTGCGCCGCGCTGATGACGTTCATCGCGACCGCGCCGCTCAAGGAATTCGGAGCGCTCCGCGACGTCTATCACAAACACTGCGGGGCTCGCGCATGAGGGACGACGCGACCGTGCGCACATCGCGTAGTCCTTGGCGGGTTGTCGCGCAACCGGGCCGGATAGCTTCGCTGCCACATTGATTCGGTAGAACGCTTGCGAACGATGAGATCGAGCACCCAGCCACTGTCGGCGGACACGCCGGGCCCGTCGCGGGCCGAGCAGTCTGTCCTCGCGTCGTGCGCCGACCAGGCGGCGGCGCTCGGAAGCGTACTCGCTACCAACCGCGAGCTCCGGCTGGACGGGTGCGCGCCGCTCGAACTCGCCAGCTCCACGACGATCGAATTCCTGCTGCTCGGCATCCGGGTCGCGGCGAAGCAGCATCTCCAGCGGGGTGACGATCTCCTCCGCCTGATCGAGCGGGCCGGCGCGATCCTCGACGCCGTCCGCGGCGCGCGGGCCAACGGCGGCAAGACCGAGGCGGGGCTCCACCTGCTGCGCGGTATCGCGATGGCGGAGCTCGTCCACGAGGAATCGCGCGGCCGGTTCGCCCGGCACGCCGGCTTGCGCGAGCTCGCCGACGCGACCATGGCGTCCCTCGTCGCCGGCTTCATCGCGCGCTTCGGCGGCGAGCTGCCGGCGGAGGTGCGGAAAGCGTTTCCCGGTTTTGCGGCCGCGGTGCGCGACGCCTGGCGTCCGATCCAGGCGCGGCGCGGGTTGCTCCTCTGGCTGACGAAGCGGAGCTGAAGCGTTCCCTAGGCGCGCAGAACGATATCGAAGCGGGCGGCGAGCGCCTTGCCGTCCGGCGCCTTGTCGACGCGGACGCTGACCGCCGCACGCTCGCGCGGATCGAGCGAGTTGAACAGGCCGTCGCGCGCGTTCCCGGGCTCGCCGTCGAGGTACATCTGCGTCACCAGCCCCGCAATCGTGGCGCCCGATACCTTGAAGTGGATGTGCGGCGTGCGGCCGGGATAGGGTACCGGCTTGATCGTTCGGAACCGGTACGCGCCGTCGGCCGCGGTGACGAACTGCCCCCAGCCCTGGAAATTCGGATCCGGTGCCACGCTCGAGGAATCGCGCGAGTGGTGATAGCGCCCGCCCGCGTCGCACTGCCAGATCTCGACCCGCGCGCCGGCGAGCGGCTTGCCGGCGAGATCGGTGACCGTGCCCGCGAGCAGCAGGATCTCCCCGCGCGCAATCCCGCTCTGCCCCTTCACCGCGACGAGATCGTTGTCGTCGTCCGCCGGCAGGCGGTCGGGATAGAACGGCCCTTCGGTCTGGCGCGGGGTCGCGATGCGCGACTGCGCACCGGCGCGCCACGGCACGCCGGCGAGCGCGGCCCCGGCGAGCGCGCCGGCCAGGATCCGCCGGCGCGCCGTCCGCGCCGCGCGCAACCCCCCGGTGTCGCCGAGCGATGGGGTCGGGATCCGCGTCCGTCCTGCTTTCATGCGCCTGCTCCCTTCACAGCGGCTGCTTGCCCTTGAAATACTCGAACCGGTCGATCGACTTCACGCGCACGTCGCGCACGTCGGCGCCACGCGAGAGCCGGAGCGGCACTTCGATGCCGGCCCCTCCGAGCGACCATACCTTGCGGTAGAGCTCGACGTGCGTCTTCACCGGCTCGCCGGCGACGCCGACGATCACGTCGCCCTGTCTCACGCCGGCCTGCGCGGCGGGGCTTTCCGGCGACACCCGGCTCACCAGCAGCCGGCCCTGGACCTCCTCGGTGTTCAGCCCGAGCCACGGCCGCTGCGGGCCGGCCGTCCGGCCGTTCGCCTTCAGCTCCGCGAGGATCGGCTTGAGGAGATCGGTCGGCACGAACATGTTGCCCGGCTCCGGCGTGCCCGGCTCGACGGTGTCGCGCACGAGGAGCGACCCGACGCCGACGAGCCGGAGCTGCCGGTTCACCAGCGCGGCGCCCGCCCAGGTCATCGTCGGCGGCGCGGTGAAGATCGCGCTCTCGAGGAGGTACTCCCAGCTGCCGGTGAACTGGCGCCTGGACATCACCTGGGCGAGGCTCGCCGCCTCGCGCCCGCCGTGCGGCATGACGATCACCGGCTCGCGCACGCCGAGCGCGGCCGAGTCGCCGAGCGCGAGCGGCTTCACCGCGAGGTCGCCCTGGACCTTGAGCAGGCCGAACCCGGTCGCATGGTCGTAGCCGGCGAGCGTCGCGGGCAGCGTCCTGTCGTTCACCGTCGTGACCTCGATCGCGTCGGGCTCGATCACGAGGTAGCCGATGGTGAGGACGTAGTCGGGCTCGATCACGATGCCGCTGCCCTCGCGCGCCGGGCCGAGCGTCGCATTCGAGCGCGCCTCCGGGACCGCGCGCATCTTGATCCGGACCACGGCCGCGAGCGTCTCGGCGATCCGCTGGTCGATCTCCTTCTCGCTGGGCGCCGGCTCCTTCGCGAGCGGCTTGTCGGCGGGCTGCTGCGCGGCGGCCGGCCACGCGCAGGCGAGGCAGGCCGACAGGACGAGGGGGGCGAGCGAACGCGGCGTCATGAACGCACCTCCGTGCGGAGAAGAGACACGTCGAGCGGGGATTTGTTCCACGGGGACCTGTTCCATTGTGTCCTCAGGCGCGGCGGAACGCCAGCGGGCGCCGGGTTTTCAGCCGCCGGGCGGGCTGCTAAGCTCGCGCCATGTTTGGGTACGTGTCCGGCCGGTACGTGTCCGTCTTCTCGCCCGACGCCCTGGTGGAGGAGCGCATCCAGGAGGCGCTGCGCCGCGGCGATTTCGACCACCTGCCCGGCGCCGGCCAGCCGCTCGCGCTCGACGACGACTGCCTCGTCCCGCCGGAAGTCAGGATCGCGTACCGCATCCTGAAAAACGCCGGGTTCGTCCCGCCCGAGGTGCTCGAGCGCCGGGAGATCGCGGAGCTGGAGGACGAGCTCGCGGCGATCCAGGACGCCGTCGCGCGGCAGCATGCGCTGACGAAGCTCGCGCTCCTCCGCACCCGGCTCGGCGCGCGGCGCTCGCGCGCGATCGCGCGCAACCCCTACTACGAGCGCAAGATCGTGGCGAAGCTGACGGGCGCTTAGCTCGTCACCCCGGCGAAAGCCGGGGTCCAGGGACGCCGGACTGGATCCCGGCGTTCGCCGGGATGACGACCACCGGATGACGACCACCCGATGACACCCCCGACCTACGCCGACATCCTCGCCGCGCGCGAGCGCATCGCGCCGCACCTGCCGCGCACGCCGCTCTACCGCTATCCCGCGCTCGACGAGCTGCTCGGCTGCGAGGCGTTCGTCAAGCACGAGAACTATCAGCCGATCGGCGTCTTCAAGGTCCGCGGCGGCGTCAACCTCGTCGCGAGCCTCGGCGCGGACGAGCGGCGGCGCGGCGTCGTCACCGCGAGCACCGGCAACCACGGCCAGTCGATCGCCTGGAGCGCGCGCAAGTTCGGCGTGCGCGCGGTGATCTGCGTGCCCGAGGGCGCGAACCCCGGCAAGGTCGCGGCGATCCGCGGTTTCGGCGGGGAGATCGCCATGCGCGGCGCGAAGTTCGACGACGCGGCCGCGAACGCGGAGGCGATCGCCGCGCGCGAGGGCCTGCGCTTCGTGCACTCGGCGAACGAGCCGGCGCTCATCGCCGGCGTCGGCACCTACGCGGTCGAGATGCTGGAGGACGAGCCGGGGCTGGACGCGATCGTCGTGCCGGTCGGGCTGGGGAGCGGCGCTTCCGGCACCTGCATCGCGGCGAAGCACCTGAACCCGCGTCTCCGGGTCATCGCCGTCCAGGCGGCCGCCGCGCCCGCCGTCCACGACTCGTGGGCGAGCGGCCGGATCGAAACGCGGCCGAACGACACCTTCGCCGAAGGGCTGTCGACCGGCCGCGCGGCCGAGTTGACGCTCGCGATCCTGCGCGAGCATCTCGCCGACTTCCAGGTCGTCGGCGAGGACGAGATCCGGCGCGGGACCGCGTGGTGGATCGAGCGCTGCCACACCCTCGCCGAATCGGCGGCGGGCGCGGTGCTCGCGTGCGCGCATCGCCTGCGCGCCGAGCTCGCGGGCCGCAAGGTCGGGCTCGTGCTTTCGGGCGGCAACACCTCCATCGCGCACCTGCGGCAGGCGCTCGACTCGATCGCCTGATCCTGTCGGGCCGGCGCCGACGCACCGACGCCGCTGATCCCGCGGCGATTTCTCCCGCGCGCCGGAAATCCGTCGTCGCAGAGCGACGCTGCGAATTTATTTGCGCCGTCGTCACGCGGGCGCAACGGTCGACGGGCACGATCCCTGCAGCACCTCCTCCGCGCCGGCAACGACCGGCCGTCTTCGAACCGGAACGAAAGGAGTGACCCATGATGACACCCAAATTTCTCGCCGCATCGGTGCTCGCGCTCGGGATCACGGCCGGCCCGGCCGTCGGCCAGGACACGACGCGCACCGATGCCGACACGCAGTTCGCGCAGCTCGACGTCGATCACGACGGCTTCGTGACCCGGGCCGAGGTGTCGAAGGTGCCGGGCGCCGCCCAGCGCTTCGACAAGTTCGACGCGAACAAGGACGGCAAGCTCGACCGCGCGGAGTTCGCCGCGCTGATCGCGGCGATGAAGTGACGCGCGTCAGCGCGTCATCCCGGCGAGCGCCGGGATCCAGTCCGACGTCGTCTAGCGCGTCATCCCGGCGAACGCCGGGATCCAGTTGCGACGCGCGGCTGGACCCCGGCTTTCGCCGGGGTGACGGAACCGGAGAAGTACGCGCTCGGCGCCACGCCGAGCGCGCGCCGGAACATCGCGCCGAACGCGCTCGGGCTCGCATAGCCGCAGTCGAGCGCGACCTTCGTCACCGGCTCGCCGGCGGCGAGACGCCGCAGGCTCTCGAGCAGCCGCGCCTGCTGACGCCACGCGGCGAAGCTCATCCCGGTCTCCTGGCGGAAGCGGCGGGCGAGCGTGCGCGTGCTCGCGCCGACCGTGCTCGCCCATTCCTCGAGCGGCCGCGTGTCCGCGGGCGCCTTCAGGATCGCGTCGCAGATCCGCGCCAGCCGGCGATCGGCCGGCTGCGGCAGGTGCAGCGGCAGGTCGCTCGCCGCCCGCAGCTCGTCGAGGATGAGCCGCATCACCCGCCCGTCGCGCGCGCGCTCGTCGTAGGCGAGCGGCATCTCGGTGGCCGCGAGGATGAGCTCGCGCAGCAGCGGCGTCACGTTCATCACGCAGCAGCGGCCGGGGAGCCGCGCCGCGGCGTCGCGCCGCAGGTAGAGCGTGCGCATCGCGACGCGGCCCGACATCCGGCTCTCGTGATCGGTGCGCGGCGGCACCCACACCGCGCGCTGCGGCGGCACCACCCAGGTGCCGTGCGGCGTCGTCACCGTCATCACCCCGGAGACCGCGTAGACGAGCTGCCCGCGCTCGTGGCGGTCGACCGGGATGTGGTGGCCGTGCGGGAAATCCTTCGCCATGGCCGCGATCGGCCGCGGCACCCGCATGTAGTCGTCGGGGTTCGTGCTTTTGCGAGCCATTGCGCGCGCGAGGGTATCATTCGCCGCCCCGCCCGCCCTCGATGGCCGCCCTCCTCAAGCTCGCGCTCGTCCCGCTCGTCGTCTGGCTCGCAAGCGTCGCAGGACGGCGGTGGGGACACGCGGCGACCGGCTGGATCAGCGGCCTGCCGCTCATCGCCGGGCCGATCAGCGTCTTCCTCGCGCTCGACCAGGGCGTGCAGTTCGCCGCCGACGCCGCGGCCGCGACGCTCCAGGTCACCGGCGCGGCGGCGCTCCACTGCTTCGTGTTCGCGCACGCCTCGCGGCGGTTCGGGTGGCTCGCATCGCTCCTCCTCGGCTGGGCGTCGTTCGTGGCGGGCGCCGCGCTGCTCGGCGCCGTCCCGATGCCGCCGCTCGCCGGCGCCGGCGTCACCGCGGTCGCGCTCGGGCTCATGCTCGCCAAGCTGCCGGCGGTGAGGCGGGCGAGCGGGCCGGTGCCGATCCCCAACTCGGAGCTCGCGGTGCGCGTCACCGCCGCGCTCGCGATCGCCGCCGCGGTCACCCTCGGCGCCAGCCTCTTCGGCCCGCGCGTCTCGGGCATCCTGCTCGCGTTCCCGATCACCGGCTCCGTGCTGCCGGCGTTCGCGCTCGCCCTGCACGGGAGCGACGCGACGGTACGCCTCCTCGCCGGGTTCCTGTCGGGGCTCTTCGCGTTCGCCGCGTTCCATCTCGTCGTCGCGACGGCGCTGCCCGCGCTCGGCGTGCTCGTCGGGTTTCCGGTGGCGTTCGCGGCGGGCCTCGCCGCGGCCGGCGTCGTCATGCGCGTCCGGGCCCTGGCCGAACCGCGATAGATCTTGTCAGACTCTCGCGTGCCGGACGGCGCCGGCCGCGCTAGGATGCGGGCCATGAAAAACCCCGCCCGCCTCGACCTCTTCCTGAACGTCGGCCACTTCGTCGACCACCTCGCGATGCTGATCTTCCCGACCGCGGTGCTCGCGATCGCCGTGGCGTGGCAGCAGTCGTACGCGGAGCTCCTCCCGCTCGCCCTCGGCGGCTTCATCGCCTTCGGCGCGTTCTCGATCCCCGCCGGCTGGCTCGCCGACCACTGGAGCCGGAGCGGGATGATGAAGCTCTTCTTCTTCGGGATCGGCACCGCCACCATCCTGACCGGCTTCGCGCGCACCCCGGCCGAGCTCGCGCTCGGGCTGACGGCGATCGGCATGTTCGCCGCGATCTACCACCCGGTCGGCATCGCGATGCTCGTCTCGAACCAGCCGAACCTCGGCCGCACGCTCGGCGTCAACGGCGTGTGGGGCAACGCCGGGCTCGCGTTCGCGGCGCTGCTCACCGGCGCGCTGGCGGATCTCGCCGGCTGGCGTGCGGCGTTCTTCGTGCCGGGGGTGCTCTGCATCGCCGCCGGCTTCGGCTTCGTCTGGGCGGCGCGCGGGGTCGCGCTCCGCAAGGGCGCGCCGAAGAAGGCCGGGGCGAAGCTCCCGCGTGCGGTGCTCGTGCGGGTGTTCCTGATCGTCGCCGTCGCGACCGCGTGCGGCGGCCTGATCTTCAACGCCACCACGGTGTCGATGCCCAAGGTCTTCGACGACCGGCTGTCGGCGCTCGCCAACACGAACTTCGGCATCGGCCTCCTCGTGTGCGCGACCTACCTGATCGCCGCGATGGCGCAGCTCCTGGTCGGCTGGTGGATGGACAAGAAGTCCGTGAAGAGCGTCTTCGTGGTGGTGGCGCTGATGCAGGTGCCGCTGCTGCTCGCCGCCGGCTCGCTCGCCGGCTACGCCATGCTCGCGGTCGCGGTGGCGATGATGTTCTTCGTGTTCGGCCAGATCCCGATCAACGACGCGATGATCGCGCGCTACACCGCCGACGAGTGGCGCGCGCGCGCCTATTCGGTGCGCTACGTGGTGTCGTTCGGCGCGAGCGCGACCGCGCTGCCGCTGATCGCGTGGGTGCACCGGACGTACGGCGACTTCCAGCCGCTCTTCGCGATCCTGGCCGCGGTCGCGGTACTGACGCTGATCGCCGCGCTCGCGTTTCCGGGCGAGCAGGCGACGGCGCAGGCCGCGCCGGCGAAAGCCGTGCCCGGCTGACGAGCGGTGCCGGGCCGCTCCGCCTGCTATGACATGAGCATTTTGTCGCGCGGGCGCCACGCTGCGCCCGGGCGGTGCTTGCTGCGGCCCGGGCGAGGGGCTATCGTGGCAGCTGGGTTTCACGGAGCATTTGCCGACATGCGCCTCGTTCTCGCCAGCATCCTCGCCCTCTCGTTCGCTCTCGCCGCGCCGGTCGCGCGCGCCAACCCCGACGGTGACGAGACGGTAATCATCGGCACGATCAACTATCGCGGCGCGACCTCGTTCCCGAAGAACGCCAAGGTGGTGCTGCAGCTCGTCGACCTGTCGCGGCCGATGACGCCGTCGAGCGTCATCTCCGAGCTGACGTTCCTCGACCCGAAGCCGGTTGCGTGGCCCTATCAGCTCCAGTACCCGGCCGCGGCGATCGACAAGTCGTCGCTGTACGGAATCTTCGCCAAGGTGGTCGTGGGAGCCGAGGTGTGGTTCGCGACGCTCCAGGCCGCGCCGGTGATCACCCAGGGCAATCCGTCGAAGCGCGACCTGCTGCTCGAGCCGGTCGCGCGGCGCGCCGCGGCTCAGTAGAACGCGCCCCGCGCGGCGACCGGCCAGACCGCTTCCACCCGCTCCCCGCGGTAACACACCAGCCAGTCATAGAGGTTCACCGTCGGGTCGCAGTGGCCCGGGATGAGCCTTAGCTTTTCGCCGCGCGCCGGCGCGCGCGCTCCCGATGCGACCTTGAGCACGCCGTGCTCGTCGGAGCCGCGGACGTACTCCACGCCGGGCCAGCCCGCGACGAGCGGATTCCCCGAGTCGAAGCTGTGCGCCTTGAGCCCGGCGTCGACCACCACCCGCCCGGGCACCGGCGCGCTCATCGCCGTCGTCCAGATGTACAGGCTCTGCTCGAAGCGCGGAAAGCCGTCCCAGGCGTTCCGGCCGTAGTCGGCGTCCATGAAGATGTAGGACCCCGGCTGGAGCTCGGTCCAGACGCCGCTCCCCCGCTCGAAAAGGAACGTGCCGGTACCGGCGCCGGTCACGCTCTCGCACTCGAGGCCCTCGTCCTCGAGGAGGTCGCGCGTGCGGCGCGCCTTCTCCCCCGCCAGCGCGATCGCCGCGCTCCGCTCCGCGACCGTGCGCAGATGCTGCGCGGCGCCGTGGTACGCGTGGATGCCGGCGAAGCGGAGGTGCCGCGACCCGGCTACCGCGCGCGCGAGGCGCAGCGCCGGCTCGCCCGGCTCGACGCCGCAGCGGTTCGCGCCGACGTCGACTTCGACCAGCACGTCGAGGCGCACGCCCGCAGCGCGCGCCGCGTCGTCAAGGTCGCCGGCGTTGGCGGCATCGTCGACGCACACGCTCACCCGCGCGCGCTTCGCCAGTTCCGCCAGCCGGGCGAGCTTGGTGCGGCCGACGATCTCGTTCGAGACGAGCACGTCGGGGACGCCGCCGTCGACCATCGCCGCGGCCTCGCTCACCTTCTGGCAGCACACGCCGACTGCGCCGGCGGCGATCTGCCGCAGCGCGATCTCGGGGCACTTGTGGGACTTGGCGTGCGGGCGGAGCCGCAAGCCCCGCGCGGCCTCGGCCATCGTCGCGACGTTGCGCTCGAAGGCGTCGAGGTCGAGGAGGAGCGCCGGGGTGTCGACCTCGGCGAGCGGCATGCCGGTTGCGGCGGGCGGCGGAAGGGGCATGGATTTCTCGTCGGTCGATGCGTGCAGGCTAGAATCGCGCCATGTTCCGGCCTGGCCTCCTGAAAGGCAAGCGCATCCTCGTCACCGGCGGCGGCACCGGCCTCGGCCGCGAGATCGCCGGCAAGTACCTCGAGCTGGGCGCGGATCTCTACCTGTGCGGCCGGCGGAAGGCGGTGCTCGACGAGACCGCCGCCGCGCTCGTCGCGAGCGCACGGCGGTTCGGTGAAGGCGCACGCGGTCGACATCCGCGACGCCGCCGCGGTCGACGCGATGATCCAGTCGATCTGGGACGACGGCGGGCCGCTCACCGGCCTCGTCAACAACGCCGCCGGCAACTTCATCAGCCGCACCGAAGACCTCTCGCCGCGCGGCTTCGACGCGATCGCGAACATCGTCCTGCACGGGACGTTCTTCGTCACGCAGTCGGTCGGCAAGCGCTGGATCGCGGGCGGGCACAAGGGGAGCGTCGTGTCGATCCTGGTCACCTGGATCTGGACCGGCTCGCCCTACGTCGTGCCGTCGGCGATGTCCAAGGCGGGTCTCGCCGTGATGACCGAGTCGCTCGCCGTCGAATGGGGCCGCTACGGCATCCGCCTCAACGCGATCGCCCCCGGGCCGTTCCCGGTCGAGAGCACGAGCGCGCGGCTCAACCCCGGGCAGACGATGGAGGAGCGCGCGGCGGGCAAGAACCCGATGGGCCGGATCGGGCAGATGCACGAGCTGCAGCATCTCGCCGCATTCCTCATGGCCGACGGCTGCGAGTGGCTCACCGGCCAGACGATCGCGCTCGACGGCGCGGGGCATCTCGCCGGCAGCGGCACGTTCTACGACCTGCGGAGCTGGACCGACGACGACTGGAAGCGCGCGCGCGAGATGATCAAGGCGCAGAACGACCGCGACAAGTCGCAGCGGTCGGGCTGAACCGCCGCAGGCGGGCATGGCGGCGGCGTCTGGCGCGCTTCCTTCGGATCAGCGCTTTGGCCGGCCGCGTGACCGGTGGCGGCTCTTCGCACTCGGACCGACCCCATACGCTGCAGCCGACTCGCCGGCTGCCAGCGTGAACGGGCTCCTCGCCGTTACGCCTCCGAAGACGGCGCCGTCCTGCAGATCCTCCGTCAGGAGAATCGCGCAGTCCTGGGTCTGGGCTGCGCCGACGACCATACTGTCCCACCACGAGAGGCGGAAGCGCCGCTCGATCTCGCGCGCCCGGAGGAGCAGCGGTTCGTCGACCGGCTGCGGGCGCCAGGCGAAGAGCGCCTTGGCATCGTCCCACGCCTCGTCGGCCGCGACGCGCGGCGAGAGCTTGCGGGTAAGGCAGACGTAGTACTCCGAGAGGACCTGCAGACTCGTCCGGCCCGATCGCTCGCGCCACAGGTGCGCGATCCAGTCCGCCGCGCGCGCCTGCTTCCCCGCATCCCTGGGATCGCGGGCATAGACCAGCACGTTCGTGTCAACGAAGACGGGCGCGGTCATGCAGCTCGTCCCGGGACGGATAGCGCTCGGCGCGCCCCTTGAGCGCCCTGAAACGGCCCGCGGGAAAGGTACCGGCGCATCGCCTGCTCGTACTCGCGCGCCTCGTGCATGTGCTGCTGGAGGAGCTCGCCGACGAAGCGGGACAGGCTGAGATTGCGCTGCGCTGCGCGCACGCGCGCCCACGTGGCGGTTTCTTCGTCGAGGGTGATCGTGACGTTCTTCATCGGTCTGCGGCGCCTGGTCGATATTTACACGAAATCAGTGTAACACGGAAAACGCGTATTTTTCCGCCGGCGAGCGCACCCGCCCCGTCGGGGCAACCGTCCCCTGGGTGCCACGCCGGGTACACTTCGCCGCCCGCGATGCTGAAGACCACGCCGTTCCACGCCCGCACGGCCGCGCTGTGCGCGAGCCACGCCTGGCGGCGCTGGGCGGGGTACGTCGTCGCGAGCTCCTACGAGCTCTCGCACGAGCGCGAGTACCACGCGATCCGCAGCGCGGCGGCGCTCCTCGACATCTCGCCGCTCTACAAGTATCTGGTGCGCGGCAAGGATGCCGCGCGGCTGCTCGACCGCGTCATGACGCGCGACGTCGCGCGCTCGCAGCCCGGCCAGGTGCTCTACACGCCGTGGTGCGACGGCGCCGGCAAGGTGCTCGACGACGGCACCGTCGCCCGGCTCGACGAGGAGACGTTCCGCGTCACCTCGGCCGAGCCGAATCTCCGCTGGTTCCAGGACAACGCGCTCGGCCTCGCCGTCGCGATCGAGGACGTCTCCGACTCGATCGCCGCGCTCGCCCTCCAGGGCCCCACTTCGCGCGCGATCCTCGAGCAGGTGTGCGACGCGGACCTCGCGCGCCTGAAGTACTTCCGCATGACCGCGGCCAAGCTCCGCGGCGTCCCGGTCACGATCACGCGCACCGGCTACACCGGCGATCTCGGCTACGAGATCTGGATGGACGCCCGCGATGCGCTCGCCGTGTGGGACGCGCTCATCGAGGCCGGCACGCCCTACGGCATCACGCCCGCCGGCATGCTCGCGCTCGACGTGGCGCGGATCGAGGCCGGGCTGATGCTGCTCGACGTCGACTACGTGCCCGCGAACAAGGCGCTCATCGAGAGCCAGACCTCGTCGCCGTTCGAGCTCGACCTCGGCTGGGCGGTCAACCTCGACAAGGAACAGTTCGTCGGCAAGCCGGCGCTCGCGGCGGAAGCGAAGCGCGGTCCCGAATGGCAGTTCGTCGGGGTCCAGGTCGACTGGGACGCCTTCGAAGCGCTGTTCCTGGACGTAGGGCTTGCACCGCGCGTCCCCACCGTCGCCTGGCGCATGAGCGTCCCGCTCTACGCCGGCGGCGAGCAGGCGGGCTACGGCGACGAGCGGCGGGTGGTCGCCGATCCTCAAAGCCTACCTCGTGCTCGCGCACCTCCGGTCGCGCTGGGCGGCACCGGGAACCGCGCTCGAGATGGAGGTGACGGTGGAGCACCGGCGCAAGCGCGCCGCGGCGCGCGTCGCGAAGAAGCCGTTCTTCAATCCGGAGCGGAACGGCGTAGCCGCCCGTCCCGGTTGATGCTTTGACATCAACTTGTCTGATGCTATGATGCCACTCTGATGCGCACCACCGTCCGGATCGACGACGAGCTGCTCGAGCGGCTGAAGGAGCAGGCGCGCAGGGAGAACGTATCCCTCGCGCGCCTGGAGAACCGCACCCTGCGGGCGGGGATGCGCGCGGCGGCGGCACGCGGCGCGCGGAAGCCGCGATACCGCGAGCGCGTGTACGCGATGGGCGCTGCCGCGGCGAACCTCGACAAGGCACTCGCCGTGGCCTCCGCGCTCGAGGACGAGGAAGTCCGGCGCGAGCAGCGGATCCTCGATGTCGCAGCGGAACTGGAGATCGTCAACGCCGAACGTCCTGGCTCAGCTGGAACAGCGCGTCGACGGGCGGACGCGATCCAGCACGAACGGTGATATCGCGATGGAGCTGCCCTGCCGCGACCTGTTCGGGACGAGGGGTAATGCCGAAATTCGTGCTCTGCCGTGAAGAAGTACGTTCCGGTTTCCAGGTCCTTCCGTACGCCGGCGAGGAATGCGAGCGGGTCGTTCCGACCAGCGCGGGAACTCGCCGCTGTTGGCGGTCGGGACGAATACTCGGGATACCTTCGATGCAGATCGACGCGAGACCCGGCCGTTCGGCTGGAACGCGGGCGCAAAGGACCGATACTGCGCAACGTCCAGTTCCTCCATGTATCCGATCATTCGCGACACGTTGGTCCGGTCGGCGACATACGTGGCCTGCAAATCGATGATCGGCAGGCGGCGCCGCTCGAGAATGGATTGCGACGCGACGCTGCCATGCGGCGATGCTCTCCTGCCGCGACGGCGACGCCCGGCGAGTACACGGGCCGTCGAGGGCACAACGCGGCCGCCTGACCGCAGGTTCGCGCGGCGGTCGTCACAGCGACCCGGCCCGCGACCGGACGCGCGGTTCGCACGCAGCGTCACCCGCTGACGACGGCCGCCTACGACGCGATCGTCATCGGCGGCGGCCACAACGGCCTCGTCTGCGCCGCCTATCTCGCGCGCGCCGGCAAGCGCGTCGTCGTGCTCGAGCGGCGCGAGCGCGTCGGCGGCGCGGCGATGAGCGAGCAGATCTTCCCCGGCTTCACGTTCTCGGTGTTCTCGTACGTCGTGAGCCTGCTGCGGCCCGGAGATCATCCGCGACCTCGACCTGCCGCGCCACGGCCTGCACGTGCTGCCGCTCGAGAGCACGCTGACGCCGCTGCCGAACGGCGACTACCTCGCGCAGTGGAACGACCACGACCAGAACCGGCGCGAGCTCGCGCGCCACTCGGCGCGCGACGCCGAAGCCTACGACGAGTTCGGCCGCCTGATGCACCTGCATGGCGCGCGGCGTGAAGCCGATCCTCGGCATGCTCCCGCCCGACCCGGCGTCGCTCGCGCCCGCCGACCTCGCCGGCATGTGGCGGCTCGGGAAGTACTTCCGCGGGCTCGGGCCGGAGCGGTTCCACACGCTCCACAAGCTGCTCACGATGAGCGCGGCCGACTACCTCGACGAGTGGTTCGAGACCGAGGCGCTCAAGGGCACCAAGTCGGCGAGCGGGATCATCGGGACGATGCTCGGGCCACGCTCGCCCGGCACCGCCTACGTGCTGCTGCACCACTACATGGGCGAGCTCGACGGCGTGTTCCGCGCCTGGGGATTCGCGAAGGGCGGCAACGGCTCGGTCAGCGCGGCGATCGCCGCCGCGGCGCGCGCCGCCGGCGCGGAGATCCGCACCGAGGCGCCGGTCGCGCACGTGCTGGTCGCGAACGGCCGCGCCACCGGCGTCGCGCTCGCGAGCGGCGAGGAGATCCGGGCCGGGCTCGTGATCTCGAACGCCGATCCCCGGCGCACGTTCTTCGACCTGGTGGGCGAGAAGCACCTGCCCGGGGAGTTCGCCGACGGCATCCGCCGCTTCCGCTTCCGCGGCGCCTCGGCCAAGGTGAATCTCGCGCTCGGCGAGCTGCCGGACTTCACCTGCCTGCCGGGCCGCGGCGCGCATCACCGCGGCGCCATCTCGATCAGCCCGAGCGTCGACTACCTCGAGCGCGCCTACGACGAGGCGAAGTACGGCGAATTCTCGCGCCGCCCGTACATGGACATCGTCATCCCGTCGATGATCGATCCGGGCATGGCGCCGCCGGGCAAGCACGTCATGTCGATCTTCGCGCAGTACGCGCCCCACGATCTCAAGGGCGGCTGGACCGACGCGCGGCGCGAGGCGTTCGGCGACGCGGTGGTCGACACGCTCGCCGAGTACGCGCCGAACCTGAAGGGCGCGATCCTGCACCGCCAGGTGGTCACGCCGGCGGACATCGAGCGCGTCGTCGGCATCAGCGAGGGCAACATCTTCCACGGCGAGCTCAGCCTGCAGCAGATGTTCTTCCTCCGGCCGGTGCCCGAGTGGGCGAAGTACCGGACGCCGATCGACGGCCTCTGGCAGTGCGGCTCGGGCACGCACCCCGGCGGCGGCGTGATGGGCGCGCCGGGCCGGCTCGCGGCGGCGGCGATCCTGCGCGGCTGATGGCGCTCGAGAAGCCGGCCGCTCCGCCGCCGTCGCCGGGCGAGGCGCTCGCCGACTTCGGCGGCGTCTACGCCGTCAACGGGCTCGTCGGGTTCATCTTCGCCGCGTCGGGACCGGTGGCGATCATCCTCGCCGTCGGCACGCGCGGCGGTCTGAGCGCATCCGACCTCGCGTCGTGGATCTTCGGCGCGTTCTTCGTGAACGGGCTCATCAGCATCGCCTTCTGCCGGCGGTACCGTCAGCCGCTCGTGTTCTTCTGGACCATCCCGGGCGCGGTGCTCGTCGGCCCGGCGCTCGAGCACCTGACCTTCCCCGAAGTGATCGGCGCGTTCGTGGCGACCGGCGTCCTCATGCTCGTGCTCGGCCTCTCCGGCTGGGTGCGGCGGGCGATGGAGGCGGTGCCGATGCCGATCGTGATGGGCATGGTCGCGGGCGTGTTCCTCCGCTTCGGGCTCGACCTCGTGTACGCGATCCGCGACGACTTCTGGATCGCCGCGCCGATGGCCGCCGCCTTCCTCGCCCTGAGCGCGTCGGCGCGGCTCGGCCGCGTCATGCCGCCGCTCATCGGCGCGATGATCGTCGGCGGCGTGCTGGTCGCCGCGCTCGGGCGCTTCGACCCGGCGGGCGCCGAGGGCTGGGGGCTCGTGCGCCCGAACCTCTACGTGCCGGCGTTCTCGTGGCAGGCGATGCTCGAGCTCGTCGTGCCGCTCGCGATCACCGTGCTCGTGGTCCAGAACGGCCAGGGCATCGCGGTGCTGCGCGCCGCCGGGCACTCGCCGCCGATCAACGCGGTCACCGCGGCCTGCGGCGCCGGCTCGATCGTCACCGCGTTCGTCGGCACCGTGTCGACCTGCCTCACCGGGCCGGTGAACGCGATCATCTCGGCTTCGGGCGACCCGCGCCGGCACTACACCGCCGGCATCCTGGTCGGCATCCTCGCCCTCGGCTTCGGCCTCGCCTCGCCGGTGTTCGTCGGGCTGATGCTCGCCACGCCCAAGGCGTTCATCGCGGCCCTCGCCGGCCTCGCGATGCTGCGGGTGCTCCAGACGGCGTTCACGATCTCGTTCAGGGAGCGGTTCACGCTCGGCGCGCTGGTGACGTTCCTCGTCACCGTCGCCGACGTGGCGATCTTCAACATCGGCGCGCCGTTCTGGGGCCTCGTCTTCGGCTTCGCCGCGTCGTGGCTGCTCGAGCGCGGCGACTTTCGCGCCGCGGCGCGGTGAGGGCCGGGTTGACTTCCGCGCCCGGGCTGCTAGCCTAACCGCGAGACGCGTACCAGAAGACGCGCCCGTCGGTTCCTACCAGAGGAGAGATTCAATGCGTAACACCTTCGTGCGGCGCCTGCTCGCCGTTCTCGCCGTCGCTCCGCTCTTCGCCCTGCCTGCACCCGCGGCAGCGCAGGCCGAGCCGATCCGGATCGGCTTCCTCACCGTGCGCACCGGTCCGCTCGCGGCCGGCGGCAAGCAGATGGAGGAAGGCATCCTGCTCTTCCTCAAGGAGCGCAACAACACGATCGCCGGCCGCAAGGTCGAGCTGATCATCGCCGACACCGGCGGCAACCCGGCCGGCGCGCGCACCAAGACCCAGGATCTGGTCGAGCGGAACAAGGTGCACGTCATCATCGGGCCGCTCGCCGCGTTCGAGGCGATCGCGATCGACGACTACATCCGCCAGACGAGGACGCCGATCGTCTCCTGCTCGGCCGCCGCCGAGGACCTGACGCAGCGCAAGGCGAACCCGTGGTTCACCCGCAGCGCGGCGAGCTCCGCCCAGCCGAACCACGCGCTCGGCGAGTACGCCGCGAAGGACCTCGGCTACAAGCGCGTCGTGATCATCGCCGACGACTTCGCCTACGGCCACGAGACCGCGGCCGGGTTCCAGCGGGTGTTCGAGGACAACGGCGGCAAGGTGGTGCAGAAGCTCTGGTCGCCGCTCAACGTGCCCGACTACGGCACCTACATCGCGCAGATCAAGCAGAACGCCGACGCGGTCTACGCCGGCTTCGCCGGCGCGAACGGCTTCCGGTTCCTCAAGCAGTACCGGGAGTACGGGATGAAGCTCCCGGTGCTCGGCAGCATGACCACCGCCGACGAGGGCATCCTGAAGCAGATGGGCGACGAGGCGCTCGGCGTCGTGACCGGCGGCTGGTACGCCGCCGGCATCGAGTCGCCCGAGAACGCGCGCTTCGTCGCGGCGGTGAACAAGGAGTACGGCGCCGACCCGGGCTACTACACGCTCGGCGCGTACTCGGCCGGTGCGCTCGTCGAGGCGGCCGCCAAGGCGGTGAACGGCAAGGTGGAGGACAAGGATGCCTTCACGAAGGCGCTTCGCAACCCGGGCGTCGTGAGGGACCCGCGCGGCGACTGGCGGATGGACGAGTACGGCAACCCGGTGATGAACCTCTACATCCGCAAGGTCGAGCGCAAGGGCGGGAAGCTCGTGAACACCGTGGTCAAGACCTACCCGCAGGTGAGCCAGTTCTGGACCTACGACCCGAAGGCCTTCCTCGCGAACCCGGTCTACTCGCGCGACTTCCCGCCGTCGAAGAACCTGGAGCCGTGACGCGGGGGCCGCACCGCTGAGCCAGCCCGCAATCGTCATCGGCGCCGGCGCGAACGAGCTGGTCGCCGCGCATTACCTCGCGCGCGCAGGGCATCGCCCGCTCGTGCTCACGCCGACCGCCGACGACGCGCCGGCCGGCATCGGCTGGGTGCCCGAGCCGATCGTGCGCGACCTCGGCCTCGCCGAGCGCGGCTTGCAGATCGTCCGCGCGGATCCGTGGGCGGTCGCGCCGCTGCCCGGCGGCGGCCGGCTCGAGCTCTGGTACGACGTCGCGCGCTCGGCCGAGTCGATCCGCAGGTTGAGCCCGGCCGACGCGGCGAAATGGCCCGCGTTCTGCGAGCGCATGGCGCGCCTCGCGCGCCTGCTCGAGACGATCTACCTGGCGCCGCCGCCCGATCCCCTGGCGAGCGAGCGCCGGGACCTGCTGCAGCTCGCCGGCCTCGCGCTCCGCGCGCGCGGTCTCGGCCGGCAGGGCATCGAAGACCTCCTCCGCACCCTGCCGATGCCGGTCGCGGATCTCCTCGACGACTGGTTCGAGAGCGACGCGCTGAAGGGCGTGCTCGGCGCGGCCGGCGTCATGCACCTTGCCCAGGGCCCGCGCTCCGCCGGGACCGCGTTCGGGCTGCTCCATCGTCACGTCGGCGGCCCGCCCGGCGTGTTCCACCCGTCCCGCTCGAACTTCAGGCGCGCGCTCGCCGGCCTGCCGGGCATCCAGATCCGCCCCGGGGCCGAGGTCGTCGGGATCACCGTGCGCGAGGGCCGCGCGACCGGCGTCGTGCTCGCGAGCGGCGAGGAGATCGCGGCCGCCTTCGTGGTTTCCGGCGCCGACCCGAAGCGCACCCTGCTCGAGCTCGTCGATCCGGGCTGGCTCGACCCGGCGCTCGTCCGCGCGGTGCGCGCGATCCGCTCGCGCGGCGTGGTTGCGCGCCTGACGCTCGCGCTCGACCGTGCGCCCGGCTTTTCGACCCTGGTGATCGCGCCCTCGCTCGACTATCTCGAGCGCGCGCACGACGACGCGAAGTACGGCCGGGTGTCGCGTTCGCCCTGGCTCGAGGCGACGAGCGACGGCGAGCGGGTCGACGTCCACGTGCAGTACGCGCCCTACGACCTGGCGGAAGGCGAGTGGGACGACGCGCGCGGCGCGTCGCTCGGCGATCTCGCGGTCCGGGAGCTCGCGCCGCATCTCGGCGCATCGATCGTCGAGCGGCGGCTGCGCTCGCCGGTCGACCTCGAGCGGGACTACGGCTGGCCCGGCGGGCAGGCGCACCAGGCCGAGCCCGCGCTCGACCAGCTGCTATGGATGCGCCCGATCCCGGCGCTCGCGCGCTACCGCACGCCGATCGCGGGCCTGTACCTCTGCGGCACGGGCGTGCATCCGGGGGGAGGGGTCGCGGGCGCCCCGGGCGCGAATGCCGCCCGGACGATCCTGCGCGACCGGGCGCGGCTCAGCGCGGGGCGATGACCGGGTCGCCGCTGCAGGCGTTGACCCTGCTCACCGCGCTCGTCCCGCCGCCGTAGACGAACTTGACGTCCCAGTGGCAGGGATCGGTGGGCGTCCGCTCCATGAAGCTGATGCGCGCGCTCTCGCCGTGCGGCAGGTTGGGGCGGCCGAGCACGTCGTCGCCCCAGCTGCGGACCGTGGCGGGCGACACGTAGACGAGGATGATCGGGCGGCCGCTCGCGTTGTACACGGTGAGGTCGAGCTGGCTCGCGTGCGCCCGCGAGGCGCCAAAGCCGGCGAGCATCAGCGCAGCCGCCGCCGCGAACGCGAGGTTCCAGCAGCTCACGCTTGCGATCCTTGTCCTTCATGACGCCCTCCTGCCGTTGTCTGCCAGACCCATGGGTGCAACGCTACGCGCGCCCGGGCGCCGCGGCTTCCACCCTGGGGATTAGGCCGGGGCGGAGATTCGGTCGCGGCGTGGACTAGTGCCGCCGGGCGACGGCTGGGACTAGAATGCCCGCCACCCGGAGGTGCGAAAAATGTCGCAGCAACCGATCGATCCTTACGGCACGCGGCTCCCGATCAAGCTCGATACGACCTCGAACGGCGAGTTCGTCCCCGTCCCCCTGTCGGCCGCGAACCGGGCCGCCAACCGCCTCGCCCACGAGGCGGCCACCCGGAACGCGAAGCGCCTGGCCTTGAGCCGCCGCTCGTTCCTCGTTTCGGCCTGCGGCGCGGCGAGCACCCTCCTCGCCTTCAACGCCGCCAACGCCGCGGCCGGGCGGCGCGGCGGCTTCTTCGAGCTCGAGCCCGAGGCGGCCCTCGAGCCGCAGCTCGCTGCGGCGAAGCTCGGCGACGGCGAGTTCATCTTCGACGTGCAGGGGCACTTCGTCGACCCGAACGGGACGTGGGTGAAGAACGCCCCGCCGGATGCGTTCCGGTGGTCGCCGAAGGCCGCCTGCGCCTACGCGCAGGAGCCCGGGCCGCGCAGCCATCTCCGCTGCCTCGGGCCGGAGGAGTTCGTGAAGGACATCTTCCTCGACAGCGACACCGACCTGATGGTGCTGTCGTTCGTGCCGTCGCGGCGCGACGCCGAGCCGGTCACGATCGAGGCGGCGGACGCGGTGCGCCGGATCGTCGACCGCCTGCAGGGCACGCACCGGCTGCTGATCCATGGCCGGGTGAACCCGAACCAGCCGGGCGACGTCGAGGCGATGGACGAGCTCGCCGAGCGGTGGAAGGTGAGCGCGTGGAAGACCTACACCCAGTTCGGGCCCGGCGGGAAGGGCTTCTTCCTGTCCGACGACGTCGGCATCCGCTTCATCGAGAAGGCACGCGCGCTCGGCATAAAGGTGATCTGCGTGCACAAGGGACTGCCGTTCGGCAAGCAGTCGTACGAGCACAGCCAGTGCAGCGACATCGGCGTGGTGGCGAAGCGCTTCCCGGACGTGAGCTTCCTCGTCTATCACTCGGGGTTCGTGAGCGGCGTGCCCGAGCAGGCCTACGCCGGCGGCGCGAACCGCGACGGCATCGACACGCTGATCAAGTCGCTGGTGGAGAACGGCGTCGCCGCCCAACTCGAACGTCTACGCCGAGCTCGGCAGCACGTGGCGGTTCCTCATGCGCGACCCGGAGCAGGCGGCGCACGCACTCGGCAAGCTCTTCCGCTACTGCGGCGAGAACAACGTGCTCTGGGGCACCGACTCGATCTGGTACGGCTCGCCGCAGGACCAGATCCAGGCGTTCCGCACCTTCCAGATCGCGCCCGAGCTGCGGGCGAAGCACGGCTACCCGGAGATCACGCCGGCGCTGCGCGCCAAGGTGTTCGGGCTGAACGCGACGAAGCCGTACCCGATGAGCGCGGCGGAGGTCCGCAAGTACACGGGGGAGACGGCGGGCGCGACGAGATCGCCCGCGAGCGGCTCGCGTATCGCGAGCGTCCGGACCCGCACTTCCGGACCTACGGGCCGAAGACGCGACGGGAGTTCATGAATCTCCTCGGCTGGAACGGCGGAGCCCACGCTTGACGGCGCTGCGCACGACGCTCGCCTTCGCGCTCGCCTTCGCCGCGGCCGCCGCGCACGCGCAGACCTACCCGACGCGAGCGGTGCGCATGTTCGTCGGCTATCCCGCCGGCGGCGGGATGGACGGCGTTGCGCGCGTGCTCGCCGACAAGCTCGCCGTCGACCTCGGCCAGCCGATCGTGGTCGAGAACCGTGCCGGCGCCTCCGGCTCGATCGCGGCCGCCGCGGCCGCCGGCGCCGCGCCCGACGGCCACACGCTCTACCTCGGCGAGACCGGCTACCTGATCCTTTCGACCCTGTCCACGACGCTGCCGGCGGATCCTGTCAGGAGCTTCGCGCCGGTCGCGC
Organism: uncultured beta proteobacterium; assembly: GCA_963762785.1. Classification (GTDB taxonomy): domain Bacteria; phylum Pseudomonadota; class Gammaproteobacteria; order Burkholderiales; family SG8-39; genus DATEDA01. Next base: position 131,293 of record CAVXND010000071.1, read on the forward strand.
CGGTGGGCGTGCTGCCGCTCGTCTTCACCGTGAGCCCGGGCTTCGCGCCGAAGAATGTCGCGGAGCTGATCGCGGTGCTGAAGGCGAACCCGGGCAAGTACAGCTACGGCTCGCCCGGCGTCGGCACCGTCCACCACCTCGCATTCGAGCAGTTCAAGCGCGCCGCCGGCGTCGACGCGGTCCACGTCCCGTACAAGGGCGGCGGGCCGATCGTCCCCGACGTGATGAGCGGCCGGCTCGAGATCGGCGTGCTGAGCACGACGCTCGCGGCCGGCCCGGCGAAGGCGGACAAGCTGCGTGTGCTCGCGGTGACGAGCGCGCAGCGGGTCGCGTTCGCGCCCGAGTGGCCGCCGCTCGGCGAGACGCTCGCGGGTTTCGACGCCGCGCCGAGCATCTTCCTGCTCGCGCCGGCCGGCACGCCGGCGGCGATCGTCGTGCGGCTCAACGAGGCGACGCGCAAGGCGCTCGCCCAGCCGGATCTGCAGCAGGCGTTCTCCAACCAGGGCGCATCGCCGACGCCGGGCTCGCCCGAGGCGCTGCGCGCGCAGATCGACTCGGAGCTGAAGCGCTGGGGCGCCGCGGCGAAGGCCGCCGGCGTCAGCGCGAACTAGCGCCGAGCTGCGTCCGGTGCAGGATCCGGCGCGCCGCCGGGTCGAAGGCGTCGCGCCGGTGCATCGTGCAGCGGTTGTCCCACATGACGAGGTCGCCGCACCGCCAGCGGTGCGCGACCGCGAGCTCGGGCTGCGACGCGTGCGCCCACAACTGGTCGAGCAGCGCTTCGCTGTCGGCCACCGGCATGCCGACGACGTGGCCGTTCCGGCGCCGCCCGAGGTAGAGCGCCTTGCGGCCGGTCTCCGGGTGCGTCAGCACGAGCGGGTGCTTCGCTCCCGGCGCCTGCGCCACGTCCGTCACGGCCTCGAATCCCTTGCGCAGCGTCCCGGCGCTCGTGTAGCTCGAGTCGTGGTTCGCGGTGAGGCCGGAGATCCGCTCGCGCAACCCTGCCGGCAGCGTCTCGTACGCGAGGTACATGTTGTTGAACCACGTGTCGCCGCCCGACGGCGGGAGCTCGACCGCGTAGAGGACGCTCGCCGGCGGCGGGTCCGGGAGGTAGGTCATGTCGTTGTGCCACACGAGCTCGCCGTCGCCGAGCGCGCCGATCGGGACGCCGTCCTCGACGACGTTGGAGACGACGGCGACCTCGGGGAGCTGCGGCACGTGCGCGGTCCCGCGCAGCTTCTCCGGGATCGGCGCGCGCTCGAGCACGCCGAAGTTGCGGCTGAACGCGACGAGCGCGGCGTCGTCGAGCGCCTGGTCGCGGAAGACGAGCACGAGATGCGCGTGCCAGGCGGCGGTGATCGCCGCCACCGTTGCCGCGTCGAGCGGACGCGAGATATCGACGCCGCCGATCTCCGCGCCGAGCGGCCCCAGCGTCCGCAGAATCCCGACTGCCATGGATCAGGCGGTCCGCCGGGCCGGCCGTTGCATTTCAGCCCGGTCCGCGTGCCCCCTCAGTCGACGACCGCCACGACCTGGATCTCGACCAGCTGCTCCGGCTCGCCGAGCTCGAGCACGGCCATGTTGGTGGTGGTCGGCTTGTGGTTGAACGGCGCGAAATAGGAGTTGACGACCGCGCTCGAGCGGCCGATGTCGCCCATCCGCGGGCGCGTCCGGAAGATGAACACGTGGACGACGTCGCGCGGCGATCCGCCCGCGGCCTTCAGCGTCTCCATGATGCCGTCCATGGTCGCGCGGGTCTGGGCTTCGAGATCGTTCCCGAGGTACTTGAGGACCTGTTCGCGCTTGTGCGGATGATCGTGATACACCGGCAATGCCGTGCCGCCGGCGAGCCAGAGCATCTTCCCGCTCTTGATCTTGATCGCGGGAGAGAACGGCATGAAGACCGTCTTGTCGTAGTTCGGGTGGTGGATGATCTCGAGGTTCGGGCTTGGCTGCGCGCGTCCGGGCGCGGCAGCCAGCAGCAGGACGACTGCGGCAAGCGAGACGACGATCCGAAGCGAAGTCATGGTGCGCTCCTTGTTGGTCGCGGTTGGCGGCGATGCCTACTTCGGCGGCGCCGGGAACTGCACGAACGGCGGCTTCGGCTCCTTGTCCGGCGGGACGTAGTCGGGGGCCGGCGTGCCCGCCGGGCCGAGGTGCCTGAGGTAGCGATAGATCGCCCGCGCGTCCGCGTCGCTCATGTCGCGCACGTTGAACCAGGGCATCGGCGGGCGCAGCTCGCTCCGCACCCGCTTCATCCACTGCGCTTCGGTCATGTTCTGCGCGACGAGCCGCAGGTTGGAGGCGTACGTCGTGCCCCAGGGGCCGCGCCAGCCGAGCGGCACGCCGGTCAGCCAGAGCTTCTCGTCGACCTTGCCGGCCGACTCCGGATAGCCGGGCGTGTGGCAGTCGTTGCAGCCGGTGATCTGCACGAGATAGCGGCCGCGCTTCACGTCCGCGGAGGGCGCCTTCGCGCCCTTGTCCTGCGCGGCGGCGGTGCCGAGACAGGCGCAGGCAACCGCGATGAGAACTGCGAGGAAACGCTTCATATTGTCGATACCTCCTGGTGGTCAGTCTGCCTTGATGTTCCCCGCCCGCGCGAGGCGGGTGAAGGTCGCCATGTCGTCGGCGATCAGCTTGTCGAACTCTTCCGGCGTGGTCGGCCGCGGGTCGAGCCCGATCGGCGCCCAGCGCGTCTTGGCTTCCGGGTCGCGCAGGTAGCGCGCGATCTCGCGGTTCAGCTTCGCGATCACGGGCCGCGGCACTTTGCTCGATGTGAGCAGCCCGAACCAGAGGATCGAATCGTACCCGGGCACGCCCGCCTCGGCGATCGTCGGCACCTCCGGCACGAGGGCGTCGCGCTGCGCCGAGGACACCCCGAGCGCGAGCAGCCGGCCGTCCTTCGTCAGGTTGACCGCGTTCGCGATCGGCGCCATGAAGAACTGCACGCGCCCGGTCACCGTCTCGGTCAGCGCCTCCGGGATGCCTTTGAACGGCACGTGGACGACGTCCACCGCCGCCATGCTCTTGAAGAGCTCGGCGGCGAAGTGCGTGCCGCTGCCGACGCCCGCCGAGGAGAAGTTGAGGTGCCCCGGCCGCGCCCTGGCCATCGCGATCAGCTCCTGCACGCTCTTCGCGCCGAGCGACGGCGGGACGACCAGCAGGTACTTCGACGCCGCCGAGAGCGTGACGCCGGCGAGGTCCTTCTGGGTGTCGTACGGCAGCTTCGCGTAGATCGCCGGCGCGACGGCGTGCGCGGACGACACCGAGAGCAGCGTGTAGCCGTCGGGGCCTGCGGTCGCGACGAAGTTCGCGGCCACCGTGCCGCCCGCGCCCGGACGGTTCTCGACCAGCACCTGCTGCTTCCAGGACTCGGTGAGCTTCTGCGCGACGTAGCGCGCGGTGATGTCCGGCCCGCCGCCGGGCGTGAAGCCGACGATGATCCGGATCGGGCGGTTCGGATAGTCCGCGGCGGGGTCGCCGCTCTGGGCGTGCGCGCCGAGCGCGAGCGCTGCGAGCGCCGCCGCCGTGATGCTCCGCACCCCCTTCATCGCGCTTCCTCCCCCGCTCGTTACCCAATCGCCCGGCCGCATTAAAACACCGCCCGCTGCTTGACCGCCTGCTTGGTGGCGAGCCCGAATCGCGGCTCCGGGATCCCGCCGCCGGCGAGGCGCTCCGCGACGTACTCGCCGACCGCGGGCCCGTGCTTGAAGCCGTGCCCCGAGCCGCCGCCGACGAGCCACGCGTTGTCGGCGTCCGGATGCCGGTCGATCAGGAAGTCGCCGTTCGACGTGTTCTCGTACTGGCACACGCGCGTCTCCACGAGCGGCGCCGCGGCGAGCGCCGGGAAGCGCCGGGCAAGGAAGGCGCGGACGCGCTCGACGCCCGCCGGCGTGACGAGCCGCTCGTCGAGGTCGGGGTCGATCGGCCCGCCGTGACGGTCGGGCGCGAGCTTGAACCCGCGCGCTTCGAGGTCCGGCAGGCCGTAGACCTCGGCCCCGAAATCGATCCAGGTCGGCATCCGCGGCGGCGCGAAGCGCTCGTCGCCCGGCGGCGGGCCGAAGAAGAACACCTCCTGCCGCGTGGGGAAGATGCGCGCGCCGAGGAGACCCGGAAACACCTGCGGCAGCCACGGGCCGCAGGCGAAGACGAACGTGCCGGCCGCGATCTCCGCGCCGTCTTCCGTGCGCAGCGCCGGCAGGCGCCCGCGCGGTTCGTGGCGGCGCGACGGCTGCGGTGCGGTATTCGACGCCCGCGCGCACCGCTTCGCGCACGACCGCCTGCACCGCGCGGCGCGCCATCAGCGCCCCGCTCTCGGGCTCGAAGATCCCCCACACGTCGTCGTCGAGCACGAACTGCGGGTAGCGCGCGCGGATCGCCGGCGCCTCGAGCGCCTCGTGGGAGACGCCGACCCTCGCCAGGGTGGCGAGCGTGTCGGCCGTGTACCGGTCGCCGGTACGCGCGAGCCACAGCACGCCGGTCGGATGGAAGAGCGGCTCGCGCGTCTCGCCGGCGAGGCGCTGCCAGGCTGCGAGCGAGCGCAGCGACATGCGCGTGTAGAGCTCGTCCGGACCGTATCCCATCCGGATGATGCGCGACTCGCCGCCGGAGCTCGAGCGCGCGTTGGCGGGCCCGTACTTGTCGACGAGGACGACGCTCAGCCCCTTGCGGCGGAGGCTCCAGGCCGTCCATGCGCCGAAGCAGCCGGCGCCGATCACTGCGGCGTCCCAGGTCTTCATCGGCGCGCATCGTACACCGACCGCTCCGCGTTGCCGGGGATTTGGCTACGATGACGGGCAGAAGCGACGGGAGGAGGCCCATGATCGTCCGCGTACTCGGTTCGCTCTTCGCCTGCGCGCTGGCGCTGCAGGTTCACGCCCAGGCGTTCCCGGCCAAGCCGGTCAAGCTCGTCGTCGGCTACCCGCCCGGCGGCTCGGGCGACTTCCTCACCCGGCTGATGGCCGACGAGATGTCGAAGGACCTCGGCGTCTCGGTCGTCGCCGACAACCGCCCGGGCGCGGGCGGCAACATCGCCAACGAGGTCGTCGCGAAGGCGCCGGCCGACGGCTACACGGTGCTGAACGCGACGCACTTCGCGATCAACAAGGCGCTGTACCGGAGCATCGCCTACGACGCCGACAGGGACTTCGTCGCGGTGTCGAGGGTCGCCAACGGCCCGACCGTCATCTGCGTGAACAACAGTCTGCCGGTGAAAGACCTGAAGGAGCTGATCGCCTACGCGAAGGCGAATCCCGGAAAGCTCTTCAACGCTTCGGCCGGCTACGGCTCCGCGCCGCACCTCGCCTCGGTGCTGTTCGAATCGGTGGCGGGCGTCAAGTTCACCTCCGTGCAGTTCAAGGGCGGCGGTCCCGCCGCGCAGTCGCTCCTCGCCGGCGACACGCAAGTGCTCTTCGGCACTGCGCCCACCGTGATGGGCTTCATCCGCGCGGGACGCATGCGCCCGCTCGCGGTCACGACGCGGCTCGCCTCGCCTTCGGTGCCCGGCATCCCCGGCGCGGAGGAAGCCGGCCTGCCCGGCTACGAGTTCACGTTCTGGTTCGGCCTCTTCGTTCCCGCGGGGACGCCGCCGGCCGTCGTCAAGCGGCTGCACGAGGCGGCAGTGAAGGGGCTCGCCAAGCAGGAGGTGAAGGAGAAGATCGCGCTTCAGGGCATGGACGCGGCGCCGTCCGCCTCGCCCGAGGCGTTCGAGGCGGAGGTCAAGGCCGAGGCGCCGATGTGGGAGAAGCTGGTGCGCGAGTCGGGCGCGAAGGTGGAGTGACCGGCAGCGCCGCTTACGGCGCCGGCTCGAACTGGTAGAGCACCCGGTCGGCGCGCGTCTCGTCCCAGACGAGGCGCATGGCCTGCCCGATCCCGAGCGCGCCGTACTCGGCGTTGACGATGCGCGCGAAGATCCGCGGCCCTTCCTCCAGGCGGACGATGCCCAGGAGATAGGGCACCTCCTCCTCGAACCCGGGTGCCGGCGAATGGCACAGCGTCTGCGCGACGAGCGTCCCGCGCCCGCTCGCCGGCCGCCATTCGAGCGCGCGGCCATCGCTGAACAGGCTGAGCGGCCGCGGATAGAACTGATAGCGCTGCGCCGCGGGGTCGTACTGGAGCAGCAGGCGCCGCTCGGCGACGCCGTCCCAGAACGGCCGGCTCAGGTCCGTCGGGCGGATCTCGGGCTTCGGCTTCGTCATCGCCCCGGCTCCAGGACGAGCGCGCAGCTGTTCGCCCAGTTGCGCGCGTACTGCACCCCGCCCATCCCGGTCACCAGCGCGTTGGCCGCGTTCGGGACCTGCCGCGCGCCGGCTTCGCCGAAGAGCTGCTGCACCGCCTCGACGAGATTGACGCCGCCGCCGGCGAGCCCCGGCTGCCCGGCCGAGATCTGCCCGCCGCCGGTGTTGATCGGGAAGTCGCCCGCGCAGCCGATGTCGTGATCGAGGATGAACCGGGCCCCGGCGCCGGGCGGGCAGAAGCCGATGTGCTCGAGCTTCATCGGCACGACGATCAGGAAGTCGTCGTAGGGATGGAACATCCGGACGTCGGCCGGCTTCATGCCGGCGTCCGCGAGCACCCGCGGCCCGACTTCGGTGAAGCCCGACAGCGTGATGTCGTCCACGCGCTGCTGCGGGTCGAAGTTCACGCGCTCGCGATAGGCGATCGGGTGCACCATCTTCTTCAGCCCGAGCGAGCGCGCGAGCTTCGTCGACGTGACGAGCACCGCGTTCGCGCCGTCGCAGCGCATGACGCAGTCGAGGACGCGCAGCGGGTGCGACACCACCCGCGAGGCGAGGTACGCCTCCGCCGTGAGCGGCTGGCGCAGCACGTCGCACGCGTGGTCGTTGCGCAAGGCGCCGTTCCGCTGTGCGACCGCGAGCTTGGCGAGCGCGGCGTCGGGATTGCCGTGACGGGCGGCGTAGGCGCTCGAGAGGAGCCCGAACTCGACCAGCGGTCCGCTGTAGCCGGCGGGCTCGAGGAACTCGGTGCGATACCAGGTCTGCCGGCCGAAGTCCTGCGTCGTGACCGCGTCGGCGCCGAGGCAAAGGACCATCTCGCACAGCCCGGCGTCGATCGCGGCGGCGGCGCGCGCGACGTTGCCGACCGGCGATGCGCCGCCGATGTCGGTCACCTGCGACCAGGTCAGCGAGAGCCCGAGCCCTTCGGCGAGCGAGCTCGTGTAGAAGGCGTTGCCCGCCTCCGACCATGCCATCGTGGCCGCGAGCCCGTCGATCCGCTCGCGCTCGATGCCGGTCCGCTCGAGCAGGGTCTGCAGCACTTCGCCCGCGAGCTGGAGCACCGTCTTCCCGCTGCGCCGGGCGAGCTTCGTGTCGGCGTAGCCGACGATCGCGATGCCCCGGTCGCGCAGGCCGTTCATGCGGTCCGATCCTCCTTTATGCTTGGCGTACGGAGAATAGCGTAACGGGAACGTCCCACTCGAGGCCGTCCCACCGACCGAACGTCCCAAAGGGAGGCTCACCAGAATGAGAATGCCGCTGCGATCGATCCTGGCCGTCGCGCTGCTGCTCGTCGCGGCGCCTGCCGCCCACGCGCAAACCTATCCTTCCAGGACGATCACGATCGTGGTGCCCTTTCCGCCCGGGGGCGCGCAGGACATCGCGGCGCGGCTCGTCGCAACGAAGATGGCGGGCGAGCTCGGGCAGTCGGTGATCGTGGAGAACCGCCCGGGCGCGGCCGGCACGGTCGGGTCGGCGTCGGTCGCGCGCGCCGCGCCCGACGGCTACACGCTGCTCATCGGCAGCCTCGGCGCCACCGTCATCACGCCGATCGCGAAGAAGGACGTCGGCTACGACCCCCGGACCGCCTTCACGGCGATCGCGGGCATGACGTCGCAGCCGCTGCTCCTGATCGTCCCGGAGTCGAGTCCGTACAAGACGCTCGCCGACCTCGTCGCCGCCGGTAGGCAGCGTACCGGGAAGCTGAACTACGCCACGGCGGGGATCGGGTCGGTGTCCAACTTCGCGTCCGAGCAGTTCAACAAGGCGCTGGGGACGGACTTCGTGCACGTGCCCTACGCCGGATCCGCGCCGGCGCTGCGCGCGCTCATGGCCGGCGAAGTGGCGATGTACTTCGCGGCGGCGAGCGACGCCGTGGCGCGGCTCAGGGGCGGATCGGTCCGCGGCCTGCTGGTCACGCTGCCGCAGCGCGTGCCGTCGGCGCCCGACGTGCCGTCGTTGAACGACGCCGGCCTGAAGGATCCGCACGTCGACATGTGGTTCGGCCTGATGGGACCGGCCGGACTGCAAAGGGAGATCGTCGTGAAGCTGAACGCGGCAGTGCAGGTCGCGCTGAAGGATCCGGCGCTGCAGCAGGCGCTCGTCGGGTCGGAAATCACGCCCGGAACGCCGGAGGAGTTCGCCGCGACCCTCAAGGCGTCCCTCGAAAGGGTGGCGCGTCAGGTCCAGGACACGGGCTTCAAGATCGAGTGAAACGGGGCCGAGCGCGATGACCGTCTCGGGCGCGGGCCGCGAGCTGCTGACGTCGCTCGGCTACGACACGCGCGACCTCACGATCGGCAAGGTGCTCGCGCGCCAGGTGCGGCGCGCCGGCGACAAGAAGTTCCTGACCTACCTGCCGGACGGCCGGTCCTTCACCTTCGCCGAGGTCGACCGCATCTCCAACCGGCTCGCCAACGGGTTCGCTGCGCTCGGCCTCGGACGCGGCGCGCACGCTGCGATCATGATGGAGAACCGGCCCGAGTTCATCCTCGCGTGCTGGGCGCTCGGCAAGCTCGGCGCGGTCGCGGTGCCGGTCAACACCGCCTCCAAGGGCCGCCTCCTCCACTACTACCTCGATCAGTCCGATTCGGTGGCGCTGATCGTCGATGGCGGACTGCTCGACCGCCTGGCGGAGCTCGACCCGGCGGCGCTGAAGATCCGCACCCTGATCGTCGTCCGGGAGAGCGACGCGCCGCTGCCGCGGATCGCCTTCGGCAGCGCGGCGGTCGCCGACTACCATCGCGACCTCGAAGCGGCCGCGGACGATCCGCCGGCGGTCGACGTCCACTGCGCCGAGCTCGCCTTCCTCGCCTACACGTCGGGGACCACGGGGCCGTCGAAGGGCAACATGCTCTCCCATGCTGCGGCGCTCGGGGTCGGCCTGAGCAACGCCGAGCACTACGGCTACCGCCCGGACGACGTCGTCTACGCCTGCCTGCCGCTCTTTCACCTGAACGCGATGCAGGCGGCGACCAACGCCGCGCTGGTGACCGGCGCCTCGCTCGCGCTCTCGCGGCGCTTCTCCGTGTCGAGGTACTGGGACGAGGTGCGCGCGTCGGGCACGACCATCACCAACATGCTGGGCTCGATGGTCAACTTCCTGTGGAGCCAGCCGCGCTCGGACGACGACGCGCGGAACGCCCTGCGCATGGTGAGCTGCGTCCCGGTGCCGAAGTTCGCGCGCGAGTTCGAGCAGCGCTTCGGCCTCCGGTTCGTCAGCAACTACGCGCTGTCGGACTACGGGATGATCACCGCGTACACCACCGCCGACCCGCCCGGGAAGCTCGGCTCGTCCGGGCGCCCGCGCCGGAACTTCGAGGTGCGCGTGGTCGACGACGACGACTTCGACGTGCCTGTCGGCCAGCCCGGCGAGATCCTCGCGCGCACGGGCGATCCCTGGCGCGCGGCGTCGGGCTACTACAACATGCCGGAAGCGACGCTCGCGGCGCGGCGCAATCTCTGGTTCCACACCGGCGACCGCGGCTATCTCGACGCCGACGGCTATCTCTGGTTCGTCGACCGCAAGAAGGACGCGATCCGCCGCCGCGGGGAGAACGTGTCCGCCTTCGAGGTCGAGCAGATCATCGCCGCGCATCCGGCGGTCGCGGAGTCGGCGGTGTTCCCGGTGCGCGTCGCAAGCGGCGACGAGGAGGTCGGCGCCGCGATCCTCCTCAAGCCCGGGGCCACCCTGACCGGGCCCGAGCTGATCGAGTACTGCCGGCGCAACATGGCCTACTTCATGGTCCCGCGGTTCGTCGAGTTCCGCGACGAGCTCCCGCGTACCCTGAACCAGAAGGTCGAGAAGTACCGGCTGCGGCAGGCGTTCGAGGACGACCCGGGCCGCGCGTGGGACCGGGAGAAGGCCGGCATCGTCGTCGGGCGATCCTGATACCGTATCGTCCACCAGGCTCACACCGAGAGGATGTCCCGCATGAAAGCCGTCGCCCTTACCCGCTACCTGCCGATCGCCGACCCCGAATCGCTCGTCGACGTCACCCTGCCCGACCCGAAGCCGGCCGGCCACGACATCCTGGTGAAAGTCGAGGCGGTGTCGGTGAACCCGGTCGACACGAAGCAGCGCGCCCCGAACCCGAAGGTCGAGACCGCGCCGCGCGTCCTCGGCTACGACGCCGCGGGCACGGTCGCCGCGGTCGGCCCCGAGGTGACGTTGTTCAAAGCCCGGTGACGAGGTCTACTACGCCGGCGACGTCACGCGGCCCGGCTCGAACAGCGAGCTGCAGCTCGTCGACGAGCGCATCGTCGGCAGGAAGCCGAAGTCGCTGGACTTCGCGCAGGCGGCCGCGATTCCGCTCACCGCGATCACCGCGTGGGAAGCGTACTTCGACCGCATGAAGATCGACGCCGGCGGCAAGCACCGCGGCGCGAGCCTGCTCATCATCGGCGGCGCGGGCGGCGTCGGCTCGATCGGGATCCAGATCGCGAAAGTCGTCGCCGGCCTCAAGGTGATCGCGACCGCGTCACGGCCCGAGACGATCGCGTGGGTCAAGGAGCTCGGCGCCGACCACGTCGTCGACCACTCGCAGCCGCTGCGGCCGCAGCTCGAGGCGCTCGGGCTGAAGAACGTCGATTACATCGCGAACTTCAACGACACCGACCGGTACTGGGACCAGATGGGCGACCTGATCGCACCCCAGGGCGCCGTGTGCATGATCGTGGCGCCGAAGGGCCCGCTCGCGCAGGACGCGGTGCGCGGCAAGAGCGCGAGCGTCTGCTGGGAGCTGATGTTCACCCGGCCGCGCTTCAAGACGCCCGACATGATCGAGCAGCACCGCCTGCTCACGCGCGTGGCCGAGCTGATCGACGGCAAGAAGATCCGCGGCACGATGCGCGAGGCGCTCCGCCCGATCAACGCGGCCAACATGCGCGCCGCGCACGCGAAGCTCGAGTCGGGGACGACGATCGGGAAGCTCGTCGTGGCCGGCTGGCGGTGACGCCGCCGTAGCAGCACCCCTCGCGGCGGCCGGCCGCCCCGGCGGGAGCCGTCGGGGTGGTCATCGCCCTGGACGAGTGGGCGACGGAAGGCCGCAAGCCGCCGCGCAGCCGGGTGCCGAAGCTGCGTGACGGCACGCTGGCGCCGCCGCTGCCGCAGTCCGGGATGGGCTTCCCGAATATTCCCGGCGGTCACCTACACCGGTCTGAAGACCACGCGCTACCACTTCGACTACGGGCGGCACTTCTACGAGACCGGGATCGCGACGATCAATCCGCCGGTGTTCCCGTTCACGACGCCTTCGTACCAGGACGATCCGCGCAACGGCCCGATCTATCCAAGCTTCATTCCGAAGACCGACAGCGACGGCAACGATATCGCCGGCGTACGGCTGGCCGACGTGACCGTGCCTCTGGCCACCTACACGGGCTGGGCGCTGCGGCGGGGCGTCCACGCCAACGACGGCTGCGAGGCCGCCGGGCAGTTCATTCCGTTCGCGAAAACCGAAGGCGATCGCGGCAGCGATCCGCGCCTGTCGGTCGCGGCCCGCTACCCCACCTTCGCCGCTTACCACGGCAAGGTGCGGGCGGCGTGTCGGGTCCGTGCTCGCGGCCGCGCTCGCCGCGGCGACGAGCGTCGGGGTGACGCGGGCCGGCGGCTATTCGCCGCGGCGGTAGCGCGACGGGCTCACGCCGAAATGCGCGTGGAACTTGACCGAGAAGTGGGAGGGATTCCCGAATCCGCACTGCACGGCGATCGCCGCGATCGGTGTGTCGCCGGTCTTGAGCATCGTCGACGCCTTGCGCAGGCGCTGCTCGAGGACGTACTGGTACGGCGTCAACCCGCACGCGGCGCGGAACGAGCGCAGGAAGTGGTCGACTGACATGCAGGAGAGACCGGCGAGCGACGCGAGGGAGATCTCGCGGGCGAGGTTCGCATGGACGTACTCCTCCGCCCGCCGCATGAGCGCCGGCCGGAGCGGGTTCGCCCGCGGCTGGACGGCGGGCGTGCGCGGCTCCCGGGCGGCGCCGCGCCGGTACCAGCGCAGCAGGTGCCGGATGAGGAGGTGCTCGCTCTGGTCGAGCAGGAGGGGATCGACCTTGCGGTCGAGCGGCTTGAGGACCTCGAGCTCGCTCGTCAGCATCTGGAAATAGCCGGCGAGCCAGGGGTCCTCGACGCCGAAGAAGTCGTCGATCTCGGCCACACCGGGCACGTCGAGCTGCTCGGCGACGGCCTGGATCGTCGCCGGATGCAGATAGACGTGCACGGTCTCGAACGGCCCCTCGACCGACCAGGTCGCGCGCCCGTCGCTGGGCGCAAACGAGACCGATCCCACTCGCGGGCGCTTGCGGATCGCCCGGCCGTCGACCGCCTTGGTCGCCCACGCCGAGCCGGCCGCGCGATAGGCGAGCATCCCGAGCGGCAACCGCCCGCCGATCGGCAGGAGGCGCTCCAGCCGCCAGCGGGCCGCCGACAGGCCGAAGGGCGTCGACGCCTCGAACGACCAGAGCGGGCGCACGCCGGTGGCGCGCGCGACGATCTCCACGGTGGGGACCACTGTTCCCCACGCGACCGCACCCATCCACTTCCCCTAGACCGCACCCGCGTCCCGTTTCGCGCGGGCGGTGAACCGCTTGTTGTAGTCGTTATCGTTGTCCTGCCGTACCGGCGCGTCCGGATCCTGTGGGGACGTGCCGCCGGCGCCTCAACCCTCGCCGGCGGGGCGAGCCCCGCCGCGCGGTATCAATCCCGCGCCGTCAACGCAACAGCGGCCTCGGCGCGAAACGCGCCGCGCGTGAATGACGCATGGAAACTCCTTTGGTGTGGTTCGCGGTCTGCCTTCCGCCGCGATTCGACGTTAGGCCAGTCGCGCAACCGGGTCAAGCGTTGCGAACGAGCGCGAGCACGCTCCGCCGGTCCGCGCCGCGCGTTGCGGCGCGGCGAAGATAAGTTTTCCGCTCGCCGCACGCAAAAACGTCGACGCGCTTTACAACTGCGGCGACTTTTGTCTTCCGTACGGCGCGCGAGGGGTTACGAGGAAGCGTTGCGCTTTGCCTGAGCGCGGTGCCGGTCTGATCCGCCGCGGTGGCGCGGGACGACTGACCGCCGGGCGCCGCGAGCGCGTCCTACTGCGGCGGCCTGACGCCGTCCTTGCTTACCTGGATGCGGCCGACGGCAGTCAGCCTGCCGTCGGCGCCGGCCTGGGCATTGAGATAGACGTACTCGCCCGGCTTCAGGAACGAGCGGTCCGCGTTGACCGCGGTGACGATCGGTGTGTTCTCCGGCACCAGCAGCTTCCGCGAGCCGTCCTTCCAGGTGAGCGTCAGCTCGCGGCCGTCGGCAGACTGCACCATCGCCGACACGCGGGCGTTGGTCATGCTCGCGGCGGGCTCCTCGTCCAGCGGCCGGTGACCTTCGTTGGGCACGCCGAGCGAGCTCGGGAAGGTGTGGATCTCGCGCGCGATGAGCGTGCCGTCCGGGCGCGCGACGGCGGTGGTGCCCAGGCCGTCGCCCGGCTTGATGTCGGCGATCGTCAGCGCTTTCACGTAGGCGACGCCGGTCTTGTCCGTGAGCTCGATCCTCAGGTCCTTCCCTTCCCGGGATTTGACCGCGAGCACGTTGCCCTCCAGACTCGTGATGGTGCCGCGCACACGGATGCTGGTCTGCGCGTGGACGGCGGCGCCCGCGAGCGCGAGCACGCCGCAGAGCATTGCACTGGATACACGGTTCACGATTGACTCCATCTTAGCGCCAGAGAGCTTCACGATGTCGGCGTAGCGCACGGTCTCGGCGGCGATGAACTGCCCGAGCTCCCCGGGCGTGCCGCCCCTGGGCTCAGGGGTGTTACGGGCGCACGGCGCAACGCCTCGTGACTATACTAGTCGCGGGCTACAGCAACGACCGACGCGCCCGGTGGAGCGCGTGACCATGGCGATTCCCGCGAAGCAACGCTGGATCATCTACGCCGTCGCGCTCGCATTGACGCTCGTGGCGGTCAGGTGGGCGGGCGGGCAGGATGGCGCCGAGAACAGCGTCGCCGCCGCCCGTCCGGCGGACGAGGCGGCGAAACCCGCGCGGGGCGCGCGCGGCCGCCGCGGCGGCGACCGAGCGCGCGCCCGAGCTGCGCCTTGACCTGCTCGGATCGCGGACGCTCGCCGGCGCCGACCGGGGATCCGTTCCAGGAGCGGTCGTGGGCGCCGCGCGCCCGATCCGGAGGAGCCGACGCCGGCGCCGCGTCCGCGCCGCCGCCGCAGGCGCCGCCGCTGCCGTTCGCGTACATGGGCAAGCTGGTCGAGGACGCGACGACGACGGTGTTCCTGGCGCGGCAGGACCGCAACTACGTCGTGCGTGCCGGCGACACGATCGACGGGACCTACCGCGTCGAGCGCATCGGAGACGACGGGCTGGTCGTGACGTACCTGCCGCTCAAGATCCAGCAGACGCTGCCGTTCGCCGAGGCCAGCCCGGCGCCCGCGCCGGGGGCCGGCGCACCGGGGGCCGCCGCAGCGAGGACGGGATCGCAGAAACGCATGCCCGACGACGAGGACGACGACTGATGCGACGGCTCACTACGCTCATCGGGGTCGCGGCGCTCGCTGCCTGCGCGACGAACCCGCAGGTCGACGAAGGCAAGACAGCTCATCGCGCAGGGCAGCTTCGAGGAGGGGCTCGCGAAGCTCGAGCAGGCCTCGCGCGAGGATCCGCGGAACACCGCGGCGCGCAACGCCTACGTGACCCAGCGCGAGGCGATCGTCGGGGTCTATCTGCGCGAAGGCGACACGCTGCGCACCTGGGGCGATTTCGACGCCGCCGAGGCGAGCTACCGCCGCGCGCAGCGGGTCGCGCCGGGCTCGGCGTCGGTGCAGGCCGCGCTGGACGCCCTCGCCCGGGACCGGCGGCACCTCGCGATGATGCGTGAGGCGGAGGAAGCGCTCAAGCGCGGTGATCTCGCGAGCGCCGAGGCGAAGGCGCGCGCGGTGCTGGCCGAGAACAGCTCCCAGCGCGGCGCGCGCGCGATGATGCGGGTGGTGGCCGAGCAGCGCGCGCAGGCCGCCTCGGCCGAGCCGAAGGTCAGCCTCGCGCTCGCCAAGCCGATCACCCTCGAGTTCCGCGACGCGCCGATCCGCAGCGTGTTCGAGGTGATCGCGCGCTCGGCGGGGGTGAACTTCGTGTTCGACCGCGACGTGCGGCCCGACATCCGGGTCACGATCTTCGTGCGCAACACCCGGCTGGAGGACGTCATCAAGCTGATGCTGGTGACCAACCAGCTCGATCGCAAGGTGCTGAACGAGAACTCGGTGCTCGTGTATCCGAACACCCCGGCGAAGCAGAAGGAGTACCAGGAGCTGGTGACGCGCAGCTTCTACCTCGCCAACGCCGACGCGAAGCAGACCGCGGCGATGATCCGGGCGCTGGTGAAGACGCGCGACCTCTACATCGACGAGAAGCTGAACCTCGTCGTGATGAAGGACACCGCCGACGCGGTGCGGCTCGCCGAGCAGCTCGTCGCCACCCAGGACCTGAACGAGCCGGAGGTGATGCTCGAGGTGGAGGTGCTGGAAGTCGCCTCGAGCCTGATGCGCGAGTTCGGCATCAGGTATCCGGAGCGGATCAACTACGGCGTGCTGGCCCCCGGCCTCGACACCTCGACCACCACCAACACCGCGACCACGATCACCACGACGCAGGCGACCCCGCCGCCGTTCACCACGTGGAACCCGAGCACCTGGACCACCTTCCTCGCCAACCCGGTGTTCATCCTGAACCTGCGCCAGCTCGACGGCACGGTGAATCTCCTCGCCAACCCGCGCATCCGGGTCAAGAACCGCGACAAGGCGAAGATCCACATCGGCGAGCGGGTGCCGGTCATCACCACCACCTCGACCGCCAACGTCGGGGTGTCCTCGTCGGTGAGCTATCTGGACACCGGCTTCAAGCTCGACGTCGAGCCGAACGTGTTCCTCGAGGACGAGGTGGCGATCAAGATGCAGCTCGAGGTGTCGAACATCCTGGAGCAGCTGAACATCTCGGGGACGATCGCCTACCGGCTCGGGACGCGCAACACCGCGACCACGCTGCGGCTGCGCGACGGCGAGACGCAGGTGCTGGCGGGCCTGATCAGCGACGAGGACCGGCGGGCGGCGAACAAGATCCCGTATCTCGGCGACCTGCCGATCACCGGGCGCCTCTTCTCCAACACGACCGACCAGCGCAACAAGACCGAGATCATCATGCTGCTCACGCCGCGGGTCGTGCGCAACTTCGCGCGGCCCGAGACGGTCGCGGCGCAGTTCTCCTCGGGCACCGATGCCAACCCCGGCGCACCGCCGCTGCGGCTCGCGGCGACCGCAGCGGGCGCACTGGCGATCGCGCCCGGCACCGGCGCGGGGGGGCCGCCGCCGAAGCCCATCCCGGGGCTGCCGGGCGTTGTGCCCGGTGCCCCGGCGCCCGCGGGAGGCCTCGAGCTCGCGCTGATCGGCCCGGCACAGGCAGTGATCGGGCAGGAGTTCGTCGTGAACCTCAGCCTGCCGGCGCGGAACCAGGGCGCGAACGCGACGATCGATCTGTCGTACGACCCATCGGTCCTGAACGTCGTCGGGGGCCAGCCGGCGGCTCTGGCAACGCCAGGCGCGCCACCTCCGCCCGACCCGGGGCGCGCGCTCGTCGCGGTCGTCGCGCCGGCGGTCGCCGGCGCGCCGCCGGTGCCGACGGCGGTGCGCTTCCGCGTGGTCGCCACCGCGCCCACCACCACGACCATCGGCGTCGACAGCACGACCGCGACCGATGCCACCGGTGCGCAGGTCACGGTGAGCGTGCCGGGCGCGATCACCGTGTCGATCACGGGCGCACAAGGGGCGCGATGATCGCCCCGGCGCCTTCGCGTATTGATGCGACGCAACGCCGTCGCGGATGCGCGTACGCCGGCGCCCCCTGCCGCGCGCTCCGACCACGTCGACCTTGACGGCGGGCCGCGCGAATGCTTGACTAAACAAGCGAGCGGCAAAGCGCATCGCCGGCCACCACAGCGAGGAGGAATCGGCCGGCGACCCCAGGGAACGGTGCGCCCAGCCGCCGCGATCGTCGGGCGAAATCGCCCCGACTACGAAGAACACCAACAACACCAAAAGGCCGGCCGCTTGTCCACCGCGGCGCGGCGGGTACGGGTTAGGGGACAGCCATGGGCGCCGAAGCAGACGCTCGGGTCGCGACGCCCGAAGTTCTCGCGCGCGCTATCGGCGTACGGCCGCTTTATCTCGTTGAATCCCCTCGAGTCAGCGGCCTTGCCATCGCAAGGTGGCGGTTTCAGGGCTTCCGCTGCCTCGACGAGCGAAATCCCGAGAGCATCCTCGCCTACCGGACCGGCGGTGCGGGATGCGCAACGAAGACCGCCGGTGGCCGGACGGTCCGGAAGCGACCCCGCATCGGTGCGCTCACCTTTCTCCCCGGCGACGGCGGCGCGAGGTGGGCGCTCGACGGCCTCGCGGAGGTCGTCCACCTCTATCTGCCGCCCGGGCATCTCGAGCGCTTTACCGACGCGAACCTCGGCAGTCCGCGGGCCACCCGGATCAACGACTTCTTCGCGATCCAGGACCCGTGGCTCGACGGGTACTTCCGGATGCTCGCGAGCGAGCTCGAAGGGCGGGACGGCGAGCAGCCGCAAAGGGACGCGCTGCTGCTCGACGAGACGGCGCATTTCGTGTCGAGGCACCTGTTGCGGTGGCACTCCGATGCCGGAGCCGGCGCGTGCCGAGAGCTCGATCTCCAGACAAAGGTGAATCCGCTGCAGGCCACGCTGGTGCGCCGGGTCGAGGAGTACGTCGACCACAATCTCGAGCGCGACGTGGTGCTGCCGGAGCTCGCCCGCCTGTGCTCCATGTCGGTCGATCACTTCCTGCGGTCGTATCGTGCAGCACGCGGCATCACACCCTACCGATACGTGCTCGAGCAGCGGCTGCGCCGGGCGTCGACACTGCTCCGGACGACAGCAGAACCAGTAGCCGCAATCGCGGTGAAATGCGGGTTCCACAGCCCCTCGCACTTCGCGACGAGATTCCACGCCGCGTTCGGCGTCTCCCCGACGCATTTCCGGCGCACTTCGTAGGTTCGGCGAAGAAAAGACCGCGATTTCGCGATAGATTGTCGAGCGGACGAAAGGAATCGGGCTCGGCGCGTTTGACAGCGCTTCTGCACGGCGTGAGTATCGAGAGGTCGAAGCTCGTTCGTGAGAAGGAGGCAACCATGCGACGCAGTCTGATCGGTCTGGCTTCTGCGCTCGCCGCGTTCGCGGCGGCGGTGGTCCTTTGGCAGGTTCAACCCAATGTCGCGCAGGCCAATCGCGACGACACGCCCAAGTACTCGGTCGATCCCGCCTGGCCGAGAGCGCTGCCGCACAAGTGGCTGATCGGGCAGGTGCCCGGCATCGCCGTCGACAAGCACGACAACGTCTGGATCGTGCAGCGCGCGCGGACTTTGACGAGCGACGAGCGCGCCGCGTCCGACACCGAGCCCGGGACGCCGCCAGCGCTGGATGGCGCTCCGCGGCCGCAGGGGCCGCTTGCGGACTGCTGCCTGCCGGCGCCCGCGGTCATGCAGTTCGATTCCAAAGGCAAGCTGCTCCGCGCGTGGGGCGGTCCGGCGGACCCGGAGTTCGGCACGGGAGGCCCGGGCAGCAAGTGCGAGGAGCCCAATTGCCAGTGGCCGAATACCGAGCACGGCATCTATGTCGACCACAAGATGAACGTCTGGCTCGGCGGGCAGGCCGGCGGCGCGGTCCTGAAGTTCACGCAGAACGGCGACTTCCTCCTCCAGATCGGCCGGCGCCAGCCCCCGGTGCGCAACAGCAACGACACGAACGGCGGCATCAACGGCACGCCGCTGCTCGCGCAGCCGGCGGACATGGAGGTGGACCCGGAGACGAACGAGCTCTACATCGCCGACGGGTACACGAACCTCCGCGTCATCGTCGTCAACGCCGAAACCGGGATGTACAAGCGTCACTGGGGCGCGTACGGCCAGAACCCCGTCGACGACACCGCATTCGGTCCGTACATCAAGAACCAGGCGCCGGCGCGGCACTTCCGCAACCCCGTCCATGCCGTGCGGATCACGCACGACGGGCTGGTGTACGTCGCGGACCGCGTGAACAACCGGATCCAGGTGTTCGACAAGAAGAAGGTCGGCGGCGCGTGCCCCGGAGGTGCGCCGGCTCCGGGACAGTGCGGCTTCGTACGCGAGTTCATCATCGAGGCGGACACCCTCCTCAACGGCTCCGCCTGGGATGTCGACGTGTCGCCCGACAGGCAGCAGCGGTTCCTCTACAACGCGGACGGCTCGAACCAGTACATCTGGACGTTGAACCGGAAAACCGGCGACATCCTCGGGAAGTTTGGCCGGAACGGCCGCAACGCGGGCCAGTTCCACTGGATACACAACCTGGCGGTCGACTCGAAGGGCAACATCTATACCGCGGAGGTAGACACCGCGAAGCGGGTGCAGAAGTTCTCGCTGAAGGACGACGACGACCGCGGCCGCGATAAACACGACTAGGAAACCCATGCTTCGAGCGCGGCCGGCGCCGTACGGTGTCGGCCGTTTGCTTGTCTCGCTCCTCGCCGTCGTCCTGGGCATCCTGCTCCCGGCGCCGGCGACGGCCCACGACATCCCGGACGAGATTCTCCTGCGCGGGTTCATCAAGCCCGAGGGCGACCGGCTGCACTTTCTCGTGCGGGTGCCGCTTGTCACGCTGCTCAGCATGAACCTGCCCAAGCGGGGCCTGGGTTATCTCGATCTGGCGCAGGTGGATGACAAGCTTCTCGCTTCGGCGGCGGCCGCGGCAAAGGAGATCCAGTTGTACGAAAACGGCGAGCCGCTGACGCCCCGCCGCGTCGTGGCGCGCGTATCCGAGGCCTCCGACAACTCCTTCGAAGCCTACGCAAAAGCGTTCGCGAACATCGCGGGGCCGAAGCTGCCGGACACGACCGACGTGTACTGGAACCAGGGGTACCTCGATGCGCACCTCGAGTATCCGATCCGTTCGGAGCTCTCCGAATTCGCGCTCGACATGCGGCTCGCCCCGGGCCTGAAAGGCCGGCTCAAGCTGGTCGTCAGGTACCTGCCGCCCGACGGGTCGGTGCGCGCCTACGAGCTTCACGGCGGCGCGGGCCACGTGATGCTCGATCCGCGCTGGCACCAGGCCGCCTGGACGTTCGTCAAGTTCGGCTTCTTTCACATCCTCGACGGCATCGACCACCTGCTGTTCCTGCTGTGCCTCATCATGCCGTTCCGCCGCGTCAGCTGGACCCTGGTCGGCGTGATCACGTCGTTCACCGTCGCCCATTCGATCACGCTGATCGCCGCCGCGTACGGCGTGGTCCCCCGGGGCGCGTGGTTTCCGCCGCTGGTCGAAACGCTGATCGCCGCGTCGATCGTCTACATGGCGCTCGAGAACGTGCTGCGCCCGAATCTGCGCTGGCGCTGGGTCGTGACCGGGCTGTTCGGGCTGGTCCACGGCTTCGGCTTCTCGTTCATGCTGCAGAACCAGCTGCAATTCGCCGGCGGCCATCTGCTGCTCTCGCTGCTCGCCTTCAACGTCGGTATCGAGCTCGGGCAGCTCCTGTTCATCGCCGTCGTCATCCCGCTGCTCGGCCTGCTGTTCGCGAAGATCCGCCTCAGCGAGCGCCTGGTGACGGTGGTGATATCGGCGTTCGTTGCTCATGCCGCATGGCACTGGCTGGCCGAGCGCTGGGAGGCGCTCGCCAAAGTCGAGTGGCCGGAGGTCGACCTCGTCACGCTCGGTTTGTGGATCGCGTTCGCCGCGGCGCTCGCGGTGCTCGGCTGGACCCTCCTGGGCCGATCGGCGATATTGCGCGGGCGTCGCGTCGAAGCGCGCGCGGAACTCGACTGAGAGGTGCTCCGGGCAGTCTGCTGGACGCCTGTTCCGGTCGACCCCGCAGGATTCGCGGCTCGGGGTTACATGCTCCTCGCCGTGGATACACGGTTCACGACTACTCCATCTTCGCGCCGGAGAGCTTCACGATATCGGCGTAGCGCACGGTCTCGGCGGCGATGAACTGCCCGAACTCCTCGGGCGTGCCGCCGCCGGGCTCGCCGCCGAAGTCCGCCAGTCGCTTGCGCATCTCGGGGGTGCGGAGCAGCGCGTTCATCTCCGCGTTCACCCGATCGACGATCTCCCGCGACGTCCCCGCCGGGGCCATCACGCCGTACCAGGCCCCGGAGAGTACGCCGGGGATGCCGAGCTCGTCGAACGTCGGCACGTTCGGGAGCGCCGGGTTGCGCTGCTTCGCCGCGACCGCGAGCGCCTTCATCTTCCCGCCGGCGATGAACGGCAGGCACGCCGTCGTGTCGAGCAGCAGCGCGATGTGTCCCGCGATCAGGTCCGTCTCGGCGGCGGAGGTCCCCTTGTACGGCACGTGGACGATGTTGATCTTCGTCGAGGCGATCAGCATCGCGGCGGCGAGGTGCTGCGACGAGCCGACGCCCGCCGAGCCGTAGTTGAGCTGGCCCGGGTTGGCGCGCGCCTCGGCGATCAGTTCGTGCGCGGTATTCGCCGGCGAGTTCGCCGGGACCACCAGGATGTTCGGCACCGCGGTGACGTACACGATCGGCACGAAATCCTTGACCGGATCGAAGCCGAGCCGCGAGTACAGGTGGACGTTGATCGCGTTCGGGCTGACCGAGCCCATGAGCAGCGAATAGCCGTCCGGCTTCGCGCGCGCGGCGAGCTCGGTGCCGATGTTGCCGCCCGCGCCGGGCCGGTTCTCGATCACGATGCTCTGCCCGAGCCGCTGCCCGAGCGGCTGGGAGATGATCCGCGCCGCGGTGTCGACGCCGCCGCCGGGCGGCCACGGCACGATGAGGCGGATCGGCTGCGACGGATACGGCTGACCCTGCACGACCCCGGCACACGCGAGCAGCACGGCACCGAGCCACTTTGCTCCGGCCATCTTGGCGCTTCTCCCTTACGAGCGGGGGAGCTTACTGCAGGATCCGGGCGGCTGCGGGCCCACTGCGATCCCACACGCGCCGGGTAATACAATCGCGGTGAGTCCAACCAGACCGCGAGAGAAAGCCACATGACTTTGCGCAAGCTCGTCCGCTGCACCGCAATGCTCGCCGCCGCGCTCGCCGCCACCGGCGCGGCCGCGTTCCCCGACAAGCCGATCCAGTACATCATCCCGTTCGCCCCGGGGGGCGAGTCCGACATCACCGCGCGCCTGCAGGCGCAGGTGTTCGCCGCGAAGTACAAGCAGCAGATGATCGTGCTCAACCGGCCCGGCGCCGGCGGCGCGCTCGTCTGGGGGCAGCTGAACGGCATGACGCCCGACGGCTACACCGTCTCCGGCGTCAACCTGCCGCACATCGTGCTGCAGCCGCTCGAGGGGAACGTGCAGTACAAGACCGACGACATCGCGCCGGTCTACTTCTTCCAGTACACGGCGGACGCGATCGTCGTGCCCCTGACGAGCCCGTTCAAGACTTTCCAGGATCTCGTGAAAGCGGCGAAGGAGAATCCCGAGAGGGTCACGCTCGCCGGCTCGGGGACCTTCTCCGCCAACCACATGGCGACCGAGCGGCTGAACAAGCTGATGGACATCAAGACGACCTACGTGCCGTTCAAGGGCACGGGCGACCTCTCGGCTTCGGTCGCCGGCGGGCACGTGAGCGGCGCGATGAGCTATCTGCCGTACGCCATCCAGCAGAAGGGCAAGATGCGCCCGCTCGTGATCGCCACGGAGAAGCGCCATCCGGCGTTCCCCGACGTGCCGACCTTCCGCGAGCTCGGCTTCAACTGGGTGGACGGGGCGTACCGCGGCATCGCCGTGCCGAAGCCCACGCCGGCCGCGATCCAGAAGCAGCTCTCGGACATCATGTTCGCGCTCAACCAGGACCCGGGGATGCGCACGCAGCTCACCGACGGCGGCTACGACGTGATCGACATCACGCTCGACAAGATGCCCGCGTTCCTGGCCGAGAAGAGCCGCGCCTACATCGAGGACGCGAAGGCGGCGGGGCTGCTCAAGTAGCCGGCGGGCCCGAGACTCCCGCGCGCGAGCCGCGCCGTCTGCGCCCGCACGGAAGAAATGCGCGTGGCGGGGTGTTTGCAGCTACACTCCGCCCGCCGCGCCTCCCCATAACAACTTCCCGCCGATGACCACTCCAGCCTCCGGACACGAAGGCACGCCCCAGCGCGTGCTCTCCACCATCGATGCGATCGCGATCATCGTCGGCCTGGTGATCGGCGCCGGCATCTTCCGCCTGCCGTCGCTCGTCGCCGGCAACAGCTCGAGCGAAGCGGCCTTCTACCTGCTGTGGGTGGTGGGCGGCGTCATCTCGCTGATCGGCGCGCTCTGCTACGCGGAGCTCGCGACGGCGTACCCGAGCGCCGGCGGGGACTATCACTTCCTGCAGCGCGCGTTCGGGCGGGGGCTCTCCTTCCTCTTCGCCTGGGCGCGGATCGCGGTGATCACGACCGGCTCGATCGCGGTGCTCGGCTACACGTTCGGCGACTACGCGTCGAACCTGGTCAGCCTCGGTGCGCACTCGTCGGCGATCTACGCCGCGCTCGCGGTGATCGCGCTGACCGCGATCAACATCTCCGGCATCCGCGAGACGAAGGGCACCCAGAACGTCCTGACGGTGATCGAGGTGGCCGGCGTGGTCGCGGTGATCGTGACCGGGATCCTCCTCCTCGCGCCCGCACCCGCCCCGGCGGCGCCGGCCGAAGCGAAGCCGTTCATGGCCGGCGCGCCGCTCGCGATCCTGTTCGTGCTGTTCACCTTCGGCGGCTGGAACGAGGGCGCCTACATCTCGGCCGAGCTGAAGGAGCGCCGGAGCATGGTGACCGCGCTCGCCGTCTCGCTCGTCACCGTGACCGTGCTCTATCTCCTGATCAACTACGCGTACGTCCGCAGCCTCGGCCTCGACGGGCGTGGCGAAGAGCCAGACGGTGGCCGCCGACGTGCTGCGGCTCCAGTTCGGCGAGACCGGCTCCAAGATCATCAGCTTCATGATCGCGGTCGCCGCGCTGACGTCGATCAACGCGACGATCATCGTCGGCGCCCGCTCGAACTACGCGCTCGGCCGCGACTGGCCGGTGTTCGCCTGGCTCGGGCACTGGGACGCGCGCAGCGACGCGCCGCGCAACGCGCTCCTCGTGCAGGCGGCGGTGGCCCTCGCGCTCGTGGTCGCCGGGGCGTTCGCGGCGAAGATCGAGACGATGGTCGACTACACGATGCCGGTGTTCTGGTTCTTCTTCATGCTCGTCGGCATCGGCCTCTTCGTGCTGCGCGTGCGCGACCCGGCCACGCCGCGGCCGTTCAAGGTGCCGCTCTATCCGGTGACGCCGCTGATCTTCGTCGCCACCTGCGCCTATCTGCTGTATTCCAGCCTCGCGTACGTCCGCACCGGCGCCTGGGTCGGGATCGGCGTCCTCGCCGTCGGCGGGGTGCTGCTCGCGATCAACCTGCGGCTGGGAAGCCCCGCCCTGAAGAGGACCTGATGGACCGCCGACGCCTGCTCGCCCTGCTCGCGGCGGCCGCGCTCGCCCTGCCCGCCTGCGCGCAGCAGGCGGTGACCGGCGCGCCGGCGCGCTCGCCCGACGTGCCCTACGTCCCGACCAAGCAGGAAGTCGTCGAGGAGATGCTGCGCATGGCCGGCGTGAAGCCGGGCGACGTCGTCTACGACCTCGGCTGCGGCGACGGGCGGATCGTCGTCACCGCGGCGCAGAAGTTCGGCGCGCGCGGCGTCGGCGTCGACATCGACCCGCGGCGCATCGCCGAGGCGAACGCGAACGCGCAGCGCGCGGGCGTGGAGAAGCAGGTGACGTTCAGGGTCGGCGATCTGTTCGAGGCCGACATCCGCGAGGCGACGGTGGTGACGCTCTATCTGCTGCCGGACGTCAACCTGCGCCTCAAGCCGAAGCTGCTGCGCGACCTCAAGCCCGGCACGCGCGTCGTCTCGCACGACTTCTCGATGGGCGACGACTGGAAGCCGGAGCGCACGCTCCGGCTCGGCAACGACTGGATCTACTTCTGGACGATCAAGTGACCGCGGCGGCGCTCCGCGCCCGCTAGCGCGCGAACGCCCCCGACACCTCGCCGAGAAACGGCGACCCCGGCGCGCGCCGGAACGGCGCGCGGTACTCCATCATGTTCGGGTCCGAGATCCGCGACGCGGCCGCGGTGAGCGTGCGGTCGCTGTCCTTGAAGATGATGAAGAGCGCGCACTTGTAGGACCGCGGCACGGCCTGCGGGGCGATCTTGAGCGGCACCGACAGCGTTCCGGCGTAGCCGCCGCCCTTCAGCTGGAACCACTTCGACCCGCCGCCGAGGTAGCCGAGGCTGTTCCGCGGCCCGTCCGGATCGGCGAACAGCGCGCACGTGATCGAGCCGACGGTGACCGACGGATGGAGGTCGGCGACGCGGACCGGGACGTCCAGGCTCAGTTCCTGCGCCGCTGCCGGCGCGGCGAGGACGGCGAGCGCGAGGACGGCGATCGCGTGCCTCATTGCTTTGCCCCCGCCTCGCGTCCGCCCGGCCAGACGCCGGTGTAGGTCAGCTCGGGCGTGACGGTGCGGCCTGCGGCTGCGGCTGCCTTCGGCGCCGGCGCCTTGGCCGGCGCCGCTGCCCGGGGCCGCGGCCGGGGCCGCGGCGACGGTCTGATTGCACTCCGCCAGCTCCTTCTCGCCGAGCTGCCGGAGCTCGCTCGCGTAGCGCGTGACCGGGCCGACCGCGCGCGCGAGCTCGCTGCAGCCGCGGACGCTGACGGCGCCGCCGCGCGCTTCGGCCGTGCAGCGCGTTCCGCGCGCAGGACCAGTCGACGCCGCCCGCGCGCGCGTTCGCGCTGCTTCGCGGCCGCGGCGAGCTCGGCCTCGTAGGCGTAGCGGCGATCCTGCGCGTGACTCGGTGCCGCGGCGAACGCGGCGCACAGGATCAAGCGCGAGCGGCAGGTGCGATCGCATGTCGCGGCGCATGTTACCCGATTCGCCGGTTAGAATCGCCGCACTCCGGAGGCCGAACGATGATCGTCGTGGTGATGGGCGTCACCGGCGCCGGCAAGACCACCGTCGGCCGCCTGCTCGCGCGCGAGCTCGGCTGCGATTTCCTCGACGCCGACGACTACCACCCGGCCGCCAACGTCGCGAAGATGCGCGCCGGCCAGCCGCTCACGGACGACGATCGCGCGGCCCTGGCTCGCCCGCCTGAACGAGGTGCTCCGGGAATACGCGGCGCGCTCCGCCGGCGTCGTGCTCGCCTGCTCGGCGCTCAAGGCGAGCTATCGGGAACGGCTCGTCGCCGGGTTGCCGGGCAGCCGGCTCGTGTACCTGCGGGGAACGAAGGCGCTGATCGCGGCGCGGCTCGAAGCGCGCCGCGGCCACTACATGAACCCGGCGCTGCTCGACTCGCAGTTCGCGGCACTCGAGGAGCCGGACGGGGCGATCGTCGCCGACATCGGCCCCGCGCCGGACGCGATCGCCGCCGCGATCCTCGCGCAGCTCGCCTGAACCCTGCGGCGTCTGCCTACGCGAGCCGCGACCAGCCCGGCTCCTCGCGGTCGAGGATCCGCTTCAGCGCGGCGAGGTGCAGGTCGGACTGCGTGCGATCGCCCGCCATCTGCTTCGCGGTCGCCGAGGCGATGCTGTGCGGCAGGCGCTTGATCGTCTTCCCGGTGCCCTGGGCGAGCACCTGCACCATGCACGCGCGCTCGAGGTAGTAGAGGTCGTCGAACGCCCACGCGACGGTGTCGCCGCAGACGATCACGCCGTGGTGGGCGAGGAACAGCACGTCCGCGCCGTTCAGCCGCGCGGCGATCCGGTCGCCCTCGGCGTTGTCGAGGACGAGGCCGTTGTACTCCTCGTCGTAGGCGACCTTGCCGTAGAACTTCAGCGCGTTCTGGCTCGCCGGCTCGAGCCGGCCGCCCTCGAGCAGGGTGAGCGCGGTCGCGAACGGCATGTGGGTGTGGAGCACGACGGCCGGTTGCCGCTTCGACCGGTGCAGCCGGCCGTGGATGAAGAACGCCGTGGGCTCGACGGTGTGGCGGCCCTCCACCACGTTGCCCTTGCCGTCGACCAGCACGATGTCGGCCGGCGTGATCTCCGACCAGTGGAACCCCTGCGGGTTGATCAGGAACCGGTCTTCGAGACCCGGCGCGGCGACGCTGAAATGGTTGCACACGCCCTCGGAGAGCCCGAGCCGCGACGCCCAGCGCAGGGCCGCGGTGAGATCGATGCGCGCCTGGTCGAGACCGTCCCTGCCGGCCATCAGCGAACCCTCCTTGTGGCTTCCCGCCCGGTCGTGGCGCCGGCGCTCGCGCGCCCGGGTCGTCGGCCTGGGCGCGGCGGAGAAGCGAGCCGGACTCTAGCACCGCGCGCAATGCCGCCGACAGGACGTCTGTCGCACGCGCCGCGCGAAAATCGTAGCAAAGCTGTCGGCGGCGGCGATCAGGCAGCGTCGCCCTTGAAGGCGAGGTGCGTCGCGTCGCCCGGGTTGTGCGCGACGAGGTCGCGGACGAAGCGGTCGAACGGCAGCTCGAGCCGGCGCTCGAGCTCCCGCGCCGTGCGCTTCAGCGGCGCGATCCGGATCGGGTCCGGCCGGTGCGCGGAACGCGAGCACGATCATGTTCATGCGGTCCTGGGACGGCAGGCACAGCACCCGTCCGTCGAACACCCGCTCGATCCGCGCGAGGTAGGTCCCGAACCGCGGCTCGTCGGCGATGAAGTTGACCGCGAACACGCCGCCCGGCCGGAGCGCGTCCCGGCACGCGGTGTAGAACGCCTCGGTCGCGAGCGACCGCACCGACCGCAGGTCGTCGAAGGCGTCGAGCAGGAACACGTCGCAGGCGCCCCGTGGCGCGAGGACGTGCTCGGCGCCGTCGCCGACGATCACCTTGAGCCGCCGGTCGTCCGCCGGCAGGCCGAAGAAGGTGCGCGCGGCGGCGATCACCTTCGGGTTGAGCTCGATCACGGTGATCCGCGTGTGCGGCAGGTGCTCGTGCACGAACCGCGCGATCGATCCGCCGCCGAGGCCGACCATCAGGATCTCGCGCGGGGCCGGCGCGAAGAGCAGGAACGCCATCATCGCCCGCGTGTAGGCGAGCTCCAGCCGGTCGGGCGCCGACAGGCGCATCGCGCTCTGGATCGCCTCGCCGCCGAGATGGAGCGTCCGCACGCCGCGCGACTCGCTCACCTCGACCGACGAACCCTTGCGGCCGAGTAGGCGCTTCAGGGCGCGCATGGAATCGCCGCTGTCATCGCGGAGGGAATCATGGGTTGCGTGAAGCGCTGTCTGCTCGCGGATTCGCGGTCGTCGCGGCGAAAGTGGCGCTCGTGACGTTCGTCGCGTGGCACGCGGCGGGCTGGTTGGGCGCCGAGGACGCACCGGCCAAGGCCGACGCGATCCTGGTGCTCGGCGCCGAACCAACGCGTGCGATCACCGGCGCCGAGCTGTACCGGAGCGGCTACGCGAGCGTCGTCTACCTCTCGGTGCCCCGGCGCGAGAGCCGCTGGGTGGCGCTCGAGCAGGAGGGCATCCGCTGGCCGTGGTTCGAGGAGACGGCACGGGTGCTGCTCGGCAACCGGGGCGTGCCGGACGGCGCGATCCGCCTGCTCGGAAAGGATCTCGCCAGCACGGTCGCGGAGGCGGTCGAGGCGGCACGCACGCTCGGCACGAGCGCGGGCACTCTCCTCGTGGTGACGTCGCGCTATCACGTTTACCGTGCGCGGCTTGTTTTCGCCGACACCCTGCCGTCGACCCGCGTGCTCGTGGTCGCGAGCACGGCGGAGCCGCTCCCCCGGGACTGGTGGACCGACCAGGAAGCGGCACGCAACGTGGTGCTCGAGTGCTTGAAGCTCATCTTCTACCGGCTCGGCATGAGCTTCACGTGACGCGGGCACGGCGGAGCATGGTTGCGAGGACGGCCGCGAAGAGCATCAGCACGCTGCTGCCGACGATCGGGACGGCGTAGCTCCGCGTCAGGTCGTAGGCGACGCCGGCGAGCCAGGGGCCGAGCAGGTTGCCGACCCCGGCCGCGGTGTACAGCACGCCGATGACGCCGGACACGTTCCGGGCCCCGTACAGGTCCATCGCGATCGGGGGCTGGAGCGCGACGAACGCGCCGTAGAACGCGCCGAACAGCACGGCGAAGACGCCGAGCGCAACCGCCCCGGTCGAGGCGAGCCAGAAGCCGAGCATCACCGCCATGCTGGCGTAGACCA
>CAVXND010000072.1:0-90849 GCA_963762785.1 uncultured beta proteobacterium
CGCGCACCGGGTCGCCCTCGCCGGGCGTCTCCACCTTGACCACCTCCGCCCCCATGTCCGCGAGGAACATCGAGCAGAACGGCCCGGCGACGATGCGCGTCAGGTCGACGACGCGGATGCCTTCGAGCTGCATGCGTCGCGCGCGGGTCGACGCTATTCGAGCCTTGACGCCCGACTCCCGCACGATGCGGCCCCAGTGCTCGTAGTCCTTCCGCACGAACGCCGCGAACTCGTCGACGCCGCCGCCGGCCGGCGCGACGCCCTGCGCGTTCATCTTCTCGACGACGTCGGGCGCCTGGAGCACCTTGTTGACCTCGGCGTTGAGCCGCTCGACGATCGGCCGCGGCGTCCCGGCCGGCGCGAAGAGCCCGAGCCAGATGATCACGTCGACGCTCGGCTGCCCGGATTCGGCGAAGGTCGGCGTCGACGGCAGCGCCGGCGAGCGCTTCCCGGAGGTGACGGCGACCGCGTTGAGCTTGCCGCTCTTCACGAGGTTGAGCACCGACGCGACCGACATGATCGCCACGTCGACCTGCCCGCCCATGACGTCGGTCATCGCCGGCGTCGCGCCCTTGTAGTGCACCTGCAGGAGGCGAACCCCGGCGGCCCGCTGGAACTGCTCGCCGAACAGGTGGCCGAGCGAGCCGTTGCCGGCGGTCGCCCAGCGCACGCCTTCGGCGGTCTTCCCCTGGGCGATCAGGTCGCGCGGGTTCGCGAGCCGCGACTGCGCTCCGCTCACCACCGCGAGCGGCGTCACCGACACCTGCACGATCGGCGCGAAGCTCTTCACCGTGTCGTAGCCGGCGTTCGCGTAGAGCCAGGGTCCGAGCATGACGTTGTCGGACTGGCCCATCACGATGGTGTAGCCGTCGGGCGGCGACTTGGCCGCCTGCTCGAGCGCGATGTTGCCGGCCGCGCCGGGCCGGTTCTCGAGCACGACCGTCCACTTGAGCGTGTCGGCGAGCTTGTTGCCGACCAGGCGCGACACGAAGTCGGTGCCGCCGCCCGGCGGGAACGGGATCAGCAGCCGGATCGGCCGCGACGGGTACTCCTGGGCGACGGCGCCGGCCGTCAGCGCGGCGAGCGCGAACGCGGCGGCGCCGCGGGTGAGATTCGTCTTCAAACGAGTCGTTGTGGTCATGGCTCCTCGATCCTTATGGCTTGTGCGGGACAGTGACGGGCCGCCTTCCTCACGGCGGGCGCCAGCCGGTCGTCCGGTTGCGCCGTGCGCAGGACGACGATTCCGTCCTCGTCGCGCTGGTCGAACACCTCCGGGACGGTGCGCGCGCACTGCCCCGACCCCACGCAGCGCCGCTGGTCGACGTACACCTTCACGCTCCCGTCCTTCCCTACCAGGCGACCGGCAGATTATGCACGCCGTAGATCTGCATATCGTCCTTGAAGCGGATTTCCTCGAGCGGCACGGCGAGCCGGAGGCCCGGCAGCCGGCCGAGCAGCGCGGGATAGACGATCTGCAGCTCGTAGCGCGCCAGGGTCTGACCCGAGGCACTGGTGGATGCCGTAGCCGAAGGTGAGGTGATCCGTCGCGTCGCGCGCGCAGGCGATCCGGTCGGGATCGGCGAACACGCGCTCGTCGCGGTTGGCCGAGGCGAGCAGCAGGAAGAGTCCCTCGCCCCGCCGCACCGTCACCCCGCCGATCTCGACGTCCTCCAGCGCGACGCGGCGCGGCGAGAACTGCACCGGCGTGATGAAGCGCAGCAATTCCTCGACCGCGGCGTCGACCGACGCCGGGTCCGCGGCGCGCCGCCGCAAGTCCTCGTCGCGCAGGATGAGCAGCATGCCCATGCCGATCATGTTGGTGGTGGTGTCGTGCCCGGCGCGCAGGATCATGGCGCCGATCTCGGCGAAATCCTCCCGGCTCAGGTGGCCGGGCTTCACCTGCGATTCGATGACGCGGCTCACCAGGTCGTCGCCCGGGCGCGCTTCCCTGTCGTCGATCAGCCGGCGGAAGTACGCGGCGAGGGCGCGCGCCTTCTCGAGCGCCTCGCCCGGCGTCTGGGTCAGCCCGTGCCGCCCGACCGCGCAGTCGATGATGAAGCGGTGATCCTCGTACGGCGACCCGATCAGCGCGGACATGACGAGCGACGGGAACTTCACCGCGAGCGTGCCCGCGAGGTCGGCGGGCGGCCCGTGCGCGACGAGCTCGTCGATCACGGTCGCCGCGATCGCCTCGATCCGCGGCCGGAGCGCGAGCATCCGCCGCACGCTGAACTCGCGGGTGAACATGCGCCGGTAGTGATCGTGCGCCGGGTTGTCCATGCCGACGAACGCGCGCTCGTTCCGGTCGACGGTGACGCGCGCCTCGGTGACGGTCGGGAAGTCCGGGTGCGCCATCGCGCCGCTGAACCGGCGATCGTCCATGAGCACCGCGCGGATCTCCTCGTGCCGGGTCACCAGCCAGGCGCGCCGGCCGTTCCAGAGCGTCACCGCGAAGAGCGGCCCGGCGCTGCGCGCCCGGGCGTACAGCGACGGGGGATGGAACGGACACTCGCGCCCGAACGGGAATCGCGGGGCGTCGGGCAGGGCAGTCGCGGCGGCTGCGGGGGTCGCGATCATCGTCGCCCGCGATTCTGAAGATCGCCGGCCCGGAGGGCAACACCGGCGCGCGCCGGAGGCGTTCCCGGATCCGCACCAGCTGAAACGGTTTCAGAGCCGGGCGAGCGCCGGTTCGCGCAGGGGCGGCAGCATGCGCTCGACCGCCGTCTCGTACTCGGCCCCGCCGACGGTCGCGGCGTCGCTGTGCGCGGCGCCCTCCACGAGCAGCAGCCGCTTCTGTCCGGTCGCGCGCAGATAGAGCTCGACGCCCATCGCCGCCGGCACGATCGCATCGCGCTTGCCGTGGATGACGAGGAGCGGCGCGCCGAGGCGGCGGATCTTCGCCGCCGCGTCGAACCGTCCGGCGAGGATCGCGTCGACCGGGTAGAACCGCGCGACCCACGATTCGCGCAGCAGCGCGGCGATCGACGTCGGCGCGGCCTCGACGACGACGCCGTTCACGTCCGGGTAGCGCGCCGCGAGCTCGAGCGCGATCGCGCCGCCGAGCGAGTGGCCGTAGACGAGCCGCAGCGCCGGGTCGGGCTGGTGCCAGCGCAGCTCGTGCCAGGCGGCCTCCGCGTCCTCGTACATCGTCGTCTCGGTGAGCGCCCGGCGGCTGCTCCGGCCGAGACCGCGGTAGTCGATCATCAGGACGGCGGCGCCGGCGCGGTGGATGGCGGCGGCCACGTGCACCATGCCGGCGATGGTGCGTCCGGTGCCGTGCAGGAGCAGCACGACCGGCGCGTGGCGGTCGTTCGGGAGGAACCAGGCGTGGACCCACTCGCGGCGCGGCCCGGCCCGCAGCCACACGTCGACGTAGCGAAGGCCCGCCATGCCCGGGGTCTGGCGGACCTCAGGCTCCGGGAAGGAAACGAAGCGGTCGGGAAAGTGCCACAGGAGGACCGCGCCGGCGGCGTACGCCGCGACGGCGGCGACGACGAAGAAGATCGCGACGAGCCGGATCGCCCGCAACATGGCGCATTAGCGTACTCCCGGGGCGCCGCGCCGTCGCGCGGCCCGCGCTACTGCCCCGAGTAGACGAGTCCCGCCATGTCGGCCTGACCCTCGGTCGCCGGCACGAGCAGGAAGTGGACCGCGTTGACGGAGAAGGCCGACGGGGCGAATGCGCGCACGTACCGGGTCTCGCCGGCAGCGAGCGGGATCTCGATCCGGCCATCGGCCGCAGCCTTGCCGGTCGCCTCGTAACGTCCCGCCGGGCGGTCGACATAGAAGAACCCGCTCGGGACCGCAAACCCCACCACGGCGCCGTCGAGCCTGAGCTCCGGCTGCACGTCACCGCCGAACCGCACGCCCGGCGTGTAGAAGAAGATCCGGCCCTCGCCCGGTTTCACCGCCGGGAGCGAGACGCTCATCGCGGTGTAGTTCGTGCCCACCGGCCCGGCGCAGCTGGCGAGTAGCGTGACCGCCAGGATCGCTAGAAGTCGTGCGGCCGGCATCGCTTTTTCCCGTTCGGTAGGAAGGGCGAATAGTGCCAAGAAACCGGGAATGCGTCGTCGCCGATCGTGTTTCCCGCTCGTCGCTACCCGACCCGCGGTCGTTCTTGTAGATTCGGGCTACAACCAGGGAGGAAGTGTCCATGCCAGCATTGCTCGTGCGGCTCGCTGCCGCGGCTGCTCCTTGCGCTCGCCGCCGCCGGCGCGGCCCAGGCGCAAGGTGCCTATCCCAACCGCTTCGTGCGCGTGGTGGTCCCGTTCGCCGCCGCGACCTCGCCCGACGTGGTGATGCGGATCGCGAGCCCGCACCTGAGCGAGCTGTGGGGCCAGCAGATGATCATCGAGAACCGCACCGGCGCCTCGGGAAACCTCGGCGCGCAGGCGGTGGCGTCGGCCGCGCCGGACGGGTACACGGTGCTCTACACCGTCAACTCGGTGATCTGCGCGAACCCGCACATGTTCTCGAAGATGCCGTTCGATCCGCTGAAGAGCTTCGTCCCGGTGTCGCTGATCGTGAACCTCGGCTACGTGCTGGTGGCGAAGAACGCGCTGCCGGCGAAGAACCTGCAGGAGCTGATCGCGATGGCGAAGGCGGAGCCCGGCAAGCTCACCTACAGCTCGGCGGGCGCGGGGGTCGGCACCCACGTCGTGATGGAGCTGTTCCTCGGCATGACCGGCACGAACATGCTGCACATCCCCATGACCACGCCCGCGCTGAATGCGGTGTACAGCGGCGAGACCGACCTGACGATGACGCCCTATACGACCGGCGTCCCGGCGGCGAAGAGCGGCAAGGCGCGCGCGCTCGGCGTGACGCTCGCCAAGCGCCTCGACTCGCTGCCCGACGTGCCCGCCATCGGCGAAGTGGTGCCCGGGTACGTGGGCGATGCCTGGCATGGCCTCTTCGTCCCCGCCGGCACGCCGCCGGCGATCGTCGACAAGCTGGCCGCCGACTTCGCCAAGGTGCTGGCCATCCCGGACGTCCGCAAGAAGCTGATGGACATCGGCCTCGAGCCGGTCGGCAACTCGCCGGCCGAGTTCGCCGCGATCGTGCGCAACGACCACGAGAAGTGGGGGCAGGTGATCCGGAAGGCCGGGATCAAGCTCGACTGAACCCGGTCGAGCTGCGCTTCAACCGGGGAAACTACGGCGAAACCGGCGTCGCCTTCGGCAGCGGCAGGCGCTTCGCCGCCATCACGTCGCGCAATCGATCCGGGTAGTCGGTGATGATGCCGTCGACGCCCCAGTCGATGAGCCGCTCCATGTCGGGCGGGTCGTTCACCGTCCACGGCAGCACCCCGAGCCCGAGGCTCTTCGCCTCCTTCGCGAGCGCCGCGGTGAGGTCGCGGTAGTTCGGCGACCAGATCCGTCCCCCGGCGGACCCGGCGGACCGGCCGACGCGGCGGCCGCGACCATCCTCGGCACCGAGCCGTGATCGGCGAGCCGGATGCCGTTCGTCCACGGCGACGGCCCGCTGCCTGCGTCGCGGACGTTCTCGGCGTCGCTCGTGAGGTAGGCGGTGGCGATCTCCGGGGCTTCGCGCTGCACGAGCGCGAGCGTGCGCCAGTCGAACGACTGGATGGTCGTGCGGCGCTCGACATGGCTCGCCCGCACGACATTGATGACCGCGCGCGCGAACTCGTCGGGTCCGGCGGTCTCGTCGGGGGCGAGCGGCGAGAGCTTGGTCTCGATGTTGAACCGGACCTCGTCGTTGTGCGCGCGCCGCGCGAGCTCGAACACGTCCTCCAGCTTCGGGATGCGCACGCCGTCCATGCGCCGCTGGCTGGGAAAGCGGGTGGAGTAGTCGCTACCCGGGCGGATGCGGCCGACGTCGTAGCGGCCGAGCTCGTGGAAGGTCAGCTCGCGGATCGTGCGCGTGCGGCCGACGAGCCAGCGGCCGTCCGTGCCGCGCGCGATGTCCGGGTTGAGCCGCCGGTCGTGGCAGACGACCACCACGCCGTCCTCGGTGATGCCCGCGTCGAGCTCCAGCGTCGTCACGCCGATCGCGAGCGCGCGCGCGAACGCCGGCAGGGTGTTCTCGGGCGCGAGCCCGCGCGCACCGCGGTGCCCCTGGAGGTCGAGAGCGGCGGCTTGGGTCGTCACGGCGGCGGCGATCAGAATCGCGAGTCGTAGCACGGGCGTGCGCTAGAATCGGGCGCTTTCAAGTGTAACCGCTCCCCATGGTGAAAGTCTGGACGATCGACGGCATCACGCCGGTGGTGGACCCATCGGCGTTCGTGCATCCGTCGGCGACGCTGATCGGCGACGTCATCGTCGGGCCGGGCGTCTACATCGGGCCGTCGGCCAGCCTGCGCGGCGACTTCGGCCGGATCGTCGTGGAGGAGGGCGCCAACCTCCAGGACTGCTGCATCGTCCACGGCTTCCCGGACGAGGACACGGTGATCGAGGCGAACGGCCACATCGGCCACGGCGCGATCCTCCACGCCTGCCGCATCCGCACGCACGCGCTGGTCGGCATGAACGCGGTGGTGAACGACAACGCGGTGATCGGCGAGTGGGCGATGGTCGCCGCGCTCGCGTTCGTGAAGGCCGGGATGGAAGTACCGCCGCGCACGCTCGTCGTCGGCATTCCGGCCCGGGTGCTCCGCGAGCTCACGCCGGAGGAGCTCCGGTGGAAGGGCGACGCCACGCGCCAATACCAGGAGCTCGCGGTGCGGAGCCTCCGCACGATGCGGGAGACCGCCGCGCTCACCGCGGTCGAGCCGGATCGCCCGCGGCTGCAGCTGCCGGACGTGCTCCCGCTCGGGGCGTACAAGAAGAGCGCCGGGCGATGACGGCCGTCCCTTTGACGTCCCGGGCCTTCGCCGATCGCCTGCGGCGGCGCGAGCTCCTGCTCGGCACCATCGTCACGCTGCCGGCGCCGGAGGTGGCGGAGGTGCTGTCCGGCGCCGGGCTCGACTGGCTGTTCGTCGACACCGAGCACGCCGCGCTCGACTTCCTCGCCGCGCAGACGCTGCTCCAGGCCGCGCGCGTGCCGTGCGTCGTCCGCGTTCCGGACGGCGGCGAGGCGACCCTGAAGAAGGCGCTCGACATCGGCGCGGCCGGCGTCGTGGTGCCGATGGTGAACACCGCGCAGCAGGCGAAGTCGATCGTGTCGTTCTGCAAGTACCCGCCGCGCGGCGTGCGCGGCGTGGGGCTCGTGCGCGCGCAGGGGTACGGCTTCGACTTCCAGCGCTACGTCCGCACCGCGGACGAGGCGACGGTCGTCTGCGTCCAGTGCGAGCACATCGCCGCGGTCGAGGCGATCGACGCCATCGTCGCGGTCGACGGCGTCGACGCGGTGTTCGTCGGCCCCTACGATCTCTCCGGCAGCATGGGCCGGCTGGGCGAGGTCGAGCATCCCGACGTCCTCGCCGCGATCGCGCGCGTTGCCGAAGCCTGCAAGCGCGCGGGCCGCACGCTCGGCATCTACGTCGGTTCGGCGGCGAAGGCGAAGCCGTTCATCGCGCAGGGCTACACGCTGGTCGCGGTGGGCATGGACACGATTCACCTCGGCGAGGCCGCGCGGTCGATCGCGGGCGCGCTGAAGGCGGGTTGACACAGCGAGGCACCAATGGCTTACGAGAACATCCTCACCGAGACCCGCGGCCGCGTCGGCCTGATCACGCTCAACCGCCCGAAGCAGCTCAACGCGCTGAACGACGCGCTCATGAACGAGCTCGGCGACGCGCTCGCCGCGTTCGAGCAGGACGAGGGCATCGGCGCGATCGTCCTCACCGGCAGCGAGAAGGCGTTCGCCGCCGGCGCCGACATCGGCGCGATGAAGGACTGGTCCTACATGGACGTGTACAAGTCCGAGTACATCACGCGCAACTGGGAGCGCATCCGGTCGGTCCGGAAGCCGGTCATCGCCGCGGTCGCCGGCTTCGCGCTCGGCGGCGGCTGCGAGGTCGCGCTGGCGTGCGACATCGTGATCGCCGCCGACACCGCGAAGTTCGGCCAGCCCGAGATCAAGCTCGGGATCATCCCCGGCGCCGGCGGGACGCAGCGCCTGCCGCGCGCGGTCGGCAAGGCGAAGGCGATGGACATGATCCTCACCGGGCGGATGATGGATGCGGCCGAGGCCGAGCGCGCCGGACTCGTCTCGCGCGTCGTCCCGGCGGCGAAGCTGCTCGACGAGGCGCTGGCGGCCGCCGCCGCGATCGCCGAGTTCTCCCTGCCGTCGGTGATGATCGCGAAGGAAGCGGTGAACCGCGCCTACGAGACGCCGCTCGCCGAAGGGATTCTCTTCGAGCGGCGGCTGTTCCACTCGCTGTTCGCGACCGAGGACCAGAAGGAAGGGATGGCGGCGTTCGTCGAGAAGCGGAAGCCCGGGTTCGAAGCACCAAGATGTAACTCCGCGGTGCCTGCGATCTTCGCGGCGCCGCCCCGCCTGGCAGATCATCGGCTGGCTGTGCCTCGCGCACGTCGCGAGCATGAGCGTCTTCTCGACCTATCCCGACGCTGCTGCCGCAGCTGCAGGCGGAGTGGTCGATGTCGAACACCGAGGCCGGCTTCGTGAGCGGCCTCTTCTTCGCCGGCTACATGGCGGCGGTGCCGGTGCTCACCGCGCTCACCGACCGCGTCGACGCGCGGCGGATCTACCTCGTCTCGAGCGTGGTCGCGTCGGCAGGGCTCGGCTCGGCTTCGCGCTGGCTCGCCGACGGCGCGCTGGCCGGCGGGCTCTTCGCAGCTCCTCGTCGGGGTCGGCATCGCCGGCACGCTACATGCCCGGCCTGCGCGCGCT
This sequence comes from uncultured beta proteobacterium, assembly GCA_963762785.1. Classification (GTDB taxonomy): domain Bacteria; phylum Pseudomonadota; class Gammaproteobacteria; order Burkholderiales; family SG8-39; genus DATEDA01. The sequence goes on from CAVXND010000072.1 coordinate 8,758, forward strand.
CACCGACAACACGCACCGGCGCGGCGCAGAGCGCGCGCTGTGTCGTTCTACACCGCGTCGTTCGGGTTCGGCGCGAGCCTCTCGCTCGTGCTGGCGAGCGGGATCGCCGCGGCGGCCGGCTGGCGCTGGGCGTTCGCGTGCGTCGGCGGTCGGGCCGCTCCTGTCGGGCGCGATGGTCGTGCTCGGGCTGCCCGCCCGGAAGCCGACCGGCGCACGCGCGGACGCGCATCTCCTCGACTTCCGGCCGGTGCTCGGGAACCGGCCCGCGCGCCGCTACATCCTCGGCTACGCGGTGCACTGCTGGGAGCTGCTCGGCTCGCGCTCCTGGATGGTCGCCTTCCTCACGTTCGCGCAGAGCATGGTTCCCGCGCCGCTCTCGCCGGCGGGCATCCACGCGGTGGCGAGCCTCGTCTCGCCGTTCGCGAGCATCGCCGGGAACGAGGTCAGCCTGCGCGCGGGCCGCGCGCGGGTGATCGTGGTCGGCATGACGCTCTCCGGCGCGCTCACCTGCACGCTCGGCTTCCTCGGGCACCTGCCGTGGCTCCTCGTGGCCGCGCTGGTCGTCGCGCACATGCTCCTCATCATGAGCGACTCCTCGACGCTGACCGCCGGCATGGTCGCCGCCAGCGATCCCGCCTTGCGCGGCGCGACGATGGCGGTGCACTCGACGCTCGGCTTCGGCGCCGGCTTCGTCGCCCCGCTCGTGTTCGGGCTCGCGCTCGATCTCGCGGGCGGCAACCAGAGCGCGTTCGCGTGGGGGATCGCCTTCGTCACGCTCGGGATCGGAGCGGTCGTGGCGCCCGCGCTCCTCGGGTTCCTGCGGCGGCCGTGACCGCGGGGCTCGCCTCGCTCGCCGCGAGCGCAATCGTCGCCCGCGGGCCGGGCGGCGAGATCCTCTATTTCGGCGCGGTCGGCTGGATGTCGATGGTCGCGACCTTCGCCGCGATTGCGCTCGCCGGGCACGTCCGGCCGGCGCCGACATAGAATCGAACGATGCCTTCGTCGCGCGTGATCGTCGCCGGCGCCGGCCCGGTGGGGCTGCTCACGGCGCTCGCGCTCGCGAGCCGCGACGTTCCGGTGCTCGTGCTCGAGGCGGAAGCCGCGCTGACCCACGATCTGCGCGCCGGCACCTTCCACCCGCCGACGCTCGAGATGATGGCGCCGTACGGCATTACCGACGAGATGCATCGCACCGGGATCAAGGTGCCGCGCTGGCAGCACCGCGATCGCAACGGGGGCGTGATCGCGGAGTGGGACCTCTCGCTCATCGCCGACGAGACGCCGTACCCGTATCGCTTCCACCTCGAGCAGCACCGGCTGACGCCGATCATCTTCGACCGTCTGATGCGGCTCCCGCACGCCGCGGTGCGCTTCGGCGCGCGCGTCGTCGACGTGGCGCAGGACGCGGACCGGGTGTCGGTCTCGGCCGAGACGACCGGCGGCGTCGAGCGCTTCGACGGCGCGTGGCTGGTCGGCGCCGACGGCGGCCGCAGCGCCGTGCGGAAGGCGATCGGCGTCGAGTTCGAGGGGTTCACCTGGCCGGAGCGCTTCGTCGTCGTCAGCACGCGCTACGACTTCGGTGCGCACGGCTTCACGCCCAACGCCTACGTCGCCGACCCGGACCAGTGGGCGGCCGTCTTCAAGATGCCGGACGCCGAGTCCGGCGGGCTGTGGCGCATCGCGTTTCCGGTCCCGCCGGACGAGCCGGACGAGGTCACGCTGTCGGAGGCCGAGATCGAGCGGCGGATGCAGTACTTCGTTCCGCGCGCCGAGCGCTACGCGATCCGATACAAGAGCATCTACAAGGTCCATCAGCGCGTCGCACGGGAGTTCCGCCGGGGGCGGGTGCTGCTCGCCGGCGACGCGGCGCATCTCAACAACCCGCTCGGCGCATTCGGCCTGAACGGCGGCATCCACGACGCGATCAACCTCGCCGGCAAGCTCGGCGAGGTGTGTCGCGGCGAAGGCGGCGAATCGCTCCTCGACCGCTACGTGCGCCAGCGGCGGACGGTGAACGTCGAGTACGTCCAGGACGGCTCGATCCGCAACCTCCGCACGCTCGCCGAGCGCGATCCCGCGGCGCGTGCCGCCCGGTTCGACGAGCTGCGCCGGGCGAACGCCGACCCGCAGCTCGCCCGGCAGTTCCTCCTGCAGAGCTCGATGATCGCCAGCGTCCGCCGCGCCGCGTCGATCGCCTGAGCCGACGACCCCCCGACACTAGGCGGGCCGCAGGCGGTTCACGGATAATCCTCGAGCCGCCCGGTATCGGGCGGTCCACAGGAGGGCGGCCGCGAGGGACGGCCGCTCATCATAACGAGGAGAGGATCGTGGAGAAGATCTGGCTGAAGAGCTATCCGCCCGGCGTGCCGGCGGAGATCCGCTACGACGAGCACAAGTCGATCGGCGCGCTGGTCGAGGCGAGCGTGAAGAAGTACGCCGAGCGCCCCGCGTACCACAACATGGGCAAGACCATGAGCTTCGCCGATCTGGACCGGCTCACGCGGAATTTCGGCGCGTGGCTCCAGGCGAAGGGGCTCGCCAAGGGCGCGCGCGTCGCGATCATGATGCCGAACGTGCTGCAGTACCCGGTCGCGCTCTTCGGCACGCTGCGCGCGGGGTGCGTCGTCGTCAACGTCAACCCGCTCTACACCGCCCGCGAGCTCGAGCACCAGCTCAACGACTCCGGCGCGGAGGTGATCGTCATCCTCGAGAACTTCGCCTCGGTGCTGCAGCAGGTTGTCGGGCGCACGAAGCTGAAGCACGTCGTCGTCGCCACGCTCGGCGACATGCTCGGGCTCAAGGGGGCGATCGTCAACCTCGTCGTGCGCCACGTGAAGAAGATGGTGCCGGCGTACGAGCTGCCGAACGCGCTCCGGTTCAACGACGTCATCGCCGAGGGCGCGCGCCACGAGCTGAAGGCGGTCGAGGTCGGCCTCGAGGACATCGCGTTCCTGCAGTACACCGGCGGCACCACCGGCGTCGCGAAGGGCGCGATGCTGCTCCACCGCAACATCCTCGCCAACCTCGAGATGGTCTACTGGTGGCAGAAGCCGTTCCTCGGCGACGAGGCAGCAGGTCGATCATCACCGCGCTGCCGCTCTATCACATCTTCTCGCTCACCGGAAACTGCCTCACCTACATGAAGATGGGCGGCTGCAACGTGCTGATCACCAACCCGCGCGACATCCCGGGGTTCGTGAAGGAGCTCGCCAAGCACAAGTTCACCGTGATCACCGGCGTCAACACGCTCTTCAACGCGCTCCTGAATCACCCCGATTTCGGCCAGCTCGACTTCAGTCATCTGCAGCTGACGATCGGCGGCGGGATGGCGGTGCAGAAGGCGGTGGCCGACCGCTGGAAGCAGGTCACCGGCAAGGTGCTGCTCGAGGCCTACGGGCTCACCGAGACCTCGCCGGGCGTCTGCATCAACCCGTTGAGCCTGACCGCGTACAACGGCACGATCGGGCTGCCGCTGCCGTCCACCGAGATCGAGATCCGCGACGACAACGGGAAGGCCCTGGGGCTCGGCGGGGTCGGCGAGCTCTGCGTGCGCGGACCGCAGGTGATGAAGGGCTACTGGCAGCGGCCCGAGGAGACGGCGAAGGTGATCAGCCCCGACGGCTTCTTCGCCACCGGCGACATCGCGCGGGTCGAGGAGCAGGGGTTCGTCCGGATCGTCGACCGCAAGAAGGACATGGTGCTGGTGTCGGGCTTCAACGTCTATCCGAACGAGGTCGAGGACGTGGTCGCACAGCACGCCGGCGTGCTCGAGTGCGCCGTGATCGGCGTGCCCGACGACAAGTCGGGCGAGGCGGTGAAGCTGTTCGTCGTCAAGAAGGACCCGGCGCTCACCGAGGACGACGTGCGCAAGCACTGCGAGGCGAACCTCACCGGCTACAAGCGGCCGAAGCACGTCGAGTTCCGCACCGAGCTGCCGAAGACGAACGTCGGCAAGATCCTGCGGCGCGCGCTGCGCGACGAGGCGGTGGGGCAGAAGAAGGCGGCCTGAACCCGCCGGGCCGCCCCCTTGGACAGAGGGGGCGAGCCTACTTCGGCTTGGCCCCCGGCAGCTTGAGCCGCAGCATCTGGATCGCGTTGCCGAAGTAGATCCGGCGCAGGTCGTCCTTCTTCAGCTTGAGCGAGTCGATCGCCTTGATGTTCTCGCGGATGAAGAGCGGGCCGCCCTGCGGGTCGAACGGGCAGTCGGTGCCGAAGAGAACGTGTTTCGCCCCGAAGAAGTCGAGCCCGCAGCGGATCGCCGACGCCGAGCCGTTGACCGAAGTGTCGCCGTAGAACATGCGGAAATAGTCGAGCGGACGCTTCTTCATGGACTTCCGCAGCGACTCGTAGTCCTCGTCCGCGGTGCGGCTGCCGAGCTGGTCCCAGCCGTAGCCGATCCGCTTGTCGAAGAACGGCGCCATCGCGCCGAGGTGGTGGGTGATGATCCGGAGCTTCGGCAGCTTCTCGAGCATTCCGGAGAACACCAGCCGCGCCATGAACGCGCTCGTCTCGTACGGCCAGCCGAACGCCCACCAGATCTCGTACTTCGACTTCGACTCGGTCGGGTAGTCGGGGAACTTCGCGGTGCGCGTCGGGTGGACCCAGATCGGAAGATCGTGCTTCGTCACCATCCGCTCGAAGATCGGGTAGAACTCCGGCTCGTCGAGCGGGCGGCCGTTGACGTTGGTGAAGATCTGCACGCCCTTTGCGCCGAGCGAGCCGATCGCGCGTTCCATCTCCTCGAGCGCCGCGGGCACGTTGTTCATCGGCAGCGAGGCGACGAACGCGGGGAAGAGCTCCGGGTGCCGGGCGACGACCTCGGCCATGCCGTCGTTCGCGATCCGCGCGAGCGCGGGCGACTCCTCCGGGCCGGCGAGGAACTCGATCGGCGGCATCGACAGCGTCAGCACCTGCTGGTAGCCCGGAAACCGCTTCATCATCTTCATGCGCGCGTCGAGATCCCACAGTACGGGGATGTGGAGCCAGCGCTTGATCTGGCCCGCGAGCGCCGGATTCCCCTGCGCGAGCGCCTTCATCCGCTCGAAGTACGCGAGCGGAAAGATGTGCGGAAAGATGTCGATCTTCGGCGCCGTCGCCTGCGGCATGGTTCGTCCCCTCTCCTCTCCATGACAACGGGCGTGAATTGTGCACGGTTTCGCGCGCCGGGCGTTATTCGGATGGGAGTGTGGCGCGAATGGCACGGTTGATGCTCGTTTTCGCGCCAGGGCGACGCCGGACAATGCGCCGGCGGTTGCGCTTTGGTATAAAGCCCGCCAACTGCCGACGGATCCTCACCGGATCAGGAGGATGGATTGCTGTACGCGCTGCATGAAATGCGCCACGCGTGGCTCGCGCCGTGGAACTCGGTCGCTGCCGCCCACCGCGATCTCCTCACCAACCCGTTCAGCCCGTTCGCATACCTGCCCTCGAGCCGCCGGGTAGCCGCGGGCTTCGACCTCTTCTGCCGCGTCACCCAGCGCTACGAGAAGCCCGAGTTCGAGCTGACGGATACGCTCGTCGCCGGCGGCGGGGTCGAAACGCGGGTCGCGGTCGAGGAGCGCGTCGCGATCGAGAAGCCGTTCTGCCGCCTGCTCCACTTCCGGCGGGACGCGGTGCGCGCCGACCCGGCCGTGCTGCTCGTCGCGCCGCTCTCCGGCCACTTCGCCACGCTGCTGCGGGACACCGTCCGCACGCTCCTGCCGGACCACGAGGTCTACGTGACCGACTGGGTCGACGCGAAGATGGTGCCGCTGGCGCATGGCGGCTTCGACCTCGACGACTACGTCGACTACATGCGCGAGTTCATGCGCTTCCTCGGCCCCGACGCGCACGTGATCTCGGTCTGCCAGCCGACGGTGCCGGTGCTGATCGCGATCTCGCTGATGGCGGCCGCCGGCGAGCCGGCCCCGCGCACGATGACCATGATGGGCGGGCCGATCGACCCGCGGCGGAGCCCGACCGCGGTGAACAACCTCGCCACCCAGCGGCCGCTCAGCTGGTTCGAGCGCACGCTCATCCATCCCGTCCCCATGAAGTACCCAGGCGGGATGCGCCGCGTCTATCCGGGGTTCCTGCAGCACCTCGGCTTCGTCGCAATGAACCCGTCGCGCCACGCCGACGCGCACTGGGACTACTACCACCACCTCGTCCGCGGCGACGGCGATAGCGCGGATGCGCACCGCCGGTTCTACGACGAGTACAACGCGGTGCTCGACATGCCGGCGGAGTACTACCTCGACACCATCCACCGGGTGTTCCAGCGGCACGACCTGCCGAACGGCCGGTTCGAGGTCCGCGGCGAAACGGTCCGGCCGGAAGCGATCGCGAAGACGGCGCTCCTGACGATCGAAGGCGAGCTCGACGACATCTCCGGCAACGGCCAGACGGAGGCCGCGCACGCGCTCTGCACCGGCATCCCGGCGAGGCGGCGCAGCCACTACCTCGTCCCCGGGGTCGGCCACTACGGGATCTTCAGCGGCCGGCGCTGGCGCGAGGCGATCGCGCCGCGCATCAGCGACTTCATCCGCCGCCACGGCTAGGCCCTTCCCGCCCTGCGGCTGTGACCGGGCACGCCGCGCGCTGCTCGCGCTCGGCGGCCTCGCCGCGCTCGGGCTCGCCCCGGCGGCGCGGCCTCAAGGCGCACGGCAGACGTTCATGCAGCGCGCGTTCGAGATGCGCCGGATCTCGGTCGAGCGCGGCGACCAGGCCTACGGCGCGGTGATCGTCAAGGACGGCAAGATCGTCGGCGAGGGCGTGAGCGCGGTGATCACGACGCCGGACCCGACCGCGCACGCCGAGATGCAGGCGATCCGGGACGCGGCGAGGCGCCTGAACACGCGGGACCTTGCGGGGTGCGAGATGTACGGCACCTCGCGCGCCTGTCCGATGTGCGAGGCCGGGGCCTACTGGGCCGGGATCGCGCGCATGTGGTACGGCGAGGGGATCGCCGACGGCGGCGCACCGCGCCTGCGCTAGGCGGCCGGGCTAGATCAGCTTGCGGGACGCGAGCGCCGCGATGATCCGCGCACGCATGAACCGCATCATAGGTACGCGATCAGCCGGCCGCAGGAGATGACCCCGATCCAGATTACGAGCGATAGCAGGGCGGAAGCCTTCGCCGCCCGCGGCGCGGGCACGTGCTGGTCCCAAGCGGCGACCGTCCGGAAGACCCCGACGTGGAAGAGGAGCGCGTTGAGCCCGGCGCCGAGGAGCAGGAGCAGCTTCACGCGGAACGCCGGATTGCCGGCGAAATCGACCGCGTGCGTCGAGAACATCGCGACCCCGCTCGGCACGATGAGGAGCAGTGCCACCCAGGCCCACGGCAGCAGGCTCCGCTCGAGCGCGCGGATCGAGGTCGAGCGCGCGAACCCGAGGAGGCGGAGATCGAACGCCGCCACCGCGCCCACGAGCAGCGCGAAGCCCGCAATGTGGACGATCTCGACGATCGGATAGAGCCAGAGCGCATGCTTCATCGCGCCGGCGAGCGACGAGCGTTCCAGCGCCTCGAGCAGGGCTTCGAGATCCATGCGGCCGCGCGCCGCGGGGGCAAGACGCCCCGCCGCCCGCTTGCTCCTCCTCGTTGTCGTCCGAGCGCGTTAGCGCAGCTCGACGGTCTTGCCCTGGAAGATGATGCGCTCGGCGCGCATCTCCTCCGGTTTGTTGCGGTTAGGATAACCGACGACCGTCACGGTGTTGCCGACCCTCAGCGCTTCCTTCGGCAGCCCGCGGTTGTCCATGCGCGTCGGCGGCGCGAGCACGCAGAGCCAGGTCTTGCCCGGCGTCTCGAGTCGGACGTGGCCGTGCGGATGCTCGTAGCCGGATTCGACGATCTTGCCGGTGAGCTTCAGCTCCTGCGACGAGTCGTATTCGCTCCAGCCGTGGTGGGCGAGCGCGGTGCCGCCGAGCGCGGTGGCGGCGAGTGCGACGACGACAAGCGTTGCGAGGCGGCGTTTCATCGGTAGCGGCCTTGGGTGCGGGCGTGCCGGGACTATGCCGCCACCGTGCGGAAAACTCAACCCGGACGCCTAAAATCGCGGCCATGTCACGACCAGCGCGCCGCTTCGCCGCCCTCTGCTCGATCGTGGCCGCCTGCGGCTGTGCGCAGGCCCCGACGTCGCTGTGGATCGCCTCGACCTGGCCGCTCCCCGAGCACGAGCTCCCCTACGGCGGCGCGCAGCCCGCGACCCACCGGCTGCAGCTCGATCTCTACACCTTCGCCGACACGTCGTGGCAGCCGAAGCGGATCGTGGGCGCGGTGCGCGAGGCGGCGCCGATCTTCGCGCAATGCCGCATCCGGCTCGAACGCGCGGAGCTCTACAGCCTCGCGGGCGGCGATCCGCGGTTCCGGTACCTCTCGACGCCGGCAGGCCGCGAGCTCGTGCGCCGGATGCGTCCGGCGAAACCGGCGGTGTTCTTCGTGCGCGATACGCGCCACCAGCCGGTGTACGACGCCGAGGCGTTCGGTCGCAGCAATACCACGACGCGGTCCGAGCTCGCGGGCACGGTCTGGATCACCGCGTACATCCGCGATCTGCCGGTCGCGCTCGCGCACGAGCTCGCGCACGTGCTGATGGACTCCGGGGAGCACGTGCAGGAGCCGGGGAATCTGATGCGCGAGGACACGGCGCCTGCGAACACGTCGCTCACCGCGGCGCAGTGCGAGCGGATGACGCTTCGCGGGACGGAGAACGGCTGGCTGCAGCCGGTCCGATAGCCCGGGGCTACGCCGCCAGTCGCAGCTCCGCCGCGTGCTCGGCGAAGTACTGCGCCAGCGTCCGCGGCGGGCGCCCGAGCAGCTTGAGCGCGGTGTCGCAACAGGCCGGCTTGACGACGCCGCTGACCAGGTAGTCCCAGTATTCGGTGAGCGCCCGGATCTGCTGTGGCGTGAACCCGTTCGCCTCGAGGAGCCCCTGCGCCTCGGGCAGGGACACGTCGACGTAACGCACCCGCTCCCGCAGCGCGTCGCCGAGGAGGCGCGCGACGGTCTCGAAACCGGCCTCTTCCGGCCCGGAGAGCTGGCACAGGACGCTGCCCGCTTCGGACTGCCCGATCGCCCGGGCGAGGATGATCCCGACGTCCGCGGCGTCGAGCCACGGGAATGCCGCATCCCGGAACGGGCCGGCGACGGCGAGCCCGGCCTGGTCGCGCCGGGTGAAGAGGGCGAGGTTCTGCATGAACGGCGCGCAGCGGAGCACGTCGTGCGGCAGCCCGGCGGCGGCGACTTCGCGCTCGATCAGGCCGATCCAGCGCAGCAGGCACACCGGCGAGCGCGCGTCCGCCCCGATCAGCGATCCGAGCTGGATGCGGCGGACGCCGGCCGCCGCGGCCTCGCGCACCAGCGCGCACTGCGCGTCGACCGCGCGGGCGTCGAAAGTGGGCAGGATGACGAGCGCCCGGGCGCCCTCGAGCGCCCGCGCGCGGGCGCCGCGGTCGCCCGCACCCGGGGGGATCGGCTCGAACCCCGGCACGGCGCTCCGCGCCGAACCGGCGGAGAGGAACCGCTTGGGTCCCGGGAGCGTCGCAAGCTCGCGCGCGATCGCCTGGACGACCCGTCCGGTTCCGGCGCTGAGCACGAGCATGACGAACCTCCCCCGTCTTTCCGTCGTCGAGCGATCTTAGCTGCGCACGGGTCTCGGGTCGACTGTGGCCGGGACGGCGGGACGCGCGAAGTAGCGGCGCGTCGCGGCAAGGAACGCGGCGATGCGGGGCGAAACGACGTGCGAGGCGAGCGGTTTCATGTCAACCGGCGCTCGCGGGCCGGGCGGGCTGCGCGAGCTCGCCCGGCTTCGTGCGGCCGGCGACCGCCCCCGGCGGCAGCTCGACTCGCTCGGTGACGAACGGCGGAAGCTCGTGCACGCCCACGAGCCGGCCGCTCTGGTCGGCCATGGCCGTAAGCGAAGCGGCGACGAGCGTCACGACGCCGAGGATGTGAAGGATGAGACGGGTTTCCATTGCGAACCACCTTGGCTCGCCGGGACCGTTGCCGGCCCCGGCTGAGCGCTTGCGCTGCATTACGGGTTGAAAGGGTAGTCGGCGGCGTTGTCGTCGATGATCGAGCCGGTGGCCTGGTAGGCGGTCGCTTCCGGCGCGCTCTTGAAGACGGACGCGTTCTGCGCGGTTTCCAGGTTCAGCGTGGGCTCCGCAATCGCAGCGGTGGCGCCGAGGGCGAGGGCGAGGGCGATCAGGGTGCGTTTCATGGTGTTGGTCCTTTCGATTCGTTGGGGGGTGAAGTTACGGGTTGAAGGGGTAGTCGGCGGCGTTGTCGTCGATGATCGAGCCGGTGGCCTGGTAGGCGGTCGCTTCCGGCGCGTTCTCGAAGACGAACGCGGTTCTGTGCGGTTTGCAGGTTCAGCGTGGGCTCCGCAATCGCGGCGGTGGCGCCGAGGGCGAGGGCGAGGGCGATCAGGGTGCGTTTCATGCGTCTTTCCTTTCAGTTCGCGGTTGATAGGGGTGCTTCTTCCTTCGAGCCCGGCGAGTGGGGTTTCCACCACGGCCGCGTTCGATGGAGCGAATAATGACGGTTCGCTTTGGCCGAAAAAACCGGGTACGATCGAAAAGACTTTTCAGTGAATCGGAACAATGGACCGGATTCAGAGCATGGAGGTCTTCCGGTGGGTCGTGGATCTCGGGAGCTTTTCCCGGGCCGCCGACCGGCTGGACCTTTCCAAGGCCACGGTCACGGCCCATGTGGCGGGGTTGGAAAACCGCCTTGGAATCAAGCTATTGAACCGAACCACTCGTCGGTTAGCGCTTACTGACGACGGTACAGCCTATCTCGATCACGTGCGCAGGGTGCTGGCGGACGTCGAGGAAACCGAGACGATGCTCACCGCCGGGCGGACGACCCCACGGGGGATCCTGAAGGTCGACCTTCCGACCGCGATCGGGCGCCAGTTCGTGGTGCCCGCGTTGCCGCGCTTCGCTGCCCAATACCCGGACCTGCGGGTGGTCGCGATCCTCGAGGACCGGCGGATCGACCTGCTGGAGGAGGGCGTGGATGCGGCCGTGCGGATCGGGCCGCTGGCGGACTCCTCGCTCGTGGCCCGCCGGGTGTACGAAGCGAACTTCGTTACCTGCGCCTCGCCGGACTACCTGACGCTCCACGGCACGCCGCAGCACCCGGACGAGCTCGCGCGCCACCAGTGCCTGGGGATCTACTCGGTGACGCGCGGCGCGGTGCTCGAGTGGGCATTCGAGAAGGACGGCGAACGGATCGTCTTCAGCCCCGCCGGCGCGCTCGCGGTGAGCAACGGCGAGGCGCTGGTCGACGCCGCGGTCGCCGGCGCCGGCGTCGCAATGGTGTTCGACGTCATGTCGAGCCGCTGGACCGCCTCCGGCGCGCTGCGGCCGATCCTCGAGGACTGGCAGCGCAAGGATCGCTACCCGATCTCGGTCGTGTACCCGCAGAACCGGCACCTCTCGGCGAAGGTGCGCGCCTTCTCCGACTTCGTCGCCGGCCTGTTCCCGCGGCGGCGGGACTGACTACGCCTCAGGCCGGCTTCGGCTCCGGCTTGAGCTGGACCGACTTCAGCTCGAGGAACTCCTCGAGGCCGTACTTCCCGAGCTCGCGGCCGTGCCCGGACTGCTTGAAGCCGCCGAACGGCGCGAACATGTTGAACGGCCCGCCGTTGATGTCGACCTGCCCGGTGCGCAGCCGCTTCGCCACGCGCATCGCGTGCGCGTCGTCCTTCGACCACACGCCGCCGGCGAGCCCGTACGGCGTGTCGTTCGCGATCCGCACCGCGTCGTCCTCGTCCTTGTAGGCGATGATCGACAGCACCGGCCCGAAGATCTCCTCCTGCGCGATCGTCGACTTCGGGCTCACCTTGCCGAAGACCGTCGGCTTGACGTAATAGCCCTTCGCCAGCCCGTCGGGCGCGTCCGGCCCGCCGGCGAGGAGCTCCGCGCCTTCCTCGATCCCCTTGCGGATGTAGCCGCGCACCCGCTCGCGCTGCTGCGCCGAGACGAGCGGCCCGAGCCGGGCGTCGTCCTTGAGCGGGTCGCCGAGCGTGTACTTCTGCGCTTCCTCGGCCGCGAGCTTCGCGGCCTCCGCGTACTTCGACTCGGGGACGAGCAGCCGCGTGTGCGCGCTGCAGGTCTGGCCCGAGTTGAGGAAGCAGGCGCTCAGCGTCCCCTTCACCGCCGCCGCCAGGTCGGCGTCGTCGAGCACGATCGATGCGCTCTTGCCGCCGAGCTCGAGCGCGACCCGCTTCACCGACTGTGCCGCGAGCTCCGACACGCGCTTCCCGGCGCGCGTCGAACCGGTGAACGACACCATGTCGACCGCGGGATGGCCCGCGAGCGCCTCGCCGACCACCGGCCCGTAGCCGGTGACGAGGTTGAAGACGCCCTTCGGCAGGCCCACCGACGTCGATGATCTCGGCGAGGATGAACGCGTTGAGCGGCGCCACCTCCGACGGCTTCAGCACCACGGTGCACCCCGCCGCGAGCGCCGGCGCGACCTTGGCCGCGATCTGGTGGAGCGGATAGTTCCAGGGCGTGATGCACGCGACCACGCCCACCGGCTCGCGCATCACCACCGAGTTGCCGACCTTCTCTTCCCACTTGAAGTCGCCGAGCATCTTCGCGTACATGCCGAAGGTGAAGGTCGGCGAGCCGGCCTGGATCTTCGTCGCGAGCTTGAGCGGCATGCCGACTTCCTGCGCGATCGTGCGGCCGATCTCCTCCGACGCGGGCTTTCATGCCCTCGTTGATCTTCGCGAGGAACGCGGCGCGGTCGGCCGGCGGCGTCGCGCTCCAGGCGTCGAAGGCGGCGCGCGCGGCGGCGACCGCGGCGTTCGCGTCCGCGGCGTCGCCCTCCGGGATGCGCGCGATCACCTCCTCGGTGGCCGCGGCGTGGACGTCGATCGAGCCTTTGCCGTGCGGCGCGACCCACGCGCCGTTGATGTAGAGCTTGTCGCGGACTTGCATGGGGACCTCGTGACTGGACGTGACGGGATGGCGGAAGGAGCGGCGGTTATTATAGGCGCCGATGATCCGCAACCTCGCAGCGCTCGCCACGGTCCTCGCCGCCTGCCGGGCGCTCGCGAGCGACCCGCTGCCGGCCTTCGGCGCCGATCCGGCGGTCACCGCGTCGGGGATCTCCTCCGGGGCCTTCATGGCGGTGCAGCTCCACGTCGCGCACTCGCGCTCGGTCAAGGGTGTCGGCGTCCTCGCCGGCGGGCCGTACTACTGCGCGCAGGGCAGCCTCTGGGCGGCGTTGAACAGCTGCACCAACCCCACCGGCCGGGCGCCGCTGCCGAGCGTCGAGCTGCTCAAGGCCGACGCCGAGCTGCTCGCGCGCGGCGGGCTCGTCGATCCGGTGGCGAACCTCGCGACGGCGCGCGTGTGGCTGTTCGCCGGCAAGCTCGACCGCGTCGTCGAACCGCCGGTGGTGGATGCGACGAAGCGCTTCTACGCGCTCTTCAAGCCCCCGCCGGAGAACCTCGTGCTCGTGGCCGACAAGCCCGCGGGCCACGGCATGATCACCACCGACGCCGGGGTCGCCTGCGGCGTGACCGCGTCGCCCTTCCTCAACGACTGCGACTACGACGCAGCCGGCGAGCTGCTGAAGCATCTGCTCGGTCCCCTCGACACGCCGGCGGCGAAGGAGACCGGCCGCATCCTGCGCTTCGACCAGAAGCCGTTCGCCGGCGGCGACGCCTTTGCGATCAGCATGGGCGATTCCGGGTACGCCTACGTGCCGAAGGCGTGCGAGACCGAGGCGTGCCGCGTCCACGTTGCGCTGCACGGCTGCCGGATGAGCGTCGAGGAGATCGGCGAGCGGTTCGTCCGCGAGGCGGGCTACAACCGCTGGGCCGACACGAACCGGCTTATCGTCCTTTACCCGCAGACGACGCCGCGCAACGGCGCCTGGTTCCGCGACTGGCGGTGGAGCTTCGTGCTGAATCCGCGCGCCTGCTGGGACTGGTGGGGGTACACCGGGCCGCAGTACGCGAACAAGGCGGGCCCGCAGATCCGGGCGATTAAGGCGATGGTCGACCGGCTCGCGGCGCCGCGCGGGCGCTAGGCGAGCTCGGGCTTCGCCCGCTCGTACGCGAGCACCGCGTCCTTCAGCAGCTGCGGGATCGGCACCGACTTGCGCGTCGCCGGATCGGCGTGCACGTAAACGAGCTCGCCCGAGGTGAGGTGCGCATCGCCGCGCCAGATGCCGAACGCGAACGTCATCGACGAGCGGCCGAACCGCGCGACGCGCGCGCAGAGGTCGATCTCCTCGTCGTAGCGCGCCGGCGCGTGATACTCCACCGTCGACTTCACGGTGTAGAGCCGCATGTAGATCTCGGCGAGCTCGCGCTCGCGGCCGCTGCCCGATCGCGCGCCAGTACTCCGCGATCGCGACGTCGAAGTACATGAGGTAGTTCGCGTTGAACACCACGTGCTGCATGTCGACCTCGGCCCAGCGGACCCGCGTGCGGTGGGCGAGGGTGAAGTCTTCGCGCCGGACGGGCACGGCGCTCACTCGTGGTCGACCTGCAGCGCTTCGAGGAAGCGCGACACCAGGTTGTAGGCGCCGACCGTCGCGGTGAGCTCGACGATCTCGCGGTCGTCGAAAGTGCGCCGTACGGCGGCGAACACCTCGTCGGGAACGCGGATCGTCCGCGTCATCGCTTCGGCGTAAGCCAGCGCCGCGCGCTCGCGCTCGTCGAAGATCGCCGTGTCGCCGGTGCGCAATGCCTGGATCTGCGCCTCGCTCACCCGCTCCGCCCGCGCGAACGGCAGGTGCGCCTGGAACTCGTATTCCGCCGCGTTGAGCACGGCGATCCGCATGATGACGAGCTCGCGCACCCTCGCCGCCAGCCCGGACTTCTGCCGGATCGCGGTCAGGAACGCGAGCCAGCCCTCGGCCACCGGCGGGCTATGGAGCAGCATGCGATAGAGGTTGAGGAGCTTGCCGCCGCGCTCGGCCTTGATGCGCGCGGCGAGCGGAGCGATTTCGGGGCGGTCGAGGTCGGGATACGAGATGCGGGCCATGGCGTCCTCGTCGGAAAGCGGGGGAGTATAGTGCCGATCGCCTGCCTATAATCCGCGCCCATGGCGTCACTCCCCTTCTGTGCGCTGGACGAACTCGCCGCCGCGGTTCCCGACGGCGCGAAGGTCGCGGTACCGAACGATCCGTACGGCGTCGCGGTCGCGGCGACGCGCGCGCTCGTGCGGCGCGGCGCGAAGCGGCTGCACCTCGTCTGCCTGCCGACGAGCGGCATCCAGGCCGACGTGCTGATCGGCGCGGGCTGCGTCGCGACGATCGAGACCTCGGCGGTCGCGCTCGGCGAGCACGGCACCGCACCGCGGTTCGCGCAGGCGGTCCGCGACGGCAGCCTGCGCGTGATGGACGCCACCTGCCCGGCGATTCACGCGGGGCTGCTCGCCGGCGTCAAGGGCGTGCCGTTCATGCCGCTGCGCGGCGTGATCGGCTCCGACCTCCTCGCCCACCGCGCCGACTGGAAGGTGATCGACAACCCGTTCGCTCCCGGCGACAGGATCCTCGTGGTGCCGGCGATCAACCCCGACATTGCGCTCTTCCACGCGCCGCGCGCCGACCGTCAGGGCAACGTGTTCATCGGCCGCAGCCGCGATCTGCTGCGGATGGCACAGGCCTCGCGCGAGACCTTCGTCACCGTCGAGGAGGTCGTCGACGGGAACCTCCTCCACGATCGCGACCGCGCGGCGGGCGTGATCCCGGCGGTGTACGTCACGCGGATCGCGACTGCGCTGCGCGGTGCCGCGCCGCTCGGCCTTCCCGGCCACTACGATCCCGACGCCGCAGCGCTCGCGCGCTATGCGCAGGCCGCGAAGACGGTCGGAGGGTTTCCGCGCGTGGCTCGACGAATGGCTGACGGCGGAGGCGGTCGCATGAACGTCTCGCCGACCGAGATCCTGATCGCCACCATCGCGCGGCTGCTGGCCGGCTGCCGCAACGTCGTCATCGGCAACGCGTCGCCGATCCCCGGGTCCGCGGCGCTGCTCGCGCGCGAGCTCGCGGGCGGGGCGCTGCGGCTGACGATCCTCGGCTCGCGCAAGCACACCGACTTCACCGACGGCGGCGTCGAGACGTTCGACCGCGCCGCGCAGGGGCGCGTCGACGCGTTCTTCCTCGGCGGCGGGCAGATCGACGGCGAGGCGAACATCAACCTCGTCGGGGCGGGTGCGTATCCGCGGAGCGACGTCCGCTGGCCCGGCTCGTACGGCTCGGCGTATCTCTACTTCATGGTGCCGAAGGTGATCCTCTTCCGCGAGGAGCACACCCCGCGGGTGTTCGTGCCCAGGGTGGACTTCGTCTCGGCGCCCGGGACGAGCCCGGCCGGGGTGTACCGCCCGGGCGGGCCGTGGAAGCTCCTCACCGGGCGCGGGCTCTTTGCGTTCGACCGGGCGCGCAAGCGGTTCACGCTCGAGAGCGTTCACCCCGGGCACACCGTCGAGGAGATCGTCGCCAATACCGGTTTCGACTTCGACCGGCCGGCGGCGGTGCCGGCGACGCCCGCGCCCGAGCCGCGCGTCCTTGCGCTCATTCGCGGCAGGGTCCGCGACGAGATCGCGGAGACCTATCCGAAGTTCGCCGCCGGGCTGGCGGCCTAGTATGGCGGGCCGCCGCAAGCAGGCCGCGCGGCCGCGCAAGCGCACGCCGGCGCGCAGCGCGGCGGCGGGCGGGCTCGACCCCGGGATCCTCCGCGAGCTCGCCGGCTACAACATCCGGCGCGCCGAAGTCCACATGCGCCAGCAGTTCGAGCGCGAGATGGGCGAGCGGGGCCTCCGTCCGCCGGAGTTCTCGACGCTGGTGCTGATCGCCGCCAACCCGCTCGCGACGCAGGCCGAAGTCGCGCAGGCGCTCAACATCCAGCGCCCGAACATGGTCGGGCTGATCGGGGGGCTCGAGCAGCGCGGGCTCATCATCCGCACCGTGTACGAGCACGACCGGCGCAACCACATGCTCGCGCTCACCCCGCGCGGCGCGGCGTTCCTAGAGGAGGCGCGGCGCGTCGTGCTCGAGATGGACCGCCGCGTGACGGCCTGCTGGACCGACCGCGAGCGCGACCAGGTCATCGCGCTGCTCGGCCGGCTCTGGGACGCCGGCCGGGGAGGCGCTTGACATGCGCCGCTAATGGTTATAATATATAACCATTAGCAGGACAGCTCACCGGAGGAGGATCCGACGATGCAAGCCCGTACCCCTGCGTCGCTGCACTTCGAGCGCCGGGACGCGATCGGCCTTCTCCGCCTCGACCGCGCCGCCAAGCGCAACGCGCTGAACGATCCCACCGTCGAGGGGCTCCGCGATTTCTTCGCCGCGCCGCCCGAGGGCTTGCGCGCCGTCGTGCTGTACGGCGCCGGCGATCACTTCTGCGCCGGGCTCGATCTCTCCGAGCTCGGCGAGCGGTCCGCTGCCGAGGGCGTATTGCACTCGCGGACGTGGCACGAGGCGTTCGCCCGGATCCAGTTCGGCCGGGTCCCGGTCGTCGCGGTGCTCCACGGCGCGGTGGTCGGCGGCGGACTCGAGCTCGCGTGCGCCGCGCACGTCCGCGTTGCCGAGGCTTCCGCGTTCTACGCGCTGCCCGAAGCGCAGCGCGGCATCTTCGTCGGCGGCGGCGGGTCGGTCCGCCTGCCGCGGATCATCGGCGCGCACCGCATGGCCGACATGATGCTCACCGGCCGCGTGTACTCGGCCGAGGAGGGCCACGCCCTCGGGCTCTCGACCTATCTCGAGCAGCCGGGGCAGGGGCTCGCGAAAGGCATCGAGCTCGCGCGCAGGATGGCCGCGAACGCGCCGATGACCAACTTCGCCGTGATGCACGCGCTGCCGCGGATCGCCGAGCTCGGCCAGGACGCCGGGCTCTTCATGGAGTCGCTGATCGCCGGGATCGCGCAGAGCGAGCCGGAGGCGAAGACGCGCATGACGAGCTTCCTCGAGAAGCGCGCCGGCAAGGTCGGGAAGGACTGAGCGTTGCGCTCGACGCCCGTCCGCCGGGTTGCGGTCGGCACGGCCGAGGTCGTCCTCGAGCGCCGGCCCGACGGCGCCACGCTGCTTCGCTCGCCCGAGCCGCTCGCGGCCTATCCGGCGCAAGCTCACCGAGCGCTTCGCGCACTGGGCGCACGCAGTACCCGACCGCGTCTTCATCGCCGAGCGCGATGCGGCGGGGGCGTGGCGCAAGGTCACCTACGGCGAGGCGTTCGCGCGCTTCCGCGCCATCGCGCAGGCGCTCCTCGAGCGCAAGCTCTCGCCCGAACGGCCGGTCGCGATCCTCTCCGACAACGACGTGGAGCAGGCACTGGTCGCGCTCGCGTCGATGCACGTCGGCGTGCCGTTCGCGCCGGTGTCGTCGGCGTACTCGCTCGTTTCGACGGATCACGAGAAGCTGCGCTACGTCTTCGAGCTCCTGACGCCCGGCCTCGTCTTCGCCGCCGACGGCGGGAAGTTCGGCCGGGCGATCGACGCCGTCGTGCCGGCCGGCACCGAGGTCGTGGTCACCCGGGGCGAGGTTCCCGGCCGCAAGACGACGCCGTTCACGGCGCTCGAAGCCGGTCCGGCGACGGCGGCGGTCGACCGGGCGCACGCCGCGGTCGGTCCGGACACGATCGCGAAGTTCCTGCTGACCTCGGGCTCGACCGGCAACCCCAAGGCGGTGATCAACACCCAGCGCATGCTCTGCTCGAACATGCAGATGATCGCGCAGACGCTGCCGTTCGTGCTCGAGTCCGGCGCCGGTGCTCGTCGACTGGCTGCCCTGGAACCACACGTTCGGCGGCAACCACAACTTCAGTCTCGTCATCTACGGCGGCGGGACGCTCTACATCGACGACGGCAAGCCGGTGCCCGGCCTGATCGAGAAGACGGTGCGCAACCTGCGCGAGATCGCGCCCACCGTGTACTTCAACGTGCCGCGCGGGTTCGAGGAGCTGGTGCCGTACCTGCGGCGCGAGCCCGAGCTGCGGGCGAAGCTCTTCAGCCGCGTCGGGATGCTCTTCTACGCGGGCGCCGGGCTGTCGCAGCCGGTCTGGGATGCGATGGACGAGCTCGCGGTGCAGGCCTGCGGCGAGCGCATCCTGTGGGTGACCGGCCTCGGCGCGACCGAGACCGCGCCCTCCGTGACGTTCACCCGCGGCGACGGCGTGCGCTCGGGGATGATCGGCCTGCCGGTGCCGGGCGTGGAGGTGAAGCTCGCCCCCGACGGCGACAAGGTCGAGATGCGTGTGCGCGGTCCGAGCGTCACGCCCGGCTACTGGCGTCAGCCCGAGCTGACGCGCGCGGCGTTCGACGAGGAAGGCTTCTACCGGCTGGGCGACGCGGTCGCCTGGGTCGACGCGAACGATCCGCGCAAGGGTCTCGTCTTCGACGGACGCGTCGCCGAGGATTTCAAGCTCGCGACCGGCACCTGGGTGAGCGTCGGACCCTTGCGCGCGAAGTTCATCGCCGCCGGCGCGCCGTACGTCCAGGACGTCGTCATCACCGGGCCTCAACCGCGACTGGATCGGCGCGCTCGTCTTCCCGCGGCTCGACGAGTGCCGCGCGCTCGCGCCGGAGCTCGCCGCGAGCGCGCCGGCGTCCGAGGTCGTCGGACATCCGGCGGTACGCGCGAAGTTCCAGGCGCTGCTCGACTCTTTCGCGCGCGAGTCGACCGGGAGCTCGACGCGGATCGCGCGCGCGATCCTGCTGGAGGCGCCGCCGTCGATCGACGCCTCGGAGATCACCGACAAGGGCTCGATCAACCAGCGCGCAGTGCTGAAGACCCGCGCTGCACTGGTCGAGGCGCTCTACGCGGATGCCGCTTCGCCGCGCATCCTCGCCGCCGCAAAGGAAAGCCGATGAACTTCGACGAGCTGGTCGCCATCGACGTCCACACCCACGCGGAGGTGTCCGCACGGCTCGCCCCCGACGAGGCCGAGAAGGAGTGGCTCGAGGCGCGGGGCAAGTACTTCAAGTACCAGCCGGTGCACCCGACCATTCCGCAGATGGCGGCGTACTACCGCGAGCGGAAGATGGCGTTCGTCGTCTTCACCGTCGACAGCGAGAAGGAGATGGGCCAGCGCCGGATCACGAACGAGGAGGTCGCCGAGCTCGCCGCCCAGAATGCCGACGTCGCGATCCCGTTTGCGAGCATCGACCCGGCGCGCGGGAAGATGGGCGCGCGCGAGGCGCGGCGGCTCATCAAGGATTTCGGCGTCAGGGGGTTCAAGTTCCATCCCTCCACGCAGGGGTTCTATCCGAACGACCGCGCCGCCTACGTGCTTTACGAAGCGATCGCCGAGGCGGGGCTGCCGGCGCTCTTCCACACCGGGCAGACGGGCATCGGCGCCGGCATGCCGGGCGGCGGCGGCATCCGGCTCAAGTACTCGAATCCGATCTATCTCGACGATGTCGCGGTCGACTTCCCGACCATGCCGATCATCCTCGCCCACCCGTCGTTCCCGTGGCAGGAGGAGGCGCTGTCGGTCGCGACGCACAAGCCGCAGGTCTACATCGACCTCTCGGGCTGGTCGCCGAAGTACTTCCCGCCGCTGCTGGTGCAGTACGCGAACACGCTGCTCAAGCACAAGGTGCTCTTCGGCACCGACTACCCGCTGTTCACGCCGGAGCGCTGGATCGCCGACTTCGCGCAGCTCCCGATCAAGCCGGAGGTGCGGCCGCTGATCATGAAGGAGAACGCGGCGCGGCTGCTCAAGCTCGGCCCGTACGCCGGGACGCGCTGAATGTCACCACCAACGTCACTGCAAGTCCTTCACCAGGAGGAGTACATGAACGCATTCAAGGTTCTGAATCGGCTCGCGGTCGCCGCCTGCGCGGCCGCGGTGTCCGGCGTCGCGCTCGCACAGGCCTTCCCCGCCAAGCCGATCACCATCATCGTGCCGTTCCCGCCCGGCGGCGTGACCGACCCGGTCGCGCGGCAGGTCGGACAGCGGGTGGCGGAGAACGTCAAGCAGTCGGTCATCGTCGAGAACAAGCCCGGCGCGAGCGGCATCATCGCGTCCGAGTACGTGAAGCGGCAGCCCGCCGACGGCTACACCGTGCTCTTCGGCTTCACCGGGTCGCACGCGGTGAACCCGACGCTGTACTCGAAGCTGCCGTACGACCCGCAGAAGGACTTCCAGCCGGTCACGCTGATCATCAACACGCCGCACATCCTCGTCGTCCCGGCGGACAGCCCCGCCAAGACGGTGGCCGACCTCGTCGCGCTCGCGAAGACGAAGCCGGGCGGGCTCACGTTCGCCTCCCAGGGCATCGGCGCCGGCGGCCATCTGCTCGGCGAGATGTTCAAGGCGCAGACGAAGGCCAACCTGTCGCACGTGCCGTACAAGGGCTCGGCGCCGGCGCTGACCGACATGCTGGCGGGGCGCGTGGACGTCTTCTTCGACGCGATGGTGACGAGCCTGCCCTACGTGCGCGACGGCAAGCTCCGCGCGCTCGCGATCGCCAACAAGACGCGCTCGAAGCTGCTGCCGGACGTCCCGACGATGGCCGAGGCCGGCTTCCCCGGCGTCGAGATGGATCAGTGGTTCGGCATGATGGTGCCGGCCGGCACGCCGCAGCCGGTAGTGCAGCGGCTCAACCAGGAGTTCATCAAGGCGGTCCGCAGCCCCGACATCGAGAAGTCGCTGACCGAGCGCGGGCTCGACGTCGTCACCAGCACGCCGGACCAGTTCGCCGCGGTGATCAAGGCCGACACCGCGACGCTCGGCAAGGTGGTGAAGGAGTCCGGGGCGAAGGCCGATTGAGCGCCCGCGCGCCCGGCTTTCGTACGGTCACTGCGCGCGATCGCTGCGCGCACCGGCGTCGGGCGGCGCACCGCCCTCTGCCGGGACCTCGCGCGTGATGAGCTCGCGGTAGATCCCGCCGCCCTCGACGCTGCCGCGCGTCGTGCCCTGGCCCTGCATGCGCGCCTGGCACGCGCTGCGGTCCTCCGCCGGGAGGACCTCGCATCGCGCCAGCGCGTTCTGCTGATACTGCGCGCGGCCGTCATCAAGCCGGCCGCGCTTCGCCTCCTCGTACGCGGCGCCGGCTTCCTTCAGGCATGTCGTCCGGTCCTGGTACGACTGGCCGCCGTTGCACGTCGCGCGCTCCGTCTGATACCGCGCCTGCGCGTCGGACGGCGGCGCGGCGAGTGCGGCGCTGCCCAGCGATGCGCTCACCGCAACGATGCTGATCGAGGTTCGAAGACGCATGGTTCGCTCCTTTCGTGTCGGGCGCGCGGCGGCGCAGCCGTCCGGCGCCATCGGGAAGCGCTAGCAAGGGCTGTTCCCGTGCCTGCGAGGCGGGAATTTCCCGAGGCTGCAGCGAGGCTTGCGCGAGCGGGCGGGCACACGCCGTTCCAGACCGTCGCCCGAGGCCGACACGTTCCAGGCTCGGCGCCCGGTAAACCGGTCCGTTCATAGTAATCTTTGCACTACTCTTGCAACGAACGCCGAGGAACGATCGTGGCCAAAGTGGCGATCGCGGTTGCCGGCGCCGGGCTGATCGGGCGCGAGCACATCCGCGTCATTCGCGAGAGCGACTCGGCGCGGCTCGCGGCGATCGTCGACCCGTCGCCGGCTGCGGCGGAGATCGCGAGCGGGGAGGGCGTTCCGCTCTACCGGTCGCTGGGCGAGCTCTTCGACCGGGCGAAGCCCGACGGCGTGGTCCTCGGGACACCCAACCAGCTGCACGTGGAGCAAGGGTTGGAGTGCGTCCGCGCGGGGGTCGCGGCGCTCGTCGAGAAGCCGGTCGCGACCTCGGTGGCGGAGGGGCGCCGCTTCTGCGAGGCGGTGGAAGCCGCGAACGCGAGGATCCTGATCGGACATCATCGCATCCACAGCCCGATCCTCGCGACCGCGCGCGCGGTCGTGCAGAGCGGGCGGCTGGGTCCGATCGTGGCCGTCATCGGCGCCGCGCTGTTCTACAAGCCGGACGACTACTTCGACCAGGCGCCGTGGCGGCGCGAGCCAGGCGGCGGCCCGATCCTGCTCAACATGATCCACGAGGTCGGCAACCTGCGGGCGCTGTGCGGCGAGATCGTCGCCGTGCAGGCGTTCGCGTCCAATGCGACCCGCAAGCACCCGGTCGAGGACACGGTCGCGATCAACCTGCGGTTCGCCGGTGGCGCACTTGGCACCTTCCTGCTCTCCGATACTGCGGCTTCGGCGAAGAGCTGGGAGCAGACCTCGCAGGAGAACAAGAGCTACCCGACCTACCCCGACGAGGACTGCTACGTCATCGCGGGCACCGACGGCTCGCTCGCGGTGCCGACGATGCGCCTGAAGACCTACGCGCGGAAGGAGGACCGCTCGTGGTGGAAGCCGTTCCAGACCGGCGTGGCGGAGATGGTCCGTGCCGACCCGCTCGCGCGGCAGATCGAGCACTTCTGCGCGGTCATCCGCGGCGAGGCGAAGCCGCTGGTCTCGGCCCGCGACGGCCTGCAGAATCTGCTCGTGACCGAAGCGATCGTCGCGGCGGCGCGCACCGGCCGTATCGTCGAGACGGCCTGAAAGCGGGCCCGACAAAACCCTGGAGGACCGGACTCATGGCCAAGTTTCTCGTGCTCAACGGCATCAACCTCAACATGTTCGGGAAGCGGGATCCCGCCCAGTACGGCACGATCACGCTCGCCCAGATCGACGACCAGATCAGGGCGCTCGCGAAAGAGCTCGGCGTCGAGGTCGAGTGCTTCCAGACCAACATCGAGGGCGAGATGGCCGCGCGCATCCACCGCGCCCACGGCGACGGGACCGATGGGGTGCTGATCAACGCCGGCGCCTGGACCCACTACAGCTACGGCATCCGCGATGCGCTCGCGATCCTCAAGGTGCCGATCATCGAGGTCCACATGTCGAACATCCACGCCCGCGAGGAGTTCCGTCACCACTCGGTGATCGGGCCGATCGCGAAGGGCCAGATCGCCGGCTTCGGCGTCGAGAGCTATCTCCTCGGCCTGCGGGCCGCGGTGTCGGCGGCGAAGGAGCCGAAGAAGTAGCGGCCGCGAATGCGAGCGGGCGTCGCGACCGTATCGCCGCCCGGCGGCTCAGGCCTCGATGATGTCCCGCGCCCGGTTGTCCACCACGACCGGCGTCTCGTAGTAGGTGAACTTCGGCTCGCTCCCGTACAGCTCTTTGACGCGCTGCTTGAACGCCGCGCCGTGCCACTTCTGGGCCTCGGCGACCGACGGCCACAGGTAGGCGCCGCCGCCGTACCCGCCCTCGGCGTCGTAGAGGTAGTTCTTGCGGATCAGCTCCGGGTTCGCGCTCCACGTCGGCGCGTTCTCGCGGGCGCGCTTGAAGTACTCCTCCCGGCTCATGCCGGCGGGCAGCTTGAAGAGAACGATCTCGGTGATCATGGCGGTCCTCCGTTGCGGGACCGCCTAATCTAGCACCATCAGCCCAGGGCGAGCCCGACGATCCCGAGCACGATCGCCGCGGCGGCGGCGAGCCGCCGCACCGGGTCGCGCTCCTTCAGGAAGTGCGCGCCGAGGAGCGCGGCGAACAGGATGCTGACCTCGCGCGCCGGCGCGACGTAGCTCACCGGCGTGAACACCATCGCCGTGAGCACCAGGATGTAGGCGAGGGGCGAGAGCAGGGCGACCAGGATGATCGCCCGCCGGTCGACCCGCCAGGACTCGCGCGAGCGCGTTGGGGTTCCCGCGCACCGCGAGCGGCCAGAGCATGAACAGGCGGAACGCGATGCACGACCAGTCGAAGACGATCGGCGGGATCAGGTAGTGGCTGACCGCGATCTTGTCGACGACGGTGTAGAGCGCGATCGTGCAGCCGGTCAGCAGCGCGAATCCGGCCCCCTTCGGGCGGTTGCGCGAGAAGAGCCGCAGCGGGTTGCCGGTGAGGAGATACGCGCCGAGAATGACGAGTGCGGCGCCGGCGAGCGCGAGCGCGCCCGGCCGCTCGCCGAGGAGAAGCATCGCGGCGGCGATGGTGAGCACCGGCCCGGTCGCCCGCGCGAGCGGGTAGACCACCGAGAGGTCGCCGTGCCGGTAGCCGCGGTCGAGCAGGAGGAAGTAGACGGTGTGGATCGCGGCGCTCGCGAGAACGGGCAGGAGATGCACCCACTGGAAGACGTAGCCCTGCCAGAGCCACTGTCCGGCCGCGACCGGCGCCCAGACGATGGCCGCGACGATCGCGACCAGCGCCATGAACGCCGGGCCGCCGCGGGCAGTCTTGAGGAAGTAGTTCCAGCCCGCGTGCACCGCCGCCGCGACGAGCACGAGCGCGAGCGCTGCGGCGGTCAAGGCCGGGTGCTCCGCGCTCCGGGACTAGTCATAGTGTGCGTACCCTGTAATATTTCCGCAACATTGTAGCGACAGCACCGGCAATGGACGAAATCGTCATCCGCGCAATGCAGAAGTGGCCGAACGTGCCGAACGTGTTCGGCTGGCTCAAGCTCGACCGTCGCGGGACCTGGTGGATAAAGACACGGCTGGCTCAGTCGCGCACCAGCGCTGACGCGCAACCGGTGTTCGAGCGCATCTCGAACGCGGCCGTCGTCGAGTTCATCGGCCGCAACTACCAGGCGGACGACAAGGGGCGCTGGTTCTTCCAGAACGGACCGCAGCGCGTGTTCGTCACGCTCGAGTACACGCCGCTCGTCTTCGTCCTGCGCGGGGACGGCGAGTCGGTGGAAGCGCACACCGGCGCGGTGCCGTCGGTCGTGCTGCGCGCGTGGGTCGACGACGCCGGCCAGCTCCTCCTCGACACCGACCTCGGGCCGGGCATCGCGCTCGACCGCGATCTCGCGCGGCTCCTCGAGAAGATCGTGGTCACCGACGGCAAGCCCGCCGACGACGAAGCGATCGAGTCGCTCGCCGCGGGTGGTGCCCCTGCGCTCGCCATCGCGCTCGGGCGCAGGCGCGTCCCGCTCGGCTCGATCGCGGCGGCCGATGTGCCGAAGCGCTTCCGCTTCGATCCCGCGCCGCGCCCGGCGCCCGGCGAGCCCGACTGCTGAGGAGGGCGAGCCGGGGAGATGCTAGGCTACGCGCCGCCACCAACCCGACACCGCCTGCCACCCATGCGCATCCTCGTCGTCCTCGCCGCGCTCGCGCTCGCCGGCTGCTCGAGCTGGTGGCCGTTCGGCAGCTCGGACGGCCCCGACCGGCCGCGCTGGCCGTCGGACGCGGTGGTGTACAAGTGCGACGCCGGCAAGCGGCTCGTCGTGCAGTACCTCGACGGCGGCAAGTCGGCGATGGTGTACTTCCCGGAGCGCGAGTTCCGGCTCGACCCGGTCGCCGCCGCCTCCGGCGCGCGCTACTCGAACGGCCGGACGACGCTCTTTACCCAGGGCGACGAAGCGTTCCTCGACGACGCCGGGCAGCGCACGTTCGTCGATTGCAAGCGGGCGCCCAAATAGCCCGGCTCAGCGGCACTCCAGCGGCCGCGCCCAGGCCTCCCGCGCTGCGGCGGCCATCGCCTGCTGCTGCTCGTCGGGGGTGACCGTCGACGGGGGGAGCCGCTCCCAGCGCACAACCTGCCCGCTGCCGGGCGGCGCACCCCCGGCCAGGGTTTCGTAGAACGCCACCAGCACGTCGTGCGGCTCGCGCCTGACGGCGGTCGGCCGGACGAGCGTTTCGTGGTCGAAGCAGACCCGCCGCCCGTCGACGACCGTGTCGAGCGGCCGGCTCGGCGGACCGCGGAAATGGAAGATCGCCTGCTCGGGCGTCACCACGTAAGGCAGACCGAGGAATCCCGGGTCGTCGCACGCATCCGCACCGTAGGGCTTCGTCTCCGCGATCTCGATCCCGGCGAGCTCGAACCCGCGCTCGCGGTCGTCGCGCACCCGGCTGAAGCAGGCGTCGACGCGCCCGAGCAGGTCCGACCCGGTCTGCAGCTGCTGGCCGAGACGATGCATCAGCAGCACGACCACGACGCTCCCGGGCGGCTCGTCGAGCAGCTTCGTGCCGCTCGCTCCCGATGCGGCGAGGAGCAGGCCGACGCGCTTGTCCGCGAACGCCCCGGGGTACTTCGCGAGCACGTAGCGCGCGATCACCCCGCCCGCGGAATGGGCGACGAAGAGGATGCGCCGGTAGTCGAGCACGGCGCGGCCGGTGGCCGGATGCGGCGTGCGCAGATACCGGAACCACTCCTCGGCCGCGTCGTCCACGCCGTAGAGCCCGGTGAGAAGGCTGGTGTAGTAGCCGGCGAGCACGATCGACGCGCCGTCGAAACGCTTGTCCTCCGCGACCTGCCACGGCCAGTAGTCCCCCGGGCCCGTCAGCGGCCAGCCGATCCAGAATGCCTTCTGCAGGAGGCGCCCGCCGGTGAAGCCGCGCGCCTCGGTGTTCTGCCACTCCTCGAGGTTGTCGGAGGCGCCGCCATGGACGAAGACGACGACCGTGTCGCCGTCCGTGCAGCGATACCACCAGAGCGGGCGGTTCTTGGGCGAATACTCGCGGTCGGGGTTGCAGCGGTCGGCCGCGGCGGCGGGCGCGGCGAGGATGACCGCCGCGGCGAGCGCGGCGAGCGCCCGCGCCGCCGTCAAGCGAAGCTCTCGGCGAACTCCGGCAGGTAGCGCACGGTGCCGGTCACGCCGGCGAGCGCGCCGGGCGCGAGCTCGATCGCCATGAACGCCTCCTCCGGCGCGGCGAACCCGCACGCGAGCCCGAGCGTCGCGCCGGTGCGGAAGCCGAAGCGCCGGTAATACGCCGGGTCGCCGAGGAGCACGACGAAGCCGTAGCCCGCTTCGCGCGCGCGCTCGAGCGCAGCGCGCACGAGCATGCCGCCGACGCCCCGGCGCTGGAACGTCGGCCGCACGGCGAGCGGCGCGAGCCCCGCGCCGCGCGGCTTGAGGCCGTTGCCCTCGATCTCGACGTCGGTGAGGAGGACGAAGCCGGCAACCGTCCGCCCCTGCGAGGCGACGAGCGCGACCGAGAACTTGCCGCCCGCGCGCAGCGCGTCCACGAGCTCGGCCTCGGCCTTGCCCTTGAACGCGGCTTCGACGACTCTCCGGACGGCCGGGACGTCGCCGGCGCGCTCGGCGCGGATCCCGAACGGATGGGAAGCGTCCATCACCAGCCCAGCCGCACCCGGCCGACCGCCATCGACACCGCGGCCTGCGTCGGCTCGACCACCGGGATGCCCGCGGCCTGCTCGACTCGCTCCCGGTACTGCGCCATGCCGGCGCAGCCCATCACCACCGCGTTCGCGCCGTCGGCGTCGCGGAGTTCCTTCGCCACGCGGATCATCCGGTCGAGCGTCTTCGATTCGTCGGCGAGCTCGACCACGTTCAGGCCGACCGCGCGCTCGCCGGCGAGCCGCTCGCTCAGGCCCATCGCGCCGATCGCGCGCAGGTGCCGCGGGATCGATCCCGGCAGGATCGCGATCACGCCGAAGCGCTGGCCGAGCGTCAGCGCGGTAAGGATGCCGCTCTCCATGATCCCGAGCACCGGGCGCTTCGTCGCCTCGCGCGCCGAATGCAGGCCGGGGTCGCTGAAGCAGGCGATCACGAATGCGGCCGCCTTCGGCTCGAGCTCGCCGACGAGGCGGAGGAGCGGGGCGACCACGCCGTCGACGTCGCGCTGGGTCTGGATCCCCGGCGGGCCTTCCGCCAGCGTGAGGCACTCGATCCGCGGCCCGCCGGCGAGCCGCAACGGCGCGCAGGCGCGATCGATGCCGTCGGTCACCGCGACGGTCGAGTTCGGGTTGACGACGTAGATCGTGTCGCTCATGACAGGTGATTATGCAGCAACCGCCTCGGCCTGCGCCTCGGTCGGCGCGAGCGCGTCGAGGAGGAGTTCCGGATCGTTCGCCGCGAGCCGCGTCGCGTCCGAGAGCATCTGCCGCCAGCGCCGCCCCCCGGGCCGGCCGTGGTAGAGGCCGAGCATGTGGCGCGCGATCGCGCGCAGCGGCGTGCCGCGCGCGACCTGCTGGACGGCGTAGCGATGCATCCGCTGCACGATCTCCGCGCGCGACGGCGCCGGCCCGCCGCCGAAGAGCCGGTGGTCGAGGTCCGCGAGCACGTAGGGGTCATGGTAAGCGGCGCGGCCGAGCATCACGCCGTCGACGCGCGCGAGCTCGGCTTCGACCTGCGGCCACGCCGCCACGCCGCCGTTCACGACGATCTCCAGCTCGGGAAACTCCGCCTTGAGCCGGTGGACCTCGGCGTAGCGGAGCGGCGGCACCTCGCGGTTGTCCTTGGGCGACAGCCCTTTCAGCACCGCGTTCCGCGCGTGCACGAGGAAAGTGCGGCAACCGGCGCACGCCAGCGTCTCGACGAAGCGGCGCACGAAGCCGTAGTCCTCGCTCCGATCGAGCCCGAGCCGGTGCTTGACCGTGACCGGGATCGAGACCGCATCCTGCATCGCCTTGACGCAGTCGGCGACGAGCTCGGGCTCGGCCATGAGGCAGGCGCCGAACGCGCCGCGCTGCACGCGCTGCGACGGGCAGCCGCAGTTCAGGTTGATCTCGTCGTAGCCCCAGCGCTCGCCCAGGCGCGCGCATTGCGCGAGGTCGGCCGGCTCGCTGCCGCCGAGCTGGAGCGCGACCGGATGCTCCGCGGGGTCGAAGTCCAGGTGGCGCGGCACGTCGCCGTGGACGAGCGCGCCGGTGGTGATCATCTCGGAGTAGACGACCGCGTGGGGGCTGAGCTGCCGGAAGAAATAGCGGCAGTGGCGGTCCGACCAGTCCATCATCGGCGCGGTGCAGAGGCGGTGCGAGGGCATGAGGACCGCATTGTCCCGTATTGGCTTGACCGCGGACAGCCGCGCGGACTATGTTCGCCGCATGGCCTCGTTCGACCTCACCGTCCGCAACGGCACCGTCGCCACCGCCGCCGACACCTTCCAGGCCGACATCGGCGTGAAGGACGGCCGGATCGCGGCGATCGGGGCGGGTCTCGCGCCCGGTACGCGCGACCTCGATGCGCGCGGGAAGCTCGTCCTCCCGGGCGGCGTCGACAGCCACTGCCACGTCGAGCAGCTCTCCTCGGCGGGCGTGATGTGCGCGGACGATTTCTACTCGGCGACCGTCGCCGCGGCGTTCGGCGGCACGACGACGATCATCCCGTTCGCCGCGCAGCACCGCGGCCAGTCGATCCTCGCGGTCGTCGACGACTACGCGCAGCGCGCCGCGGCGAAGGCGGTGATCGACTACGGCTTCCATCTCATCATCGCCGACCCGAACGACAAGGCGATGAACGAGGAGCTGCCGGCGGCGATCAGGCGCGGGATCACGTCGTTCAAGGTCTACATGACCTACGATCTCCTCCGGCTCACGGACGACCAGCTGCTCGACGTGCTCGCCGTGGCCGACCGCGAGCGGACGCTGGTGATGGTGCACGCCGAGAACCACGAGATCATCAAGTGGATCGCGAAGCGGCTCCTCGCGCGCGGCCACGGCGCGCCGAAGTTCCACATGACGAGCCATCACCCGATCGCCGAGGCCGAGGCGACGAACCGCGTGATCCAGCTCTCGCGCCTGCTCGACGTGCCGGTGCTGATCGTGCACGTGTCGGGCATCGAGGCGGTGCAGACGATCCGCGCCGCGCAGACGCTCGGCGCGCGGGTCTACGCCGAGACCTGCCCGCAGTATCTCTTTCTGAAGGCGACCGACGCGGACAAGCCCGGGCTGGAGGGCGCGAAGTGGTGCTGCAGCCCGCCGCCGCGCGACGAGGCGTCGCAGGAAGCGGTGTGGAAGGGGCTCGCGGACGGCACGTTCCAGGTGCTGTCGTCGGATCACGCGCCGTACCGGTTCGACGAGACGGGCAAGCTGCCCAAGGGCGAGAAGACGACCTTCAAGGAGATGGCGAACGGCGTGCCGGGCTTGCAGGTGCGGCTGCCGCTGCTCTTCTCGGAAGGGGTGGGCAAGGGCCGGCTGACCCTGAACCAGTTCGTCGCCCTCACCGCGACGAATCACGCGCGCATGTACGGGTTGCATCCGCGCAAGGGCACGATCGCGGTCGGTGCGGACGCCGACCTCGCGCTCTGGGAGCCCGACCGCGAGGTGACGCTCACCGCGGCGATGATGAAGGACAACGTCGGCTACACGCCCTACGAAGGCATGCGCGTGACGGGCTGGCCGACGACGGTCGTGAGCCGCGGGCGCGTCGTGGTCGAGGGCGGCGAGCTGAAAGTCGCGCGCGGCTCGGGCGAGTTCATTCCGCGCGGGGAACCGGAGCCGGTGCGCACGGCGACGCATGGTCCGTCGGGCGGGTCGGCACTCAAGTCGTTGTTGGGCATAGGGAGATCGTGATGAAGGAACTGGTACTGGCGGTATCGCTGAAGATCAAGCCGGACTGCGTCGACAAGTTCATGGCCGAATGCCTCAAGAACGGCAAGGCCGCGCGCGAGACGGAGCCCGGTTGCAGGCAGTTCGACATCGTGGTCGATCCGAACGACCCGACGAAGGCGATGCTCTACGAGATCTACGCCGACGAGGCGGCGTTCGAGGCGCACCAGCAGACGCCGCACTTCAAGCACTACCTCGCGAACGCGCTGCAGTATCTCGAGTCGCGCGAGCGGACGTTCTACCGCCGCGCGGCGCCCTGACGAGGGACGCGACATGGCAAGGCACCTGAAGATCGCCGCGGCGCAGCTCGGGCCGCTCAACCTCGCCGACACGCGCGAGGCGGCGGTGAAGCGGCTCGTCGCGATGTTCCGCGAAGCGGTGGGGATGGGCGCGAAGTTCATCGTCTTCCCCGAGCTCGCGCTCAC
This sequence comes from uncultured beta proteobacterium, assembly GCA_963762785.1. Lineage (GTDB taxonomy): Bacteria > Pseudomonadota > Gammaproteobacteria > Burkholderiales > SG8-39 > DATEDA01. The sequence continues at coordinate 40,386 of CAVXND010000072.1, forward strand.
CACCTTCTTCCCGCGCTGGTGGGTGGAGGACCAGGCCGAGGTCGACCGGAAGTTCTTCGAGTCCGCGATGCCGAATCCGACGGTGCAGCCGCTCTTCGATCTCGCGCAGGAGCACGGCGTCGGGTTCTACCTCGGGTACGCTGAGCTGACCCCGGAGAAGCGCCGCTTCAACACCGCGATCCTCGTCGGGCCGGACGGGCGGATCGCCGGCAAGTACCGCAAGGTCCACCTGCCGGGCCATGCCGACCACAAGCCGGAGGCGGCGTTCCAGCACCTCGAGAAGAAGTACTTCGAGGTCGGCGACCTCGGGTTTCGCGCCTGGCGCTTCATGGACACGATCACCGGGATGCTGATCTGCAACGACCGGCGCTGGCCCGAGGCGTTCCGCGTGCTCGCGCTGCAGGGCGCGGAGATCGTCGACGCTCGGCTTCAACACCCCGACCGAGAACCTGCACTACCCGGAGCCGCCGGCGCTCCGCGTGCATCACCATCTCATCATGGCGCAGTCGATGGCGTTCCAGAACGCGACCTGGCTGGTCGAGACGGCGAAGTGCGGGTTCGAGGACGGCTTCCGGATGTTCGGTCACTCGGTCATCGTCGCGCCGTCGGGCGAGATCGCGGTGAAGTCGTCGACCGAGGAGGACGAGGTCGTCTGCTTCAACTGCGACATCGACCTCGCCGCGAACCTGAAGCAGACGATGTTCAACTTCGCCGCGCACCGGCGGCCGGAGCACTACAAGCTCATCGTCGAACGGGTAGGGACCGGGGCGCCGCTCGGCGACTGACGCACCAGTCCGCGGCGCCTCGCCCCGAACCGGGGCGGTGGTCGCGCTGCGGTTGCCTTCGATGCACAATACCGGCTCGACCTACCGGGAGGGACCATGAACCTACGCATCAACGTCATCGCAGCCGTCGTGCTGGGCCTCGCCTCGGGCGCGGCGCTCGGGCAGGCGAAAGCCCCGATCAAGACCGGCGTCGACGCCACCTTCGCCCCGCACGCGATGCCGAAGCTCGGCGGCGGCATCGAAGGCTTCAACGTGGAGCTCGGCATGGAGATCGCGCGCCGCCTCGGCCGGCCGATCGAGATCGACGGCACCGAGTTCTCGGCGCTCATCCCGGGCATGAACGCGAAGAAGTACGACTTCGTGCTCGCACCGACGACCGCCACGCCCGAGCGCGCGAAGACGATGCTCTTCAGCGAAGGCTACATGGAGACCGATTACCGGTTCCTGCAGAAAAAGGGCGACAAGCCGATCACTTCGCTCGAGGATCTCAAGGGCAAGACGATCACGGTGAACAAGGGCTCGGCGTACGAGAGCTGGGCCCGGCAGAACGCGGAGAAGTACGGCTTCAAGTTCGACGTGTACGGCACCAACGCCGACGCGGTGCAGGCGGTGCTCTCGGGCCGTGCGGACGCGAACTTCGCCGGGCACACCGTCTCGATGTGGGCGGCGAAGCAGAACCCGACGCTGGTGCCGACGTTCACCTACAAGACCGGGCTCGTCTGGGCGGTGGCGTTCCGCATCGACGATCAGGCCGGCCGCGCCGAGGTCAACAACGCGATCAAGTGCATGAAGCAGGACGGTACGATGGCGAAGCTCTACCAGAAGTGGTTCGGCGAGGCGCCGGGGGCCGACTCCTGGGCGCGCAAGATCGCGCCGGGGCACGGGGTGCCGGAGCTGCCGGGGTACGACGCCGGGCCTTACGCTCCCAAATGCTGATAGGGCTGCGGCGCAAGAGCGCCGCTGCCCTATCTCGCGGCGTTGAAGCGGCGCGAAAAGCGCGCCGCTTAACGCCGCGGTTCCTTTCTCCGGTTCGCGTCGATGCGCATGAGCGAAGCCGCGCGCCCGCTCCTCGAGGTCATCGCGCTTCACAAGTCGTTCGGCACGCTGGAGGTGCTGAAGGGCATCGACCTCCAGGTCGCGCCGCGCGAGCTCGTCTTCGTCATCGGGCCGTCGGGGTCGGGGAAGTCGACCCTGCTTCGCTGCTGCAACCGGCTGGAGGAGCCGACGAGCGGGTCGGTGCGCGTGGACGGGACCGACATCTGCGCGCCCGAGGTCGACCTGAACCGCGTGCGGCAGAAGATCGGCTTCGTGTTCCAGTCGTTCAACCTCTACCCGCACATGAACGCGCTCGGCAACGTCACGCTCGCGCTGCGCAAGGTGCAGGGGCTCAGCCGCGCCGACGCGGAAGAGAAGGGCAGGGCCGCCCTGGCGCGCGTCGGCCTCGCCGAGAAGGCGCTCGCCTATCCGAACGAGCTCTCCGGCGGCCAGCAGCAGCGCGTCGCGATCGCGCGCGCGCTCGCGCTCGAGCCGAGCATGCTCATGTTCGACGAGCCGACGAGCGCGCTCGACCCGGAGCTCGTCGGGAGCGTGCTCCAGGTGATGCGCGAGCTCCGCGAGTCCGGCATGACGATGCTCGTCGTCAGCCACGAGCTCTCGTTCGCGCGCGCCGCCGCCGACCGGGTCGTGTTCATGGACCACGGCCTGATCGTCGAGCAGGGCGCGCCCGAGAAGATCTTCGCCGGCGCCGACAACCCGCGGGTGCGCGAGTTCGTCGTGTCGATCTCGGGGCATCACTGATCGAGGGGAGTCGAGCAATGCTCAAGCTCAAGCCGAACTGCGAATGCTGCAACCGCGACCTGCCGCCCGACTCGCGCGAAGCGGTGATGTGCTCGTTCGAGTGCACGTTCTGCCGGACGTGCGGCGAAACGCTGTTACATAGTGTGTGCCCGAACTGCGGCGGAGAGCTCGTCCGGCGGCCGATCCGGCCGGCGGCGAAGCTCGCGAAGTTTCCGGCGTCGACGGAGCGGGTCTACAAGCCGCAGGGGTGCGGGCGGGTGGCGTAGCGGGATCGAGCGGCGATCCGAGGCCGCTCAGCCGGCCGGTCCCCCGTCGCTCGGCCGGTCGGTCCGCAGCGGCTCGGCCGGGGTGTCGATCGGCTCGTGGCCGACGCGCTCGTACTCCGCGATCACCTGCGCGCCGAGCAGGAGCACGATCGCTGCGAGCTCGGCGCTCAGCAGCAGCACGATCGCGGTCGTAAGCGAGCCGTACACTACCTGGACCTGCGATACCGTCGCGTAGTACCAGACGAGGATGCGGCGGGTGAGCTCCCACAGCAGCCCGGCGGCGATGCCGCCGATCAGCGCGTGGCGCAGGGAGAGCCTGCCGACCGGCATCACGAGGTAGATCGCGGTGAGAATCAGGATCTCCCCGGCGACGCCGAGGAGGTGGAGCAGCGTCGCGGACACCCCTTCCAGCGAGCGCGCCTCGCCCAGGACGCGGACGCTCCGGGTGGCCAGCGTGTCCAGCGCTCCCGACACGATGGTGACCACCAGAAACCCGATGCCGAGCAGCACGACGAAGAAATACGGGATCAGTGCCGAGACCAGGAAGTGCCGCCGCCGGATCGCGACGCGGTGGAAGAAGATGACCGACATCGCGTTCTCGAGCGCGGTGAACGCGAGCGCGCTGAAGAACACCAGCGTGACGAGCAGCACGCCGCCGATCACGTGCCGGTGCTCGACGAAGCTCCGCAGCTCGTCCACGAGCGCGTCCGAGCGGCCGGGGAGCGACGAACGACGAGGTAGTCGCGGAGCACGCCGAGCAGCCGCTCCGGCTCGAACGCGTGCGACAGCACGATCATGACGAGGATGAGGAGCGGCACGAGCGACAGCAGCGCGTAGTACGCCACCGCGCCGGCGAGGAGCAGCCCCTGGTTCGCCCGGAATCCCTTGAGCACGCGGAGCGCGAAGGCGCCGGGGTGCGCGAGGACCCGGCTGGCAGCCGAGCGCAGCGGTCGCACGGGCGGGTTCATCGAAGGACGCATGGTCGTTCAACCGCGCCAGGCCTCGACGACCTGATCCAGCCCCTTGCGGTAGTCGGCGAACGCCGGCGTCCAGCCGGGCACGCGCGGGGCTGGCGTCCGCGACGGCATCGCGAGCGCGACCTGCTGCATGTGCTCCTCCCGCACGATCAGCCGGATCACCGGCGCCGCGATGCGCGGCACGTGCAGCGGCAACGGGTTGCCGATCCGCCGCGCGAAGTCGTCCATGAACTGCATGAACGGGACCGGCTTGCCGCCGGTCGCGTAGAGGATGCGGCCGGCGTTGCGCGGCGTCGCGGCGGCGAGCAGCGCGCTCACGGCGTCGTACTGGTGCAGGTGGTATTGGCGCGCGTCGCGCGGGCCCGCCCAGTACGGCCGCCCGATGCGGAAGGCCTTGCGGTAGGCGCGCAGATCGCGGCTTTCGGGGCCGTACAGGTACCCGAGCCGCACCACGCAGGCGGGCGTCGCGCCGGACAGGACGAGGCGCTCGCACTCCAGGATCGTCTCGGTGATCGAGCGCAGCGGATCCGCGCGCGGGCGGCCGAGCACGAACGCAAAGCTCGCGTGCACGAGCATGCTCGCGTCGGCGCGGAGCGCGCGGCGGACGCCGGCGAGCGCCGCGCGCTCGAAGCCCTTCCAGGCGTGCCCGTCGTGCAGCAGCGTGTTGGCCTGCTGCCCGGCGACGTTGAGGTGGGTCCTGCCCGGCGCGGGCTGCCGCGAGAGCAGCCGGCCGAGCTCGGATCGTCCGCCCGTGATCGCGCCGCTCATCGCTCCGGGGCCGGAGCGTCGCACTAGTGCGGCGGGTACTCGGGACCGACGCGCCCGAGCCCGGGCAGCCGCAACGCGGGTTCCGCGACGTCGACGCCGAGCGAGAGCCCGAGGACGTTGACCTCGAGCCCCTCCTCCGGCGCGGCGATCACGCCCAGGAGGCCGAAGAGCGAGACCTGCAGGCCGGTGCCGCTCGGCGCGTTGCCGATCGCCGAGGTGAGCGGCACGTAGTCCTTGCCGATCGCGGTCGACGGCAGGTCGAGCCGCAAGCCCGGGACGTTCCGGCCGATGTGGGCGACGAAGGTGTTGCTGTTCGGGCCGGGCCAGGTCCGGTACGCATCGTTGTACGGATAGGTCTTCACGGCGGCTTCGACCTGGTCGATGAGCGCGTCGACGCCTTCGCCGCGCCGGTCGACGAGGAGGTCGGGGCGGCTGCCGAACCATTCGGCGTCGGGGGCGGCGATGTTCTGGCGCACGTGCGGCGGACCGCCCCAGAAGAGGACGTCGTAGCGCGTGTAGGCGGGCGCGCCTTCGCGCTTGACGATCACCCAGGAGTGGACGCCGAATGCGCCGCGCCAGCCAAAGGTGCGCGCGGCGTACACCTGGACCACCGGCTCGCGGAAGAGCGCCGGGTCGGGCGCCTGTCCGGTCGGCTCGCGGGAGGCGGTGGACCAGGTCGCCGCCGCGGGCGTGTGCGTCGCGACGCTGATGGCGAGCGGGATAATGAAGAGGGCGGCGACGAGGAGCATGGTGCGTTTGGGCTTCATCGGATCGGGGGACGTACGGCCGGGAAGATACCCGATCGGGACGCGGGGGGGGCGGCGTGCGCCCTAGTGCGCGAACGCCGAATTCCGGCGCGGCGCGAGTTTCGCGCCGGTGGCGGCGTCGACGACCGTGCCCGGCTCGGCAAGCACCACGACCGCGGCGGGCAAGCGCTCGCGCACAGCGTCCACGAAGTCCTGCCACGGTGCCGAGGTCGCGCCCATCATCCGGTGGAAGTAGTCGTGGGGCGGGTAGAGCACCACGACCTTCGGGTTCAGCGCTGCCGCGCCGCGGGCGACGTCGGCCGTGAAGTTGAGCTGGATGCCGCCGAGCAGCACGTCGGTGCGAAAGCGCTTTCCGAGCGCCTCGATCTCGGCGTCGGTCATCTTGGTGTTGAAGCCCTCGTTGTAGTTGAGGATCGTGAGGCCGTTCGGCAGCTCGACGTGATAGCCGGTGTACGGCGAGTAAAACGGCGCGCGCGTCGCGCTGCTCCACGCCCAGGAGAGCTGCGTGGCGTTGCCGTGGAGCACCGCCTTCGACAGCGCTCGCGGCAGGTTGATGTCGCGGTGCTTCCAGGTGAACGTGGTGAGCTTGAAGCCGGGCACCTCGCGCGGCTCGAACGGCCGCACGGTGACGAGCTTCGCGGGCGGCAGGCGGCTGCGCCAGCGCAGGAAGCTCGTGACCGCGCCGGAGCCGACGACCGTCGCGCCGGTGCGCCTCGCGACGACCGGCACGTCGAGGAAGTGCTCCTCGTGGCCGTGGGTCACGCAGATGTACTTCGCGTGCGCGAAGTCGTCGACCGCGAACCACTGCGCCCCGCAGTAGGGGCGGAAGAACGGGTCGAAGAACAGTGCGCCGGCCGGCGTCTCGATCGACAGCCCGGACCAGCCGTAGTAGCGGATCGCGTAGTCGGTGCTCATATCTCCCGTTGCGGCGCCGTTCATGCGGCGGCGCGCGTGCCGAAATAGTGCACGTAGGCCGCCCGCTCGTCCACCAAGGCCCAGCCCTCGGCCAGCCTGCGGTCGGTCTTCCTCGAGAGGCCCGCGCCGGTGCGGGCTGATGGCGAGCGCGTTCGGCTACGACTACGCGAGCCTCACGTGCCATAGCAGAGCTGGCGCGTGCAGCCGCTCCTCTTCACCGTCCCGGCTGGTCGTGACTTATTCGCCGGACGCGAAGGCCCGGGGCTCAACCAGCGCGGCGGCCCGCCGCGACGTGCTCCGCGATGAAGGCCTTGACCATCGCGTGCGCGTGATCGGTCTGCGGCCCGGGCTTCGCGACCCACTCGTGGTCGCAGTTCTCGAAGACCTGCAGGCGGCAGTCGCCGCCGGCCGACCTGTAGGTCGCGGCGAACTTCTCCTGCAGCGCCGGGAGCACGTTGTCGTCGAGCGCGCCCTGCATGATCAGGATCGGCGGCAGCGCGACCTGCTCGCGGCGCTCGAGGATGAGCTGCGGGTTGGCCTCGAGGATCGTCTCCCACGGGTTGAAGTAGGTCCGGCTGTACTTGAGCATCTGCTCGCGCTTCATCTTCTCCGCCTGCTGGTAGCGCGCGTACGGATCGCTGATCGGGGAGCGAGTGGCGATATAGGCGACCGTCGCGTCCACGTTGGGGGCGGCGGGAAGAGGAACCGCGGCGTAGCGCGGGTCGCGGGGGCGCATGCCGATCAGCTCGGCGACATGCCCGCCGGTGGAGCTGCCGATCACGCCGAGTGTCGACGGGTCGCCGTTCCAGCTCGCGGCGCGGGCTTTCAGCCAGCGCACGCCGTAGTTCGCGTCCTGGACCGAGGCCGGGTAGGGCGCTTCGGGCGCGAGCGTCATGTCGATGGCGACCACGAGCACGCCGCTCGCGGCGACCGCGCGGTCCATCGGTTCGTTGGCGAAGCGGTCCTTGTTGTTCCAGGCGCCCCCGTGGAGGTCGAGCACCGTCGGGAACGGCCCGGGCCCTTGCGGCTGGTAAATGCGCGCCAGCAATTGCCGGCCGGCGGACGTACGCCGGAATCCGGTCTCGGAGATCTTGACCTCGAATCTGGCGGCAGGGTCGTAGGACATCGTCTTCGCGTGGGCGGCTGCAAGCTTGCCTACAGCGGGTGCCGCGATGCTCAGTGCTGCGGCCTTCTTCAGGAAGGATCTGCGGTCGGCGGGGTGATCATCCATGCGGACCTCCTCGGTTCATGGCGACTCTACGCCGAAACCGGCGCCGGGATTTTGCGGCGCTGCGGAAGAGCGCGCAGCCTCGGTGCAACGGTTGTGACGGCGGCACGTCCCCACTACCATGGCGGGCCACTCGAACCGCGTCACCGATGTACCGGGAGCAGAACGTTGAAGCGAATCAGCCGCGACAGATACACCACGGTCCTCGATCGAAGCATCCCCCCCGTAACGACGCTGCAGTCCGGAGACGAAGTGTTGGTGGAGACCCATGACGCGTTCATGGGTGCATGGGACGAGGGGCAGTGGCCGGACCACCTCGGCGCCGCGACCGGACCGATCGCGGTCGAGGGCGCGATGCCCGGCGACGCGCTGCGGATCGAACTGCTCGACGTCGTTCCGGTGGAGCTGCAGCCCGGGCGCGGCGCGGTGCACCAGACCTCCGGCAAGCTCGGCTTCCTCGCCAAGGAGTTCGACAAGCACTACCCGGTCGTCATGGCGATCCGCGACGGGCATCTGGTGCACCCGAAGGGCTTCAGGATCCCGCTCAAGCCTTCGCTCGGATTCATCGGCACCACCGACACGGCGCCGCGCAAGACGAGCTCGGACAGCGGCGCCTACGGCGGGGACATCGACATGAAGGAGCTCGCCGCCGGCAGCACCGTGTGGCTGCCGGTGCTCGTGCCCGGCGCGCTGCTCTGCCTGGGCGACGTGCACGCGGTGCTCGGCGACGGCGCGGTCGGCGGCACGGCGGCGGAGGCCGCCGGCGAGGTGACGATCCGCGTCTCGCTCGAGAAAGGCTCCCGCATCAAGCGCCCGCGCGTGCTGACGCCCGACCACTTCATCACCTGCTGCTACGGCGAGGACGTGGGGGAGGCAATGCGCCAGGCGGTGCGCGACATGGTCGACTTCCTGTGCGCCGAGAAGGGCATGGAGCCGTACGACGCCTACGGGCTGCTCAGCCTCGCCGGCGACGTCCGGATCAACCGCACGTTCCGGCCGATCAGCCCGGTGAAGATGATGCTGTCGCGCGACGTCCTGCGTCAGGTGGAGACCCTGTACCGCAGGTGACAGGCGCGCCGGTCAAGAAGCAACCAACGAAGGAGGAGCGATAAAGATGCTCGGAATACGTAAGGGCCTGCGCGCGCTCGCGCGGGCCGCGACCGTTGCGGCGCTGCTGTGGCTGCCGGCGGGAGCGGGTTACGCGCAGGCGTGGCCCACGAAGCCGATCACCGTCGTCATCCAGTACCCGGCCGGCGGCGGCTCGGACACGCTCATGCGCATCATGGCCCCCAGGCTGGGCGAGCACCTCGGCCAGACGGTCGTGGTCGAGAACCGGCCGGGCGCCTCGGGCACCATCGGCGCGGCGTACGTGGCGAAGGCGGCCCCGGACGGCTACACGCTGCTGATGGGGCACGTCATCACCAACGCGATCGCGCCGCACGTGCTCGCCAAGGTCGCCTACGACGCGACCGAGGACTTCACGAACATCACCTACATCGGCTTCACGCCGAACGTGCTGGTGGTGAGCCCCGAGATCCCGGTGCGGTCCCTGCAGGAGCTGATCGCGCTCGCGAAGCGCGATCCCGGCCGCCTCACCTATGCGTCGTCCGGGAACGGCAGCACGCAGCACCTCGCGGGCGCGATGTTCTCGCAGCGGGCCGGCGTGCAGCTGACGCACGTGCCGTACAAGGGCTCGAGCCAGGCGCTCGGCGACGTGATGACCGGGCGGGTCACGATGAACTTCGACCCGATGCCGACCGTGCTGCCGCACATCAAGTCCGGCAAGCTGGTCGCGCTCGCGATCTCGACCCCCACGCGCCGGCCGCAGCTGCCCGACGTCCCGACGTTCGTCGAGGTGGGGCTGCTGGGCTACGACGTGACGAACTGGTACGCGATGATGGGTCCCAAGGGGCTGCCGAAGGACATGGTCGCGAAGATCGACGCGGCGATGAAGACGACGATGGCGGAGCCGGCGATCAGGGAGCGGCTGGAATCGTTCGGGCTGATCACGGCGGGTCCCGCCACGCCGGAGGAGTTCGACGCCTTCGTCAAGCGCGAGAACGTGAAGTACTCGACGCTCGTGAAGGAACTCAACATCCGCGCGGACTAGGGAGCTCGCCGATGGCAACGCAGCAGGAAAAGCAGGACTACATCGACCGGATGGTCTCCAGGCGCGGCTACGCGCAGGAGTACCACAAGATCCTCGTCCAGAACGACTACGACGTCGCGCTCAAGGCGAACGCGCTGGTCGAGGAGGTCCTGCTGAAGGACCGGCTGATCGACCGCAAGACGAAGGAGCTGATCTTCATCGTCGGGCTGACGCTGCTCCGGGCCGAGCGGCAGCAGATCCAGGACCACATCAAGGTCGCGCTCGCGCTCGGGATTTCGAAGGAAATGATCCTCGAGGCGATCGAACTCGCGTTCATGGGCGGCGGGTTCATCGCGGTCCAGCACGGTGTCCTGGCGTGGCAGGAGACCGTCGGCGCGGAGCGGGTCGAGCCGACGGTGGATGCGCTGGAGGCGTACAAGGCGCGCGCCGGGGGCGGTTGATCGCACGGCGGCCCGCGCCTTTTTTCACCCGGTCGCCGGCGGTGCGGTACAGACCTGCTCGTAGCGATAGCGCTGCTTCAACAGCCCGTTGTACTCGAAGACGTCCAGCGTTCTTTCGTAGGCCGCACGCGTGATTTCCACGTGCGGCGTCCAGCAGCCAAGCTGCTGATACGTTGCGATGCAATCGGCGAGGACGCTTTCGTCGATGTCGGGGAAATACTGCTTTTCCGCCTTGGCAATCGCGGCGGCCGGCGTCTCGTTCATGTAGATCCGGGTTTTCCTGTACGCACGTATGAACGCCTTCGCCATATCCGTTTCGAGCCACTCGCGGCTCGCCGCGAGGCTGGAAAAACCGCATGGCCCGATCTGCTTGCCGACCTGGGCCACGACGTGTCCGATCCCGTCGGCCTGCAGTTGCTGCGGGAACGGACCCTGCTGCTGGACGTACTGCCCCCGCCCCTCGCGGAAAGCGCGGTCGATTTCAGCGGCGTCACCGGGGTAGATGGGCTTCAGCTTGCTGAAGTCGATGCCCGCCTTGTGGCAGGCGTACTTGAACATGGCGAGCGGCTGCCCGCCCTTGAACATGACGACTTCGGCGCCTTCGAGCTTGTCCCACGTGAAGGCGGGATCCGCCTTGCGGCCGGTGAGGAAGAACCCGTCCATCTCGTTGATCTGGGCGAAATGGACTGCGGCCGGCGTCTCCCCCTTGTTGAGCGACGTGAACCCCTGGCTCAGGGCCGATTGAACGACGTGAGCGGAGCCGTCTTTCAAGGCCGCGAGCGCAGAGACGCCCGGCGGCGAAATCGACCACTCCGCATCGAGGCCTTCGGCTTTGAGGAATCCGCCCGACATCGCCGAAATGAGCGGCGAGTAGAACGCGGAAAACAAAGTGAACTGAATGTTGATCTTGTCCAAGTCGCTGTACTCCTCATGCGCAGAGCGGCGCACTACTCAACGGAACCCCACTCATGATGCTAGGGCTAAATAAACGCTGCTGGCGACACATTGAACCGCGTTGCCAGCGCGCGGGCCTGCCGGGCATTGATCTGCCTACGGCCGGCCAGCACCGCACTTACCACCGGCTGCCCGCCCAATTCGTCGCGCAAGTCCGCCTGCGTAAGGTCATTCTGCTCCATCAATAGCCGGAGCACTTCGGCGGGCGATCCGGCGGGGACCGGCAGATCGCGCGCCTCATAGGCGGCAATCAGGTCGCCCACGACGTTCACCAACCCGGCCAGCGCGTGACGCTCATCACCACCGGTGGTGTCCAGCAGCGCGTTGAGCAGCCGCACCATGCGCGCATGCTCACGCGCAGTGCTCACGGCCGTAACACCGACCGCCTGCTCAAGCGCTGCCCACGCGTTCCGCACGGCGGCCTCATTAACCCTTGCTGCCCTCATCTTCCGCTCCTTCTCCGACGCGTCCACCGCTCATACTCCGCATGCGTGAATACGTGCCGTGTGTATAACTTGCCTCGGTCGAAATGTATGGCCGTTACTACCCGAAAACCATCGCCACCCACGTTGAAGACTACAAACTGCTCAACCCTGTCGGCAGAGTTGAAAGTCTCACGCACACTTGCGAAGTTGGTGAACTCCGCGTTCTCCACTACCTTGTACCAAGCGGACATCGGCCCTCTTGCGGACGGGTGACGGTCCCAGAAATCCGCGAGTGCCTTGCGGGAGATGATGTGCACGGCTAAATATAGCGAATTGCTATATATGATGCAAGGGTTACCCTGCACGCTATGAACGCCGAGGGACTTCTGCTCCGTGTCGTAGTGCGCACCGGCCGAGGAAAGGGTTCTGATTTCGATACCAAACATATCCCAGTGAGGGCCAGACAGGCTAGCGACTGCCCCAGCGGAGGGTGTTACCGCGCACCGGAGAGCACGCGGCGGGGCGTGGTACGCGTCGTCAGTGCGGAACCTGTTGGGAAGGATCGAGGCGTAACGAGGAGGGTACCCCCTGCCTTCTCTCTGCTGCCCTGCGGCGTTCTCGAGGAGGCCTACGGGCCTACGCCGGCGGGTGGTGCGTCTGCTCGACGGACTAGCCGAGGGACCAAGCCAAGAGACTGACGCGCGACCCGCCGCCCGCTCCTATGCTGAACGACTTCCACATCAAGGAGAAGTGCCATGTCGGTCGCACGCGATCAGATCCAGAGAATCGCCGGTTTCGAGCTCAACGCCCTGCGTGCAGCCGAAGTGCTCGGCGAGGAGTACGAGAAGGTCCGGGTCCGCTCCGCCGGGACCCCGATCCACGATCTCAACGGGACGCTGCTCTATCACCGCCTGCCGCTCGCCCGCGGCGCAAACGTCGGCTACGCCGACGTCGCCGTGCACGCGGCGTTCGGCGAGCCGCTGCTCGCCACCGCGATGGGACTCGACTGGAACGAGAAGGCGATCGTCGAGGAAGGCAAGCGGGCCGCCCGCAAGGGCCGCCGCGGGCTCAAGTACGACCAGATCCGCTTCGTCGCCTTCAGCTATCCGAAGATCGCGCTCCAGTTCCTGCTCGGGGAGTGCGAGACGCTCATGCTCGAGCTCGGCACCTGGGCCGAAATCCCGCCCGCGCCGAAGCGCGACCGCAAGCCGCTCGAGCCGGCGAACTTCGAGCGCTGGAGCTTCCTCGACGAGCTGCCGAAGGAGGTGCACCGTGCCCGTGCGCGCAGCTTCAAGAAGCGTCTCAGCCTGTGGGACGTCCCCCGGCTGCGGCGGATCGACCCGCGCCTCGTCGCGCTCGACACGCTCCGCGTCCGCGACTTCGTGCTGCAACTCGTCGACTCGCGCGAGCTCCACTACTCGACGCGCAACGCCGACCACGTCCCGTGCTACGAGCTGCGCGGGCAGCAGACGAACGTCTGGTGCGTCGGAGCGAGCGTCGAGATGGTGCTCAACTTCTACCGCTACACCTACAACCAGGTGCGGCTCGCGACCGAGCTCGGCCTCGGCACGCTCAACAACCCGAACGGGCTGCCGTATTCGCGGGTTGGCGACGTCGTGACGGTGATGGAGAATCTGACCTCGGACTCGCTCGACGTCACGATGCACACCAACCCGGGCTTCAATCTCTTCCGCGACGAGATCCGCGCCAACCGGCCGCTGATCAGCTTCGTGCCGGGGCACTCGCGCACGGTGGCGGGCTACACCCGGAGCCTGATCCACCTCATCAACCAGATCGGCTTCCGCGGGCTGCTCGTCTACGATCCGTGGCCGCCGAACGCCGGCGTCATCACCCGCTGGGAGAACTTCGCCACGCAGACCTACCAGTACGCCTACTCGTCGGTGCTGCAGCACGTATGACGAAGCGCGGGCCGCCACCGGACCCCGCGCGGGGCATCCGCGCGGCGGCCCGGCGGCTGGTCGCGAGCGGCGCGGTCGGCGACGACCGCGCCCGCCGCCGGGCGCGGTCGGGACGCCGGTGCCGGTGCGCGCGCCGTCGGGCGAGCTGAATTCGTGGTTCGTGCCGGTCGCCGCCGACGGCGACCGGCTCGCGGCGTTCCTGCAGCTGCTGCCGGACGGGACGCTGATGCGGTTCTCGACGTTCGCGGCCCCGCCGCCCGCTGCGGACTGGCTCGATGCGAAGACCATCCTCCGGCGCGCCCGGTCGGCGCAGCGGCCGGGTGAGACGCCGGGACGGCCGTTCCTCACCTACGATCGCAATCCCGACCGGCTCGCGTGGGGCGTGGTCTTCACCGACGCGAGCGGCACGGAGCGGCTGGTGTTCGTCGCCGGCGACGCGGTGTACTCGCCGCCGGCCGGAGGCGGCGTGGGGGGCTAGGGCGACCGCGCGCCGCTAGCTTTGAGCGCCGTCCTGATCTCGATCCCGCTCTTCAGCGCCAGCGTCACCGGCGTCCGCTCGCAGATATCGGCGAGCCGCGCGCGCTGGTCGTCGTCCAGCTCGCCGCCGACCGCGACGTCGCGTTCGATCCGGATTCCGGTCTCCTCGCGGAGGAGCTTGAGCCCCACCGTCACGGTGCCGAGGCGCCAGCCCTTGCGCTCGGCGTACATCCGGAGCGTGATCGACGTGCACGCGCCGAGCCCCGAGAGGACGTAGGCGAACGGGTTCGGCCCGGCGTCCGCCCCGCCGAGCGCGGCGTGCTCGTCGGCCGGGAGCTCGTGCCTGCCGGCGTGGATCTTCTGAACGTACCTGGGGGCGTCCGCTTCCCCGACGACGGTGACCGCGGCGACCAGCTTCCCGTGCTCCATGTCCCTGCTCCCGCCGTAACTTTCCGCTCGGGAACGTACCACCGAACCGATGCCGGCCTGGCAAAGGGCTTAAACTCGATCGCCTTGCGTTGCCGGCAGCCGGCCCAATCTAACGCGCGCCGGGTCCCGAAAAGTCCCGGGCAACCCCAACTTCTCCAGGAAGCGCATCCCGCAATGCTCCGACTGTTTGGTTTCGTCTTTGCGCTGCACGCCTACATCGGCTGGCGTCTCCTTCCCGACATGCCGTTCGGCGCGCTCCCGGTCGCGGCGACGGCGCTGTGGCTCGTCGCCTCGGCGATCGCGATCCCGCTCGGCCTCTACGCGCGCCGGACGAAGCGCGAGCCGCTCGCCGACCGCCTCGCCTGGGCGAGCCTCTTCGCGATCGGTTCGTTCTCTTCGCTCTTCGTCCTGACGCTCGCCCGCGACGTCGCGCTCGCGCTCGGCGCGGCGTCGCTGGAAGGGTTCCGCGACTACAGCGCGCTCGCGGTGCCCGCGCTCGCGGCGCTTGCCACGCTGGCGGGCTTCGTCAACGCTCGCCGGCGCGCTCGCGTTAAGCACGTCGACGTGCCGATCGCCGACCTCCCCGCGCCGCTCCACGGCTTCAGCATCGCCCAGATCAGCGACATCCACGTCGGCGCGACGATCAAGCGCGCGTACCTGGACGGGATCGTCGACGCGGTGAACGAGCTGGAAGCGGACATGATCGCGGTCACCGGCGACCTCGTCGACGGCAGCGTCCGGCAGCTCGCGCGGCACACCGCGCCGCTCGCGCGGCTCTCCGCGCGGCACGGCGCCTTCTTCGTCACCGGCAATCACGAGTACTACTCGGGCGCGCACGCGTGGGTGGATGAGGTGCGCCGGCTCGGGCTCGCCGTGCTGATGAACGAGCACGTCGTGCTCGAGCACGAGGGCGCGGCGGTCGTGGTTGCCGGGGTGACCGACTACGGCGCGCACCATTTCGATCCCGCCCACCGGAGCGACCCCGAAGCGGCGATCGCGGGCGCCCCGAGCGGCGCCGGCGTCAGAGTGCTGCTTGCACACCAGCCGCGGTCGGCGTTCGCCGCGGCGCCGGCCGGCTTCGACCTCCAGCTCTCCGGCCACACGCACGGCGGCCAGATCTTCCCGTGGATGTTCCTCGTCCGCCTCCAGCAGCCGTTCACCGCCGGGCTGCACCGCCTGGGCAAGCTCTGGGTCTACATCAGCCGCGGCACCGGCTACTGGGGACCGCCGAAGCGGCTCGGCGCGCCGTCGGAGATCACCTTCCTTCGGCTGGTGCCCGCGTAGCGGTGTTCGCCTACCTCCAATCCCGCATCCGCGGCACCGCCAACACCGGGCCCGGCGCGCCGCCGCCCGGCCTCCTCGCCTTCTACTGGCACTTCGCGCGCCAGACCAAGGGCTGGTACGCGCTGATGTTCGTCACCAGCCTGGCGGTGGCGATGATCGACACGGTGATCCCGGTGTTCATCGGCAAGCTCGTGTCGCTGATGGAGGCCACCGATCGCCAGGCGGCGCTCGACGCGCAGTGGCCGCTCCTCGCCGGCATGGTCGCGCTCGTGCTCCTCGTCCGGCCGCTGGTGACGCTCGCCGACGTCGCGATCCGCCACAACGCGATCATCCCCGGCGCCACCAGTCTGATCCGCTGGCAGAGCCACTGGCACGTGGTGCGCCAGAGCTGGCCGTTCTTCCAGAACGACTTCGCCGGCCGCATCGCGAACCGCGTGATGCAGACCGCCAACGCGCTGCGCGAGAGCGTGATGGCGAGCATCCGCGCCATCTGGTACATCGCGGCGTACGGCATCAGCGCGCTCGTGCTGATGGCGCTCGCGGACTGGCGGCTCGGCGTGCCGACGCTCCTCTGGTTCGCCGGCTACCTCGTCTTCCTCCGCTACTTCGTCCCGCGCATGCGCGACCTCGCCCGCGCGAGCTCGGAAGTGCGCTCGCACGTGATGGCGCGGGTGGTCGACAGCTACACCAACATCCTCACCGTCAAGCTGTTCGCGAAGCTCGCCGACGAGGACGCCTACGTGCGCGAGGTGATCGACGACCACCAGCGCGCGATCGGCGCGCACATGCGGCTCATCTCGCAGTTCATGTTCGCGCTGTCAGTGATGAACGCGGCGCTCCTCACCGGCACTGCGGCGATCGGCATCTGGCTCTGGGCGCAGGGCGTGGTGAGCGCAGGCGTCGTCGCGACCGCGCTGCCGCTCGCCTGGCAGATCGCGAACGTCGCCGGCTGGGTGAGCTGGGAGGTGACCGGCATCTTCGAGAACATCGGCGTGGTGCAGGAAGGCATGCAGACGATCGCCGTCCCGCACAGCGGACGCGACCGCCCGGACGCGCGCTCGCTCGAGGTGACCCGCGGCGAGATCCGCTTCGAGGACGTGAGCTTCGGCTACGGCCGGCGCGACGCGCCGCCTGTGATCGACGCCCTGAATCTCGCGATCCGGCCCGGCGAGCGAGTCGGCCTCGTCGGCCGCTCCGGCGCCGGCAAGTCGACGCTGGTCAACCTGCTGCTGCGGTTCTACGAGCCGGAGCGGGGCGCGATCCGCATCGACGGCCAGGACATCGGCTACGTCACGCAGGAATCCCTCCGCGCCGCGATCGGCATGGTGACGCAGGACACCTCGCTCCTGCACCGTTCGATCGCCGCCAACATCCGCTACAGCCGGCCGGCCGCAAGTGATGCGCTGGTGGAGGCCGCCGCCCGCAAGGCGCAGGCGCACGACTTCATCCTCGGCCTGCAGGACTGGCATGGCCGCCAGGGCTACGAAGCCCACGTGGGCGAGCGCGGCGTGAAGCTCTCCGGCGGGCAGCGCCAGCGGATCGCGATCGCGCGCGTCGTGCTGAAGGACGCGCCGATCCTCGTCCTCGACGAGGCCACCTCGGCGCTCGACAGCGAGGTCGAGCTCGCCATCCAGGAGCAGCTGCTCGGCCTGATGGAAGGCAAGACCGTGATCGCGATCGCGCACCGTCTTTCGACCATCGCGCGGATGGACCGCCTGATCGTGCTCGAAGCGGGCCGCATCGTCGAAGCCGGCACGCACGACGAGCTGCTGCGGCTCGGCGGCCACTACGAGCGGCTGTGGCGGCACCAGTCGGGCGGATTCCTCGCGCACGCCGTTTCCCCGGCCGAGACCGCGACCGAGCCGCCCGACGAGCCGCCGGTCGACGAGCTCCGCGCCGATACGAAGCCCGAGCCGACCGTCGACGACGCGCCGGTGGTGACGCGCGCCTGAGTGGCATCTTCTTTGCTGGATGCAGCGCATCGGCGTGGGAGAACGGCGCATGCGGCTGCATTCAACACTCGAGGGGCGGGCGGGCGCGTTTCGCGTCCGCGGCGCGGCGTGGGAGCTCAACTCGCTGACCTTCCGGGGATTTCTGTACCTGATCCCGATCCGCGACGCCGGTGACGGACGGCATCGCGTGGTCGAGGCCGCGGGTGAGAGCGTGTGGAAACTGCTCGACGCGCTCAGCGAGCAGGTAACTTTGACCGCCGGGGCTGCCGTTGACCGGCTGGACGCGCATGCCGTCGGACCGAAGCGATCTCCCCGCCGCAACCCGGCCCGCAGCAGGGTCCGGGAAGCCATAGCGTAGTCGGCATCGCCGCTACGACCGCAGCCTTCCCGGGCACGGGGATTGCACAGCGTGCTGCGTCCCTGGATCGGGCCGCGCCGAGGCAGCTCGGTGCGCCGCTGTCGTGGCACACGAGCTCGTACTCTCCGCTGAAGCAGCTTCGCACTCCGCCCCGCGCGCGCTCGCGCTCGCGGGGCTCGACCGTCTCGACGCCGGGACGGCCATCGGCGTCACTCAGGCGCGCAAGCAAGGTGATGTTCGCGCCGTCGCCCAGCTCCTGCAGTCGCTGTACGCCGCGCGCGGGTATCTCGTCTCCGGGCTCGATCCGGATCCCGCATCGGACCTGATCCTCCTCGCGACCGCGAGCGAGGAGCCCATCGGGACGCTCACGTTGCGATTCGACGGGCCGGGGGGCCTGCGAGCCGACGAGACCTACGGCGAGCACCTGGGCGCGGCGCGCTTGCAGGGACGGCGCGTCTGCGAGCTCGGCCGGTTCGCGGTCGCCAGGAGCACGCGCTCGAGCGCGGTGATCGAGGCGCTGTTCGACGAGGCGCACCAGCGGGTGCGCGATCGGCGCGAGGTCACCGACGTCTTCATCGAGGTCAATCCGCGGCACGCCGGCTTCTACCGCCACGCGTTCGGCTTCTGCGTGGCGGCGGAGGAGCGACGGTGTGCACGCGTGCACGCCCCATCTGTCCTGCTGCGGCTCGACGTCGCCGCGTTCGAAGCGCGGCGCATGCGTGCGCCCGCGCTCGGCTGAGCCCACGCCCGCGGTGTCGCCGATGTGCGACAGCGCACTCATTGCTCGCCCCCGCCGCGCATGCGGCATGTCACGCGCGGCATCTCCTCGAGGAGCGTCGGCGATCGGCGACAGGCGGTCGCCGCGAGGAATCGGGTTCGAGCCTGCCGGCTTGATTCGGCTTGGTTTTTGGCGCCGGGGTACGCGCATTGCGGGAGTCGAGCAGGAGCATTCCGTGGAAAACGATGAGCAGACACCCCCAGCACACGCCGGTTTACGTCGTCTACCCGGCCGCCCTCTTCGACGGGTGGGAGGTCGTCAAAGAGCATGACGATGCGCCCGTGTTCTTCCCGACCCGAGTGGAAGCCCTCTCCTATGCCGAGGCCCGGGCAGCAATGGACGGTCTGGCGCTCGTCAAAGTCGAGAACTGGTTCGGCGATACCGAGAGCGTGTGGGAAGTCCGGGTCCCCGATCACCGTCCTGGACGCCGCTCCGCCGGCCGACGGTGGGAAAGTGGTCGCGCTTCCGGTGTTGATGAAGCTCGGCGAACCGAAGCACACGAACGCACGCCCAAACAGTAGACCGAAGCGCTCGTCGGCAATCCGTGTCGCCTGCGGCCGACACCGGCGCCCGCCGGAGTCCCGATCGCGCGACAGCACAGAAGGAGATATCGATGTCAGTGAAACCCATCCCCAGCGGCTATCGTTCGATCACCCCTTACCTCGCGGTCAGGCAGGCCGCCGAAGCGATCGAGTTCTATCGACGCGCGTTCGGCGCGAAAGAGCGCATGCGCATCGGTGCGCCGGACGGCAAGGTGGGACACGCGGAGCTCGAGATCGGCGACTCGGTGATCATGCTGGCCGACGAGGTTCCCGACATGGAATTCCTCGGACCGGCCTCGATCGGCGGGACGAGCGTGACCCTCCACCTCTACGTGAAGGACGTGGACGCGAGCTTCCGCAAGGCCACCGATGCCGGTGCCAAGCCGATGCGCGAGGTGCAGGACCAGTTCTACGGCGATCGCACGGGCTCGGTGCGCGATCCGTTCGGCCACGTCTGGCACATCGCGACACACAAGGAAGACGTGGTGCCGGAGGAGCTCGCCCGGCGCGCCGAAGCGATGTTCAAGCGGCAGGCGAAAAAGTAGTGCTGCGGGGCGACGGTCGCTAGTCCGATCGGACTAGCATCCGCGCACCGTGGTGAATCGATCACCGATTCACCGGCAATTGTCGCGACTTGCGCCGTCGCCGTTCTCCTACGATTCGGTCTGGTCGATCGCTGTGATCGATCGGGATCACGAGCTGAAATTTTTTCCAACCACTTTTGAAAAGGACCTGACCATGAAACGCAACCTGATCGCAGTCGCCGTCGCCGTCCTCGGTTTTGCCGGGAATGCCGCCATCGCCGAACCCACGCTGTCGATGTCGGCCGACGAGTCGATCCGCCTGAACGCGCCGGAAGCGACCTCCTACCAGGCCGCGACCCGCGCCGACGAGCAGACCCCTTTCGTCTGGAATCCGTAAGCCATGCCGCACCGCTGCCGGGGCCGTGAGGCCCCGGCGGCGACCGCCGGGCCGGCTCAGGCCTTCTTCCGGTTCTTCTCCAGCCAGCCGTCGACGAGCGCGACGGTCTCGTCCACCACCTCGGAGCGCATGCCTTTCTGCGCGGCGATGGTCTTCACCAGGCGATCCACCCGTTCGATGTTGGGCGCGCCGTTGGCGAGGGCGCGCGCCGCGGACGAGGGGCTGCCGAGCGACAGCGCCGCGTTGGCGTACTTCTCGAACGGCACGAGGTCCTTCCGGTCCGCGCCGAGCGACACGCACAGCGTCACCACCCACTCGTACACCGCCCGCGTCGCTTCGAGGTCGCTGTGCACCGCGTCCTTGATCGGGCGCACGCTGTCCTTCAGCACGCAGCGATAGTTGCCCGCGAGCAGCATCGCCCACTTCGCCAGCGGGACGAAGATGGAGTCGTACACCTTGAGCTTCACCGGGAGCTCGATCTTCCCTTCCGGCGCGTCGAACCGCACCGCATCGACGTCCGACTCGAGCCGGCGCAGGATCGCGGTGTGCGCGTCCGACGCGAACCGCGCGGCCTTGAAGTTGGTCGGCAGCCGGACCTGCAGCACGTTGACCTTCTCTTCCGGCGGGCGGAACGCCTGCGGGTCGGGGCTGCACAGCGTCATCAGCGCCGGGTCGAAGGGGTCCCAGACCGTCGGATCGGTGTAGCAGTCGCGGCACGCATCGGCATTCAAGCCGGGAATGCGCTTCAGGTAGGTGAGCGGCGGCATGTTCATGATCGACATGCACGGCACCTTCGCCTTCGCCACCGCACTCATGAGCTCGCGCACGCCGGGCGACCGGTATTGCGGCTCCTGCATCGCGAGCGCGACGAGATCGTAGTCGCCCGGATTGACGCTTTCGGTGCCGCCGGCGGACATCTTGCCCGGCAGCTTGCGCGAATCGATCTCGACCAGACCGTCGCGGCCCTTGATGGGCATGCGCACGCGGAAGCCTTCCGCGTTCATCAGCTCCGCCTCGGCGGGCAGGCATACGAGTCGCACCGTATGCCCCGCCATGAGCAGCTTGCTCGCGAGCAGCGAGCCGTACGAGGCGCCAAGGATCAGGATCTTGCACGGGGCCGGCATGCGACACCTCCATCGGGGATCGTCGGGTAACGCAGCCACCATAGGCCGCGCCGGCTTGGGTGTCACGCCGCGAAGCAAAATCCCGCGATCCGGAATAGCGAGGCCGCCGGGGCTTTTGCGTCTCCGCCGACTCGCGTACGCTCGGGCGCGGCCACGCGGAGAGGTGGCGCGACGGGAGGGGAGCGATGCACGTCCAGGTGAACGACATCCGGGTCAACTATCGGATCGACGGCAAGGAGGGCGCGCCCTGGCTGACGCTCGTCACCGGCATCGCGAACGATCTGTCGATGTGGGACGCGCAGCTGCCGGCGCTCGGCGATTTCCGCGTGCTGCGCTACGACCTGCGGGGGCAGGGCGGCACGCAGGCGACGGCGGGCCCGTACTCGATCGAGCTGCTGGTCGACGATCTCGTCGACCTGTGGGACGCGCTCGAGGTCGGCGGCAGCCATCTCGCGGGCCTCGGCCTCGGCGGCGCGATCGCGCAGGCGGCGGCGATCGAGCATCCCGACAGAGTCGCGAGCCTCGTGCCCTGCTGCTGCCGCGCCCGGATGGTCCCGGAGTTCGCGACGCTGTGGCACGGGCTGATCGAGACCGTGAAGACGAAGGGCTTCGAAACCATCGTCGAACCCACTGCGCAGCGCTGGTTCAGCGACGAATTCAAGGCCGCGCACCCCCTTGTCCTCGACAACGTGCGGAAGATGATCCGCGGCACGAGCGAGGCCGGCTATCTCGGCTGCGTCGGCGCCTTTCTCGGGCTCGACGTCGAGGACCGGCTCGGCGCGATCCGCGCGCCGACGCTCTACGTCAGCGGCGCGGAGGACAAGCTCGGCGGGCCGCCGGCGCTGATGGCCGGGCTCGCCGCCAGGGTTCCGGGCGCGCGCCACGAGTCGGTGCCCGAGCGCCGCCCATATCGCCAACATCCAGAACCCGGACGGCTTCAACCGCGTCCTGGCCGGTTTCCTGAAGGAGCACAAATGAGACTGATGCTGTCGAGCCTGATGCTGTCGGCGTCGCTGTTGTGGAGCGCCGTCGCCGCGGCGCAGCCGTATCCGGCGAAGCCGGTGCGCTGGATCGTGCCGACCGGCCCGGGCAGCGCGGTCGACGTCACCGCGCGGCGGGTCGCGCCGAAGCTCGCCGAGGCGCTCGGCCAGCCGGTCATCGTCGAGAACCGGCCCGGCGCGAACAGCATGATCGCGGCGCGCGAGGTCGCGCGCGCGCCGGCCGACGGGTACACGCTGCTGCAGGCGGTGGTCAACAACGCGCTGAACGATCTCCTCACGCCGGATCCCTGCTGCCTGCTGAACGACAAGCTGATCCCGGTGACCCGGCTCACTTCCACGCCGCTCGTGATGGTCGTTCATCCGTCCGTACCCGCCAACTCGGTGCGGGAGTACGTCGCGCTCGCGAAAGCGAAGCCGCAGACGCTGACCTACGCCTCGGGCGGCACCGGCGCGATCACGCAGATGGTCGGCGAGCTGCTGAAGTCGACCACCGGGATCCAGGTGCGCGAGATTCCGTACAAGGCGATCGGCGCCGAGCTGCCCGACCTCACCGGCGGGCACGTGAGCACGGCGTTCCTCGCGTCCGTCGTCATCCGGGATCACATCCGGTCCGGCAAGCTGCGCGGACTCGCGGTGGCCGGGCGCGAGCGCGTCAGCATCGTGCCGGACGTTCCCACGATGGCCGAAGCGGGGTTCCCGGGGATCGAAGCCACCGGCTGGAACGGGCTCTTCGTCCCCGCGGGCACGCCGGCGGCCGTCGTGCTGCGCCTCCAGGAGGAGACCGCGAAGATCCTCCAGTCGAAGGAGATGCAGGACGAGGCGGTCACCCTGGGATCGGAGCTCGGCGGCGAGCGGCCGGAGGTGTTCGCCGCCTTCGTCCGCGCGGAGATCCAGAAGTGGGGGAAGGTGATCAAGGAGGCGGGCATCAAGATCGAGTGACCTTCCGCCATGGACCTCGACCGCCTCGTCTTCACCTTCTTCAACGCCGAGATCGCGCGCGAGTACTGGCCCGACATCGTCAAGGGCTTCGCGATCACCGTGCAGCTCGGCCTCGCGGTGATCGTCACCGGGCTCGTGCTCGGCCTCGTGCTCGCGATGCTGCGCTCGTTCCAGCGCCGCGCGCTGAACTTCCTGATCGTCGTCTACGCGGACGCGTTCCGGGCGCTGCCCGCGCTGATGGTGATCATCATCCTGTTCTTCGCGTTCCCCTACGCCGGGATGCCGATGAGCGCCTTCACCGCGACCTGGCTCGCGCTCTCGCTCGTGCTCGGCGCGTTCGCGGAGGAGATCTTCTGGGCCGGGATCATCTCGATCCCGAAGGGGCAGTACGAGGCGGCGCGCTCGACCGGGATGAGCCGCCTGCAGACGCTCGTCCACGTGATCGTGCCGCAGGCGGTGCGGATCACGATTCCGCCGCTCACCAACCGCACGATCGCGATCACCAAGGGCACCGCGCTGGGGTCGGTCGTCGCGCTGTCGGAGATCCTCGGCGCGGCGCACTCCGCATCGAGCCTCGCCGGCAACCCGACGCCGCTGACGCTCGGCGCGATCGCCTATCTCGTGCTCTTCATCCCGTTCGTGATCTTCGGGCGGTGGGTGGAGACGCGGTTCGCGTGGAAGCGCTGAACGATGGACGCCATCTTCCAGCAGTTCCTCAACCCCGAGATCGCGGTGAAGGTCTTCCCGTACCTGATGAAGGGCTTCGGGACGACGCTGCTCCTCAGCCTGCTCGTGATCCCGCTCGGGCTTGCGGGCGGCCTCGTCGTGGCCGTGCTGCCGACGCTGCGGCGCCGCTGGCTGAGCTGGATCGTGATCGCGTACGTCGACTTCTTCCGCGCGTTCCCGCCGCTCGTGCTGCTGCTCTTCATCTACTTCGGCGCGCCGTTCCTCGGCGTGAACCTGCCGGCGATCATCGCGGTCGCGATCGGCTTCCTGCTGAACACCTCGAGCTACTACGGCGAGATCTTCCGCGCCGGCATCGAGAGCATCCCGCGCGGGCAGTGGGAGGCGGCGCGCTCGACCGGGCTCTCGTGGTGGCAGACGATGGTGTACATCGTCGTGCCGCAGGCGACGCGCAACGTGCTGCCCGATCTCATCAGCAACACGCTCGAAGTGGTGAAGCTGACGACGCTCGCGAGCGTCGTGGCGATCCCGGAGCTCCTGAACGCCGCGCGCAACGCCCAGGCGCTCACCTACAACCCGACGCCGATCGTCATCGCCGCGCTGATCTATCTCGTCGCGCTGTGGCCGATCGTGCGGCTGATCTCCCGCCTCGAGCACAAGGCGGTCGCGGTGCGCTAGCCGCGAGGGCCGGCGCCGCCGCTCAGCGCGGATACCGCTGCCAGACTTCTTCCTGCTCGACGAGCAGGCGCGAGATGCGAACCCGCTCGCGGCTCGGCAGGACGAAATCCATCCAGCCGAGGGAAGGGTGGCGGAATTCGAGCAGCGTGCCGCCGGAGAACGGGTGCAGCTCGGTGGCGTAGCGCGGGTCGTGCAGCGCCTCCGCGTGGACCGGCGGCGGCTCTTCGGCGATCGGCGGCGTCATCTGCGCGCGGATCTCCGCGAGGAGGTGGATCAGGGCGGTGATGTGCTCGGCCCGCCATTCCTGCCGGCCCGGCAGGGCGAACCGGGCGCGGGACTTCTCCTCGTCCAGCCATTCGACGACGACGTTGTACATGGCTTTCTCCTCGAGGACCGGGAGCGGAAAAAGTACGCCCGATCGCGCGCCGCGGCAAGACGCTCGCGCTGGCACTCGCCGCGTGGAAGTGCTGCCTTCTAGGCGCCGGTGAACGCGATCGCCAGCGCGGCGATTTCGGCAGCGCGCTCCCAGCCCGCGCAGAAGCGGGTATCGGGCAGGACCTCGTACTGCAGGTCCTTGACCCGCGCGCGGATCTCGTCGGCGCCGGCGCGATGGTAGAAGTGCTCGCCCATGACGAGGAGCGCGGGGCAGCGGACCCGCTCGAGCGCCGGCCCGAGCTCGTAAGCCTTGAGCGCCGCGAGCGCCTGCCACCGGTCGCGGCCGACCTCGATCTGCGCCCGGTTGATGCGGTCCATCCACGACTGCGTCGGGTGCATCGGCGCGTGCAACGGGTCCTGCTCCAGCAGGAAGCGGAGCGTGCGCGTCACCGGGAATCCGGACTCGTCGGCCGGACGCAGGCGCTCGCGGGACGGGCCGAGCAGCTCGTCCGTCGGCTCGCGCGGATCGAAGAAGAACGGGCAGTTGACGAGCACGAGCCGCTCGACGCGCTCGGGATGCGACGCCGCGAGCTCCGCCGCGACGAGCGCGCCGACCGCTTCGCCGAGCGCGACGAACCGGCCGACCCCGAGCGCGATCACCGCCTCCACGACGCAGCGCGCGTAGTCGCCGATCGTCGGCTGCTCAGCGACGTGGTCGGACCCGCCGTGGCTCGGGTAGTCGATCGCGATCGCGCGCATGCGCGGCGCGAGCGCCTCGATCATCTCGAGATAGAGCGCCGAGGACTGCTGGTTGACGTGCAGCAGGACGATCGCCGGCCCGCTGCCCGCCTCGCGGCAGTGAATCTGGCCGAAGGACGTCGCGACCAGCGCGCGCTTGATCGCCGCCGTCACGGTCAGAAGTGGACCGAGTACCCGCCGTCGACCGGGATCGCGGTGCCGGTCACGAAGTCGGAGGCCGCGCTCGCCAGGAATACCGCGATGCCGGCGAACTCCTCCGGCTCCCCCCAGCGGCCGGCGGGCGTGCGCGCGACGATGCGCTCCTGGAGGCCGGGCATCTGCTGGCGCGCGCCCTTCGTGAGGTCGGTGTTGATCCAGCCGGGCAGGATGGCGTTCGCCTGGATGTTGTCCTTCGCCCACGCGACGGCGAGCGACCTGGTGAGCTGCACGATGCCGCCCTTGCTCGAGCCGTACGCGACCATCAGCGGGCCGCCGAAGATCGAGAGCATCGAGCCGATGCTGATGATCTTGCCGCCGCCCGCCTTCACCATCTCCGGGTAGACCGCCTGCGAGCACAGGAATGCGCTGGTCAGATTGGTGTCGAGCACCTCGCGCCAGTCGGCGAGCGAGGCGTCCTGCGGCAGCTTGCGGACGTTCGTGCCGGCGTTGTTGACGAGGATGTCGACCCGGCCGAACCGCTTTGCGGCCGCGGCGACCATCGCCTGGCACGACGCCTCGTCGCGGACGTCGACCTCGACCGCGGCGGCCTTCGCGCCGAGCGCTTCAAGCGCCTTCACCGCCGCCGCGTTCTTGGCGGCGTTGCGCCCGGCGACGGCGATCGACGCGCCCGCCTCGGCGAGCCCGCGCGCCATGCCGAGCCCGATACCGCCGTTACCGCCGGTCACGATTGCGACACGGCCTGTCAGGTCGAAGAGATTCATGGCTGCTCCGGCGCCTGGTGAGGTTCGCAATTATCCGCGGAATCGCAGCGCTTCCACGCTGCAACGATCGTCGTGCCTACTCGGCCTCATCCGTTCGCGGAGTGTGGCGCGGCAGGTCCATGGCGTCGTGGAGCAGCCGCAGTACCTCGATTGCCTCGCGTCCCTGGTCGTGACCGATCCGGAACACCACGAAATGCCGCCCCTTCCGCCGGCTGCGCGCGACGTGCAGCGTGAAAAGCCCCTTGCCGATCTCGTCGCGGCGTCTCGCGCCGAGAACTGTTGGACCAGCGGTGAGCGCCGCGACCGCGCTGGATAGCGTCTCCGCATAGATCTCCGCCTGCGCGACACCGAAACGCTCCGTGGTCCAGCGCAAGATGTCCTGAAAGTCAGCCTCGGCAGCGGCGGCAAGGCGGACCGGCCAGACGCGCGCCTCGGTCGTCACCTCGAGCGAGTCCGCGCGCGCTTGCGGAGGATCGCCTTGCTGGCAACCGCGGCAAGATGACGCGTAAGCGCAGTCGGCGACTCGAAGCTTCGGAACCGGCCCGCCTCGATGTCCGCGATGCCGGCGTGCGCCGCCTCGCGCAGTGCCTTGATCCGCGCCGTCTCCTCCGCGTCGCGCCGTTCGAGCAGTCGCAGCCCGTCGCGCAGCACTTCGCTCGCGTTCTGATAGCGGCCGGACGCCACCAGCCGCTCGACCAAGTCGGTCTGGAAGTCGGTGAGTACGACGTTGCGAGTCGGCATGGGGAACACTCCCTTGAGTCCAGAATCACGATTGGCAGATTATGCCATAAAGATCCGTCTTCGCAGAAGCCGTGAAGCGGGCCGCAGGTCGCTTCGCGATACGGTGGCGGAACTACTGCCGCCCTAATCCAACAAATCGCGGGCGACCATCGCGTGGATGCCCTTGTTGCCGTCGACGAGCTGGGTCACGTGGAGGTCGCACGCGAGGCTGCAGAACACGTACGCCTCGTCGGGCTTCCAGCCCTTCATCTCGACCAGCCAGCGGATCATGTCGCGCAGCGCCTGCTTCGCGGCGTCGTCGAGATCGGGATCCATGCCCATGGCGATGTAGTGCGTGGGCGTCACCGCGCGCGGGAAGGCGAGCTTGCGGCCCTTGTGCAGCACGAGCTCGAACGTCCCGTCGAGGCAGGTCTCGAGCGCGGTGAGGCACACCTCGCCGTCGCCCTGCACCGCGTGGCCGTCGCCGCAGGAGAAGTTGGCGCCGGGCACGAACACCGGCAGGAAGAGCGAGGAGCCGGGCACGAACTCCTTGTTGTCGATGTTGCCGCCGAACTCGCGCGGCTCGACCGACGAGATCGTCCCGTACTCGGGGCGCGGCGCGACGGCGAGGATGCCGAAGAACGGCCGCAGCGGGACCGTCGGGCCCCAGGCGAGCTTCGCGGTCATCGCCTTCCGGTCGATCGGGATCAGCTCCTGGCGGAAGTTGGGGAAGTCCTCCGGCAGCGTGCCGCGCAGCGGCCGGATGATGTTCCAGCCCCAGTCGACCGACAGCTCGATCGTCTTGATCCGCACCTCGAGCGTGTCGCCCGGCTCGGCGCCGCGCACCGCGACCGGGCCGGTGAGGATGTGCGGCCCGAGGAGCGGCTTCACCTTCTCGACGATCTCGCGGTGCGCCGGGCCCATGCGCGCGACGTCCCCGACCTCGACCGCGCCGCCCGAGACGGTGACGACGGTGACGGTGTCGCCGGAATCGACGGTCAGGCGCGGCGGGATCTTCGCGTCGAAGTGGCCCCAGTGGACGGTCCCGGGCGAGGGCAGCAGCGTGTGGTGCTTCGGCATGGCGGTCTCCGTCAGGCGAGCTTCCCGGCCGCGACGCCGAGGTGGCGGTCGAGGACCTCGGTCTCGCGCCCGAGCTCGGCCGGCGTCCCGCCGAACACGAACTGCCCGGACGAGATGACGTGGAGGTGGTCGGCGACCTCGAGCGCGAGCGCGAGATTCTGCTCGACGAGAAGGATAGCGTGCCCCTGCGCCCGGAGGCTCTTCATGATCTCGCCCGCCTGCTGCACGAGGCGCGGCGCGAGGCCCTCCGAGGGCTCGTCCATCAGGATCAGGTCGGGGTTCGCCATCAGCGCGCGGCCGATGGCGAGCATCTGCTGCTCGCCGCCGGAGAGCGCGCCGCCGAGATGGCCGATGCGCTCGGCGAGCTGCGGGAACTCGGCGAGCACGCCGGCGAGGTCCCAGCGCCGCTGGCCGTTCCGCAGGCCTGCGCCGCGCCGGCCGGCGAGCGCGCTGGTCGGCAGCAGCAGGTTCTCGCGCACGGTCAGCGAGCGGAAGATGCGCCGCCCCTGCGGCACGATCGCCATGCCGTCCTGCGCGATCGCGTACGCCGGCCGGCCGCGGATCGAGCGTCCCTTGAACGTCACTTCGCCCGCGCGCGGCGGCGTCAGCCCCGCCACCGACCGGATCAGCGTGGTCTTGCCCATGCCGTTGCGGCCGAGGATCGCCACGATCGTGCCCGGGCGAAGCTCGAGGTCGAGCCCCTGCAGCACGTAGCTGTCGCCGTAGTAGGTGTGGATCCCGCGGACCGAGAGCAGCGCGTCAGCACGGTGGTTTCAGACATGACCGAAGTACACCTCGCGCACCTCGGGGTTCGCCTGCACCTCGGCGGGCGTCCCTTCGAGGATGACCTTGCCGCGATGGAGGACGGTCACGCGGTCGGCGAGCGCGAGCGCCACGTCCATGTCGTGCTCGATCATCAGCAGCGTGATCTCGCGCGGCAGCGCCGCGATCGTCTGCGAGATCCGCTGGCGCTCGCTCGGGCTAAGGCCGGCGCACGGCTCGTCGAGGAGGAGCACCCGCGGGCTCGAGTTGAGCGCCAGCGCGAGCTCGAGCTGGCGGCGCTCGCCGTAGGAGAGGAGCCGCGCCGGATCGTCCGCGCGGCGCTCGAGGCCGACCCTCGCGAGGCCCGCCATGGCGCGCGCCCGCACTTCGCCGAACGCGCCCACCGGGCGGTGCAGGACCCACTTGCGGCGGTCGGTGCCGAGCAGCGCGAGGATCATGTTCTCGATCACCGCGAGGTCGGCGAGGACGTTCGAGATCTGGAACGTGCGGCTCATCCCGAGCGCGGTGCGCGCCGGCTCGGCG
The DNA here is from genome assembly GCA_963762785.1 of uncultured beta proteobacterium. Lineage (GTDB taxonomy): Bacteria > Pseudomonadota > Gammaproteobacteria > Burkholderiales > SG8-39 > DATEDA01. The sequence continues at coordinate 70,063 of CAVXND010000072.1, forward strand.
AGACGGGTGATCCCGCGGCCGAAGAGCGCGACCTCGCCCGCGCTCGGCCACAGCACGCCGGTGATGCAATGGAAGAGCGTCGTCTTGCCGGCGCCGTTCGGGCCGATCAGCACGCGGCGCTCGCCCGCCGCGACGTCGAAGCTCACGCCGTCGACCGCGCGCAGGCCGCCGAAGTCCTTCGCGAGGCCGCCGACCCGGATCGCGGGCGCGCTCATGTGGCCGGGGCGGTCCGCGTGCGGCCGGCGCGCGCGCGCAGCTGGCCGGCGATCCCCATGATCCCCGCCGGCGCCCACAGCACGGTGGCGATGAAGACGATCCCGAGCACCGCCGCGTACAGCTCGAAGAAGCTCGACACCCAGTTGCGCAGGCCGAGGATGACGCCGGCGCCGAGGAACGGGCCGATCACGGTGCCGCTGCCGCCGACGATCGCCATCAGCACCGCCTCGACCGAGATCGGGAACGAGGCGGAGACCGGGTTCACGAAGCGGTTGTAGTAGACGTAGAGGACGCCGGCGAGGCTCGCGACGACGCCCGAGAGCACGAACGCGGCGTACAGGTGGGCGCCGGTGCGGTAGCCGAGGCTGCGCATGCGCGACTCGCTCGCCTTGATCCCGCGCAAAGTCGAGGCCGAACGGCGAGCGCACGAGCACGCGGTACCCGAGCACGCAGAGCGCCATCACCGCGAGCACGAAGTAGTAGTACTGGGTGTGCGACCCGATCGCGAGCGGCCCGACGGCGGGGAAGGGCACGTTGGTGACGCCGTTGTCGCCGCCGGTGAACGAGGACCAGCGGTGCAGGACGCCCCACACGACGTAGCCGAGCGCGAGCGTGACGAGGATGAAGTACACGCCGCGCGTGCGCACCGCGAGCCCGAAGATCGCCGCGAGCAGCGTTCCCGCGAGGAGGCCCGCGGGCGCGGCGAGCGCGGTCGGCACGCCGTAGCGGACCTGCAGGATCGCGACCGTGTACGCGGACACGCCGAAGAACGACGCGTGGCACAGCGAGAAGAGCCCGGCGTGACCGAGCAGGAGATCGGTCGAGAGCGCGAGCAGGCCGAAGATGAGCATCTGCGTGACGAGCCCCATCCAGAACGGGCCGGCCGTGTAGGGTAGCGTCAGCGCCGCGGCGACCGCGATCAGGACGAGGACGGTCCGGTTCACTACGCTTCCTTCCCCGCGATGCCGCGCGGCCGGACGAGGAGCAGGATCGCCATCGGGGCGAACAGCACGAAGTACGAGAACTCCGGGAGCAGCCAGCGCCCGTAGGCGTCGAGCAGGCCGACGACGAGCGCGCCGATCATCGCCCCGCCGAGGCTGCCGAGCCCGCCGACGATCACGACCACCAGCGCGTAGACGAGGATCTCCCATTCCGCGCCGGGATAGAGCGTGAGGAACGCGCCGCCCGCGACGCCGGCCATCCCGGCGAGGAACGACGCGAGCGCCGAGACCATCACGAACAGGCGGTCGACGTTGATGCCGGTGGCCGCGACCTGCTCGCGGTCGTCGACGCCCGCGCGCACGACCGCGCCGATCTGCGTCTTGCGGTAGAGGACCCAGAGAAGCACGCCGACCGCCGCGCCGAGCGCGATCAGCACGAGGCGGTAGGTGGGGTAGACGAGCCCGCCCGGCAGCTCCGTCGCGCCGCGCAGCGCGACCGGCACCGGCACCTTGAGGAAGTCGCCGCCCCAGATCCGGAGCGCGACATCGCCGATCACGAACGCGACGCCGACCGTGAGCAGCACCTGCGCGAGATGGTTCTCGCCGGTGCGGCGGAGGAGGAAGCGGTCGACGAGGTAGCCGAGCACGACCACCGCCAGGCCGCCGGCGACGAGCGCGAGCGCGAAGCTGCCGGTCGCGCGCGCGACCGAGAGGCCGATGTAGCCGCCGAGCAGGTAGTACGCGCCGTGCGCCATGTTCACCACGCGCATCAGCCCGAACGAGAGCGTGAAGCCGCTCGCGAGCAGGAAGAGCAGCGCGGCGAGCGAGACGCCGTTGATCGCCTGGAGGATCGTGCTCGTCATCGGGGGTCGGTGCGGGGCGGCGCCGGGACGCGAAACGGGACCGGCGCGGCCGCGCTTGTTACCGCGCGGGCGGCCGCACCGGTCCCGTCCCGGACCGTCAGGGAACCGTTACCGCTTGTACGGCCCCATCTTCAGGAACTCTTCGGGCGTCCAGGTCCAGAACTGCGAGACCGCAGGGTAGGTCTTGACCGGTACGTTGACCATGACCTCGCCCAGCACCGGGTGCTTGATCTTCTGGATCCGCGAGATGTAGACGTTCTGGATCGGGTTGTCGTAGGCGTCGAGCTTGAGCGGCCCGCGCGGCGCCTTGATCTGCACCGTGCGCATCGCCTTGAGGAACGCCGCGCGGTCCTCGACCTTGCCGTTGATCGAGTCGACCGCGGTCTTGGTCCACAGCCCGGCGGTGTACGCCGACTCGGCGAACCACGACGGCAGCCGCTTGTACTTGCGCGCGAACGCTTCCGTGAACGCCTTGTTCTCGGGCGTGTCGAGGCCCGCGGCGTACTGGAGCGAGTTGCCGATCATGTTGAGCGCGCGATCGTCCATCTGCGGCAGCACGTCCTGGTGCATCCAGTAGCCGCCGTAGATCTTGTGCTTCTTGTCCATGCCGAAGTTGAACCACGCCTCGTACAGGCGGAGGCGATCGACGCCGACCACCTGCGCCGACACGCCGTCGGTGTCCGGCGGGATGCCGGCGATCGTCGCGCCGTAGTCCTTGGTGCCGACCGGGTTCCAGATGATCTTGGCGACCTTGCCGCCGAGCGCGGTGAAGGTCCGCACCGCGCCGAGCGTGATCTCGTGGCCGAAGGTGTAGTCCTGGGCGATGAAGGTCACGTTGCGCAGGCCGAGTTCCTTGTAGAGGTACTCGCCCCACGGGTGGCCGATCTGGCTCGAGGAGACGGCGGTGCGCACCACGGTCGGCGTCCGGTCCCACTTGGTGACGTTGTCCGCGCCGGCGGCGTCCATCACCAGCGGCACGCCGGTCTCCTTGCTCACCTGGGCGACCGCCGGACCCTCGTGGCCGCACAGCGGGCCGACCATGAAGTGCACCTTCTCCTGCAGCACGACGCGGCGCGCCTGCGTGAGCGCCTGGTCGGGATTGCAGGTGGTGTCGCCGGTCACGATCTCGACCTTGCGCCCGCCGGCGGTGTAGTTCGCCTGCTCCCAGAACAGCGTGAACCCGTCCTGCATGTCCTTGCCGGGCGAGGCGAGCGGCCCGGTGAGCGGCGGCAGCAGGCCGATGCGGATCGGGCCGGTCTGCGCCTGCGCGGCGGGCGCCGCGGCGAGCGCGGCGAGCGGCCGCGATGGAAACGAGCGAACGGAGCACGAACGGGTCTCACGGGCGATCCTCCTTTGGTGTCGGCGCGTCGTCCGGGACGGCGGCGCGGCGATCGTTGTTGTCTTGATATGCGCGCGCATTATAGTTACCGTGCTCGTCGCGCTGTCAATCGCGGTGCGCGTGATGCGACGCGGCAATCCCAATTCCTATCCCACGAGAGACGACGATGGCCGAGGAGACTCTGCGATTCGGGAGCGGGCGCGACGCGCTCCGCAGCGAGGACGAGCCGCTCATCGCCGGGCGCGGGCGCTTCACCGACGATCTCGCACCTGCGGGGACGGTGCACGCCGCGTTCGTGCGCGCGCCGGTCGGGCACGGCGTGATCCGGTCGGTCGACGCCGCGGCCGCGGCGAAGATGCCGGGCGTCGTCGGGATCTTCACCGGCGCCGATCTCGAACGCGACGGCATCGGCGCGATCCCGCCCGCGGTCCTCCTCCCCGGACGCGGCGGCAAGCAGATGATCGGCGCGTCGATGCCGGTGCTCGCGGCGAAGCGCGTCCGTTATGTCGGGGAGCCGGTCGCGATCGTCGTGGCGGCGACGGCGGCGCAGGCGCAGGACGCCGCCGAAGCCGTGGCGCTCGAGCTGGACGACCTGCCCGCCGTATCGGACGTCGAGCGCGCGACCGCGGCCGGCGCGCCGGCGATCTGGGACGAGGCGCCGGGCAATGTCTCGCTCGACTGGGAGGACGGCGACGCGCGGGCCGTCGAGGCGGCGTTCGCGAGCGCCGCCCACGTCGCGCGGGTGAAGCTGCTCGACACGCGCGTGGCGGTCGCGGCGATGGAGCCGCGCGCCGCGATCGGCGCGTGGGACGCGACGTCCGGGCGCTATACGCTGACCGCCGGCACCCAGGGCGTGGCGCTCGTGCGGAAGATGCTCGCCGAGTCGGTGTTCAAGGTGCCGCCGCAGCAGATCCGCGTGCTCACGCACGACGTCGGCGGCGGCTTCGGCATGAAGGTGCAGGTCTATCCGGAGTACGCCGCGGTCCTCTACGCGGCGAAGCGCGTCGGGCGGCCGGTGAAGTGGCGCGCCTCGCGGCTCGAGAGCTTCCTCGCCGACACGCCCGGCCGCGACGGGCTGCTCGAGGGCGAGCTCGCGCTCGGCGCCGACGGCAAGTTCCTCGCACTGCGCGTGCGCACCATGGTCGGGATCGGCGCGTACACCTCGACCTTCTCGGCGGTGATCGCGACCAACAACACCAAGAACTGCCTGTCGAGCGTGTACGTCATCCCGGCGATCCACATCGGCGTGAAGATGATCTTCACGAACGCGATGCCGCTCGGGCCGTACCGCGGCGCCGGCCGGCCGGAGGCGATCTACCTCATCGAGCGGCTGATCGAGGTCGCGTCGCGCGCCACCGGGATCGACCGCGTGACGTTGCGCCGCAAGAACCTGATCCCGTCTTCGGCGATGCCGTACAAGGCGCCGAACTCGCCCGTCTACGACAGCGGCGAGTTCGAGGCGGTGCTCGACAAGGCGCTCGCGCTTGCGGACTGGAACGGATTTGCCGCGCGGCGCGCGGCGTCCGCGCGCGCCGGCAAGCTGCGCGGGCTGGGGATCTGCTGCTTCCTCGAGGTCGCCGGCGGGAGCCCGCTGTCGGACACCGCGGATCTCCGCTTCGAGGCCGACGGCAAGGTCGCGCTCCGGCTCGGCGCGCAGGCGATCGGGCAGGGGCACCTCACGACCTTTCCTCCGGTCGTCGCGCAGCGGCTCGGCATTCCGGTGAGCGCGGTGCGGCTCGTGCAGGGCGACAGCGACGAGGTGCCGGCGGGCCTGCCGACGGTCGCATCGCGTTCGATGATGATGGCCGGCGGGTCGACGGTGACGGCCTGCGACCAGTCGATCGAGAAAGGGCGGAAGATCGCGAGCCACCTGTTCGAAGCCGCCGCCGCGGACGTCGAGTTCGCCGGCGGGCAGTTTCGCGTGAGCGGCACCGACCGCGCGATTCCGATCCTCGAGCTCGCCGCGCGCGCGCGTGCGATCCCCGGGCTGCCGGAGGATCTCGCGGGTGGCCTCGACACGGTCGCGACGTTCCAGTCGCCGCAGATGAGCTTCCCGAACGGCTGCCACGTCTGCGAAGTCGAGATCGACCCGGACACCGGCACCGTCGCGGTGGTCGGCTACGCTGCGGTCGACGACGTCGGCAGAGTCGTCCACCAGACGATCGTGGAAGGGCAGATCCACGGCGGCGTCGCGCAGGGGCTCGGGCAGGTGCTCGGCGAGCGGATCCTGTACGACGAGAGCGGGCAGCTCCTCACCGCGTCGTTCATGGACTACGTCATGCCGCGCGCGGACGATCTGCCCGCCCTGCGTGTCGGGCATCACGTCGTGCCGTGCACGACGAACCCGCTCGGGGTGAAGGGCGCGGGCGAATCGGGTGTCGCTGGATCGCTCCCCGCCGGGATGAACGCGGTCCTCGACGCGCTGGCCGAGCGCGGGGTGACGCACCTCGATCTGCCCGCGTCGCCGCAGCGGGTGTGGAGCGCGCTGCAGCGCAATCGCTGACCGCCGCCTCGCCCCGCCACCCCTCCGGCGGCTGCCGCGAGCGAGTTACGCCGGGGCCCGGGCGCGGCCTGCCTCCTGCATGACCGCAAGCGCGTCGGCGACGTTCTTCGCCGTGTCGACGATGTGCTTGCGCTGCAGGCGCACTGCAGCGTCGGCATCGCGGGCAAGCGACGCGTCCATGAGCCGCTTGTGCTCGGCGTGCTTGTCCTTCTCGCGCTGGCGGAAGCGGGCCGAGAAACGGCGGAAGCGCTCGGCCTGCAGGAAGCCCGATTCGGCGAGGCGCATCAGCCGCGCCGAGCCGCAGCCGGCGAGGAGCGCGAAGTGGAACTCGCGATGACGGCGCGCCCAGTCCTCGTTCAGGGCGACCGGCCCCTTGCCGAGACGCTGCTCGATCAGCGATAGGCCGTGGAATGCGGCGACGACCCGCGTCTCCCAGCGATCGTCGCCCTGCCCGACAGCCACGCGGAGCGCCTCGCACTCGACCAGCACGCGCACGCGCACCAGGTCGTCGAGCTCGGCGAGCGAGAGCGGCGCGACGCGGAACCCGCGGTTCTCCAGCGCGACCACCAGGCCGTCCTGCACGAGCCGGGCGAGCGCTTCGCGCAGCGGGCTGCTGCTCAGGCCGTAGCGCTCCGACAGCGCTTCGATCTTCAGCCGCGCGTCGGGCGGAAACTCGCACGCAATCAACGCCTCTCGCAGCACGCGGTAGGCGTGCTCGGCGAGCGATGAGCCGGGCTCGGCGGGAAGCGGCCCTGCTTCGTATCCCATGCGCACAGGTTAGCGCGGATTGATTTTGTGCACAAATCTATTTTTGTGTGCGAATATTCTGGCCGTGCACAGAGCAGCCCGGCGGGACCGGGCGCGCCGACCGCCGCGAGGAGAGTCCAATGCCCGATCCAGACCGCCGGTTCATCGTCGGAGGCGTCGAGCTGCCGCGCCCGTTTCGCGCCCGCAGGCTCGGGCACTTCGGCCTCAACGTCGCCGACCCCGAGGCGTCGCGCGACTGCTACGAACGGCTCCTCGGCCTGCGGATCTCCGACCGCATCGACTTCTCCGGCCGGCTCACCGCGGCGCAGCTCGCCGGTCTCGGGCCGCCGGTCGGGTACTTCTCGCGCCACAACCCCGAGCACCACACCTTCGTGTTCTTTCCGCGGCGGGTGTACGACGCGCTCAACCCGTTCATGCTCGAGGCGCCCGAGGTCAGCGTCAATCAGATCACCTGGCAGGTCGGCAGCATGCGCGAGGTGTTCGACGGCGGCGCGTTCTTCAGGGAGCACGGCCTCCGGATCCAGCGCACCGGGCGCGATCTGCCCGGGTCGAACTGGAACGTGTACCCGTTCGATCCCGAGGGCCACGTGAACGAGCTCTTCTACGGGATCGAGCAGTGCGGCTGGAACGGCCGCAGCAAGCCGGTCGCGATGCACGGCGACCGCGTCCGCGAGCCGCCGCCGCTGCCGCACATCTCCGAGTATGCGGAGGTCGACCGGGCGGTCGCGCGCGGCATCGACGTCGATTCGGGCTGGCGCTCCACCGAGCCCGCTGGCGAAACCTTCGATGTCGGCGGCGTGCTGCTCGCGCGGCCCTTCAAGGTGGTGCGGGTCGGCCCGGTACGGCTCTTCGTCCGCGACATGGAGCGGATGCTCGCCTTTTACATCGGCATCATGGGCCTCACCGTGACCGAAGAGGTCACCTGGGAGGGACATCGCTGCGTTTTCCTGCGCGCGAACACCGAGCACCACTCGATCGCGCTCTACCCGATCGCGCTGCGCAGCGTGCTCGGCCTGAACCCGACGAGCACGCTCTTCTCGTTCGGCTTCCAGCTCGCCGACTACGGCCAGCTCAAGGACGCGGTCGGCTTCCTGCGCAAGGCGTCCGTGACGATCCGCCATCTGCCGCCGGAGCTCTTCCCCGGCATCGACTACACGGCCTTCTTCATCGATCCCGACGGCAACGCGATGCAGCTCTATTACTACATGGAGCAGGTGGGCTGGGATGGACGCACGCGGCCGCCTGCCTCCCGGCCGAGCATCGACAACGAGCGGTGGCCGGACACCGTGCCCGCCCGGAGCGACACGTACCTCGGCGAGGCTTATCTCGGCCCGTGGAACTAGGGCCGCGCCGCACCGCGGATCACCCGGAGGAGAACCTCAGACATGAAACGCAGACACTTTCTTCAGGGCGTGGGCCTCGCGGGGATCGCGGCTGCCACGCCGCTGCGCGCACTGGGCTCGGGCCTCGACCCGAACAAGGCGCCGCGCGGAACGCGCATCCTGCTGCGCAACGGCTACGTCATCACGGTGGACAAGGCGCTGGGCGAGCTGCGCGGCGACGTGCTGATCGACGACGGCAAGATCGCCGCGGTCGGGAAGGGCCTGCCGGCCGGGTCTGCGGAGGTCATCGACGCGAGCGACATGCTCGTGGTCCCGGGATTCATCGAGACCCACCGGCACACCTGGCAGTCGTGCCTGCGCCACATGGGTGCGGATTGGAGCGCGGCGCAGTACTTCGCCAACAATTTCTTCAAGTTCGGCGTCAGCTTCCGGCCCGAGGATGTCTACGCGGCGAACCTGATCGGGCGCCTCGCGGCGCTCGACGGCGGCATCACCACGCTGGTGGACTGGTCGCACATCATGAATTCGCCGGAGCACGCCGACGCCGCGGTCCAGGCGCTGCGCGACGCGGGCGCGCGCAGCGTCTTCGCGATGGGCTGGCCGCAGGCGCCATCGCCGGGACGCTGGATCGCCTCCAGCGCGGGCAAGAGCACCGCCGACATCCCCGACGACATCCGGCGCGTGCGGCGGCAGCATTTTTCCGCGAATACCGGGCTGGTGACGCTCGCGATGGCGGGCCGGGGCCCGGACTTCGCGGTCATCGGTCAGGTCGGGCGCGACCTGGGCATCGCACGCGAGCTGGACATCCGTACCACGATCCATGTCGGCTTCGCCGTCGCCGGCGGGATCGCGGCGATGAAGCAGGCGAATCTCCTCGGCCCCGACATCACGCACGTGCACGTGCGGGACAGCACCGAGGACGAGCTGCAGATGCTCGCCGACAGCGGCGGCACCGTATCGGTCTCGCCGCTGGACGAGATGCTGCGCGTGCGCTGGCGCCGCGGCCTGCCGCCGATCGTGCGCACCATCACGCGCGGCCTGGTGGTCAGTCTGAGCTGCGACAGCGAAACGACCTCCGCCGGCGACATGTTCTCCATCATGCGCACCACCGTGTCGGTGGGCCGCATCGAGGCGAGCAACCCGCCCGACGGCCGCCCGGAACCCGCGAACTGGAATGCCGCGACCGTGGTCTCGACCCGCAAGGTGCTCGAGATGGCGACGCTGGAAGGCGCACGCACCACCGGGCTCGAGCGGGTCACCGGTTCCATCACCGTCGGCAAGGACGCCGATCTGATGCTGGTCAAGGCGGACCACCTCAACTATTACCCGCTCAACGACGCCGTCGGCGCGCTGGTCGGCGCGGCGGACACCGCCAGCATCGATTCGGTGTTCGTCGCCGGCCGACCGGTCAAGTTCGGCGGCCGCCTCCTGGACGAAAAGCTCGTGGCGCGGGCCCGCCGGCTCGCCACCGAGTCCCGCGATTACCTGTTCCAGAAGGGCAGCTACCCGCTGCCCGAGAACCTCAAGAAAGGAAGCTGATGAGGCTGCTCTCGTTTTCGCATGGCGGCCGGGAGTCCTGGGGCGCGGTCGTCGGAGACGGCGTGATCGATCTCGGGAAATCCACCGGGCACGCCACGCTGCTCGACTTCATCGCCAGCCCGGACTACGCGCGCCGCGAGGCGCTGGTTCGCGGCAAGGCCGCGGACGCGAAGCTCGCCGACATCCGCTTCCTGCCCGTCATCACCAGGCCCGAGAAGATCGTCCTCCTGATCCGCAACTACATGGACCACCACCAGGAGGTCGTCGCGGCGGGCCTGAAGCGCGAGCTGTCCAAGTTCCCGCCGATCTTCCTCCGGGTGTGGCGTTCGCAGATCGGGCACGGCGAGCCCATCATCCGGCCGCGCGTGTCCGAGCAGCTCGACTGGGAAGGCGAGCTCGCCGTGGTCATCGGCAAAGGCGGCCGCCACATCGCGGAGAAGGACGCGATGAGCCATGTCGCGGGCTATGCCTGCTACAACGACGCCAGCATCCGCGAATGGCAGTTCCACGCGAGCGCGATCGCCGCCGGGAAGAACTTCGTCGGCACCGGCGCGTTCGGTCCCTGGATGGTGACCGCGGACGAGATTCCCGATCCCGACAATCTCGACCTCGAAGTACGGCTGAACGGCGAGGTGATGCAGAAATCGAACACGAAGATGCTCATCTTCAAGATCCCGACCATCATCAATTACTGCTCGACCATCTTCGACCTCGTGCCGGGCGACGTGCTGGTCACCGGCACGCCAGGCGGCGTCGGCTGGAGCCGCAAGCCGCCGGTGTTCATGAAGCACGGCGACGTGGTGGAGGTCGAGTTCGAGAAGGTCGGCCTGCTCGGGAATCCCGTCGTCGACGAACGCTAGCTGCTTTCGGAGGAGAGTCCATGAGAGGAATCACCACGGCCGTGCTCGCGCTCGCGCTCGCCGCCAGCGCCGCGGCGCAGGAGTATCCGAGCCGCCCGATCCGCATCGTCCAGGGCTTCGCGCCCGGCGGCAACGCGGACAACATCGCCCGCGTACTGGCCGCCGAAATGAGCAAGGGGCTCGGCCAGCCGATCGTCGTCGAGGCCAGGCCCGGCGCCGGCGGCAACCTCGCGGCCGAAACGGTCGCCAGAGCGCAACCCGACGGCTATACGCTGCTGCTCGCCGTGGGCGGCCATTCGGTGTCCGGTGCGCTGTACAAGTCGCTGTCGTACCGGTCGGTCGAGGACTTCGAGTGGATCGCGACCGCGACCGTGTTTCCGTTCCTGCTGGTGGTCCGCAGCGACTCGAAGGCGCAGACCGTCGCCGATCTCGTGCAGGCCGCGAAAGTCAAGGCCGACGCGGTGACCTACGGCTCAGCCGGCACGGGGTCCACCCAACACCTCACCGGCGAACTGCTTGCAAGTGTCGCGGGAGCGAAGATGCTGCACATCCCCTACAAGGGTGACGCGGGTTCGCTCACGGCGCTGCTCGCCGGCGACATCGATTTCGTGGTGGCGCCGGCGACCGCCGCTTTGCCCTACATCAAGGGCGGTCGCATCCGGCCGCTAGCGGTGACGAGCGCTACGCGCTGGCAAGGCATGCCGGACGTCCGGACGGTTCAGGAAAGCGGGGTGCAGGGCTTCGACGTTGCGTCGTGGGCCGGGCTCGCGGCGCCGGCGGGAACGCCGCGACCGATCGTGATGCGACTGAACGCGGAGCTCCAGAAGGCGCTCCAGGTCCCCGAGGTCCGTTCGCGTCTGGAGGGTTTCGGGGGCGAGGTGCGCGGCAGCACGCCCGAGGAAATGCGGACGCGGGTCGCATCCGAGGTGCAGCGCTGGTCGAAGGTGATCCGCGAGGCGAACATCGAGCAGCAATAGCGGGGAATACCCGGATCATTGCACGCGCTGCGGTCGGCGATCGCCGCCGGTCTGCCTCGCGGAGGATCACGCGGACTCTGCAGCAACGCGGCTACTATTGCGGCCGCGCCGGAACAGCGCTTGCCGGCCCGGGGGAGTCTTGAGCGGTCCGCCATCCAGCGTTCGTGTGTTCACTGTGCTTGCCGCCGGCGTCGCCGTGATGTCGACGGCGTCGATCCTGATCCGCTGGCTCCAGGCCGCTGGGGTGCCGTCGCTTTCGATCGCCGCATGGCGGCTCGCATTGGCGGCCCTGATCCTCGCGCCGCTCGTCCTCCTCCGGCATCGCGCGGAGCTCGCCCGGCTCGGGGCGCGCGAGTGGCTGCTCGCGGCGGTGGCCGGCGCATTCCTCGCCGCGCACTTCGCCGCCTGGATCCTCTCGCTCGAGTACACGTCGGTCGCATCCAGCGTCGCGCTCGTGACGACGAACCCGATCTGGATCGGGATCGCGTCCTGGCTCCTTTTCCGCGAACGGCTGGGCGGGCTCATGCTGATGGCGATCGGGCTCGCGATCGCCGGGAGCGCGGTGGTCTTCCTCGCCGACGGCGGCGAGGCGGCCCCGGTTGGAAGCGCCCCGGCGCTCGGCAACACGCTCGCGATCGTCGGGTCGCTCACGATCTGCGGCTATCTCCTGATCGGGCGCGGGTTGCGGCGCTCGATCTCGCTCGTCCCCTACGTCGGCGTGGTCTACGCTGTGGCGGCCGTCTGCCTGGTGGTCCTCGCGCTTGCGGCGGGCGCGCCGCTCGGCGGCTTCGCGCGCGAGTCGTGGCTGATGCTCCTCGCGCTCGCCATCGGGCCGCAGCTCCTCGGCCACTCGAGCTTTAACTGGGCGCTCAAGTACCTCTCGGCGACGCTGATCGCACTCGCGATCCTCGGCGAGCCGGTCGGCTCGACGATCCTCGCCTGGTGGCTGCTGGAAGAACCGGTGGGCGCGGTCAAGCTGGGCGGCATGGCGCTGCTCCTCGCCGGGATCTTTCTCGCCGCCCGAAGCACCGGCAAGTAGGGGGCGAATCGCACCCGCCGCGCACCACCAGATCGGTCCTCGGTCTACGCGCCAAGCGCCTTCATCTCGGCATACAGGTCGGCTTTGCCTTCGAATCCGATACCCGGCAGCTCGGGCATCGTGAGGTGCCCGTCCTCGACTCTTACTCCGTCGGGGAATCCGCCGTACGGCTGAAAGAGGTCGGGATAGGACTCGTTCCCGCCGAGGCCGAGGCCCGCCGCGATGTTGAGCGACATCTGGTGCCCGCCGTGCGGGATGCACCGGGAGGGAGACCAGCCGTACTCGCGCAGCATCTCCAGCGTGCGCAAGTACTCCACCAGGCCGTAGCTAAGCGCGCAATCGAACTGCAGCCAGTCGCGGTCCTTGCGCATCGCGCCGTAGCGGATCAGGTTGCGCGCGTCCTGCATCGAGAAGAGATCCTCGCCCGTGGCCATGCTGCCGTCGTAATGCCTGGCGAGCTCCGCCTGCAGCTCGTAGTCGAGCGGGTCGCCCGGTTCCTCGTACCAGAAGAGGTCGTACTGCGAGAGCGCCTTGGCGTAGGCGATCGCGGTCTTCGGGTCGAACCGGCCGTTGGCATCGACCGCGAGCTTCTGGCCTGGTTTCAGCACCCCTAGGATCGCTTCGATGCGGCGCCGGTCTTCATCCAGAGAGGCCCCGCCGATCTTCTTCTTGACGACGGTGTATCCGCGCTCGGTGTAGCTCACCATCTCGCGCTTGAGCGCGTCGAGGTCCTGCCCGGGATAGTAATAGCCGCCCGCCGCATATACGAAGACGCGCTTGTTCGGCCGGCCGTCGCCGTACCGGTCGGACAGGAGCTGGAACAGGGGTTTGCCCTCGATCTTCGCTACGGCGTCCCAGACCGCCATGTCGACGGTGCCGACGGCGACGGAGCGCTCGCCGTGGCCGCCCGGCTTCTCGTTCGCCATCATGCACGCCCAGATCTTGTGCGGATCCAGGTTGTCGCGCGTTCCGTCGAGAAGCGCCCCCGGCTCGGCCTCGAGGACGCGCGGGCGGATGCGCTCGCGGATCAGACAGCCCTGACCGTAGCGGCCGTTGGAGTTGAAGCCGTAGCCCACGACGCGTTTGCCGTCACGCACGACATCCGTGATGACCGCGACGAGGCTCAGCGTCATCTTCGAGAAGTCGATGTACGCGTTGCGGATCGGCGACCGTATCGGTTTCGTGGCTTCGCGAATCTCGACGATTTTCATGAGCGGTCCGATCTAGTTCTGTTCCCGAGAGCAGCAGAGGGCGGAAGGCACCTTCTACCTCGCCAGCGACGATCCGCCGCAGATCACGATCTCCTGGCCGGTAATCGCAGCCGCCGCGGGCGACAGCAGAAAGCCGACCAGCGCCGCGATCTCCTCCGGACGGATGAGACGTCCGATCGGAGGAAGCTTGGGCGGCTCGGCCTTCCGGGCGGGATCGCCGAGCATCGCCGTTTCCGTGGCGGCAGGCGAAACGACGTTCACCGTGACACCGGAGGCGACCACCTCGGCAGCCCAGCTCCGGGCGAGCGCGACCAGAGCCGCCTTCGACGCCGCATACTGGCTGCGGCCCGCAGCGCCTTGTGCGACGCGACTGCCGATCAGGACGACCCGGCCAGCGCCGTTGCCTGCCATCGCCGGAATCAGGACATTGCCGATGCGCGCAATGGCCTCGACGTGAAGGCGCCACATCATCTCGCCGTCCGACGCACGCTGGCTCCCCAGTGAGCCGACACGCAGTACGCCCGCGGCGTGAACCAACGCCTGGGCACCGGACACCCGCGCTGCCGCGGCTTCGGCGGCAGCGCCGTCGCACAGGTCTACGCGTACTGCTTCAAAGGCGGGGTGTTCGATGCCCGGCGCAGCGACATCGAAACCGGTGACGCGCCAGCTTTCCGCCAGCAGCGCCTGCGCGATCGCCTGGCCGATGCCTGAGCTCGTCCCCGTGACAACGGCCCGACGCTCACTCGACACGGATCTTTCCCTCGGCAATGATCTTCGCCGAGCGCGCCATGTCGTCCTTCTGGAAGCGCGCGAAGTCTTCGATCGAGCCCGGCGTGAGCAGCAGGCCCTGGGGGACGAGCTTGTCGCGCATGTCGGTTCCCAGCGCTTTGTTGACTTCCGCGTTGAGGCGCTGCGCGATCTCGCTCGGCAGCTTGGCCGGCCCCCACAAGCCGTACCAGCTATAGAACTCGAAGCCGGGCACGGTTTCCCCGACGGTCGGCACGTCGGGCAGACTCGGCACCCGCGCCTTCGACGTGACCGCGATGACCTTCAGCTTGCCTGCCTTGGCGAAGGCGGCGGATCCCAGGATCGGATCGATGAATCCGTCGATCCTGCCCCCGGCGAGATCCTGGTAGGCCGGCGACGAACCCTTGTAGGGCACGATCAGATAGTCGATGCCGCTCGCGCGCTTGAGGAGCTCGGTGGACAGGTGGCCTGCCGAGGCCGTGGAACCGATCGCGAACGTGAGCTTGCCGGGATTGGCCTTGGCGTGCGCGATGAGGCCCTTCACGTCGGTGACCGGCAGGTTGGTGTTGATCGCAACGGCGAGCGGGGCCAGGGCGACCAGCGCGATCGGCTCGAAGTCCTTGATCACGTCGTAGGGCGGGGCGCTCATCGCCATCGGCGTGGTGGTGAACGTCGAGGCGTTGAACAGCAGGGTGTAGCCGTTGGGCTGCGCCTTGGCGACCGCGCCGGCGCCGATCGTTCCGCCGCCTCCAGGGCGATTCTCCACGACGAAGTTCTGGCCCATCTGGTCGCCGAGCTTCTGGGCGAGCAGGCGGCCGACGAAATCGAGCGTGCCGCCCGGCGGGAACGGGATGATCATGGTGACCGGCCTGCTGGGGTACGCCTGCGCGAAGGCCCCAGTCGAGGCGATCAGCAGCGCGGCAGCGAGCGCTGCCCGGCAAAGACGCCTACCGTCCATGGTTGCTCCTCCTGTCTGGACTTGAAGGGATCGCCGCGCCGCTGGCACGGCGCGGTTATTCCGGCGATGCGGTCGGTCCATCGAGCCCGTTCCGGCTCAAGCGGATGTGTTCCTGGGCAACCCTGCGCGTTCGACCGCCGCTCGAATCTGCGACGTCTCCTCGGCGCTCGGGGCTTCGGTCGGCGGCCGCACCGTGTCGTTCTCGATGACGCCGGCGACCTTCATCGCGGTCTTCATGCGTGCGTGCGCCTCGCCGGTAGGCTCGCCCGCGCCGTACACGGCGTCCTTCAGCGGATCGATGACGCTCTGGATCTTCATCGCACGATGGAGGTCGCCGGCCTTTACCGCCTGCCAGAGATCGTTGATGAGGCTCGGGATGAACGTCGCGAAACCGACCAGCGCGCCGTCGACGCCCTGGACCATCGATGCGAGCAGATACTCGTCGTGGCAGGTCAGGATCGACTTGGACGGATCGGCCGCACGGATCGCCTTGATGTCCCGCGCATACTGATTCATGTCGCGCTGGCCGACCTTGAAGGCCTGCACGTACGGCAGGCGCGCGAGCTCGGCCAGCGTCTTGGACGAGTACGACGCGCGGGTCCATGTCGGGTACACGTGCGCGACCAGATCCAGCTCCACTCGGGAAATGGCGGCGAAGTACTCGAGCACGTGGTCCGGACGGAACCCGAAGCGCAGCCAGTGGTGCGGGGGCATCACGTCGAGCGCCTTGGCGCCCGCTTCCTTTGCCAGGCGCGCATGCTCGACCGCTTCGTTGATTCCCTCGCAGACGATGGAGGAGATGACGGGCAGACGGCCTTTCAGCTCGTCCGCGACGATCCGGGTGACTTCCGCGCGCTCCCGCGGGGTGAGCGAGAACACCTCCCCGGTATGCCCGTTCGTCATGACCGCCACCACACCGTCCTGACCGCCCAGCCAGGATGCCAGCCGGCGGAGCCCCCGCTCGTCGATCTTGAAATCGGCCGTGAAAGGAAGTGCTATCGCCGGGATGATGCCGCGGTAGTTCTGGATCGTAGGCACGGTGCCTCCTCGAGGTCGGTGAATCCGGGGCGCTTCGCCGCCACACCCGCCAATTGATGTGGCATGAGGGAGCGCTTATGATCGACGCCCCGCTGCGCTGCGTCCAATACTGCTTTCGAATAGTTCTATGCGTTCGCGGAACCGGCCGATCGAGCTCGTGTGGCTCGAAGACTTCCTGACGCTCTCGGGCAGCGGCAGCTTCTCGCGCGCGGCCGAACTGCGCAGCATCGCGCAGCCCGCCTTCAGCCGGCACATCCGCTCGCTCGAGGAGTGGGTCGGCGCGACGCTGTTCGACCGGAGCACGCACCCGGCCTCCCTGACCGAAGCCGGGCGGCAGTTCCGGCCCGCCGCTGAGGACATCCTTCGCCGCCTCGCGCTCGCGCGGGAAACGGCACGGGAAACGCACGACGCGGCGGCGACCACGCTGCGCTTCGCGGCGACGCACGTCCTGTCGCTGACATTCTTTCCCGGCTGGCTGCGCGGGTTGGAGTCGCGCCTGCAGCTCGGGCGGATCCAGCTCGTTTCCGACAGTCTCCAGGCGTGCGAGGAGATCATGCTGCAGGGGCGCGCACAGTTCCTCCTGTGCCATGGCCACGCCGCGGTCGCGAACCGTCTCGAGCCGGCAGGCTTCCGGTTCGCCCGCATCGACACGGACACGCTGTTGCCGGTGACGGCGCCCGACAAGGCCGGCCGGCCGCGCTTCGCGCTGTCGCGCCGGTCCGGCAGCCCGCTGCCGGTCCTGGACTACAGCTCGGAATCCGGGCTCGGGCGCATCGTGCACGCGCTGCTCGGCGCGGCGCTCGGCGAGGCCCGCTCGGAGGCCGTGTTCACCGCCCACCTCGCGGTCGTGCTCAAGACAATGGCGCTCGAAGGGCGCGGCATCGCGTGGCTGCCGCAAAGCCTCATCCGCGACGAGCTCGGCGACGGACGTCTGCTCGCGGCCGGTGGCCGGGACTGGCAGATCCCGGTCGAGATTCGCCTCTTCAGGCGCCGCGAGCCGGAGGCAGCCGCCGCCGAAGCGTTCTGGGAGATCGTGTCGGGCCGCCGGCGCTGAAGCGAGGGCCGCTCGCCACGGCTCGCCCGGGCGCCGCACGCCGGAACGGGCTAACATCAACGCCCCGTTCCGCTGCCGTCTCCCGCGCCATGGACCTCGACTACACCCCGGAAGAGCAGGCGTTCCGCGACGAGGTGCGCACGTTCGTGCGCGCGAACCTCCCGCAGGACATCGCCGACAAGGTGCTGCACCACCGGCGGCTCGCGAAGGACGACTACGTCCGCTGGCAGAAGATCCTCTACAAGAAGGGCTGGCTCTCCGGCCACTGGCCGCGCGAGTACGGCGGCCTCGCCTGGACGCCGGTGCAGACGCACATCTTCGACGAGGAGTGCGCCGCCGCCGGCGGCCCGCGCCTCGTCCCGTTCGGCCTCAACATGGTCGCCCCGGTGATCATGGCGTTCGGCACCCCGTGGCAGAAGGAGCACTACCTGCCGCGCATCCTGTCGCAGGAGGATTTCTGGTGCCAGGGCTACTCCGAGCCGGGCTCCGGCTCCGACCTCGCATCGCTGAAGACGCGCGCCGTGCGCGAGGACGACCACTTCGTCGTCAACGGCCAGAAGACCTGGACGACGATGGCGCACTTCGCCGACATGATCTTCTGCCTCGTGCGCACCGATCCGACGGTGAAGAAGCAGGAGGGCATCAGCTTCCTCCTCATCAACATGCACTCGCCGGGCATCACCGTGCGGCCGCTCGTGACGATCGACGAGGAGCACGAGGTGAACGAGGTGTTCTTCGACAACGTCAAGGTGCCGCCGGAGAACCTGGTCGGGGTCGAAGGCAAGGGCTGGACCTACGCGAAGTACCTGCTCGGCCACGAGCGCACCGGCATCACGGGCGTCGGCGCGTCGAAGCGCGAGCTCACGCTGCTCAAGGAGTTCGCGGCGAAGCAGCTGAAGGGCGGCAAGCCGATCGCCGAGGACCCGATCTTCCGCGCGAAGATCGCCCAGCTCGAGATCGACCTCATGGCGCTCGAGACGACCTTGCTCCGCGTGCTCTCCAACCGCGACAAGCCCGGCCCCGAGGCGTCGATCCTGAAGATCAAGGGCACCGAGGTGCAGCAGGGGCTGACCGAGCTGATGATGGAGGCGCTCGGGCCGTACGCCGAGCCGTTCTCGCCGCACGCGATCGACGCCGGCACGAAGGCCACCGCGTTCGCGCCCGAACACGCCGGGCCGATCGCGGCGCGCTACTTCAGCTGGCGCAAGACCTCGATCTACGGCGGGTCGAACGAGATCCAGCGCAACATCATTGCGCAGATGGTGCTGGGGCTCTGACCATGGATTTCAAGCTCAGCGAAGAGCAGCAGCTCCTGCGCGACTCGATCGCGCGCTTCGTCGCCAACGAGTACGGCTTCGAGGAGCGGAAGAAGATCGTCGCGTCGGAGAAGGGCTGGAGCCCGGCCGTCTGGGCGCAGCTCGCCGACATGGGCCTCCTCGGCGTGCCGTTCGCCGAGGCGCACGGCGGATTCGGCGGGTCGATGGTCGACGTCATGGTCGTGATGCAGGAGCTCGGCCGCGGGCTCGTCGTCGAGCCCTACCTGTCGACGGTCGTGCTCGGCGGCGGCCTGGTGAATCTCGCGGGGAGCGGCGCGCAGAAGCAGGACATCCTGCCGCGCGTGGCCGAGGGCAAGTGGCTGCTCGCCGCCGCGTACGGCGAGCCGCAGTCGCGCTACGACCTGCACGACGTCGCGACGACCGCGAAGCGCGACGGCGGCGCTTTCGTCCTGAACGGGAAGAAATCGGTGGTGCTCCACGGCGCGACCGCGGACACGCTCGTCGTCTCGGCGCGCACGGCGGGCGGACAGCGCGATGCGCAGGGGATCACGCTCTTCCTCGTCGATGCGAAAGCGCGCGGCGTGAGCTTGAGCGATGCGCGCACGGTCGACGGCCTGCGCGCGGCCGACGTCGCGCTCGACGGCGTGCACGTCGGCGCGGAAGCGGTGATCGGCGCGGTCGACGGCGGGTTCGCGACGCTCGAGGCCGCGGCCGACCTCGGCGCGGCCGCGCTCTGCGCCGAGGCGGTCGGCGTGATCGAGGCGCTGAACGAGGCGACGCTCGAGTACCTCAAGACGCGCCAGCAGTTCGGCCAGCCGATCGGGCGCTTCCAGGCGCTGCAGCACCGCGCGGTGGACATGCTGATCCATGCCGAGCAGCTGAAGTCGATGGCCTGCGTCGCGGCGGTGAAGTCGCAGTCGGCCGACGCCGCCGAGCGCCGCCGCGCCGTGTCGGCGGCCAAGTCGCTCGCCGGCCGCGCCGGCCGCGCGGTCGCGAAGGAGGCGGTGCAGATGCACGGCGGCATGGGCGTCACGAACGAGCTGCCGGCGGCGCACTACGCGAAGCGCCTCACGATGATCGACTTCTGGCTCGGCGATTCGGACTGGCACACCGAGCGGTTCGCCGCGTCGTGAAGAACCGCCGGATCCTGCTGACGAGCCGTCCCGAAGGCTGGCCGACCGCAGCGAACTTCAAGCTCGAGGAGACGCCGGTCCCGAAGACGGAGGAGGGCCAGTTCCTCGTCCGCAACCACTGGCTCTCGCTCGACCCGTACATGCGCGGCCGGATGGACGCGTCGAAGTCCTACGCGAAGTACGTGGAGCTCGGCGACGTGATGACCGGCGGCACCGTGGGCGAGGTGGTCGAGTCGCGGCATCCCGGCTTCAAGCCGGGCGAGTTCGTGAACGGCGCGCTCGGCTGGCAGGAGTACGCCGTGACCGACGGCGCGGGCGTGCGCAAGGTGGACGGCGCGAAGGCGCCGCTCTCCTACTATCTCGGCGTGCTCGGCATGCCCGGCGTCACCGCGTGGGTCGGTCTGCTCGACATCGCGCAGCCGAAGGCCGGCGAGACGGTGGCCGTGTCCGCCGCGTCGGGCGCCGTCGGCAGCGTCGTCGGGCAGATCGCGAAGCTCAAGGGCTGCCGCGCGGTCGGGATCGCCGGCGGGCCGGAGAAGTGCCGGTACGTCACCGCGGAGCTCGGCTTCGACGCCTGCATCGACCACCGCGCCGGCCGGCTCTACGAGGACCTTCAGGCCGCGGCACCGAAGGGCATCGACGTCGTCTTCGAGAACGTCGGCGGGCCGGTGCTCGACGCCGAGCTCCGCCTCATGAATCCGTTCGCGCGGATCACGATCTGCGGCCTCGTCTCGCAGTACAACGCGACCGAGCCGTACGGGCTGAAGAACCTGCGCTCGGTGCTGACGAACCGCATCCGGATGCAGGGCTTCATCGTGAGCGACCGCATGGAGCTGTGGCCGCGCGCGCTCGCGGATCTCGGCCAGTGGGTCGCGGACGGGAAGATCAAGTACCGCGAAAGCGTCGCGCACGGTCTCGAGAGCGCGCCGCAGGCGTTCCTCGGGATGCTGCGCGGCGAGAACTTCGGGAAGCAGGTCGTCA
>CAVXND010000073.1:0-107238 GCA_963762785.1 uncultured beta proteobacterium
CGCGCGAAGCGCTGCAGCCCGGCGTCGAGCGTCGTCCGGACCGCTGCCGCCTCGCCGCGCCCGAGCACCGCCCGCGCGAGATGGGGCGCGGCGTCGAGGCGCGCGCGGATCCGCGGTTTCGTGCCGACGTGCAGCGCCGCGAGGCGCTCGAGGCGGTCGCAGTCCCGCGCCTCGCTCTGCCGGTGCGGGATGGCGCAGGCGCGTCGCGCGACTGCGGACGGGGCGGCGTTCGGCGCGCGCAGCAGCGCGGCGAGGAGCGCCGACTCCTCGCGATCGAGGCCGCCCGGGTGCTTGTCGAAGAGCCCGCGCGCGGCGGCAGCCACGCCCTGCAGCTCGCCGCGCCAGGACACCAGGTTGAGATAGGCCTCGAGGATCTCCTCCTTCCGCCAGCGCGATTCGAGCGCGAGCGCGGCGCGCGCCTGGCGCCACTTCTGCGCGAAGCTCCGTCCGCCGGCGCCGGCGCGCAGGCTCTCGTCGAGCGTCGCGGCGAGCTGCATCGTGATCGTGCTCGCGCCGCGGCGCCCGCCGCCCGCGAGGTTGTCCCAGGCAGCGCCCAGGAAAGCCGCCCAGTCCACGCCGCCGTGCTCCCGGAAGCGGCGGTCCTCGGCGGCGATTACCGCCGCCACGAGTGCCGGCGACACGCGCTCGAGCGGCACCCACTCGAGCCGCCGCCGCGTCGGGTCGGTGCGCAGCTCGTGCAGCGGCTCGCCGCGCCGGTCGAGAAGCACGCTCTCGGACGACCGGTAGCCCGCGCGCACGGCGGCGAGGTCGGGCGGCGCTGCGTGCGCCGCGAACGCGATCGCGGCGCAGGCGAGCAAGGGCAGCGCCGATGCGCGCGCGACTTGGCTATACTCGGCGCGCCGCATCATCCGGGAGACCGCCATGCGCATTGAAGACCAGGAGCGCAGCTCCAACATCGAAGACCGCCGCGGCATGTCGGTGGGGCGCGGCGTCGCGGGCGGCGGCATCGGGATCGTCGTGATCGCGTTGATCGCGATGTTTCTCGGCGTCGACCCGAGCCTGATCCTGCAGAGCGGGATGTCCGCCGGCGGCCCCGCGCCCGGGCCGCAGCAGGCGGTCGAGGCGAAGGCGCCTTCGCGCGGCGACCAGATGGCCGACTTCGTCGCCGCCGTGCTCGGCTCGACCGAGGAGGTGTGGACCGACATCTTCGCGCGCGCCGGCCGGACCTATCGCAAGCCCACGCTCGTGCTCTTCACCGGGCAGGTGCAGTCGGCGTGCGGCTACGCCCAGGCGGCCGTCGGTCCCTTCTACTGCCCCGCCGACCAGAAGCTCTACATCGACCTCGCGTTCTACCGCGACCTGCAGGACCGGTTCAAGGCGCCGGGGGATTTCGCGCAGGCGTACGTCATCGCGCACGAGGTCGGGCATCACGTCCAGAACCTGCTCGGCATCGCCGAGCGGGTGCAGGGCATTCAGCAGCGGGCGGGGAAGCAGCAGGCGAACGCGCTCTCGGTGCGGATGGAGCTGCAGGCCGACTGCTTCGCCGGGATCTGGGCGGCGCAGGCGAACCAGAAGCGCCGGATCCTCGAGCCGGGCGACGTCGAGGAGGGCCTCGGCGCCGCCGCGGCGGTCGGCGACGACCGCATCCAGATGGCCTCGCGCGGCTACGTGTCGCCGGAGTCCTTCACGCACGGCAGTGCCCAGCAGCGCGTGCGATGGTTCCGGCGCGGGCTCGACACCGGCGATCTGAAGGCCTGCGACGCGTTCGCCGCCGCGCAGCTCTAGGGCCAGGGTAGTCACCGCGCTTTGACGACCATTCGCAGGTTGGGGATCTCGCCGAACATCTCCGGCGCGTACATCGCCTCGACCCGGGTCGAGGGCAAGTCGAACGCGCCGTCCTGGTTCAGCCGCAGCGTGTACTCGACCGTCCACTTCCCCTTGGGCACGAACTCGTAATACGCACGGAAGGCCTCGAAGGATCGCTCCTCGAAGGCCGGGTACACCCAGCCCTGGCGCTTCTCGCCCTGCGTGAGGAGCTGCGAGTCGCGGCCGAGGCCGGTGCCGAGGATCGCACCGCCCGCGGGGATCGGGTCGCTCACCACCACCCAGGTCATGTCCGACTGCGCTTCCACCTCCAGCGACACGCGCAGGACGTCGCCGCGGCTCCACTCGCCCTTCGACCGCTGCTCGACCGGCGTGACCGTGCGCTTGATCGCGTAGCCGGAGGAGAGCGCCTGCTTCAGCGGGATCGAAGCGCGGCTCGACACCGTGACCCACGGGCGGCCGCGGCCGTCGTGGGTGATGGCGAGCGGCGCTTGCCCGGCCGGCCAGGGGAAATCCAGCACCCCGCCGGCCGCCTCGCGCAACCAGTCGAGCTTCTCGGGCCGGCCCTCGAGGGTCGCGGTGGTCGATCCGGCGACCGCCGTGGCTTCGAACTTCGCCGAGAACTTCTCCATCGCGAGCACGCCCCAGGCGTTCGCGAGCGTCGTCGACCAGTGGCCGCGTGCCTGGCGCCCGACGGCCCCGCGCACCATCCGCGGGATGTCCTCGCGCCACTGCGGGTCGTTCGCGAGCGCGAGCACGCCGCGGACCGCGTTCTGGTCGGTGGCGATCATCAGCCACCAGAGCGCGTCGGTGCGCTCGGTCGAGAAGCCCATGGTCGTGCCCTGGAAGTTGAGCCGCGAGCGCAGGATCTGCTTCGCCTCCGCCGCGCGCTCGGCGCGCCGGGGCGCTTTCTGCAGCCGGTCGAGGACGCCGAGCCAGTCGATCACGGCCGAGGTCGGCCAGAGGTTCGGCTCGAGCGCGATCGAGTCGAGCATCTTGGGCTCCGCGCCGTTGTAGCGCGCGAGCGCCTCCACCGCCGTCACCTTGCGGATGGCGACGTCCGCCGTCGGCAGCCGCGAGTACCTGACCACCCGGCCCTCGACGAAGCCGGCGAGGCCGCGGAGCATCCGGTCGCGCGCGCTCTCGGGGATCTCCCAGCCGGCCTCCTCGGCGATCGCGAGCACGTAGGCGGTAAGGGCGTCGCTCCCCTCGAGCGAGTCGGCGGGGAAGTAACGCGCGAGCCCGTCGCGGTCGAGATGCGCGGGGAGGGTGTTCATCGTCGCCCGCCACAGCGCCTCGTCCCGGAGCGCGACCGCGCGCGACACGCGCTGCTCGAGGCACGTGTACGGATAGCGGCTCATGTACTCGCGCACGCCGTCGAGCTCGGCCGCGAGCCGCGCGCGCAAGTGCACCGAGATGCCGCCGCGCCCTGGGACGGCGTCAGCAGGAATCGCGACCTGCATGTCGACCGGTTTGTCGAGTTGGGCGAGCGTCGCCTGGAAGACGCGCACCGGGTGCGCCGCGACCACCTTCTGCTTCACGCGGATGCGGTCGGAAGCCTCGCCCCCCGGCGTGCGCACACCGACGTCCCAGGCGAGCTGGTCGACGTTGACCGGCACGTTCACCGGCCAGCCTACCTCGCGGGACTCGCCGGGCCCGAGCTCGAACGTCTGGCCGCTGAGCCGGGGCGGCGCGATGACCGCCTTGCCTTCGGTGGCGAGCCGCGCGGCAACTTCGAGCGCGAGCTTCCGGTCGGAGGCGTTGCGCACGGTGAACGTACCTCGGAACTCGTCGCCCTCGCGCACGAGCGGCGGCAGCGCCGCGTGCAGCATCACGTCCTGGGTCGAGCGGATCGTGGCGCCGCCGGCGCCGAAGAGCCCGGCGCCGCCGTGCGCGACGGCGACGATCCGGAACGAGGTCAGCGAGTCGTTGAGCGGCACCTCGATTGTCGCTTCGCCGCGCGCATCGAGCGGTACGCGTGCCTTCCATACGAGCAGGGTGTCGAAAAGCTCTCTGCTCGACTGCTTGCCGCCGCCGCCGCCGGGGCGCGCCGCCTTTTTGCCGAAGTGACGCTTGCCCACCACCTGCATCTGCGCGGTCGAGGTCGTCACCTCTTCCGGCCGGCGCTGCATCATCGACTCGAGCAGCTTCCACGACTCGTTCGGCGCGAGCTCGAGCAGGCCCTGGTCGACCGCGGCGAGTGCGATCTCGGCGTCCTTCGGCGGCGGCGCGCCGTCGGCGCGCGTCACCGCGACGCGGACCACCGCCTTCTCGCGCACCTTGTACGTCTCGCGGTCCGTGGTCACGCCGACCTTGAGCTCGTGTGCCGCCCAGCCGACGTTGATCTCGGCGATCCCGAGCTTGAACGCGGGCTTGCCGAGGTCGGCCGTCGCCTTCGGCCGGATGTCTTCGGCAGCCTGGCGCTCCGCGATCGCGCCGAGCGCCGTACCGAGCGCGTACGCGGCACGCCCGAGGTCCGCGAGCGGCCCCGTGCCCGGGGTGACCCGTCCGCGCACCGCCAGCACCGAGACGTAGACGTTGGGCGCATGGCTGGCCTTGAGCGGCAGCTCGATCACCGGCTCGCGACCGGAGAGCTGGCGAACATGATGCTCGACCACCCCCTCGCGCTCGACCGTGACGAGTGCGGTCGCTTCCGGGAACGGCATGCGCACCTGGAACCGCGCCCGCTCGCCCGGCTCGTAGCGCTTCTTCTCCGGGATGACGTCCATCCGGTCGTTGTTCCCGAGCTGGAACCACCAGCGGTCGGCGCCGACGACGTACTGCGAGCGCGTCGCGACGGCATTGTTCCCGGCGCCGTCGCCGGCCCTGGCCCGCAGGATCACCTCGCCCGCGGCCGCCGGCTTCAGCTCGCAGAGGAGGAGCCCCTGCGCATTCGTGCGACCGGCGCAGCTGCCGCCGATCCGCTTCGTCTCGCTGTAGTCCTCGTACGCGTAGAAGCCGCCGATCAGGCGCTTGCGGTGCGAGTAGAACGTGCGCTGGAAGAGGTCGACCGCGACGTCGACGTTGGCGGCGGGCTTGCCGGCGAGGTCGAGCGCGAGCACCTGGAACCGGAGCCGGTCCTTGGACGCAGCCCAGCCCTCGGTGCGGATCCCGAGATTGATCCGTGCCGGCCAGAGCGGCACGCGCGTCGCGACCGCGAGGGTCTCGCCGTTCGCGTCCTGGTACTCCATCTCGACGACGAGATCCTGCGGGCTCGCGAGCCGGGGGAGCCTGTCGATGGTGGCGCGCGCGGTGCCGTTCTGGTCGAGCTGGAGCGGCAGCACCTGCGTCAGCCTGCCGGGCTGCGCCGCCCGCGGCGTGTCCTGGGCGTCCTCCTCCTCGTCCCCGGCATCCACGTCCGAATAGGACTGCCGGTCGGCGACGCCTTCCTGCACGTCCTGGCCGCCGAAGACGAAATCCGGATGGTCGGGCGAGGAGACGCTGCGCGGCTGCACCTGCGTGCGGAGCTTCACCGGCGCGAAGCTCGCGCCGCCGCCGGAGAGGTAGGCGACCATCAGGTCGACCTGTGCCTCGGTCGGATTGACGAGCGGCGCCTTCGGCGGTTGCACGAGGGCCGACATCGTCGGAATGCGAAACGCCTCGACCCGGAACGTCCCGCTTGCGAGCCCGCGCTGCTTCCCGCTGCGGAGCTCGACCTGATAGAGCCCGAGTTTTGCGTCCTGCGGGATGGCCCAGGCGTTCTCGGCCGTGCCGGCCGCATCCCACGCAACCGGCAGCTGGTAGCGGGTTTCGCTCCCCTGGTGCTCGACGACGAGCCGCGAGGGCCGCTCGGCGGCGGCGGGGAGCGCGAACCCGTCCATCGTGCGCCGGCGCAGCAGGTGCTTCATGCCGACGGTTTCGCCCGCGCGGAGGAGTGTGCGGTCGAAGACGGTGTGCGCCGTCGACGGCCCGACCTCGCCGCGGGTCCGGAGATTGAACTGCCAGGGCTGGATGCCCTCGTTCCAGGACGACAGGACGAATGCGGCATCGGCGCCGTGGCGTGCGCTCACCATGAGCCGCGCGGGGAAGTGCCGGCAGGCCGGCAACGCGTCCTGGCGCGGGAGCTCGACCGCGATCGGCGCTGCGCCATCGGCGCCGGTCTTGCCCTCCCAGAGGACGCGGCCGCGGCAATCGCGCACCGCCACCGCTGCGCCGGCGACCGGCCGCGCCTGGTCGAGGGTCGTCACCCAGGCGAGCGACGACTCGCGGCCCCACTTGAAGTGCACGCCGAGGTTCGTGACGAGCGCAGCCGTCTGCACGTAGTACGGCGCGCTCTCGCCGTGGAGCGCCGCGCCGAGCTTCGGGCTCGCCAGCTCGACGACGTAAAAGCCCGCGCGTTCGAGCGGGATGCCCACGACCTCGAACGCCCGCGCGCCGCCCGGCTTGGGGACCGAGATCGGCCGCGTTGCGACCGTCGCGCCGCCGAAGATGGAGAGCTCGCCTTCGCGCGCGTAGTCCCGGCGCTCGCCGCGGCGCACCTCGCGGTTCTGGATCTCGTTCAGCCGGGTGAGCCACTCGACGACCGCCCGGTCGTCCTGGATCGCGGCGACCCGGCCGGGAACGGCCTCGCCCGGGGCGGCGATGCGACCCGCGACCGGGGACTCGAGGTTGCGCAAGGTGACCGGCAGCATCGCGCCCGCGTTCAGCTCGATGATGCCGAACCGCGCCGGGAACTTCGCGAGCGGCGGCGCCTCGTCGGTTGCGGTCGCGAGCGGGAAGCTCGCCGCGTTCGCGAGCTGCCGCCCGGCGTCGTCCCGGAGCCCGGCCGGCAGCTCGACCCGGAACTTCGTGCGCCCGGGCAGCGGCGCCGGGAACGAAACCGAGTCGACGAACGGCGCGTTGCCGTCGGGGAGCCGCGGCTTGTAGGTCGCGCCGTTCTCGGTACGGAGCACGACGCGTGCCGCGTCGGCGCGCGCGATCGGCGCGGTGAAGGCGAGGTCCATCGGCAGGACCGGGACGCAGGGCGCCTGCGCGTTCACGCGCGTGCAGCGGAACGATGCCGCGAACGAGCGGCGCACCTGGAATGCGAGCGACTGATCCCGGCTGGTCGCGATGCCGCTTGCCGTCGCCACGCCCTTGCCCCAGACGAGCCGCGCCGCCGCGCCGTTCGGCAGCGTGCGCCGGCACTGGAGCACGGCGGCCGGGAGCGGCGCGGCCTTGGAGTCCTTGATGCGGGCGATGATCGTCTCCGGCGGCCCGCCGGGGACGGTCTTGAAGATCAGGCGATAGAACCGGTCGCCGAGCAGCGCACGGTTCGCCAGGATCTTCGCCTTCTCGTCGCCCTGGAGCACGCGTACGCCGATCCGCTCGCCGACGCCCTCGACGCCGCACCAGACGTTCGCCTCGATCGACGCATCGCTGGCCGGCGCGTCGAGCGCAAGGATGAACACCTGGTTTTCGTCGATCGCCGCGCCCTCGTACGGCAGCGAGCGCCTGATCGCCGGGCCGCCGGTGGTGAACGCGAACTTCGCCGGCGCGACCGCGTCGCCGGCAAGGGTCGTGAGGCCGGGTTTGACGGTGAACGTGCACGCGACGCCCGCCGGCAGGTCGCGCGGGAAGTCGAACACCCAGTTGCGGCCGTCGGCCCAGCGCCCGGTGCCTTTCTCGGGGCACGCGACGTCGAACGGCTCGACGACGCGCGGGTCGCCGAACGGCACCATCTGCGCGGAGAAGCGCGCGGCGACCTGACGCACGCCCTTCACTTCGCCCTGGGGGGAGAACGTCTCGACCGTCGCCGCGAATGCGCCGGTTACCGCGCCGACGAGCGCGGCGGCGAGCGCCGCACGGAGAACCCCAAACTGCATCGGCTGCGATCCTTGTTGTTGGTCTTTGGCAGCGTGCACGATAGCAGGCGCTTCTGGCCAGGGTGTGGCCGGCCGGAGGTCCCGCGCGGGCCGATCGGGGCGAAATCGGGCGGCGACGCCCCTCTATAATGCGGCCTCCTTCAGCAACCGCGTCGCATGAACCGCCCCCGATGAGCTTTCTAGCGCTCGTTCTCGCGCTCGCGCTCGAGCAGTGGCGGCCGCTCGTCGACCGGCGCGCGGTGTTCGCGCCCGTCGTCGGGTACGCCGGCTACCTCGAGCGGGAGTTCAACGCCGGCGAGGCGAACCAGGGCGCGGTGGCGTGGCTGCTCGCGGCCGTTCCGCTCGCGGTCGCCGCGTGGGCGGTGTACGCGCTCCTCGACGCGCTCAACCCGATCGCCGGACTCCTGTTCAACATCGCGGTGCTCTACGTGACGATGGGTTTCCGCGAGCACAGCCATTACTTCACCGGCGTGCACAAGGCGCTCAAGGAGGGCGACCTCGCCGAGGCCCGCCGCCTGCTCGGCGAGTGGCGCGGGCATCCCTGCGACGCCCTTTCGGCCTCCGAGGTCGCGCGGCTCGCGATCGAGGGCGCGTTCACCGTCTCGCACCGGCACGTGTTCGCGGCGATGTTCTGGTTCCTGCTGCTGCCCGGACCGAGCGGCGCGGTGCTGTACCGCACCGCGCTCTTTCTCAGCCGGCGCTGGGGGCGGATGGCGCGGGCGGGCGAGCCGGGCCCGGTGTTCGAGCTCGGCGGCACGGACGCGGAAGCGGGGCCGGCGCGCGCGGACGACGAGCCGCCCGGCCGGTTCGGCGAGTTCGCCCGCCGCGCGTTCTATGCGCTCGACTGGCTGCCGGCGCGATTCACCGCGGCGTCGTTCGCGATCGTCGGCGACTTCGAGGACGCGGTCTACTGCTGGCGCACGCAGGCGGCGCGCTGGCCCGACCCGCTGCTCGGCATCGTCCTCGCCGCCGGCGCCGGCGCGCTCGGGCTTCGCCTCGGCCTGCCGATCGCGCGCGGCGGCGTCGTCGAGGACCGGCCGGAGCTCGGTCTTGGGGAGGAGGCTGACACGCCGTTCCTCGATTCCACTGTGGGGCTGATCTGGCGGGCGCTGGTGCTGTGGTTGGCGCTGCTGCTGGTGGTGAGCATCGCGAAGGTCTTCTAACTAGCGCCTGGCGTGGACCGGCCGACCGATGTACCGGCTGTGCGCGGAGAGCCATAGGGAAGGTGCGTCGCGAAGCCACGCCAGTGCGTTTTCGTGGCGCTTGATCGAGCTGCGCTAGAAGCTCACTTTGGTAAAGAAGTACGCGATCGAGTTGAAGTAGGTGCCGTAGATCGCGGCCTTGTCGGTACCGATGCTGACCAGCGGGACGGGCGCCGGGAAGGGGATATAGCTGGTCGCCTTGCTGTTCGAGATGACCACGAGGGAGTAGCCGGCGCCGAGGCGCAGCTCCCCGGTGACCTTCCAGCGCGCAAGCCAGCCGTAGCCTGCGAGGTACATCGGTTTCCGGTACGAGTCCTGTACGATCATCCCGTACAGCATCCGCTGATTGTCCCTCTCGTCGGTGAGGGTCCGGCCGTAGCCCCCGCCCAGCGCCCAGTCGTTGTAACCGGCGCGCTGCTCGGCGGTGAACCCATAGGGCGCGTGCCAGTAATAGCCCGAGAGATAGATGTCCGTGCTGCCTTCGTTCCAGACGCGCTTCATCCCGTCCCAAGCCCCGGTGAACCAGCCCTCGCCCTGCTTCTCCGGCGAGGCCAAGGGAAACGTGGTGGTGCTGTTGAGGGCGCTCAGCGTCCGGTCCCAGGCGCTGGGCGTCTCGTCCGCGCGCACGGCGGGGAACGCGAAGAGCGTCAACAGGAGCACAGCGCAAGCGCGCGGCAGGTGCGGCATCCGTAGGCGGCGGGGGAGCCGTGGGAGAACTCGTGTTGCCGCTGGCCTAACTTGTGGCGCTGGGCGGCCGACGCGCGCGCAGGGCAGCACTACTTTCCAGCCGATGTTGTGCACGCGCACATTGTCCTTTGCGGTTGCGCCGAAATCCATTTCGTAGGCATGCTGGCACACATCCAGTGCGAGGGCCGGGATCGCAGCGCGAGCGCGCGTCACCAGACCCACTTACACGGCCTCGCGACGCGGTGCACGGGGCGTTCCTCAACGCCGCCTGCCTAACTCGCGGGGCCCAGCGGCGCCGGACGATAATCGTAACCGATCCGATAGAAATACTCGGCGACCAGCCTGCCGTCACCGCCGTAGCCGGAGTTCGACAACGGCAGCGAGTGGATCGCGGCCTCGAGCTCGCGGAAGTGCGGCGCGAGCCGCTCGGTCGCGAGGTCCTCGCGGCGGCGGGCCACCAAGATGAGCGTGCGGCCGCGAAACGTCGCGGGCGGGTCCCAGTAGGCGAACATCAGGGCTCCCCCCGAGAGCGGCGCGATCGTCGCCACTGCGAGCCGCGCCGCCCTGACATCCTTCGCGCCGGGCGCCTGGTCCGCGGCGAGGTACTCCGGCGTGCCGAAAAACGAGAGCTGGCTCGCGATGAAGTACTTATCCATCCCGACGATCACTGGCGACGCGCCGGACTCGCGCGCGAGCCGATCGCGGACCCCCTGGAGCTGCCGGGCCGCCGCGGGCCAACCGATCACCCGGGCGAATGATTCCGGGTAGGGAACGCCCGGGATTCCCAGGACCACGTGGTAGCTGAGCGCTGCGTAGAAGACGAGCAGCGCCCCGATGACCCCGCCCGCCGTTCGGCGAAGCAGGGGGCCCAGCCCGAACCTGGTGAGCGCGTCGGCGCGCACGATCGCCCAGCCGAGCAGCGGCAAGGACGCAAGCCAGATCGGCCCAGTCCAGTTAAGCCGCGGCACGTGCCGGAGGGCGCTCCATGCGAACACCGCGAGCGGGACGAAGATGAAGCAGCTCACGAAGAGGCGGTTGCGGGCGTGCGTGTGGGCGGGCTCCGGGAATTGCCCCGGGCGCGCTGTCCACTGTCCGACGAACAGAAGAGGCAGAACCGCGATCGGCAGAGGGGTCGCGACGAACACCGCGTTCTTCAGCAGGTCGGGCAGGCTGAATGCCGTGTCGCCGAAGCGTCCGCCGGCCTGGAACCTGAACGAAGCCCACGCATTGGTGTAGTTCCAGTACACGACGGGGGCGAACAGAGCGAGCGCGATCAGGACGGCGACGTAGGGTGCCGGTCGAAGGAGCCAGGTGCGCGCCCGCCGATCCAGGATGCAGAACGCCAACGCCGCCGGGCCCAGCATCGCGATCGTGTACTTGGAAAGCAGCCCGAGCCCGAGGCTCGCGCCGACGCCGTACCACGCCCGGCGTTCGTCCCCGATCAGCGCCCGGTGGAGGAAGTACAGGGACGCGGCCCACGCCACGGCAAGGGGTGCGTCCGGGGTCGTCATCAATCCTGCCGCGAAGAACGAGTACGGAATCGCCGCCGCCAGCGCTGCCGCCGTCAACGCGGCCGGGCGGTCCACGAGACGTCCCGCGAGGCGGTAGACGAAACCGACTACCCCCAGCCCGCAGACGAGCGAGACGATGCGGATGCTCGCCTCGCCGTGTCCGAAGAGGGCCTCGGCGAGCGCGATCAGCCACGCCACCATCGGCGGGTGGTCGAGGTAGCCGAAGTCAGGCCGGATCGAATAGTTCCAGTAGTACGCCTCTTCGGGCGTCAGCGGGAACACCTTGAGATAGAGCACACGCAAGAGGAATACGCTGCCCGCAATTCCTACCGCCGCCACGCTCCAGCGCAGCGCCGCGGGCGGGTGCGGTTGCGGCAGTGAAGGGGTATAGAAGGCCCCGCCGGCGGCGACCGCGACCCACCCGACGCCAAGCCCCAAGAGGACGGCCAGCCAGCCAGGCAGCCCGTAAGCAAGCGCCGTCGCGATCGCGCCGCCGCGGAGCCCCAGCGCGAGCACTGCGACAACGACGTGTCGCCCGACCTGCGCGGCGGACGGACGCCGCAGCTGGTGCGCGCCGGATGCGCGCGGGCCCTTCAGCCCGCCCGCCGCGAGCGCGACGAGCCCTCCGGCGAGGAATCCTGCAATGTTCGCCGCCCCGAGCGCCTGTCCGAAAGCGAGCAGCGCGAAGGTGGTGACCAGGTCGAGCGCGATGCCGATTGCACCGGGAATCCAACGTGTCCCCCCGGTCGGTGCCGCGCTCGCGGCCCCGATCGTGGCTCGGAGTTGTGACCAAACCTCGCGTAACGTGGGGGCGCGCGCAGCCGGGCCGCGCGTCGGCGCGACGACCTCGGCGACGCGCAGGTCGGGCCCGCCCGCGAGCAGCACTGCGGAGAGTTCGGTCGGGATCGTCCGGTCCTGCTGCGCAACGCGCAACAACTGATCGCGCCGCAGCGCGTACCAACCCGACCATGGATCGCGCACTGGTGCGATGGGCCAGTAGAGCAGTCTCGCTAGCCACCATCCGATTCGGCCGGCGAACGTCGCCGACCTCTCACCGGGCGCGCCAGCGTCGCTCACCGCAATCGCGAGGTCGTGCGTACCTTTGGCGATCGGCGCGATCAGCGCCGGCAGCGACTCCGGGACGTAGCCGGAGGCGGGGTCGATGAAAGCCAAGAACGTCCCGCGCGCCGCACGGACGGCCCGGGCGATCCCCTCGTCGGTCGTAGGCGGCGATCGGGTCTCGACGACGATCACCTCGCCCGAATACCCCGACAGCACGGGCGCCATCGAGGAGCGCTTCGCCGAACGAGGGGCGCTGATCGTCGCCTGCGCGCGTGATGACGATCAACGAGACCGACGGCGCAGCGGGCTCGTCCTTGAGCATCGGCCCCCGCGTCTCCGGGCACAGCACTTTCAGGCGCTCATCTCCGGGCCGGCTTGTGCCAGGTGTAGACGGCCGTCACCGCGTAGTTCCAGACCGCGCCCATCACGATGCCGGCCAGTGCCGCGGGCACCCAGGTCACCTGCGACGACTCGAACAGATACGACGCGATGCCGACGTTCGCGAGCGCTCCAACGCTGCATGCGAGCAGGAACGACGCCCAGCCGCTGAGCCACTTCCAACCGCGCAGGCGCATGTCGCGGTAGGTGAGCGCGTTGTTCAGCGCGAAGTTGCTCGTGATGGCGACGAGCGTCGCGGCCACCTGCGCGGCGGGAAAACCGACACCGAGGCCCCTGAACAGCACCCAGACGATTGCCAGGTGCACGCCGATCCCCACGGTGCCGACCAGGGCGAACGCGACGAAGCGCACCGGGACAATGCGCCCGACGAGCTTGTCGAGGAGTACCATGAAGAAAGCCCAGACGGCCTGGGAGTCGAGCTTGCTCTCGCCCGCGACCCGGCTGCGAAACTGGTAAGGCAGTTCCACATAGCGGAGCGGCCGCGCGGACGAGGCGAAAAGGTCCAGCAGGATCTTGAAGCCGATCCCCGACAGCACGCGCACGCGCGCGGCGAAGGCCTCGCGGCGAATCATGAAGAAGCCGCTCATCGGGTCGGTGAGATCGCCGTGGAGCACGAGGCGGCTGAGCCTCGTCGCCAGACGGCTGATCCTCGCCCTGGACGCGTGCCAGTCCCCGAGCCCGCCCGCGGCCAGGTAGCGGCTGCCGACCACGATGTCGGTGTTGCCGGCCTTCAGCGCGTTCAGCATGCGCGGCAGGAGCGTCTCGTCGTGCTGGAGGTCGGCGTCGATCACCGCCAGGTACGGCGCGGTGCTAGCGAGCATCCCCTCGATGCACGCCGAAGACAGGCCGCGGCGGCCAATCCGCTGGACGCAGCGCACCCGGCCGTCCGTCCGGCCGAGCTCGCGGACGAGGTCGGCCGTCCCGTCCGGGGAATCGTCGTCGACGAAGATCACTTCCCACGAATACCCGACGAGTGCCGCCTCCAATCGGCGCACCAGCTCGGCGACGTTGCCCCCCTCGTCGAATGTGGGAACGACGACGGAGAGTTCCGCGCCGCGGACGGGTGACGGCGACGCGGCCACCCGCGGTGCCGTGGGAGCGCTTGCCACCGCAGCCATCAGGGGCTCATTCGATGTGCGTCGGGTGCGGGATCTTGCTTGGACAGGAATCTGGAAGGTCCTCGTTGTCTCGTACGGGAGCGACGCCACTCACGCCACCGGCGGTGCGCGCGGCGCTCAGGGATTGTCGCATTTCGCTTACCCGAGTGCGTGCTTCACCACTGCGGCAGGAGAGGCCAGACCGCAGCCAGAGCAATGTAACGCTCGCCGATCCCCGGGAGACGGAGTGCCGCTCGATCGCAGCTCCTTCCTCGCGTTGACCAGTCACGGCTGACATCAGCCGCATCGGCATTGTTCCGCCGACGGCGCAGCAGTATCGAGGAGACTTGCGGGAGATTTCGTTGATTAAGTGTGAAGAAAGTGTGAAGCGGAGGCCGTGAAGCCGGCCCTGCGGGAGGCGACAGTCGGCTAAGGGTGAGGATTTGGTGAAGGCGCGAGCGCAATGCGGAAGGTCGTCCCGTGGCCCGGCTCGCTCTCGGCGTCGATGCGCCAGCCGAAGCGCTCGGCGATGCGCCGGACGATGGCCAGCCCGATGCCGGTGCCGCTGGCGCGGGCGTTAGCGCCACGAAATGCCCGCTGGAAGATGCGCGGCAGGTCGGCGGGAGCGATGCCCA
The DNA here is from genome assembly GCA_963762785.1 of uncultured beta proteobacterium. Classification (GTDB taxonomy): domain Bacteria; phylum Pseudomonadota; class Gammaproteobacteria; order Burkholderiales; family SG8-39; genus DATEDA01. The sequence continues at coordinate 14,183 of CAVXND010000073.1, forward strand.
CGCCGGTGTCGCTGACGGCGAGCACCCCGTCCACCCAGCGCACCCGGATCTCGCCGCCGTCGGTGTAGACCACGGCGTTCTTAAGGAGATTCGTCAGCGTCAGCTGCAACGCGGTCCGATTGACCCGGGCGACAGCGGACGGCGCCACGTCGACGATGAAGCGCAGCCCCTTGGCCTCGAACGCGGGTTGCAGGGCCGCAGCGGCTTCCTCTGCGAGCTCCGCGAGGCCGACGACGCTCTCCGCTTCCATCGGCGCCTCGCGTCCGAGCAGCAGCAGCGCGTCGATCAGCCCGGCGATGTGATCGGCGCTCGCCGCGATGGCGTGCACGCGGGCGCGCGATCGGTCGGAGAGCCCGGCGTCCTGCGCGAGGAGCTCGCAGCCGGTCTTGATCGTCGTTAGCGGCGTGCGGAGCTCGTGGCTGACGTTGCCGGTGAATTCCTTTTCGCGTCCGAGGAGCAGCGCGACCCGGCGCGCGTACTCGTCGAACGCGGCGGCGAGCGTCACGACCTCCCGGTCGCGGTAGTGGTCGGCGAGGGTGGCTCGCGGCGCTGCCGGATCCAGATGATCGACGCGCCGCGCGAGGTCGCCGACCTGGCGCGCGAGCACGCCCGACAGCCAGATGCTCACGCCGACGAGCGCGACGAGGGACACGACGAAAAGCGCGAGCACCGCCTGCTTGAACGCGCGGATCCGTGTCTCGTGGCGGGAGACGTCATAGGCGAGGTAGTACTCGACGCCGTCGGCGTGCCGCACTGCGACGTGGTATTCCCTCCCGCCGACGAACACGTCGCGGGTTCCCGCGGGGAGCGTGCGAAACTCCAACGGCAAGCGCCCGCGATCCGACTCGCTGCCCACCACGTATCCCGTGATCAGGCCCGAGGCCGCGCTCTGCGATGCGCCGCCGCGGCGAGCGATGAACCGTGGCATCTCGTCGTCGAGGATGTCGTCGATGAACTCCTCCTCCTGCTGCTCGAAGAAATGCGCCACCACGAGCGCCTGCCCGGCCAGCACCGCTGCGCCGAGCAGCAGGAGCGCGGTGGCGAGCCGAAACCGGAGGCCCGTCCTATTCGCCGGCGGTGCTGGCGAGTCGGTACCCGAGGCCATGCAGGTTCTCGACCGGATCGGCCGCGCCGACCGCTGCGAACGCGCGCCGCAGGATGTGCATCTGGCTGCGCAGCGCCTCGCCCGAAGGCAGGCGATCGCCCCACACGGCGGTCTCGAGATCGGCGCGACTGAAGACACGGTCAGGGTGTGAGATCAGCTGCTCGAGGAGTTTCAGCGCCTTCGGCGGCAACCTGACGGCCCGGCCGGCCACGGTGAGCGTGACCGTCGCCGGGTTATAGGCGATGGGCCCGTGCCGCAGCTCGCGCAGCGCAATGCGACCGTCGCGGCGCTTGTGCAGCGCCGCGAGACGTGCGTCGAGCTCGCGCAGCTCGAAGGGCTTGGTGAGGTAGTCGTCGGCGCCGGCGTCGAAGCCCTCGAGCTTCTCCTCAAGTGTGTCGCGCGCGGTGAGGATCAGGACGGGCGTGTCGCGGCCAGCGTCCTCGCGTAGCCGGCGGCACAGCGCCAGGCCGTCGATCCGCGGCAGGTTGAGATCGAGGACGATCGCATCGAAGTCGTGCGTCACGGCGAGATGCAGCCCGGTCACGCCATCGGCTGCGGCGTCCACGACGTGCCCCCGCGACTCGAGAAAGTCGCACACGTTGACTGCGATTGCGCCTTCGTCCTCGATTACGAGCACCCTCATGGGCAGGCATTTTACCGCCTGCGCGGCTCGTTCGATCTAGGGCTCCGCCCCGGGGCGCGCGGCGCCACACTGCCAGCATGCCCCGAACTGGCCTTCGATCCGCTCGCCGCATGCCGGGCAGTCCCACGACGGCCCCGGGGGCGGCGGACGGCGCCAGACCGCGAGCAGCGCCTCCGCCCGCGGGCGGTCCTCCTCGCGCACGAGGTGCAGCTCCATCGCGCACTCGGTGAACGGGATCTCCCCCGCCAGCCGCGAGAGGAGCTCGTTCCTGATCCAGCAGCGGATGCCCTCGGCCTCGAGCACGTTCTTGAGGTGGTGGATCTCGAGCGCGTTGAGCGAGGAGAGGAGCGGCTTCATCGCATCGCGCCTTCGGCGTCCAGGATCCGGTGCAGCAGCTCGAGCCGGCGCGGGGGGATCGTCCCGGACGCCACTGCCGCGTGCACTGCGCACCCGGGCTCGGCGCGATGGCGGCAGTCGCCGAACCGGCACCGGCCGGCGAGCGACGCGATCTCGGGGAATCCGCGCTCGATCTCCGGGCGCGAGAGGTGCGCGAGCCCGAACGCCTCGACCCCCGGCGAGTCGATGACGACCGAGCGCTCGTCGAGCCGGTAGAGCCGGGTCGCGCTCGTCGTGTGCCGGCCCGAGTCGAGGAAGCGGGAGATCTCGCGCGTGGCCGCGTCCGTCCCGGGGAGGAGCGCGTTGACGATCGTCGATTTCCCCATCCCGGACTGCCCGATCAGCACGGTCGTTTCGCCCGCGAGCGTTGCGCGGAGCGGGGCGACGTCGCGGTGCGCGCTCACCTCGACGATCGCGTGGCCGGCACGCGCGAACGGCGCGAGCCGTTCACGGAGCGCCGCGGTCGGGGCCGCCAGATCCGCCTTGTTGAGCACGATCGTGGCACGCATCCCCTGGCTCGTCGCGGCGATCATGATGCGGGCGACGAGCTCCTCGCTGACGCTCGGCTCGCCGGCCGTGATCACGGCCACCTGGGTCGCGTTGGCGGCGATGAGCTTCCGGCGGTGCGGGGCTGCGCGGAAGAAGAGCGTCGAGCGCGGATCGGACGCTTCGATCACGCCCTCGCCCGGGCTGGTGCGCGCGACGAACACCCGGTCGCCGCACGCATAGGACGCCTGCCTGCCGCGGGCCACGCACGCCACGAGCTCACCGCCCGCGGCTTCCACCAGGAGCCGGCGGCCGTACGCGGCCACGACCTGACCCGCGAGCGTGCCGGCCCGCCCCTTCAACGCGCGAGCGCCTGCAGGCGCGCGATCCGCAGCGCCGCCGGCGGGTGCGAATCGTAGAAGGCCGAGTGCACCGGGTCCGGCGTCAGCGTCGCGGCGTTGTCCTGGTAGAGCTTCACCAGCGCGTGGACGAGATCCTCGCCGCTCGCGTGGCTCGCGGCGTAGGCATCGGCCTCGTACTCGTGCTTGCGCGAGTAGACGCTGCCGATCGGCGCGAGCAGGAACGTGAACACCGGCACGACCATGAAGAAGAGGACGAGCGCAACCGCCGTGCTCTGCCGGTCGACGCCAAGTCCCTCGTAGAACCAGGGCTCGCCGATCAGGTAGCCGAGCAGCGCCAGGAACACGAGGCTCGCGAGGAAGAGCCACGCGACCCGCTTCCACACGTGATGGCGCTTGAAGTGGCCGAGCTCGTGGGCGAGCACCGCCTCGACCTCGGACGGCGCGAGCCGCGACAGCAGCGTGTCGAAGAAGACGATGCGCTTCGCCGCGCCGAAGCCGGTGAAGTAGGCGTTGCCGTGGCTCGAGCGCTTCGAGCCGTCCATGACGAACAGGCCCTTCGACCGGAAGCCGCACTTGGCGAGCAGGCGCTCGATCCGGGTCTGGAGCGTCGCGTCGGCGAGCGGGGTGAACTTGTTGAAGAGCGGGGCGATCAGCGTCGGGTAGGCGACGAGCATCAGCAGGTTGAACCCGACCCAGGTCAGCCAGACGTAGAGCCACCAGAGATCGCCCATCTGCGCCATCAGCCACAGCACCGCGAGGAGGAGCGGCACGCCGATCGCGAGCCCGAGCGCGATGCTCTTCGCGAGATCGGCGACGAAGAGCGCCGGGGTCATCCGGTTGAAGCCGAACTTCGCCTCGATCACGAAGGTGCGGTAGATCGAGAACGGCAGGTCGATCAACCCGGTGATCGCTGCGACCGAGAGGATCAGCGCGATCCCGTGAGCGTAGCCGCCCGCTTCGAACAGCCGCGCCAAGGCGTCGTACAGCCACCCCAGGCCGCCGCCGAGCGTGAACCCGAGCAGCACCGCGGCCGAGACCAGCGCGTCCAGGATGCCGAGCCGTGTCCGGGCGCGGGTGTAGTCGGCCGCCTTCTGATGGGCGGCGAGCGGGACGCTTTCGGCGAACTCGGGCGGCACGCGCTCGCGGTGCGCCGACACGTGCCGGATATGCCGCAGGGCGAGCCAGATCCGCGTCGCGGTCACGAGCAGCAAGGCGGCGAGGAAGGCGAGCGTGAAGGCGTTCATCCGGAGCGGCGGGATCGCTGTGAGACAATAAGATTCTATCCGACCACCGGAAAATCAAGTACATGCCGCAGGACGCGAACCACCTCGCCTGGCTCGACATGGAGATGACGGGGCTCGATCCCGACCGCGACCGGATCATCGAGGTCGCGATCGTCGTGACCGACTCCCAGCTCGCGACGGTCGCCGAGGCGCCGGTGCTCGCCATCCATCAGCCCGACGCGGTCCTGGACGCGATGGACGACTGGAACAAGTCGACCCATCGCAAGTCGGGGCTGGTCGACCGCGTGCGGCGTCTCGACGCTGTCGGACGCGGCGGCGGAGGAGCAGATGCTCGCCTTCCTCGCCGGCTACATCCCGGCCAGGATCTCGCCGATGTGCGGCAACTCGATCTGCCAGGACCGCCGGTTCCTCGCGCGGTGGATGCCGCGGCTGGAGGCGTACTTCCACTACCGGAACCTGGACGTCTCGACGCTAAAGGAGCTCGCGCGCCGCTGGCGGCCGGACCTCGCGCGCGGCGTGGTGAAGCAGGGGAAGCACGAAGCGCTCGCGGATATCTACGAGTCGATCGAGGAGCTCAAGTATTACCGGGAGCACTTCCTCCGCTCCCAGGCCGGCGGAACCTAGCGCGCGCTACAGCGGCACGACCTTGCCGGGGTTGAGCAGGTTCTCCGGATCGAAGGTGCGCTTGATGGCGGCCATCAGCTCGACGCCTTCGCCGTGCTCCTTCTCGAGCGACTTGATCTTGCCGAGACCGATGCCGTGCTCGCCGGTGCAGGTGCCTTCCATCTTGAGCGCGCGATCGACGAGCCGGTCGTTGAACGCCTTCGCCTCTTCCAGGTCGGACTCGCTCTCCGGCCGCACCAGGATCATGCAGTGGAAGTTGCCGTCGCCGACGTGGCCGAACATCGGGATCGGCATCGACGCGCGCTCGATGTCGGCGGCGGTCGCGAGCATGCACTCGGTGAGCCGCGAGATCGGGACGCACACGTCGGTCGACACCGCGCGCGAGCCGTGGCGGAGCTGGAGGCCCGCGAAGTACGCCTGGTGGCGCGCGGTCCACAGCCGGTTGCGGTCCTCGGTGCGCGTCGCCCACTCGAAGCCCTCACCGCCGTGCGCCCGTGCGATCTCCTGCACGAGCTCGGCCTGCTCCTTCACGCCGGCCTCGGTGCCGTGGAACTCGAGGAAGAGCGTCGGCTGCTCCTTGTAGGTGGTCTTGTTGTGGGCGTTGATGGCCTTCATGGTGAGGCCGCATAGCGCCTCGCTGCGCGCGATCGGGATGCCTGCCTGCAGCGTCTGGATCACGGTGCTCACCGCGCCGCCGATGTCCTTGAACGAGCATACGGCCGCGGACATGGCTTCCGGCACCGCGTACAGCCGCACCGTGACCTCGGTGATGACGCCGAGCGTTCCCTCCGACCCGACGAAGAGGCGCGTGAGGTCGTAGCCGGCCGCCGACTTCCGCGCGCGGCGCGCGGTCTTGATGATCCGTCCGTCGGCGGTGACGACGGTCAGCGCAAGCACGTTCTCGCGCATCGTCCCGTACCGCACCGCATTCGTGCCGGAGGCGCGCGTCGCCGCCATGCCGCCGATCGAAGCGTCCGCGCCCGGATCGATCGGGAAGAAGAGGCCCGTATGCCGGATCTCCTCGTTCAGCGCCTTCCGGGTCACGCCCGCCTGCACCGTCGCGTCGAGGTCCTCGACGTGCACCGCGAGCACCTTGTTCATCTGGCTCATGTCGATGCACACGCCGCCGCGCGTCGCGAGCACGTGACCCTCGAGCGAGGTGCCCACGCCGTACGGGATGATCGGCGTCTGGTAGCGCCGGCAGAGGTTCACGACGTCGCGCACCTCCTCGGTCGAGTGCGGGAACACCACCGCGTCCGGCGGCGCGTACGGGTAGTACGACTCGTCCTTGCCGTGGTGGTCGCGCACCCCGCGCGAGGTGGTGACGCGGTCGCCGAGCAGTACCTTCAGGTCGGCCGCGAGCGCGGCATCGAGCTCTCTCATCTTGTTCATGGTCGCGCGTCCTATTCCAGCTCGATCTTGCCGTCGAACTTCACCGACAGCTTGAGCCCGGGCACGTCGAGCGTCACCTGCGCCGGGAAGCTTTCGCTGCCCTTGATCGCGCCCGACTGGCGCGCCTTCGCCACCGCCTGCTCGATCTCGCGCTGCGAGCTGACGCCCACCAGCTTCAGGAACTTGCGGATCGAGAGGTTGAAGGTGTCTTCGTTCATCGCGGATTCTCCATTGCTCCGGCGAGACTAGTGCCCGGCCCGGGCCAAGTCAAATCGCCCGTCATCGTGCGGCGGCGCGCCGATAGAGGCGGTACCGCTCGCGGTCGCGCGGGCGGTTGCCCTCCCACACGCGCACCCAGCCCGGCTCGGGCTCGAACGCCGGCTCGCGCGTGCTCGACTGGACCAGGAGGTACGGGCAGCCCGTGCGGCCGTGCACCTCGGCGCGCCGCGTCACGAGCCCGGCGTGATAATGGAACACCGCGCGTTGCGTCTCGCCGAGGCCGCGGCTCTCGACGCAGCGCGCCGACCCGGGCAGCACCTTGTGCAGGCTGGCGGCCACCGGGCGGTAGGACTTGCCGTAGTCGATCCAGCCGAGCCACAGCGTCGCGGCCAGGCCCCAGGTCAGCGTCATGCCCGCCGTCCAGTATGTCTGGCTGCGGAGCGTGGAGCGTTCCGCGCGGAGTACGAGCACCCACCAGGCGGCGCCGAGAAGCACGGCGAACACGAGCGGCCACCAGGCGACCTCGAGCACGAAGCCGGGCTGGAGGCGCGTGGCCGTGCGCGCGAGCGCGCCGGGGAACCCGGCGAGCGCTGTGAGCCACATCAGCCACATGAACCCGCCGGCGAGCGTGAAGGTCATCACCGCGAACCAGGCGAGCGCGTTGGCCGCGCCTCGACGGAGCGCGATCGCCGCTACCCCGGCGGGGATCGACATCGGCACCAGCAGCGCGAGCATGTCGATGTCGCGCGGATTGCGCATCAGCAACAGGAGCACGAAGGACACGATGCTCGCCACGAACGGCACGGCAAAGCCGGGCTCGCGGAGCCGGCGGCGGTACGCCCAGGTGGCCCACACCGTCACCGGCCAGACCGGGAACAGCGCCCACGCGAACGTCTTCGCGACGTTGGCGAGGTCGACGAGCCCGGGCGGGTGGCTGATGTTGCCGAGCTGCCACGCGAACCAGCCGGCGAAATAGTCCGGCGCATTTGCGGCCAGAAGCCCCGGCCACACGAGTACGAACGGCGCCAGGATCGCGAGGCTCACGGCGCCGGCGACGGCGAAGCTGCGCTGCCGGAATGGCGCCGAGACCGCCAGCACGAGCAGCGCCGCGACGAGCGGCTGCGCCGCCGCGGCCAGGCCCTTCGAGAGGAACGCGATGCCGGCGCCGGCGCCGAAGGCGAGCGCGCCCTTGTACGGCTTGCGGTGCGAGATCGCGACGCCGTAGTAGGCTGCGGCGAGCCCGGCGAGCATCGCCGTCTCCGCGGTGGCCTCGTGGGCGTGCCACACCAGGCCGACCGCACCCATGAGCGCGAGCGTCGACAGGTCGCCCTCGCGCTTGCCGTAGAGCTCGCGGGCGGCCAGGCGGACGAACCACAGGGCGATGAGCACGAAGAGCGCGCTCGCGAACCGCGCCGCGTCGTGCGGCGGCAGCACGCCGCCGAGCAGCTTGACGAAGATCGCCGCCACCCAGAAGAAGAGCGGACCGTCCTCGTAGAACGGCTCGCCGGCGAGCATCGGCCGCAGCCAGTCGCCGCTCGCGAGCATCTGGTGCACGATGCCGAAGCCGAGCGCGTCCTCGGTCTTCCACGGATCGTGCCCGACCAGCCCGGGCAGCAGGAACGCCGCGACCAGCGCGGCGAGCGGCCAGGACGCGAGCGGCAGCGGGATGCGCTGCGCGTACCACGGGGTGGGGTGCGTCGGCACCGGCTACTGGACGATCTTCAACGTCTGCCCGGCCACCGGCTCGCCTTTCGGATAGAGGCCGTTCATGAGCCGCAGATACCCCTCGGCGTTGCGGCCGAGGGGCGAGCGCGCGGCGAGGTCGGCGATGCGGGTGTTCGCCGCCGCGGTCACGAGCTTGATGGTGAGCGCTTTCGCGGCGTCGCGCTCGGCGTCGGTGATCGGGCGGAAGCTCTTGATCGAGTCCACGAGCGGGTTCGCGTCCGTCTCGACCGAGGCGAACTGGGTCGCGGTGCCGACGACGAGGTAGGCGCGATCGGCGAGGAAGATCGCCGCCGCGACCCGGCCCGAGCTGCGGGTCATGGCCGCGGGCAGGCCGTTGATCTCGAGCGGCGTCGCCTCGGTCGTCGACTCGGCGCGCCGCAGGAACTCCGACGGCGTACCGGTCGCCTTGGCGGGGTTGCGAAGCTCCAGCCGGCCGGCGCCCTGCGGCGCGATCGCAATCAGCCGGTCCGGCCGGTTTACCGCCCGCCACCCGGGCGGCAGCCGCATCGCGATGCCGAGGTCGCGGTGATAGAAGACGCCGTCGCGCACGACCCCGTCGTGCGTGTTGTCGCCGAACACCAGGCCTTCGGAGCGCTTGAGGAACTCGTCGCGGCCGTCGGCGGCGTTCTCGGTGCGCAGCAGCGCCGCGTGCTGCACGATCTCCTGCAGGCGTTGATCGTTCTCCGGGTGCGAGGCGAAGAGCCCGTGGTAGCGGCGCGGTTCGCGGTTCTCCTGCTTCGCGATCTCGGCGTCGAAGAGCTCCTGGTTCTTGAGCACCTCCAGCGAGCGCCGCATCGCGCCCGGGTCGTACCCGGTGCGCGCAAGGTAGGTCGCACCGAGCTGGTCGGCCTGCAGCTCCTGGTCGCGCCCGTAGCCGGAGAGCAGCGCCGTACCGAGCGCGTCGACCGCGAGACCGCCGGCCTGCGTGCGGATCGCCGGGATGAAGATCTGCGCGACGGTCACGGCGATCTGCGCACCCTGCGCGGCGCTCAGGCGCTGCACCGAATGCCGCGCGGTCACGTGGCCGATCTCGTGCCCGATGACGCCGGCGAGCTCGGCCTCGGAGTTGAGGTACGGCAGGATGCCGCGCGAGATGTAGACGTAGCCGCCGGGCAGTGCGAAGGCATTCACGTCCGCGGTGTCGATCACTACGAACCGGTACGAGATGCCGGGCCGGTGGCTCGCCTTGGCAAGGCGCTGGCCGATGCCCTCGACGTATGCCTGCATGCCGTGCGCGTCGTAGAGCGCGTAGCGCTGCTTGACCTGGGCGTCGACCTGGCGGCCGATCCGCAGCTCCTGCGCTTCGCTGACGAGGACGAAGTCCTGGCCGCCGGTGACCGGATTGGTGGCGCAGCTCGCGAGCGCGAGATGGAACGCGGGCACGAGCACGAGCGCAAGACGGCGCGGCATGCGCGCGATTTTACCGCCGGCCACAGTGCGGTCAGCGCGGCTTCCGCACGGTGCAGGGCACAAAAAAGGGCAGCCGAAGCTGCCCTTTCTTGCCCGGTACCCCGCGTCAGGTCGCGGTCGGCGTCTTCGCGGCGGTCTTTGCGCCCGCCTTCGCGCCGCGCGTGTACTTCTGCTTGAACCGCTCGACCCGGCCGGCGGTGTCGACGATCTTCTGGCGGCCGGTATAGAACGGGTGGCAGGCCGCGCACACTTCGACGTGCAGCTCCTTGCCGAGCGTCGAGCGGGTCTGGAACCTGTTCCCGCAGGAGCAGACGACGGTGATTTCCTTGTAGTCCGGGTGGATGCCGGTTTTCATGGCTTGAATCCTTTCGGGTTTGGCTCGGTCTCGCGGTCTGCGCGCCTGGGGCGCGCGTCGAGAGCGCGTTGCGAGCCGGTTCGGAGAGGGCAGGATTATCCCGGAAAACCGCTTTCCGGGCAATGCGCCCGTCAGCCCCGCCGCATCGAGTCGAAGAAGTCGCCGTTCGACTTCGTCGCCTTGATCTTGTCGACCAGGAACTCGGCCGCCTCGAGGTCGTCCATCGGGTAGAGGAGCTTCCGCAGCACCCAGACCTTCTGCAGGATCGGCTGCTCGATCAGGAGCTCCTCGCGGCGGGTGCCGGAGCGGTTGACGTTGATCGCGGGGAAGATCCGCTTCTCGTACATCCGGCGGTCGAGGTGGATCTCCATGTTGCCGGTGCCCTTGAACTCCTCGTAGATCACGTCGTCCATGCGCGAGCCGGTGTCGATCAGCGCGGTCGCGAGAATGGTGAGGCTGCCGCCTTCCTCGATGTTGCGCGCGGCGCCGAAGAAGCGCTTCGGCCGCTGCAGCGCGTTCGCGTCGACGCCGCCGGTGAGCACCTTGCCGGAGGCCGGCACGACCGTGTTGTAGGCGCGGGCGAGCCGCGTGATCGAGTCGAGCAGGATCACCACGTCCTTCTTGTGCTCGACCAGGCGCTTCGCCTTCTCGATCACCATCTCGGCCACCTGCACGTGGCGCTGCGCCGGCTCGTCGAAGGTCGACGCGACCACCTCGCCGCGCACGGTGCGCGTCATCTCGGTCACTTCCTCCGGCCGCTCGTCGATCAGCAGCACGATCAGCACGACGTCGGGGTAGTTGGCGGTGATGGCGTGCGCGAGCTGCTGCATCAGCACCGTCTTGCCGGCCTTCGGCGGCGAGACGATCAGGCCGCGCTGGCCCTTGCCGATCGGCGCGATGATGTCGATGATCCGCGCGGTGATGTTCTCCTCGGCCTTGATGTCGCGCTCGAGCTTGAGCAGCTCGTCCGGGTGCAGCGGCGTCAGGTTCTCGAACAGGATCTTGTGCTTCGACGCCTCCGGCGGCTCGGCGTTGACCTTGTCGACCTTGACCAGCGCGAAGTAGCGCTCGCCGTCCTTCGGCGTGCGGATCTCGCCCTCGATCGTGTCGCCGGTGTGCAGGTTGAAGCGGCGGATCTGCGACGGCGAGACGTAGATGTCGTCGGTCGAGGCGAGGTACGAGGTGTCGGGCGAGCGCAGGAAGCCGAAGCCGTCGGGCAGCACCTCGAGCGTGCCGTCGCCGTAGATCGCCTCGCCCTTCTTGGCGCGGTTCTTGAGCAGCGCGAAGATGAGCTCCTGCTTGCGCATCCGGTTCGCGCCGTCGACTTCGTGCTGCGTCGCCATCTCGATGAGCTGGCTGACGTGGAGCTGCTTGAGTTCGGAGAGGTGCATCGTGTTGGCGGTCTTCTGGGTGGTTTGCGCCCGCGAAGGGGGCGTGGGAGGGGATGGCGGTGCGCCGGGCGCAGGCGCGGAAGCCGCGTCGGATGCTAGCGCGGCCCCGGCCTCGTGGCCAGCGGGGGGAGGGGGTGCCTCGGACTCGATCTCGGCGGTGTCGGCTTTCTTGTTCAACGTACGGGGGAGGTGTGCGGGTGGGAGCGCCCGGTGGTTCGCGACGGGCCGCGCGGGGAGGGCGGGACGGGGATCAGATGTTGCTGTCGAGGAACGCGGTCAGCTGCGACTTCGAGAGCGCGCCGACCTTCATCGCTTCCATGTTGCCGTTCTTGAACAGCATGAGGGTGGGGATGCCCCGGATGTTGTACTTCTTCGGCACCTCGACGTTGTCGTCGACGTTCAGCTTCGCGATCTTCAGCTTGCCGTCGTACTCCTTGGCGACCTCGTCGAGGATCGGGGCGATCGCCTTGCACGGTCCGCACCATTCGGCCCAGTAATCGACGAGCACCGGGACGCCCGATTTCAGCACCTCCGGCTCGAAGCTGTCGTCGGTCACGTGCACGATGTGCTCGCTCATTCGGGTCCTCTCGGGGCGGTGCGGGGGTGGCGGCGCTGAGGTGGCGGCGCGCGAGTTGCGGCGCGCCGTCGCAATGCTATCTCTATTTGGCGCATATCGTAGCAAAAAAGTCCCCTTCAAGGGCAGCCCTTGCGGAAGCGGGCCGGCAGGCCCGGCGGCCGGCGCCGGCGGCGCCCCCGGACCGGTGCGCCCGCGAGCCCGCCGGGCCGTCCCGGGGGGCGAACCCCGAGCGCGCGCGAGGGCGGGCAAATGAGCGCGTGCTACCATGGCCGCGCCCCCCTCGCCGTGGGACGTCATGACCTACGTCGTCACCGAAACCTGCATCAAGTGCAAGTACACCGACTGCGTGGACGTGTGCCCGGTCGACTGCTTCCGGGAGGGGCCGAACATGCTGGTGATCGACCCCGACGAGTGCATCGACTGCACGCTCTGCGTCGCCGAGTGCCCGGTCGAGGCGATCTACGCCGAGGACGACGTCCCGCCCGAGCAGCGCCCCTTCATCGCCCTCAACGCCGAGCTCGCGAAGGCGTGGCAGCCGATCGTCGAGCGCAAGCCCGCCCCGTCCGACGCCGACGAATGGGCGAAACTCAAGGAGAAGGCGAAGCTCCTCGAACGCTGAGCCGGTCGGCCGAACGGCCGGGTTTCCTCGCCCCCGGCGCTGGTCTAACATCCTATTGCGTCGACCTGGAAGGAGGGCACGCCATGCTCACGAAGGAAATCCTCCGGATCAAGGGGACGGTCCTCTACACCATCGCGCCCGAGGGGCGGCTCTGGGACGCGGTAGGCTCGATGGTCGAGAACGACATCGGGTCGCTCGTGGTCATGCACCACGGCCGGCTGGTCGGAATGCTCACGTTCCGCGAAGTGCTCGCCGCGCTGCACCGCTTCCACGAGGGCTTCGCCAAGCTCAAGGTCGAGGACGTCATGGTCAAGGAGCCGAAGTCGGTCGGCCCCGACACCGACGTCGACGAGCTGCGCCGCGCGATGCTCGAGAGCCATACCCGCTACATGCCGGTCATGGAGGGCGCGACGCTCACCGGCGTGCTGTCGTTCCACGACGTTGCCAAGGCGGTGCTCGAGGAGCAGACGTTCGAGAACCGCATGCTGAAGGGCTACATCAAGAACACCCTCGAGTGAGCCCGCCGGGCCGCCCCAAGGGCGAACCCCGAGCGCTTGGCGCGAGGGTGGTCCATTGAGCCCCGCCGCGGCGCGGGCGGTCCTCGCCGAGAACTTCGCGCCCTGGGTCCAGGCGCTCGGGCTGACCGTCGAGGCGGTGGCGGCCGACGCCGCCACGCTCCGTCTGCCGTTCGACCCGCGGCTCGTGCGGGTCGGCGGGACCGTGTGCGGGCAGGCGCTGATGACCGCCGCCGACACCGCGATGGTGATCGCCGTTTCGGCCGCGCTCGGCGGCTTCCGCCCGATGGCCACCGTCGGGCAGACCATCTCGTTCCTGCGGCCGGTCGCGAACGACGACGTGCTCGTCGAGGCGCGCGTGCTGCGGCTCGGCCGCACGCTCGCGTTCGGCGAGATCACGCTGCGGGCGGCGGGATCGGGCGCGCTCGCCGCGCACGCGACCACCACCTACGCGCTCCCGTCGGAGCGCTGACACTCCGTCCATCCCGGGGCGCGCACCACCCGGCAATAGTTCACGCACCGGGGCAAGCGCGGGGCTTGACAGCGTCGGCGATATGTTTAAGAGTTTCGACGCGTTTACCGATCTCCGGAGTGTGCAATGCACAAGAACTACATGCGGGCGATGCCGCGGGAGTGGCGCGGCATGGCGCGCGTCTTCGTCGCGCTCGGCGACGAGCACCGGCAGCGGATCCTGCTCACCTTCGACCGCGGCGAGGAGCTGAACGTCAGCGCGATCGCCGCCGTGTCCACGCTTTCGCGACCGGCCGTCTCGCACCATCTCAAGATCCTGCACCAGGCCGGCGTGCTCAAGCGCGAGAAGCGCGGGAAGGAGATCTGGTTCCGGGTCGATCGCGAAGCGCTCGTCGCCGCGCTCGAGACCGTAGTCGCGTACGTGAAGGAGAACGCGTGAGCGCGCCGGGCCGCCTCAAGGGCGAACCCCGAGCGCTCTTGGCGCGAGGGTAGTCCAATGAGCGCGAGGGCAGTCCCATGAGCGAGCGCAGCCAGTTCCGCCTCCTCGTCGAGCGGCGCTTCGGGCCGTTCTTCGGGGTGCAGTTCCTCGGCGCCTTCAACGACAACGTCTTCAAGCAGGCGCTCGTGATCCTGATCACGTTCCACGCCGCGGGGTTCGCCGGGCTCGCACCCGAGGTCATGGTGAACCTCGCCGGCGGACTCTTCATCCTGCCGTTCTTTCTCTTCTCCGCCACCGCGGGGCAGCTCGCCGACAAGTACGACAAGGCGCGGATCATCCGCCTGGTCAAGGTGCTCGAGGTCGCGATCATGGTCATCGCGGCGGCCGGGTTCATCCGCCACGACGTGGTGCTGCTGCTCGCGGCGCTCTGCCTCCTCGGGTTGCACTCGACGCTGTTCGGGCCGGTGAAGTACGCGATCCTCCCGCAGGCGCTGCACGAGCACGAGCTCGTCGGGGGCAATGCGCTCGTCGAGACCGGCACGTCGCTCGCGATCCTGGCCGGCACGATCCTCGGCGGCCTGCTGATCGCGCTGCCGTCCGGGCCGGGTCTCCTGGTGCCCGCGGTGACGATCGGGGCCGCGGCGCTCGGCTACGCCGTGAGCCGCTTCGTGCCGCTCGCGCCGCCGCCGCAGCCCGGGCTCGCGATCGACTGGAACCCGTTCACCGAGACCTGGCGCAACCTCGAGTTCACGCGCCGCAACCGCACGGTGTTCCTGTCGATCCTCGGCGTGTCGTGGTTCTGGTTCTTCGGCGCGCTGATGATCGCGCAGTTCCCGGCGTACGCGAAGACCTGGCTCGGCGGCGACGAGGGCGTCGCGACGGCGCTCTTCGCCACGCTCTCGGTCGGCATCGGCGTGGGGTCGCTCCTCTGCGAGCGGATGTCCGGCCACAAGGTCGAGATCGGCCTGGTGCCGTTCGGCTCGATCGGGCTCACGGTGTTCGCGCTCGACCTCTTCTTTGCCACGCCGTCGATCCCGGCGGCGACCACCGCCGGCGTCGGTGCGTTCCTCGCCGCGCCCGGCTCGATCCGCGTCCTCGTGGATGTCGCGCTGATCGGACTGTTCGGCGGGTTCTACATCGTGCCGCTCTATGCGCTCATCCAGAGCCGCTCGGACCGGTCGCACCAGTCGCGCATCATCGCCGGCAACAACATCCTGAACGCGCTGTTCATCGTCGCGGCGGCGCTGGTCGGCGCGGGCTTCCTCTCGCTCGGCGCAACGGTGCCGCAGCTCTTCCTGCTCACCGCGCTCCTCAACGCCGCGGTCGCCGCGTTCATCTACGCCCAGGTGCCCGAGTTCCTGATGCGGTTCCTGGCGTGGCTCCTCGTCCACTCGGTGTACCGCGTCGAGAAGTCGGGGCTCGAGAACATTCCGGAGGACGGCCCGGCGGTGCTCGTCTGCAACCACGTCAGCTTCGTCGACGCGGTGGTGATCATGGCCGCCTGCCGGCGGCCGATCCGGTTCGTGATGGACTACGCCATCTTCAAGATCCCGGTCCTGAGCTTCATCTTCCGCACCGGCGGCGCGATCCCGATCGCCTCGCGCAAGGCCGATCCGGCGATGATGGAGCGCGCGTTCGCCGAGGTCGCAGGCGCGCTGCGGAACGGTCAGCTCGTCGGGATCTTTCCCGAGGGCCGCATCACGGACACTGGGGAGATCCACCCCTTCCGTCCCGGGATCCAGCGGATCGTCGAAGAAACGCCGGTGCCGGTGGTGCCGCTCGCCCTGCGCGGACTGTGGGGCAGCTTCTTCAGCCGCAAGGGCGGGGCGGCGATGACGAAGCCGTTCCGCCGCGCACCGTTTGCGAAGATCGGGCTCGCCGCCGCGCGGCCCGTCCCCCGGGGCGCGCCACCCCCGAAGCGCTGCAGGCCGAGGTGCAGGCGCTGCGCGGCGATTGGCGTTGAGTCGCGCTCTCCGGAGCGAACACCATGTCCTTTCTCATCGGCACCCTGATCGGCGCGGCGCTCGGCCTCGCGATCGATCGCGACGCGTGGCTTGCCGGCGCGATCATCGGCGGGGTCATCGGCTGGCTCGTCGGCCGGAAACGGGGCGTCGACAGGGACGATCGCCATGAGGCGCTCGAGCGCCGGCTGCAGGCCCTCGAGCAACGGCTGGACCGCTTCGACGGGCGGCTGGTCGAGCTCGAGCCGAAGGCGGAGCCGGACTTCGAGCTTCCGGTCGCGCCGGTGGCGGAAGCGCCGCGACCCGCAATAGCGGAGCGCGCACCGGAGTTGACGGCGATCGAGCCACCGGTCGTGCGCACGGCCGACGTCCCACCCGCGCCCCCGAAAGCACCCAGACCGCCGTCGAAGGGACTCGAAGACTCCGCGATCTGGCGCTGGCTCACCGGCGGGAACACGGTCGTCCGCGTCGGCGTGGTGGTGCTCTTCTTCGGCGTCGCGTTCCTGCTCCGGTATGCCTACGAGCACGTGCACGCGCCGATCGAGCTGCGGCTTGCCGGTGTCGCCGCCGGTGCGATCGGGCTGCTTGCCTTCGGGTGGCGACTGCGCGCGCGGCGCGCCGGTTATGCCCTTGCACTGCAAGGCGGCGGGATCGGCGTGCTCTACCTCGTCATATTCGCGGCCTTCAAGCTCTACCAGCTCATCCCGCCCGGCCCGGCGTTCGCGCTGCTCGTCGGGGTCGCTGCGTTTTCGGCATTCGTCGCCGTGGTGCAGGATTCGCGCTCGCTCGCCGTGCTCGGCGTCTCCGGCGGCTTCCTCGCACCGGTCCTCGCCTCGACCGGCGGCGGCAGCCACGTGATGCTCTTCAGCTACTACGCGGTGCTGAACGCCGGCATCCTCGGCGTCGCCTGGTTCAAGGCGTGGCGGATCCTGAACCTCGTCGGGTTCGCGTTCACCTTCGCGATCGGCACGCTCTGGGGCGTCCAGCTCTACCGGCCGGAGCACTTCGCCACGACCGAGCCGTTTCTCGTCCTCTTCTTCCTCTTCTACCTGGCGATCCCGTTGCTCTTCGCGCGCCGCCAGGCGGGCAGGCTGGAGCGGTACGTCGATGCGACGCTTGTGTTCGGCGTGCCGCTCGTCGCGTTCGGCCTCCAGGCGGGGCTCGTGCGCGAGATCGAGTACGGCGCGGCATGGAGCGCGCTCGCGCTGGCCGCGCTCTACCTCGCGCTCGCGAAGGCCGTCTGGGGCCGTGCGGGCGAACGCCTCCGGCTCCTCGCCGAGAGCTTCCTCGCACTCGGTGTCGTGTTCGCGACGCTCGCGATCCCGCTCGCCCTCGAGGGGCGGTGGACCTCGGCGGCGTGGGCGCTCGAGGGCGCCGCGATCCTCTGGGTCGGCGTGCGACAGCAGCGGCTCGCTGCGCGGTGTTTCGGCCTTGCTCTGCAGTTCCTCGCCGGGCTCGCCTTCCTGGCCGATGCGAGCCGGGTGACCGCCGCGCTCGCGATCGCGAACAGCTTTTACCTCGGGTGCCTGTTCGTCGCGCTCGGCGGGCTGTTCTGCGCGTGGTACCTCGACCGCCACCGCGACCGGGTCACCCGCGGCGAGCGGATCGCCGCGCACGTCCTGTTCGGCTGGGGAGTCCTCTGGTGGGTCTTCGGCGGTCTGCACGAGATCCGGTACCACGTCGGGTACGCCTATCGCGAGCAGGCGGCGTTGCTCTTCTTCACCGGCTCGTGCGTGGTGTTCAGCTGGCTGCACACCCGCCTCGACTGGCGCGCGGCGCGTTACGCGGCGTTCGCCCAGCTTCCGCTCATGATCGTGTCCGCGGCGGTTGCGGTCGGCGCCTACGCTCATCCGTTCGCGCGCATCGGCTGGATCGCCTGGCCGCTCGCGTTCGTCGCGCACTTCCTCGTACTCCGTCGCCACGAGACGCTGGCGAGCCGCTATCAGTACTGGGCGCATGCTGCCGGGCTGTGGCTCTTCGCCGCGCTCGGCAGCTGGGAAGTCGGCTGGACGATCGACGAGCTGGTGCGTGGCAAGGCGGTATGGCCGCTGATCGCCTGGGCGCTCGTCCCCGGGCTGCTGCTTGCGCTCCTCGCGGTCCGCGGTACGCGGCTCGGCTGGCCGGTCGCCGCGCATCGCGACGCGTACCTGGTCGCGGGGAGCGCGCCGCTCGCCGTGTTCCTCGCGCTGTGGGCGTTCCTGGTGAACTTCATCTCGAACGGCGATCCGTCGCCGCTGCCGTACGTCCCGGTGCTGAACCCGCTCGACCTTGCCGTGCTCGGCGCCGTGCTGGTGGTCGCGCTCTGGTTCGTGGCCGGACGACAGCTTGCGATCCCCGCGTTCGCGATGGTGTCGCCGGCCCCCGCGTACGCGCTCGCGGCGGCCGCGGGCTTCGTCTGGGTGAACGCCGTTTTGCTGCGGACGCTGCATCACTGGGCCGGCGTGCCGTTCGGCCTCGAGCGGATGATCCGCTCGGATCTCGTCCAGACGTCGTTCTCGATCCTGTGGACGCTGATCGCGCTCGCGACGATGGTGGTCGCGACGCAGCGCGGCGTGCGCGCGGCATGGCTCGCAGGCGGCGCGCTGCTGCTGGTCGTGGTCGCGAAGCTGTTCGTGGTGGATCTCTCGAACGTCGGCACGATCGCACGGATCGTGTCGTTCATCGGCGTAGGGGTGCTGATGCTCGTCGTCGGCTACTTCTCGCCGGTGCCGCCGAAGGCCCGTGAGGAGTCAAGATGAGACAGCTGATCCCGATCCTGCTGCTCGCGCCGGCGCTTGCCGCCGCCGAGCGGCCGCAGGATTTCGCCTACGGCATCCCGCTCGCGGTCGACGGCCGGGAGGCGTTCTACCAGGTCGAGGTGCCGCGCGCGGTGTACGAAGGCGTCGTGCGCGCCGACCTCGGCGACGTGCGGGTCTTCAACGCCGCGGGCGAGGTCGTCCCGCACGCGCTGCGGCCGCGCGTCACCGCGAGCAGGACTGCGCCGCCGCCGGCGAAGGCGGCGCTCTTCCCGCTCCGCACCGACGCGCCCGCCGGGATCGACGGCCTCGACCTGCGGGTCGAGAAGTCCGGCAACCGCACGGTCGTCAACCTTCGCACCCGCGACGGCAAGCCGGCGGGCGGGACGAAGCTCGTCGGCTACGTCGCCGACGCAAGCAGCCTCGACGCCTCCGTGCGAGCGGTGGTGCTCGAGCTGCCGGCGAGCGCCGACAACGTGATGACCCGCGTAACGCTGGAGGCGAGCGACGATCTGAAGCAGTGGACGACGCTCGCTTCCGGCGCGAGCGTCCTCAGGCTCGCGGCGGGCGGCGAGCGGCTCGAGCAGCTGCGCATCGAGTTCCCGGCGCGCAAGGCGAAATACCTCCGCCTTACGTGGCCGGGGCGCGGCACCGCGCTCGAGCTCGCCGGTCTTGCGGTCGAGCCGGGGGAGACGATCGTCGAGGCGCCGCGCCAGTGGCACGAGGTCCCCGGGATCGCGGTGAAGGACAAGCCGGGCGAGTTCGAGTTCGACCTCGGCGGGCAGCCTCCGGTCGATCGGCTGCGCGTGGCGCTGCCGCAGCCCAACACCGTCGCCGTGATCGAGATCCTCGCGCGTGCCAGGGCGGCAGACCCCTGGCGGACGGTGACGAGGACGACGGTATATCGGTTGAACCGCGAGGGCGAGGAGCTGAAGAGCCCCGACATCGCGATCGGCGGCACGGCCGACCGGTACTGGCTGGTGAAGATCGATCAGCGCGGCGGCGGGATCGGCGGCGGCCAGCCGGTGCTCGCCGCGGGCTGGGTGCCGCACGCTCTCGTTTTCGCCGCGCGCGGCGCTGCGCCGTTCCAGCTGGCGTACGGCAGCCGGGATGCGAAGCCCGCGGCGTACGGCATCGCGACCCTGGTTCCCGGCTACAAGGACGAAGCCACCCTCGATCTCAAATCGGCCCAGCCGGGGGCGAAGTCCGAGGCGGTTGCGATCGGCACTGCGCAAACCTCGGCCCCGCAGCCGCTCGGCGGTGCGGCCGCGACGCGCGAGCGGATCGACTGGAAGCGCTGGCTGCTTTGGGGAAGTCTCGTGCTCGGCGTGACGGTGCTCGGCCTGATGGCGTTCAGGCTCGCGCGGCAGATGTCGAAGCCCGCCGACCCGCCCGAGCGAATAGCGCTCACCGCCGCCCGCTGCGTCCCCAGACGTAGCGCACGACGCGCTGCCAGCGGCTCTGCGGCTGGGCGAGGGGATTGCGCATCTTCTGCGCGTCGCGGTCGCGCTCGACGCTCTTCTTCACCTGTTCGTGGACCTGGCGCAGCGTCAGGCCGCCGGGGCCTTTCAGCTTGTCGGGATCATCGGTCGCCACGGTCGAATGCTAAACTCGATCGCGAGTCGAAGGTGGCGTGACCATGTCCGGGAACACGATCGGCAAGCTCTATTGCGTGACCTCGTTCGGCGAGAGCCACGGGCCTGCGTACGGCGGCGTCGTCGACGGCTGCCCGCCGGGCATGGCGCTTGCGGCCGCGGACATCCAGCAGGAGCTGGACCGGCGGAAGCCCGGCACCTCGCGGCACGTCACCCAGCGGCAGGAGTCCGACACGATCGAGATCCTCTCCGGCGTGTTCGAGGGCCGGACGACCGGCACGCCGATCGGCTTCCTGATCCGCAACGAGGACCAGCGGAGCAAGGATTACAGCAAGCTCGCCGACACCTTCCGTCCGGGCCACGCCGACTACACCTACTGGCAGAAGTACGGCATCCGCGACTACCGCGGCGGCGGGCGGGCGTCGGCGCGCGAGACGACGATCCGGGTCGCCGCCGGCGCGATCGCCAAGAAATGGCTGCGCGAGCGCTACGGCATCGTGATCCGCGGGCACCTCGCGCAGCTCGGTCCCATTCCGATCGACTTCAAGTCGTGGGAAGCGGTCGGGCAGAACGCGTTCTTTGCGCCCGACCCGTCGATCGTCCCGCGGCTCGAGCAGTTCATGGACGAGCTCCGCCACGCGGGCGATTCGTGCGGCGCGAAGGTGAGGGTGGTGGCAGAAGGCGTGCCGGTCGGCTGGGGCGAGCCCGTCTACGACCGGCTGGACGCCGACATCGCCTACGCGATGATGGGCATCAACGCGGTCAAGGGCGTCGAGATCGGCGCGGGGTTCGCGTCGATCGCCCAGAAGGGGAGCGAGCACGGCGACGAGCTGACGCCCGAGGGCTTCCTGTCGAACAACGCCGGCGGCACGCTCGGCGGCATCTCCACCGGGCAGGACGTCGTCGTCGGCGTCGCGCTCAAACCCACCTCGAGCATCCGCGTGCCGCGCCGATCGATCGACCGGCAGGGCAGGCCGACGACGGTCGAGACGACGGGTCGCCACGACCCGTGCGTCGGCATCCGCGCGACGCCGATCGCCGAGGCGATGCTTGCGATCGTGCTGATGGACCACGCGCTGCGCCACCGCGCGCAGTGCGGCGACGTGACGCCGCCCGCGCCGCCGATTCCCGGCAAGCCGGGCTGACCGGTACTGCCAGCGAGGTCAGCGCGCCGGAGCCGGTGCCGGCGGGGCCGCCTTCGCAGCCGCGAGGTAGGCGTAGAGCAGCCTGAGGTCGAGCGAGAGTCCGGAGCGCGAGGCCTCCGACGAGTGCTTGTCCCACATGGCCTGGGCGCGGTCGAGCTGGCCGGTGAGGATGTTGCCGGTGAGCGAAGCGGTGAGCAGGTACTGCTTGTGGCTCGCCGACAGCTGCTTGCCGCCGGCGAGGATCTCGTCGGCGTGGCGCGCCATCGCCGGTGCCTCGCGCGCGCCGGCCGCGCGGAAGAGCTGCAGCCACTGCCGGTCCTCCGCGGCGAGCCGCTTGTAGCAGGGCGCGCGCTCGAACCGCGACCAGATCGCGTCGGCCTCCGCCGGCTCGAGCACCGGGTTGGCGATCCGCGCGACGTGGAAGAGCGAGTGCAGCCAGACGTCGTAGGTCTGGGCGTCGACGCAGTCGAGCCCGCGCATCTTCGACAGCTCCAGGTTCTTCTCCAGGTCGGCCGGTATGCCGAGCGCGACCGGCGGCTTCGGCTCGAGGTAGAAGTCGCGCGCATAGCGGGCGCGGCGCGCGAGCTCGATCCGCTCGAGGAAGTCGTCGCCGTCGTACGAGAGCGGGCGCACGACGCGCTTCGCGCTCTCCAGCATCGCCACGATCGGGATGCCTTCGGCGCCGATCCGCGTGATGTCGCCGGCGCCGCTCTGCAGGAACCGGTAGCGCGAGGCGTTGAGGTCGAGGTACGGGGCGTAGTCCGAGTTCACCGGCGCGCCGTACGAGAGAAACAGCGGATGCAGCGAGTCCCGCCCGCCGAGCCGGCGGATGTCGAGGTCGCCGATGCGCTGCACGTGCACCTTGCGCAGCTCCGCCGCGACGCCAGGCATCTGGAACACGTCGTGGAGCGGGCGGGCGAGCGTCTCGCGGTCGCCGGCCACGATCAGGAGGTCGGAGTCGGTCGCGGCGTAGATCGCGTAGTCGGGGAAGTTCTCGGCGAGCGCGCGCATCACCGACGCGATCAGGCTCGGGTCGATCTCGTACAGCTGGAACCACTGCACCATCACGCCGCCCGGGTTGAGATAGCGGCGCACGTGGCGGTAGAACTCGGTGGTGAAGAGGCTCGAGACGCCGCTCACCCACGGGTTCGACGGCTCCGACACGATGATGTCGTAGCGCTCGTTGTGGGTCGAGAAGTAGGTCTTCGCGTCGTCGAACACGATGCGGCTGCGCGGGTCGGCGAAGGCGGAGGCGTTGCGCGCCGCGAACGCGCGCGAGGCTTCGGCCATCGCCGGCTCGATCTCGATCGTGTCGACGCGCTCGATCCCCGGGCTGCCGAGCATGGTGTGGGTCGTCAGCCCGGTGCCGATGCCGATGATCGCCACGCGCTTCGCGTCGGGCTTGTGCGCGAGCGGCACCGCGGCGGTGAGCACCATCGTCACCTCGTCGGAGATCCGCGCCCCCTCCTCGAGGTTGATCGCGCCGTCCGACTTGCCGTTGGTGCGGAGGCTCAGGCCCTCGCTGAACTGCAGCAGCGCGACCGAGGTGGTCTTGCCGTCGCGATAGAACTTGAGCTCGGCTTCGCGCGCGGAGTAGAGATCGCCGCGGCGGAAGACGCCGGAGGCCATCTTGTACGGGTCGAGCGTGACCGCGACGCCGATGACGACGAGCACGGCGATCGCGCCGAGCGTCAGGACGAAGGTGAGCCCGCCCGGCAGCGCCTCGCCGACCGGCCGCGACGTCCGGGTGCGCAGCTGGTTGCCCACGGCGAGCCGCCACAGCAGCACGAGCCCGAGCGCGACGTCGAGGACGGCGCCGGCGGTGATCAGGCCCTTCAGCCCGAGGAGCGGCATGCCGACGTGCGCCGCGAACACGACGCCGACGATCGAGCCGAGCGTGTTCGCCGCGTACACCGCACCGATCGACCGCTCGCCGTGGCCGGCCGCGAGCAGCGCATAGGTGATGAGCGGCAGCGTCATCCCGGCGCAGAACGCCGCCGGGAACATCACCGCGAGCGCAATGCCGTGGCTCGCGAAGAGGAAGATCCCGTAGCCGGCGTCGGTCTTGGCGGTGCCCTGGATCACGAGCTGCATCAGGTCGAACGCCGCGCCGTAGAGCGGCAGCGTCGCCGCCGCGGCGAGGCCCATGACGATCTGCACCACGCCGAGGAAGGCGAGCGGACTGCGCGCGCGGTCGATGCGGCCGCGCACCCAGTAGCCGCCGAAGGCGAGCCCGAGGATGAACGCCGACAGCATGAGCTCGAACGAGTGCGTCGCGGCGCCGAGCACGAGCGTGAGCATCCGGATCCAGCCGATCTCGTAGATGAACGACGCCATCCCGGTCAGCCCGGCCACCGCGAGCAGCAGGCGCCAGGGCGCGTCGGCGCTGCGCGCCTCGACGCTCCGCGCGAGCGTCGCCGAAGCGACGCGCGCCGGGTCGGGATCGCGTCCCGGTGCGATGAACCAGACGATCGCGGCGAGCACGAGGTTCAGCACGCCGGCGGCCTGGATGGTGCCCGGGAGGCCGAGGCGATCGATCAGCAGGAACCCGCTCGCGAGCACCCCCACCGCCGCGCCCAGGCTGTTGGTGAAGTAGAGCATCGCCAGCGACTCGCCGGGCCGCTCGGGGTGCCGGCGCAGCAGCCCGCCGCTCATCAGCGGGAACGTGGCGCCGAGCAGCACCGACTGCGGCAGGATCAGCGCTGCGGCGAGCAGCCACTTCACGATCGCCGCGCCGGTGTCGGAGCCGAGCGCCGGCAGCATCGAGTCGTACGCCGCATCGGTGGTGGCGACGAAGACCGGATGGAAGACGATCGCGGCGATGCCGATCACCGCCTCGACGAGCGCATAGCCGCGCAAGCTGTTCGCGAGGCGCGCCGAGAACCGGCTGACGAGCCACGCGCCGATCGCCATCCCGCCCATGAAGAGGGCGAGCACCAGCGTCTGGGCGTAGGCCGCGTGACCGAGGAAGAGCTTGAGGTAGTGGCTCCAGATGGACTCGTAGATGAGTCCGGCGAAGCCGGAAACGGTGAAGAGGAGGAACAGCACCGCCCGGCGGCGGGATGGCGTTGCCTCGGGCGCTGGCGGTGCGGACAAAGCCAAAGCGTGTCTTTATTGGTTGCGGGGGCCGCGAACGAGCGCCGCAGCCGGGAGGATTCTACGGGAACGCCGGTTCGCCAGGTGGGTCCGCACGGGTACCGGCGTGCGTTCGTGCACGGTGACGACCGCGGCGGACTGCGGCCCCGGGCCGGACGCGGCGGGCCGCGTGCGACAATCGCGCCCGCGCCGTGCCCGTTCGCCTGCCTCACCTCCGCCTCGGCGGGATCTACTTCGCGTATTTCGTCTTCATCGGCGCGTTCGCGCCGTACTTCAGCCTCTACCTGCAGTCGATCGGCCAGGCGGCGTGGCAGATCGGGCTGCTGCTGTCGCTCATGCAGCTCATGCGGATCGTGGCACCGCATCTGTGGGCATCGCTCGCGGACCGCCACGGCTGGCGGGCGCGGCTGCTCCAGGCGACGCTTGCCGCCGCGATCGCGTGCTATTCGGGCGTGTTCGCGACCGCCGACTTCGCCGGCCTCTTCGTCGTTCTCGCCGCGTTCGCGTTCTGCTCGAGCGCAACGATGCCGCTCGTCGAGGCGATCACGCTCGCCGCGTTGCGCGACCGCATCGACGGCTACGGCGCGATCCGGCTCTGGGGGTCGGTCGGCTTCATCGCCGCGGTGCTCGGTGTCGGCTGGCTGCTCGACCGGATCGCCATCGCGAACCTCCTCTGGCTGCTCCTCGCCCCGCTCGTCGCGACGCTCGCGCTCGCGCTCGCGCTGCGCGATGCGCCGGGGCGGAGCACCGCGGCAGCCGAGCGCTTCCTCCCCCACGCGCTTCGCCCCGAGGTCGTCGCGCTGCTCGGCGCGAACCTGCTGATGAATCTCGCGCACGGGCCGCTGTACGCGTTCTACAGCATCTATCTCGACGCGGCCGGCTACAGCAAGACCGCGATCGGCGCCTTGTGGTCGCTCGGCGTC
Source organism: uncultured beta proteobacterium (assembly GCA_963762785.1). Lineage (GTDB taxonomy): Bacteria > Pseudomonadota > Gammaproteobacteria > Burkholderiales > SG8-39 > DATEDA01. The sequence continues at coordinate 39,611 of CAVXND010000073.1, forward strand.
CTCGCCGAGATCGGCGTGTTCCTGGCCGCGCCCTGGTGGATGAAGCGGTTCGGCGCGCGCCAGGTCCTCGTGACCTGCTTCGCGCTCGCCGTCGCGCGCTTCGCGCTCATCGGCTGGGGCGTGGGCAAGCCCGGCGCTCCTCGTCGTCGCCCAGCTCGCTCACGCCGCGACGTTCGGCGCCTGCCACGTGGCCTCGGTGGCGCTGATGAACCGCTGGTTCGCCGGCCCGCGGCAGGTGCGGGGCCAGGCGCTGTACATGTCGGTCGCCTTCGGCGTCGGCGGCTTTCTCGGCGCCGCGGCGAGCGGTGTCGCCTGGGACACGATCGGGCCGGCGTGGACGTTCACCGCGGCGAGCGCAGCGGCCGGCGCCGGGTTGCTTCTCCTCGTCCTCCGCGCGAAACTGCTCCGGGACGTATCGGGGTAAACGGCGGGCGCCGCGACGCCGTTATAGCCCCCGGAGATCAGGATGAAATCCAGAACCCTTGCGCTCGCGCTCGCCGGCACCGTTGCTGCCGCCGCGATCGCCGGTTGCGCCTCCGTCCGGACGACCCAGGCGGGCGCGGTCGGCGTGGACCGGTCGCAGGCGATGCTCGTCTCGTCCGCGGAGGTCGACAGGGCCGCGACGCAGCAATACGCGAAGACGATCGCCGCCGCGCAGCAGAAGGGGCTGCTCGACCGCGACCCCGCAACCGTCCAGCGCGTACGCACGATCGCGAACCGGCTGATCGTCCAGACCGGCGCCTTCCGGAAGGACGCGCCGGGCTGGAAGTGGGAGGTCCACGTCATCACCTCCGACCAGCTCAACGCCTGGTGCATGCCGGGCGGCAAGATGGCCGTGTACACCGGCCTGATCCAGAAGCTCAAGCTGAGCGACGACGAGATCGCGGCGATCATGGGCCACGAGATCGCCCACGCGCTGCGCGAGCACGGCCGCGAGCGGGTGTCGCAACAGATGGCGAGCGGGCTTGCGGTCGGCATCGCCGCGGCGGCCCTCGGCCTCGGCCAGGGCGGCGCGCAGCTCGCCGACATGGTCGCCCAGGTCACCTTCACGCTGCCGAACTCGCGGCTGCACGAGCAGGAGGCCGACCGGATCGGGGTCGAGCTCGCCGCGCGCGCCGGGTACGACCCGCGGGCCGCGGTCTCGGTCTGGCAGAAGATGGCCCAGGCGGGCGGCGGCTCGCCGCCGCAGTTCCTGTCGACGCACCCGTCGGCGGAGAACCGGATCAAGGATCTCGAGGTCTACGCCGCGAAGGTCATGCCGCTCTACGAGGCGGCGGCGCGCAAGCGCGGCTGAGCCGCCCGCGGGGACGGCCGGGCGGTCCCCTTCCGCTATAATTTTCGTCTTTTCCGCCAGACCGAACCGCAGGCGACACCGATGGGACCGCAGACCCTCTACGACAAGCTCTGGGCGAGCCACGTCGTCCATGCCGAGGACGACGGCACGACGCTGATCTACATCGACCGGCACCTGGTGCACGAGGTGACGAGCCCGCAGGCCTACGACGGGCTGAAGCTCGCCGGCCGGAAGGTCTGGCGGCCGGGGTCGATCGTCGCGACTGCCGACCACAACACGCCCACGCGCAACTGGGACCAGGGCATCGCCGACCCGACCTCGCGCCTCCAGGTCGACGAGCTCGACCGGAACATGAAGGAGTACGGCGCCAAGGCCTATTTCCCGTTCCGCGACCGCAACCAGGGGATCGTCCACGTGATCGGTCCCGAGCTCGGCGCGACGCTGCCCGGGATGACTCTCGTGTGCGGCGACAGCCACACGAGCACTCACGGTGCGTTCGCGTGCCTCGCGCACGGCATCGGCACGTCCGAGGTCGAGCACGTGCTCGCGACGCAGTGCCTGGTCACGAAGAAGTCGCGCAACATGCTCGTGCTCGTCGAGGGGCGGCTCGGCCGCGGCGTGACGGCGAAGGATCTCGCGCTCGCGATCATCGGCCGGATCGGCACCGCGGGCGGCACCGGCTATGCGATCGAATACGCCGGCGCCGCGGTGCGCGCGCTGTCGATGGAAGGCCGCATGACCCTGTGCAACATGTCGATCGAGGCCGGCGCGCGCTGCGGGATGGTCGCGGTCGACGATACGACGATCAACTATCTCAAGGGCCGGAGGTTCGCGCCGAAGGGTGACGAGTGGGAGCGCGCCGTCGCGGTCTGGCGCACCCTGGTCAGCGACGACAACGCCAAGTTCGACCGCGTGGTGACCATCGACGCGCGCGAGGTCAGCCCTCAGGTCACCTGGGGCACCTCGCCCGAGATGGTTCTCCCGGTCGACGCGCGCGTACCCGATCCGGACAAGGAGCGCGACGCGACCAAGCGCGACGGCATCGAGCGCGCGCTCCGGTACATGGCGCTCGAGCCGAACATGCCGCTGACCGCGATCAAGCTCGACAAGGTCTTCATCGGCTCCTGCACCAATTCGCGCATCGAGGACCTGCGCGCGGCGGCGGCGGTGGTGCGCGGACGCCGGGTCGCGTCCAACGTGCGTCTGGCGATGGTGGTGCCCGGCTCCGGCCCGGTAAAGGAGCAGGCCGAGCGCGAGGGACTGGACCGCATTTTCAGGGACGCCGGCTTCGAGTGGCGCGAGCCCGGCTGCTCGATGTGTCTCGGCATGAACGACGACAAGCTCTCGCCGGGCGAGCGCTGCGCCTCGACGTCGAACCGCAACTTCGAGGGGCGCCAGGGCCCCGGCGGGCGCACCCACCTCGTGAGCCCGGAGATGGCGGCTGCGGCGGCGATCTCGGGGCATTTCGTCGACGTCCGGAACTGGAGCTGAGGGGAGGCGCCGCACATGGAAAAGTTCACCGTCCACAACGGGCTCGTCGCGCCGCTCGACCGCGCCAACGTCGACACCGACCAGATCATCCCGAAGCAGTTCCTGAAGTCGATCAAACGCACCGGCTTCGGGCCGAATCTCTTCGACGCGTGGCGCTACCTGGACATCGGCGAGCCGGGCATGGACCACGCGCAGCGGCCGCTCAACCCCGACTTCGTGCTCAACCAGCCGCGCTACCGGGGTGCGACCATCCTGCTCGCGCGCGAGAACTTCGGTTGCGGGTCCTCGCGCGAGCACGCGCCGTGGTCGCTGATGGACTACGGTTTCCGCGCGGTGCTCGCGCCCTCGTACGGCGACATCTTCTTCAACAACAGCTTCAAGAACGGGTTCCTGCCGATCACGCTCGCGCCGAGCGAGATCGACCGCCTGTTCCACGACGTCGCCGCGTTTCCCGGCTTCCGCCTCGTCATCGATCTCGCGGCGCAAACCGTCGCCTACCCGGACGGGACGCGGGCGTTCCGGTTCGAGATCGACCCGTTCCGCAAGCACTGTCTCCTCAACGGCCTCGACGAGATCGGCATGAGCCTGCGCCACGCCGAGAAGATCCGCGCGTTCGAGGAGCGCCGGAAGGCCGCGCACCCGTGGCTCTTCAGTTGAAGGTCGCGGTCCTCCCCGGCGACGGGATCGGCCCCGAGATCGTCGCGCAGGCGGTCCGGGTGCTGCGCGCGCTCGCCCGCGACGGGCTCGCATTCGAGCTGGCCGAGGCGCCGGTCGGCGGCACCGCCTACGACGCTTCCGGCGATCCGTTGCCGGCGGCGACGCTCGCGCTCGCCAAGAGGCGCCGATGCCATCCTGTTCGGCGCGGTCGGGGGACCGAAATACGACCAGCTGCCGCGCGCGAAGCGCCCGGAACAGGCGCTCCTGCGGCTGCGGAAGGAGCTCGGGCTCTTCGCCAACCTGCGCCCGGCGACGATCTACCCCGAGCTCGCGGGCGCTTCGACCCTGCGGCCGGAGGTCGTCGCCGGCCTCGACCTCCTGATCCTGCGCGAGCTGACCGGCGACATCTACTTCGGGCAGCCGCGCGGCATCCGGACGACCGACGCCGGCGAGCGCGAGGGCTTCGACACGATGCGCTACGCCGAGTCGGAGATCCGCCGCATCGCGCACGCCGGGTTCCGCGCCGCACGCAAGCGCCAGCGCCGGCTGTGCTCGGTCGACAAGGCGAACGTGCTCGAGACCTCGCAGCTGTGGCGCGAGGTCGTCACCGCCGTCGGGAGCGAGTATCCCGACGTTGCGCTCACCCACATGTACGTCGACAACGCGGCGATGCAGCTCCTGCGCGCGCCGAAGCAGTTCGACGTCATCGTGACCGGCAACATGTTCGGCGACATCCTGTCGGACGAGGCGTCGATGCTCACCGGCTCGATCGGGATGCTCCCGTCGGCGTCGCTCGACGAGCGCGACAAGGGCCTCTACGAGCCGATCCACGGGTCGGCGCCGGACATCGCCGGGCAGGATGTCGCCAATCCGCTCGCGACCATCCTTTCGGCGGCGATGATGTTGCGCTATAGCTTGAACCAGGAGCGGGCCGCGGAGCGGGTCGAAGGCGCGGTGCGCAAGGTGCTGTCGCAGAAGCTGCGCACCGCCGACATCCACGAGCCGGGGACGACCCGGGTCGGCACGGCGGCGATGGGCGACGCAGTGGTCGCGGCGCTGGGGTAGGCAGGGGGCGGTGCGGTGATCGAGGGTTGAGGGACGAGGACGAAGGCGATGATGCGCGTCGGATTTGTCGGTTGGCGGGGGATGGTCGGCTCGGTGCTGCTGCAGCGGATGCGCGAGGAGCGGGACTTCGAGCTCATCGACCCGGTGTTCTTCACCACGTCGAACGCGGGGGGCAAGGGTCCCGATGTCGGCCGCGGGACGGCCGCGCTGAAGGATGCCCGCTCGATCGACGAGCTCAAGGCGATGGACGTCGTCATCACCTGCCAGGGCGGGGACTACACGAACGAGGTCCATCCAAAGCTCCGCGCGGCCGGCTGGAGCGGCTACTGGATCGACGCCGCCTCGGCGCTCCGGATGAAGAACGACGCGGTGATCATCCTCGACCCGGTGAACCTGGACGTCATCAAGGACGGCCTCGCGCGCGGGCTGAAGGACTACATCGGCGGCAACTGCACGGTCAGCCTGATGATCATGGGGCTGCACGGCCTCTTCAAGCACGGCGTGGTCGAGTGGATGACGGCGATGACCTACCAGGCCGCCTCCGGCGCCGGCGCGCAGAACATGCGGGAGCTGCTCGCGCAGATGGGAACGGCCCACGCCGCCGCGGGCGCGCTGCTCGCCGACCCGGCCTCGGCGATCCTCGAGATCGACCGGCGCGTCGCCGATTCGCTGCGGTCCGATGCGATGCCGACGGAGCATTTCGGCGTGCCGCTCGCCGGCAGCCTGATCGCGTGGATCGACAAGGACCTCGGCAACGGCCAGAGCCGGGAGGAGTGGAAGGCGCAGGCCGAAGGCAACAAGATCCTTGGCCGCGCACAGGCGCCGATCCCGATCGACGGGATCTGCGTGCGCATCGGCGCGATGCGCTGCCACAGCCAGGCGCTCACCATCAAGCTCACCCGCGACGTGCCGCTCGGCGAGATCGAGGCGATGCTGGCGGAGGCGAACCCGTGGGTGCGCGTGGTGCCCAACGAACGGGAAGCGAGCATTCGCGAGCTCTCGCCCGCCGCGGTGACCGGCGCGCTGCACGTTCCCGTCGGCCGGCTGCGCAAGCTCGCGCTGGGACCGCAGTATCTCGCCGCGTTCACGGTCGGCGACCAGTTGCTCTGGGGGGCGGCGGAGCCGCTCCGGCGCATGCTCCGGATCCTCCTCGAGGGCGCCGGCAGCCGCGTCCGCAGCGGCGCGCTTGCGACCGCCGTGGCGTGATTTCGAGGACCGGAAATCGGCCCCTGGCCGCGGCCAAAATGACCTGAGAAATAGTTGGCTTAGCGGCGATTCTGAGGAGGTGGATTAGCTTGCATAGCTAACCCCCTGATGCTATGTTAGTTACCTCGGATTAAGTCCCCGAGGGGGGTGCGGTGGGAAAACAAACGATTACAACGACATTGCTTGCGCTCCTGGGACTTGCGCTGGTGTCGCCGGGGACGATGGCAGCTGGGCTCGGGCGGCTCGCCGTGCAGTCAGGGCTGGGCCAGCCGCTGCGCGCCGAGATCGAGATCGTCAACCTGCAGCGTGGCGAAGCCGAGACGCTGTCCACCCGAATTGCTCCTCCCGATGCGTTCCGAGCGGCGGGTGTCGACTACGGCGTAGTCGTCCCACAAGTGCGCGCGGCGCTGGAGCGTCGCGGCGAAAACCGCTATGTGATCCGGCTCTCCACCCTGAATCCCGTCGAAGAGCCGTTCGTCGACCTCCTCGTCGAGCTCAACTGGGCCTCCGGCCGGCTGGTTCGCCAGTACACGTTCCTCCTCGATCCCGCCGACTACAAAGGCCCGCAGCCGATCGCGGCGGTGCCACCCGCGGTCGCCGCGCCCGCACCCGAAGCGAAGCCGGTCGAGGCGCCGAAGCCGCCCGAAGTGAGCGCAGCGGCCCCCGCCGCCGCGGCGCCTGCCCCGGCGGCCCCGGCCCCAGCCCCGGCCGAGAAGCCCGCAGCGCCCGCCCTGGTCGCCGAGCCTGCAGGGACCTACGAGGTGAAGCAGGGCGACACCCTCGGCAAGATCGCGGCGCAGTACAAGCCGGAGGGCGTGAGTGCCCAGCAGATGCTGGTCGCACTCTATCGTGCGAACGAGGACGCGTTCATCAACAAGAACATGAATCTGCTCCGCGCGGGGCGGGTGCTCAACATCCCGGACCGGGCCGCGGCCGAAGCCGTCGCGCCGCCGGACGCGAACAAGATCGTCAACGCCCAGTTCCAGGACTTCAACGACTACCGCACCAAGCTGGGCCAGGTCGTCGCCGCCGCCCCCGCGCCGACGCAAGCGCCGCAGCAGCGCGCGACCGGACGGATCGTCGCCAAGGCCGACGAGGCCCCGGCGCCGGCGAAGCCCGCTGCGCGCGACGAGCTGCGCATCTCGAAAGCCGAAGCGGCGAAGAGCGCGAAGGCCGCGGCACAGGGGCGCGCCGACGACATCGCGGCGCGCGACCGCGCGATCGCCGAAGCCAACTCGCGGGTGAACGACCTCGAGAAGAACGTCAAGGACCTGCAGAAGCTGCTCGAGCTGAAGAACCAGCAGCTCGCCGACCTGCAGAACCAGGCCCAGGTAGCCAAGGCCGCCCCGCCGCCGCCCGCCGCCAAAGCGCCGGAGCCGGCCAAGGCGGTGGAAATGGCGAAGGCGCCCGAGCCGCCCAAGGCCGCGCCCAAGCCCGAGCCGCCGAAGGTCGAGGCGCCCAAGCCGGAGGCGCCGAAGATCGAGCCGCCCGCCGAAGCCAAGGCGCCCGAGCCGCCCAAGCCCGCGCCGCCGGTCGAGAAACCCGCCGAGAAGCCCGCCGAAGTCGCGGCTGCGCCGGTCGAGAAGCCGACGCCGCCCGAGGCCCCCAAAGCAGCGCCGCCCGCGCCCAAGCCCGAGGCGCCGAAGGCCGCCGCTGCGCCGCCGAAGAAGCCGGCGCCCCCGCCGCCGGAGCCGAGCCTGCTCGAGACCGTCCTCGACGAGCCGTTGTATCTCGCCGGCGGTGGCGGCCTGATCCTGGCGCTGCTCGTCGGAGGGTACGTCTGGCGAAAAAAGCGCAGCGCCAGGCTGGAGAACAGCCTGCTTGGCGTAACGACGACTGATTCGAGCTCCGTCTTCGGCACCACCGGCGGGCGCAGCGTCGACACCGGCGGCAGCTCGCTCCAGACCGATTTCAGCCAGAGCGGCATCGGCGCGATCGACACCGACGAGGTCGACCCGGTCGCGGAGGCCGACGTCTACATGGCGTACGGCCGGGACGCGCAGGCCGAGGAGATCCTCAAGGAAGCGCTGCAGAAGGACCCGAACCGGCAGGCGGTGCGGGTGAAGCTGCTCGAGATCTACGCGGCGCGGAAGGACCTCAAGGCGTTCGAGACGACCGCGGGCGAGATCTACGCCGCCACCGGCGGCCAGGGGTCGGATTGGCAGAAGGCGATGGACCTCGGCCTGTCGATCGACCCGACCAACCCGATGTACGGCGGCAAGCCGACCGCGGGCGGCGGTTCGCGCCTGCCCGACACAGCGGTCCTGCCGCCTGCTGCCGGCGCCGCGGCTGCGGCAGCCACCGACATCGCCTTCGACATCGGCGCGCAGCCCGCGCCGACGATCGACTTCGATCTCGAGGCCGGCGGGGCGCAGGGGGCGAGCGCTGCGCCCGATCTCTCGCTCGACGTCGCCAGCCAGGCCCCGGCGGATCTCGGTTTCGACCTCGATCTCGGCGGCGACTCGCAGAAGCCGGCCGAGGAGCAGAGCGACTTCTCGCCGAGCGGCACCTTCATCATGGACGCTGCCACGAAAAAGGCCGTGAGCGACATGGTGGAGAGCCAGGGCCAGCCCGGGGCCCTGTCCATCGACTTCGAGCTGCCCGGTACGAAGCCTGCCGGCGGGCCAGCGTTCGACGATACGACCAAGATGTCGGCTTCCCAGGCGGTGGCGGCCGGTAGCGGCTTCGAGCTCAAGCTCGACGGCCCGACCAAGCCGGGCGCCGGGGGCGTCGATCTCGGCGGCATCAGCTTCGACCTCGGCAAGGGCGGTGCGGCCGCGGGTGCGCCGGTGGACGCCCGCTGGCAGGAGGTGGCGACCAAGCTCGATCTCGCCAAGGCCTACGAGGAGATGGGCGACAAGGACGGCGCGCGCGAGCTCCTGAACGAGGTCATGAAGGAGGGCGACCCCGCGCAGCAGCAGCAGGCGAAGCAGATGATCGACGCCCTGAAGTAGTGCTTCGCACGGATTCCCCGAAGGCCGAAAACTAGGACCGCTCCGCGGGAATTCTCCGAAGGCCGCAAGATGCGGCCTTCGTCGTTTCTGACCATGAGAATCGCGCTGGGGATCGCTTACGACGGTGCGCCGTTCGCGGGCTGGCAGTCGCAGCCCGCGGGGAACACCGTCCAGGACCGCCTTGAGGCTGCCGTGGGCGCGATCGCCGATGGCCCAGTGCGGCTGACCGCCGCGGGACGCACCGACGCGGGCGTACACGCCACCGGCCAGGTCGCGCACTTCGACGTCCACGTCGCCCGTCCCGACACCGCGTGGGTGCGCGGCACGAACGCGAGCCTGCCGGCAGCGATCGCGGTGCAGTGGGCGGCCGAGGTCGACGGCGAGTTCCACGCGCGCTATTCGGCCGTGCGCCGCAGCTACATCTACGCGCTCTACAACCACGCGGTGAGGCCGTCCGTGCTTGCCGGCAAGGTCGGGTGGTTCCACCTGCCGCTGGACGTCGAGCGCATGCGCAGTGCGGCGCAGGCGCTCGTCGGCGAGCACGACTTCAGCGCGTTCCGCTCCGCCGAGTGCCAGGCGAAGACGCCGGTGCGGCAGTTGTCGGACGTGGCGGTCGAGCGCCGCGGCGACTACGTGCTGTTCGAGGTCGCCGCGAACGCCTTCCTGCATCACATGGTCCGCAACATCGTCGGCTGCCTGGTGCACGTCGGGAAAGGCGCCGCTCCGCCCGAATGGCTCGCCGAGGTGCTCGCCGGACGGGACCGGAGCCGCGCCGCGGCGACCTTCGGCCCCGAAGGGCTCTACCTCGCCCGGGTGGCCTACCCGGAGCGGTGGAAGCTGCCGGCGTTCCCGCCTATGCTCCCGTTCGTCGGGGCGAAACGATGAGGACGCGCGTCAAGATCTGCGGCATCACGTCGCCGGACCACGGCGCGGCGGCAGCGCGCCAGGGGGCGGACGCGATCGGCCTGATCTTCTATCCGCCGAGCCCGCGCCTCGTGACCATCGAGCGTGCGCGTGAGATCTCCGCGGCGCTGCCGCCGTTCGTCGCGCGCGTCGCGGTCTTCGTGAACCCGTCCGCCGCCGAAGTCGAGGCGGTGATTCGCGGCTGCCGCCCGGACCTCGTCCAGTTTCACGGCGAGGAAGCGCCCGAGTTCTGCCGCGCGTTCGGTCTGCCGTACCTGCGCGCGGTGCGCGTGAGGCCGGGGGTCGATTTGCTAGAATACCTGTCGCCTTTTCACGACGCTGCGGGATGGCTGCTCGATGCGTACCGGGACGACCTGTACGGCGGCACGGGCGAAGCCTTCGACTGGGGCCTCGCCCCGCAGCGCCTCGCCCGGCCGGTGGTGCTCTCGGGAGGGCTCGATGCCGGGAACGTGGGTGAAGCGATCCGCCGGGTGCGCCCGTGGGCGGTCGACGTCTCGAGCGGCGTCGAGTCGGCGAAGGGCGTCAAGGACGAGCGGTTGATCGCCGCGCTCATCGCGGGAGTTCGCAATGCAGATGAATGACCTCCCGGACAGCCGGGGGCACTTCGGGCCGTACGGCGGCGTGTTCGTCGCCGAGACGCTCGTCCACGCGCTCGACGAGCTGAAGCGCGAATACGAGCGCTATCGCGCGGATCCCGCGTTCCTCGCCGAGTTCCGCTACGAGCTCAAGCACTACGTCGGGCGGCCGAGCCCGGTCTACCACGCGAAGCGCTGGTCGGAACGGCTCGGCGGGGCGCAGATCTTCCTGAAGCGCGAGGACGTCAACCACACCGGCGCGCACAAGATCAACAACACCATCGGCCAGGCGCTGCTCGCGCGGCGGATGGGCAAGCCGCGGGTGATCGCGGAGACCGGCGCCGGGCATGCACGGCGTGGCGAGCGCGACCGTCGCCGCGCGCTACGGCATGGAATGCGTCGTGTACATGGGCGCGGAGGACGTCAAGCGGCAGGTCGCCAACGTCTACCGGATGAAGGTCCTCGGCGCGACGGTGGTGCCGGTCGAGTCGGGCTCGAAGACGCTCAAGGACGCCCTGAACGAGGCGATGCGCGACTGGGTGACGAACGTCGGCAACACGTTCTACATCATCGGCACCGTCGCCGGCCCGCATCCCTATCCGATGATGGTCCGCGACTTCCAGCGCGTGATCGGCCGCGAATGCCTGGAGCAGATGCCCGAGGTCGCCGGGCGGCAGCCCGATGCGGTCATCGCCTGCGTGGGCGGCGGCTCGAACGCAATCGGCATTTTCTACGACTACATCCCGCACCGCGACGTGCGCCTGATCGGCGTCGAGGCGGGCGGGCACGGCCTCGCGACCGGGAAGCACGCGGCTTCGCTCAACGCCGGCAAGCCCGGCGTGCTCCACGGCAACCGCACCTACCTCCTCCAGGACGAGCACGGCCAGATCGTCGAGACGCACTCCGTCTCGTGCCGGGCTCGACTACCCGGGGGTCGGTCCGGAGCACGCGTGGCTGAAGGACTCGGGACGCGCCGAGTACGTCGTCATCGACGACGACGAGGCGCTCGCCGCGTTCCACGATTGCTGCCACCTGGAGGGCATCATCCCCGCGCTCGAGTCCTGCCATGCGCTTGCCTATGCGGCGAAGCTCGCACCGACGCTCGGGCGCGATCGCATCCTGCTGGTGAACCTCTCGGGGCGGGGCGACAAGGACATCCCGACCGTCGCCGAGCGTTCCGGGTTGAAGTTCTAGCGCATGTCCAGAATCGCCGGCGTGTTCGAGCGTCTCGCCCGGCAGCGGCGCAAGGCGCTGATCCCGTTCGTGACCGCCGGCGATCCGGCGGCCGGCGCGACGGTGCCGCTGATGCACGCGCTCGCGAAGGCCGGCGCGGACGTGATCGAGCTCGGCGTGCCGTTCTCCGACCCGATGGCCGACGGCCCGGTGATCCAGCGCGCGAGCGAGCGGGCGCTGAAGGCCGGCGTGAACCTCGGCACGGTGCTCGACTACGCGCAGGGAGTTCCGCACGCGCGACGACGCGACGGCGGTGGTGCTGATGGGGTACGCGAACCCGATCGAGGCGATGGGCGTCGAGCGCTTCGTCGAGCGCGCGCGGCGCGGCCGGGGTCGACGGCGTGCTCGTCGTCGACTACCCGCCGGAGGAGTGCGGGCCGTTCGCGGCGCTGGTGAAGCGCGCCGGCATGGACCTCATCTTCCTGCTCGCGCCGACCTCGACCGAGTCGCGCATCGAACAGGTGGCGGGTCTGGCGAGCGGTTACGTCTACTACGTCTCGCTGACCGGCGTGACCGGCGCTGCGCACCTCGACGTCGCCGACGTCGGCGCGAAGCTCGCCGCCATCCGGCGCAAGACCTCGCTTCCGCTCGGCGTGGGCTTCGGGATCCGCGACGGCGAGACGGCGCGCGCGATCGGCGCGGTCGCCGACGCCGTGGTCATCGGCAGCCGGCTGATCCAGGAGATGGAGCAGGCCGAGCCGGGCGCCGCGGCGGATCGAGCGACCCGGTTCCTCGCCGGGATCCGCGCCGCGCTGGATCGTCCTGAACCCGGCGTGGCCCGCACAGCATGAGTCGCCGCCCGGTCGCAGCTAAAGCAACACGCAGCGCGCCGATAGGGTGCCTGGTTGTCGCAGGACGCTGCGCGGGTATGGAATGCAGCGTCCGGTCCTTCGACAGGCGCGCGGTCCCATGAGCTGGCTACAGAAGCTGCTGCCGCCGAAGATCCAGCGCACCGGCGCCGCGAAGCGCCAGATGCCGGAGGGCCTCTGGAGCAAGTGCCCGGTGTGCGACGCGGTCCTCTACACGACCGATCTCGAGAAGAACGCGAGCGTTTGCCCGAAGTGCGGGCACCACAACCGCATCTCGGCGCGCGAGCGGCTCGATCTCTTCCTCGACCCGGAGGGCAGGTACGAGATCGGGGTCGAGGTGACGCCGGTCGACGCGCTGAAGTTCCGGGACTCGCGCAAGTATCCCGAGCGCCTCGAGGAAGCGGAGAAGGAGACCGGGGAGACCGACGCGCTCGTGGTGCTCCAGGGCGCGGTGAAGAACGTGCCGCTCGTTGCCGCCGCGTTCGAGTTCGGCTTCATGGGCGGGTCGATGGGCGCGGTCGTCGGCGAGCGCTTCGTGCGGGGCGTGCACGCGGCGATCGACCAGAACCTGCCGTTCGTCTGCTTCACCGCCACCGGCGGCGCGCGCATGCAGGAGGGCCTCCTCTCGCTGATGCAGATGGCGAAGACCACGGCTGCGCTCACGCAGCTCGCTGCGCACCGCCTGCCGTTCATCTCGGTGCTCACCGATCCGACCATGGGCGGCGTCTCCGCGAGCTTCGCCATGCTCGGCGACGTCGTGATGGCGGAGCCGAAGGCGCTGATCGGCTTCGCCGGGCCGCGCGTGATCGAGCAGACGGTGCGCGAGAAGCTGCCCGAGGGTTTCCAGCGCGCCGAGTTCCTGCTCGAGAAGGGCGCGATCGACATGATCGTCGACCGCCGCCAGCTCCGCGACCAGATCGCCTCCCTCGTCACGCTCCTGCTGCGCCTGCCTCCCGCGGGCGCCTAGACACCGAAGACTTGGACCTCGCGGGCTGGCTCCGGCACATCGAGCGGCTGCACCCGCAGACGATCGCGCTCGGCCTCGACCGCGTGCGCGCGGTGCTCGAACGGCTCGCGATCCCGAAGTTCGCTCCGATCGTCACCGTCGGCGGCACCAACGGCAAGGGCTCGACCTGCGCCATGCTCGAGGCGATCCTCGGGGCTGCCGGCTACCGCGTCGGCTGCTACACCTCGCCGCACCTCCTCCGGTACAACGAACGTGTGCGGATCGCGGGTCGCGAGGCGGACGACGCAGTGCTCGCCGAAGCGTTCGAGCGGGTCGAGGCGGTACGCGGCGAGACCCCGCTCACCTACTTCGAGTTCGGGACCCTCGCTGCCTGGGTGGCGTTCGCGCGCGCCGGGCTCGACGCGCTCGTGCTCGAGGTCGGGCTCGGCGGGCGCCTCGACGCGGTCAACGTCTTCGAGCCCGACGCGGCGGTGCTGACGAGCGTGGGCCTGGATCACCAGGACTACCTCGGCGACACGCGCGAGCGGATCGGCTGGGAGAAGGCGCACATTTTCCGCGCCGGGACGCCGGCGATCGTCGGCGACCCGAACCCGCCGCAGAGCGTGCTCGACCATGCGCGCACGATCGGCGCCGAGCTGCTCGTCATCGGCCGCGAGTTCGGCTACTCGTCCGACGCGAACCAGTGGCGCTACTTCGGGCCGGGCGGCGTCGCGCGGCGGGCTCGGATACCCGGCGCTGCGTGGCGCGATCCAGCTCGCGAACGCCGCCTGCGCGATCGCTGCGATCGAGAGTCTGCGGGCGCGGCTTCCCGTCGGCGCGCAGGACATCCGCATCGGGCTCGCGCTCGTCGAGCTGCCGGGGCGATTCCAGGTGCTCCCCGGCCGGCCGACGACCGTCCTCGACGTCGCGCACAACCCCCAGGCGGCGGGCGTGCTTGCCGAGAACCTGGCGACGATGGGGCCGCACCGGCGTACGCTGGCAGTGGTCGGGATGTTGCGCGACAAGGATCTCGCCGGCGTGTTCGGCCGGCTCCGCGGGCGAATCGACCGCTGGTACGCCGCGACCCTCGACAATCCCCGCGGCGCGACTGCCGCCGAGCTCGCTCGCGCGATCGCGGCGGCGGACTCGGGCGCTCACGTGCGCGAGTTCCCGACGCCCGATGCCGCGCTTGCCGCGGCGCGAGAGGACGCGGGTGGCGATGATAGAATCGTCGTGTTCGGTTCCTTCTTCACCGTGGCGAATGTGATGGCCGCGCGCGCCGCGACGTCGCGGAGCCCAAATGCCGGATAACGACGAGACGCTCGAGCTGCGGCGGCGAGCCCGCCGCCGGCTCATCGGTGCCGTCGCGCTCGTCCTCGCGCTCGTGATCGTCCCGCCCTGGGTGATGGACCTCGAGCCGAAGCCGGTCGCGACGAACCTCACGGTCGAGATCCCGCGGCCGGAGACGGGTGCGCTGAAGCCGGCGCCGGTCGCGCCGCCGCCGAAGGCCAAGGTCCCCGCGCCGGCCGCTGCGCCCGCGGGCGCGGACAAGCAGGGCAGTGCGGTGCCGCGGCCGCCGGACGTGAGCCCCGATACCGGCAAGGCCGGCGATCGGCCGAAAGCGGAGCCGGCGAAGGCACTACCTCCCAAGCCGGAGCCGGTGGCGCGCGCCGCGCCACCCGAGCCCGCGCGTGGCGACGGCGACGCCAAGCGCGCCGAGGCCATCCTGAATGCCGAGGCCTACCTCGTGCCGCTCGGCGCCTTCGCCAACAAGGACAACGTCAAGGCCCTCGAAGCGAAGCTCGCCAAAGCCGGGGTGACGTACTACACCGAGGTCGTCACGACGCCCGGCGGGGAGCAGACGCGGGTGCGCGCGGGGCCGTTCCCGACCAAGGAGGCGGCCGAGAAGAGCCGCGAGCGGCTGAAGAGCCTCGGGCTTTCGCCCGGGGCGGTCATCGCCCGGCAATGACCTGGCTCGACTACGCGCTCATCGCCGTGGTCGGGCTGTCGGCGCTGGTAGGCATCTGGCGCGGCCTCGTGCGCGAAGTGTTCGCGCTCGCGGGCTGGATCGCCGCAATCGCGGTCGCGATGCTGTTCGCGGCGGAGGCGGCGAAGCTGATCCCGTCGGGCTTCGCCACGCCGCTCGCGCGCACGGTCATCGCCTTCACGCTGCTGTTCGTCGTCATCCTCGTGACGGTGTCGATCGCCGGGCTCCTCTTCACCAAGGCGGTGCGTGCGGTCGGTCTGGGGCTTGCCGACCGGACGCTAGGGGGGGTCTTCGGATTCGCCCGGGGCGCCCTCATATTGCTGGTGCTCGTCCTGGCGGCCGGGCTCACGGCCGTGCCGAAGGAGCCGTTCTGGCGGGAGGCGAAGCTCGCCCTGCCGCTCGAAACGGCGGCGATCGCGGTGAAACCCTACCTTCCGCCGGCCCTGGCGGATAAGGTACGGTACGAACGGTAGGTCACCGGGCTTAACTGGAGCGCTAGCTATGTGCGGAATCATCGGCGTGGTGGCGAAGACCCCGGTGAACCAGCTCTTGTACGACGGGCTGCTGCTGCTGCAGCACCGCGGGCAGGATGCGGCCGGGATCGTCACCAGCGAGCGCCAGACCTTCCACATGCACAAGGGTCCCGGCCTCGTCCGCGACGTGTTCCGGACGCGCGACATGCGCTCGCTGCCCGGCCATCTCGGCATCGCGCATTGCCGCTACCCCACCGCCGGGTCGGCGTTCGCGAGCGGCGAAGCGCAGCCGTTCTACGTCAACTCGCCGTTCGGCATCGTCCTTGCGCACAACGGCAACCTGACCAACTCCGATCAGCTCAAGCTGGAGATGTTCCGGAGCGATCTCCGGCACATCAACACCAACTCCGACTCGGAGGTGCTGCTCAACGTGCTCGCGCACGAGCTCGAGCGCGCTGCCAGCGGGCCGCGGCTGGACCCGGAGACGGTCTTCAACGCCGTCGCCAACGTGCACCGTCGCGTGCGCGGCGCCTATGCGGTGGTCGCGATGATCGCCGGGTGCGGCGTGCTCGCGTTTCGCGACCCGCACGGGATCCGGCCGCTCGTCATCGGCTCCAACGACACCGAGGGCGGGCCCGAGTGGGCGGTCGCCTCGGAGAGCGTGGCGCTCGAATCGCTCGGGTTCAAGGTCGTGCGCGACGTCGCACCGGGCGAGGCGATCCTGATCGACGAGGCGGGGGGCTTCCACAGCCGGCAATGCGCCGCGATCGCGGAGCTCTCGCCGTGCATCTTCGAGTACGTCTATCTCGCGCGGCCGGACTCGCTGATGGACGGCGTGTCGGTCTACGAAGCCCGGCTGCACATGGGCGAGCAGCTCGCCGAACGGATCAACCGCCAGTACCGCCATCTCGACATCGACGTCGTCATCCCGGTCCCGGACACCAGCCGCCCGGCGGCGCTCCAGCTCGCCGCGCGCCTCGGCGTCAGCTACCGCGAGGGGTTCGTCAAGAACCGCTACATCGGCCGCACGTTCATCATGCCCGGCCAGACGATCCGCCGGAAATCGGTGCGGCAGAAACTGACCGCGATCTCGATGGAGTTCAAGGGCAAGAACGTGCTCGTCGTCGACGACTCGATCGTGCGCGGGACGACCAGCCGCGAGATCGTGCAGATGGCACGCGAGGCGGGCGCGAACAAGGTGTTCTTCGCTTCGTCGGCGCCGCCGGTGCGCTTCCCGAACGTCTACGGTATCGACATGCCGACGCGCGCCGAGCTCATTGCGACCGGGCGCACCGAGGACGAGATCGCGCGCCACATCGAGGCGGACGGGGTGATCTACCAGGATCTCGAAGCGCTGAAAGCGGCGGTGCGCGAGGCGAACCCGAAGCTCGAGCGCTTCGAGGCGTCCTGCTTCGACGGCCACTACGTGACCGGCGACGTGACGACCGAGTACCTCGCCGAGGTCGAGCACCGCCGCGACGACAAGCGGCAGGAGACCCCCGACGAGCTCGACGGCGAGCGCACCGATTTCAGCATGACGGCTTGACTGCCGATTGACCGGCCGCGCGCTACGCACCCTCGCGCGGCCTGCTCAACGGCTCTCTGCGCAGGTTCCGCCGCGGAACCGAGCAGCACCACCTTGACCATCGCCCGGCGACGGGGTAACGTCCCAATCGCGCCGATTTGAAGCACAGCTTGCGGGCGCCGCCGGTCGGAAGACCGGCAATAAATGCGGCTAAAGCGTGGGAAACCCGTCCATAGCTGCATCGGCTTAGACGGGTTTCGCTTTTTCTGGACGGACAATGGACGACTCTCTCGACTTCGAAACCCGCGCGGTGCGCGCGGGCATCCACCGCAGCCAGTTCAACGAGCACTCCGAAGCGCTCTTCCTGACCTCGAGCTTCGTGTTCGAGAACGCCGCGCAGGCCGCCGCCCGGTTCGCGAACGAGGAGCCCGGCTTCGTCTACTCGCGCTTCAGCAACCCTACGGTCGCCGCGTTCCAGGAGCGGCTCGCCGCGCTCGAGGGCGCGGAGGCCTGCGTCGCGACCGCCTCGGGCATGGCGGCGATCCTGTCCTGCGTGATGGGACTGATGAAAGGCGGCGACCACATCGTTTCGTCGTCGAGCATATTCGGCGCGACGGTGCAGCTCTTCACGAACGTGCTGGCGAAGTTCGGCATCGGGACGACGTTCGTGGACGGCGCCGACGCCGAGGCGTGGCGGCGCGCGGTCCGGCCGTCGACCCGGCTCCTGTTCCTCGAGACGCCGTCGAACCCGCTGACCGAGATCGCGGACATCGCGGCGCTCGCCGAGGTCGCGAAGCGCTCGGGCGCGCTGCTCGCGGTCGACAACTGCTTCTGCACTCCGGCGCTCCAGCTGCCGTTCGCGCTCGGCGCGGATCTGGTGATCCACTCGGCGACCAAGTACCTCGACGGCCAGGGCAGGGTGATCGGCGGCGCGGTGCTCGGGCGGCGCGAGCTGATCACGGACGGTGTGCTCGGGTTCCTCCGCACTGCCGGGCCCAGCCTCTCGCCGTTCAACGCCTGGGTGCTGCTGAAGGGGCTGGAGACGATGAAGCTGCGGATGGAGGCGCAGTCGGGACGCGCGCTGGAGCTCGCCCGCTGGCTCGAGGGCCACCCGCGGATCGAGCGCGTCTACCACCCCTGGCTCGAGTCGCACCCGCAGCACGCGCTCGCGCGGCGCCAGCAGCGCGCGGGCGGGGCGATCGTCTCGTTCGACGTGCGCGGCGGCAAGCAGGCGGCATGGCGGGTCGTGGATGCCACGCGCCTCATCTCGATCACGGCGAACCTCGGCGACACGAAGTCGACGATCACGCACCCGGCCTCGACCACGCACGGCCGCATCAGCGCCGAGGCGCGCAAGGCCGCCGGGATCGGCGACGGGCTGCTGCGCGTCGCGGTCGGACTGGAGTCGGTCGAAGACCTGAAGGCCGATCTCGCGCGCGGACTCGACGCCTAGTCCGCCGGTGGCGTTCAGCCTAGCGCGACTGCCTCGCAGCCGCGCTCGTCGCAGCGGAGATAGCTGCCCCGCTCGTACCAGTCGGCAAGCACCCAGCGCTCGCAAGCGTGGCCGTCGACGAGGTGCACGTGCTTCCCCGGGCGGTGGGTGTGGCCGTGGATCAGCCGCGGGTACCCGTGGCTGCGGAGCGCCTGCTCGACCGCGCCGGCGTTGACGTCCATGATGACCGGCGGCTTTGCCTGCTTCTCCTTTTCGCTCACGCCTCTCATGCCGCCGCCGATCGCGTGCCGCACCGCTCGCGGCAGTGCGAGGAAGGCGCGGATCACTCCCGGACGTCGCACGCGCGCGCGATAGCGCTGGTAGCGAACGTCGTCGGTGCACAGGAGGTCGCCGTGCATCAGCAGCGTCCGGGTGCCGAAGAGATCGCGCAGGTTCGGGTCGGCGAGAAGCTCGAGGCCGCCGCCGCGCGCAATCGCCTCGCTGAAGACGAAGTCGCGGTTGCCGTGCATCAGGCGCACTGCGACGCCGCTGCCGGTGAGCCCGCGGAGCGCGTCCAGCAGGCGCCGGTTGAAGCCGTTGTCGGCATCGTCGTCGCCGAGCCATCGGTCGAAGAGGTCGCCGAGGATGAAGAGCGCCGACGCCGACCACGCTTCCTCACCGAGAAACCGCAGGAACCGCTCCGCGATCGCCGGGCGCGCCGGCGAGAGATGCAGGTCCGAGACGAAGAGCGCCGGGTTCACGCCCGGATGCGGGTCAGCCCACCACCTCGGCGCGCTCGATGATCACGTCCTCGACCGGGACGTCCTGGCTCATGCCGCGGCGGCCGGTCTTCACCAGCTTGATGCGATCCACGACGTCCGTGCCTTCGGTGACGCGGCCGAAGACGCAGTAGCCCCAGCCCTGCGGGGTCGGCGCGGTGTGATCGAGGAAGCCGTTGTCGTTCACGTTGATGAAGAACTGCGCGGTCGCGGAGTGCGGTTCCGACGTGCGCGCCATCGCGACGGTGTAGCGCGTGTTCTTGAGGCCGTTCTGCGCCTCGTTCTTGACCGGTGCCTTGGTGGCTTTCAGCTTCATGCCCGGCTCGAACCCGCCGCCCTGGACCATGAAGCCGTCGATGACGCGGTGGAAGAGCGTGTTCGTGTAGTGCCCGCTCTCGACGTAGCCGAGGAAGTTCCTGACCGAGTCGGGGGCCCGGGCCTCGTCGAGCTCGAGGGTGATGACGCCGAAACTGGTGTGCAGCTTGACCATGGGAGACCTCTCACTTCGCCGGAAGGACGGACGCCGACTCGATGACGATCGGCTCCCGCGGGACGTTCTGATGCTGGCCGGCGTTGCCGGTCGGCGACTTGGCGATCCGGTCGACGATGTCCATGCCGGTGACCACCTTGCCGAACACCGTGTAGCCGTAGCCCTGCGCCGTCGGCTCGCGGTAGTTGAGGAAGTCGTTGTTCTTCACGTTGATGAAGAACTGGGCGGTCGCCGAGTGCGGATCGGACGTGCGCGCCATGGCGATCGTGCCGTTTTCGTTCTTCAGCCCGTTCCCGGCCTCGTTGGGGACCGGGCCGCGGGTCGTCGGCTTCTGGCGCATCTCCTTGTCGAACCCGCCGCCCTGGACCATGAAGCCGTCGATGACGCGGTGAAAGGTGGTGCCGTTGTAGTGGCCGTCCTTTACGTACTGCAGGAAGTTGGCGACGGTCTTGGGCGCTTTCTCGGGATAGAGCTCGAGGACGATCACGCCGCGGTTCGTCTTGAGCTCGACCCGCGGGTCGGCGGCGAGCGCCGGGGACGCGCAGGCGAGGGCGGCGAGAGCAAGCAAGAGGATTCGCAAAGGTGGGCTCCGTTGGTTGAGAGGCAGGGCGGAAGTCTAGCGCGGCGGGCCCGCCGGGCTCGCCGCAGGATCGGCGGCTGGACGTTTGGGGGTCGCCGCCGGGAGCTCGCGCGCGAGCGCGAGCTTCGCCCGCACCGTCCGGTTGCCGGCGTCGAGGCTGAGCGATTTCTCGTAGGCGCGCGCGGCGAGGCGGGCGTAAACGTCGCCGAGATTCTCGTAGGCGACGGCGTACTCCGGGTTGGCGCGGATCGCGCTCTCGAGCGCGTCGCGCGCCCGGTCGTATTCGCCGCGCGAGGCGTAGATGACGGCGATGTTGTTGTACGGCTCGGCGAGCTCGGGGTGATCCTGGGTGAGCGCGAAGAACAGGTCGAAGGCCTCGTTCGTGCGGCCCTGCTCGGAGAGGATCACGCCCTTCAGGAACCGTCCGCGCTCGTCGGTCGGCTTGGCGACGAGGAGGCGGTCCACCGCTGCCGCGGCGGCGGGGAGATCGCCGCCGCGAAACGCCGCACGCGCGGTCGCGAGGTCGTCGACCTGAGCGGGGAGAACGCGCGGCACGGCGCTCAAGACGAGGAGTGCGAGGATGGGCGCGATGCGCATCGTGGGGTATACTCGAAAAGGCGTTCTGATGCGACGCGATTCTAACAAGAAGGCCGTGCCTGCCGAGCCGCACGCGCGACGACTCTTCCGCAGTCCCGCGCAGTCCCGTTCCCGTCGATGCTCAAGATCCACAACACGTTGAACCGCACCAAGGAGACGTTCGTCCCGATCGAGCCGGGGCGGGTACGCATGTACGTGTGCGGTATGACGGTGTACGACTACTGCCACATCGGGCACGCGCGGGTGATGGTCGTGTTCGACGTCGTGCAGCGCTGGCTCCGCGCGAGCGGGTTCCAGGTGACCTACGTCCGCAACATCACCGACATCGACGACAAGATCATCCGCCGCGCCGCCGAGAACGGCGAGCCGATCGGCAAGCTGACCGAACGCTTCATCGGGTACATGGACGAGGACGCCGCCGCGCTTGGCGTGCAGAAGCCCGATCACGAGCCGCGCGCGACCGGGTACATCCCGCAGATGCTCACGCTGATCGGCGAGCTCGAGTCGAACGGGCTCGCGTACCGGGTCCCGAGCGGCGACGTGAACTACCCGGTGCGGAAGTTTCCGGGCTACGGCAAGCTCTCCGGGAAGTCGCTCGACGAGCTGCGCGCCGGCGAGCGCGTCGAGATCGACCGGGAGAAGCAGGACCCGCTCGACTTCGTGCTCTGGAAGCATTCGCAAGCCGACGAGCCAGCCTGGAAGTCACCGTTCGGCGACGGCCGGCCGGGGTGGCACATCGAATGCTCGGCCATGAGCACCACCCTGCTCGGGCGCACCTTCGACATCCACGGTGGCGGCGAGGACCTGCAGTTCCCCCACCACGAGAACGAGATCGCGCAGTCCGAGGGCGCGCACGGCGGCCGGTTCGTCAACTACTGGATGCACAACGGCTTCGTCCGGGTGGACGACGAGAAGATGTCGAAGTCGCTCGGCAACTTCTTCACCATCCGGGAGGTGCTGGCGAAGTACGACCCGGAGGTGGTGCGCTTCTTCATCCTGCGTGCGCACTACCGCAGCCCGCTCAACTACTCGGACAAGCACCTCGACGAGGCGCGGAGCGGACTTGCGCGCCTCTACACCGCGCTCAAGGGCGGGACGCGTGCGCCGGGCGCGATCGACTGGGCCGAGCCGCACGCTGCGCGCTTTCGCGCGGCGATGGACGACGACTTCAATACCCCCGAAGCCGTCGCGGTGCTGTTCGAGCTCGCGAACGAGGTCAATCGGAGCGGGTCGGCCGCAGCGGGGAGCCTGCTGAGGCAACTCGGCGGTGTGCTCGGCCTGCTCGGTCGCCCCGCAGAGGCGTTCCTGCAGGGGGGCCTGGAAGGCGATTGGACTCCCGAGCGGATCGAGGCGGCGATCGCGGCGCGGAACGCGGCGCGGAAAGGCAGAGACTTCGCCGAGGCCGACCGGATCCGGAAGGAGTTGCTGGACGCCGGCATCGCCCTCGAGGACTCGCCTCGCGGCACTACCTGGCGGAGAGATTGACGGCTGCGGCGGGCCTACAGCCCGCCGCAGTCCGGCCCGGCTATTCCCTGAACGCGAGGTCCCGGCCGAGGATCGAGAGGCTCACGAAGCTCGAACCGTTGTGGTTCGACGGCGAGAACGAGACGAGATAGCCGCCGACGTCGTAGTTCGAGACGGTGTCGAGCGCGGCGAGCAGCTTCTCGCGCGTCGGCTGCGGTCCGGCGCGGCGCAGACCCTCGACGAGCACTTTCGCGGCGATGTACGACTCGAGCGAAGTGTACGAGAACTCTTTCTTCCCCAGCGCCGCTTCGATCGCGGCCTGGTATTCCTTGACGACCGGGATCGATCGCTTGAGGTAGGAGGGCGTGACCTGCGACATCGCGACGCCGAGCCCGTCGGCGCCGAGCGAATTGGCGAGCGCGGTCGAGCCGGCGAACGAGGTGCTCACGAACTGCGTGCCGACGCCGGCCTTCTTCATGCCCTTGATGAAATCCGCCGAGGTCTTGTAGAGCGTCGTCAGGATCACCACGTCGGGGCTCGACTTGCCAACGGTCTCGAGCTCCTTCGTGAAGTCGGTCTGCGTGCGGGTGACCGAAGCGACCGCCACCGGCGCGAGGTTCCGCGACTTGAGCGCGCGGTCGACCGCGGCCAAGTTCTCCTTGCCGACGGCGTCGTCGTAGTGGAGCACGGCGATGCGCTTGACGCCGAAGGTCGTGTAGTGCTCGACGATCTTCTCGAGCTCGTCGGCGTAGCCCGCGCGGTGGTTGTACACGTAGCGGTTGAACTTCCGCATCGGGTCGGCGCCGGTGAACGGCGCGACGAACGGGATCTTCGCCGCCTCGACGAGCGGCAACGCGGGACGGCTGAGCGTCGCGCTGCCGTAGCCGTAGAGCGCGATCGGGTTGTTCTGCTCGAGCAGCTGCTTGGTGTTGGCTTCGGAGCGCTTGGTGTCGTTCGCGTCGTCGAGCGAGACGAGCTCGATCCTGCGCCCGTTCACGCCGCCGGCGTCGTTCACGCGCTTGAAGTACGCCGTCGCGCCGTTGCGGATATCGGTGCCGAGGTCCTTGTTCGACCCGGACAGCGGCGCGGACTGGCCGATGACGAGCGCACCGGTGGCGCCTTGAGCGAGTGCGGCAGCCGGGGCGGCGAGCGCCGCGGCAGCGAGCACGGCGAGCAGTTTGCGGCGCTGATTCATGCTGGTTTTTCCCCCTGGGAAACGGTTCCTTGGACCGTCGGAAGATGCGCTATCCGAGGTTGGGGCGCAAGAGGAAACTGCCTGGGTAATCGGGGCCTTAGCCCTGCAAAATGAACTACTTCACGAACTCGCCGCGCCGATCGTCCGAGCCGGCGCCGCGATCCAGGACGGGACTCTAGGTACGCCTGGTAACCCCCTCTAATGAAAGGGAGAGATGACGACGGAGGGGAGTCTCTGTCGCGTCCCTGCAGCAGAGAATCGGGTCAGGCCGAAAAGAACTCCCGGACCTTCTCCATCCAGGACTTGGCGCGCGGGTTGTGACGGTCGGCGTGCTTCTGGTTGATCGCCTCGAACTCGCGCAGGAGCTCCTTCTGGCGCTCGGTGAGGCTGACCGGGGTCTCGATGACGACGTGGCAGTAGAGGTCGCCGTGAGCCGCGCTGCGGACGCCCTTGATGCCCTTGCCGCGCAGGCGGAAGGTCTTCCCGCTCTGGGTCTCGGGCGGGACCTTGATGGTCGCCGCGCCGTCGAGCGTGGGGATATCGATCTCACCGCCCAGGGCTGCCGTCGCGAAACCGACCGGCATCTCGCAGTGCAGGTCGTCGTGGTCGCGCTGGAAGATGGCGTGCGGCTTGAGGTGCAGCTGGACGTAGAGGTCGCCCGCCGGGCCGCCGTTCACGCCCGGCTCGCCTTCGGCGCCGAGGCGGATGCGGTCGCCCTCGTCGACACCGGCCGGGATCTTCACCGACAGCGTCTTGTGGGCCTTGACCCTGCCGACGCCGCCGCAGGCGGCGCACGGATCCGGGATGACCCGGCCGGTACCGTGGCAGCGCGGGCAGGTCTGCTGGATCGAGAAGAAGCCCTGCTGCATCCGCACCTGGCCCTGGCCGCCGCAGGTCGCGCACGTCTGCGCCTTGGTGCCCGGCTTGGCGCCGCTCCCCTGGCAGCTCGCGCACGCCTCCTGTGTCGGGATGCGGATCTTGGTCTCGGTCCCGTGCGCGGCCTGCTCGAGCGTGACCTCGAGGTTGTAGCGCAGGTCCGCGCCGCGATAGACCGAGGTGCGCGAGCGCCCCTGCCCGAAGATGTCGCTGAAGATGTCGCCGAACGCCTCGGCGAAGCCGCCGAACCCGGCGGCGCCGGCGCCCGCCGCGGCGGACTGGTCCACGCCGGCATGGCCGAACCGGTCGTAGGCGGCGCGCTTCTGCGGATCGCAGAGCACTTCGTAGGCCTCCTTCGCCTCCTTGAAGTGCTCCTCCGCCTTCGGGTTGTCCGGGTTGCGGTCGGGATGCCATTTCATCGCGAGCTTGCGGTAGGCCTTCTTCATGGCCTCCTCGTCCGCGTCGCGATTGACGCCGAGCACCTCGTAGTAGTCCCGCTTCGCCACTCTGCGCACTCCACCCTAGATGGCAAACGGCCGAGTTAAGCGGCGCGCTGTTCGCGCCGCTTGAACTCGGCCAGATATTCCGTCGCCGGGTGACCTCGTCACCCGGTGACGGAATATCACTTCTTGTCTTTGACTTCCGTGAACTCCGCGTCCACGACGTTCTCGTCGGCCTTCTTGCTCTCGCCTCCGGGCGCGCCTTGCGCCCCGGGCTGAGCGCCCGCCTGCTGCGCGCCCTGCGCATCGGCGTACATCCGCTCGCCGAGCTTCTGTGCGACCTTCGCGAGCGCCTCGGTCTTCGCCTCGATGCGCGCCTTGTCGTCGCCCTTGATCGCTTCCTCGAGCTCCTTCGCGGCGGCCTCGATCTGCGACTTCTCGTCGGCGCCGACCTTGTCGCCGAGCTCGGCCAGCGATTTCTTCACCTGGTGCACGAGGCTGTCGGCCTGGTTGCGCGCGTTCACGAGCGCGAGCTTCTCCTTGTCCTCGGCGGCGTGCGTCTCGGCGTCCTTCACCATGCGCTGGATCTCGTCCTCGGAGAGGCCCGAGTTCGCCTTGATGGTGATCTTGTTCTCCTTGCCGGTCGCCTTGTCCCGCGCCGAGACGTGCAGGATGCCGTTCGCGTCGATGTCGAAGGTCACTTCGATCTGCGGCAGGCCGCGCGGCGCCGGCGGGATGCCCTCGAGGTTGAACTGGCCGAGGCTCTTGTTGCCGTTCGCCACGTCGCGCTCGCCCTGGAGGACGTGGATCGTGACCGCGCCCTGGTTGTCGTCGGCGGTCGAGAACACCTGCTGCGCCTTGGTCGGGATGGTGGTGTTCTTCTGGATGAGCTTCGTCATCACGCCGCCGAGGGTCTCGATGCCGAGCGAGAGCGGCGTGACGTCGAGCAGCAGGACGTCCTTCACCTCGCCCTGGAGCACGCCGGCCTGGACCGCCGCGCCGACCGCGACCGCCTCGTCGGGGTTCACGTCCTTGCGCGGCTCGCGGCCGAAGAACTCCTTCACCTTGTCCTGCACCTTCGGCATGCGCGTCTGCCCGCCGACCAGGATCACGTCCTCGATCGCGCTCGTCTTCACGCCCGAGTCCTTGATCGCGATCTCGCACGGCCGGATCGTCTTCTCGACCAGCTCGTCGACCAGGCTCTCGAACTTGGCGCGGGTGATCTTCATCGTCAGGTGCTTCGGTCCCGACGCGTCGGCGGTGACGTACGGCAGGTTGATCTCGGTCTGCTGCGTCGAGGAGAGCTCGATCTTCGCCTTCTCGGCCGATTCCTTGAGCCGCTGCAGCGCGAGCACGTCCTTCGAGAGGTCGACGCCCTGGTCCTTCTTGAACTCGGCGATGATGTAGTCGATCAGGCGCTGGTCGAAGTCCTCGCCGCCGAGGAAGGTGTCGCCGTTGGTCGCGAGCACCTCGAACTGCTTCTCGCCTTCGACGTCGGCGATCTCGATGACCGAGATGTCGAACGTGCCGCCGCCGAGGTCGTACACGGCGATCTTCATGTCCTTGCGGCCGGCCTTGTCGAGGCCGAACGCGAGCGCGGCGGCGGTGGGCTCGTTGATGATCCGCTTGACCTCGAGACCGGCGATGCGTCCGGCGTCCTTGGTCGCCTGGCGCTGCGAGTCGTTGAAGTACGCCGGGACGGTGATGACCGCCTCGGTCACCTCTTCGCCGAGGTAGTCCTCGGCGGTCTTCTTCATCTTGCGCAGGATCTGCGCCGAGATCTCCTGCGGCGCGATCTTCTTGCCGCGGATCTCGACCCACGCGTCGCCGTTGTCGGCCTTGACGATCTTGTAGGGCATCAGGCCGATGTCCTTCTGGACTTCCTTCTCCTCGAACTTGCGGCCGATGAGGCGCTTCACCGCGTAGACGGTGTTGCGCGGGTTCGTCACCGCCTGGCGCTTGGCCGGCGCGCCGACGAGCACCTCGCCGTCCTCCATGTAGGCGACGATCGAGGGCGTGGTCCGCGAGCCTTCGGCGTTCTCGATGACCTTGGGCTTGCCGCCTTCCATGACGGCGACGCACGAGTTGGTCGTGCCGAGGTCGATCCCGATGATCTTTGCCATGTCTGTTGTCCTTGTGGTTCCGCGTTCTGCTGTAAGTCCGCGCGCCGCTGTCTATGCCTTACCGGGATGTGGGGCTAATCGGCCGCCGGTTCAAGCGTCTTTCGGCTTGGCGACGGTCACCAGCGCCGGCCGCAGCACGCGGTCGTGAAGGAGGTAGCCCTTCTGCAGCACGTTGATCACCGTGTTCGGCTCCTTGTCCGAGGGCAGCATGCTGATCGCCTGGTGCTGATGCGGGTCGAACTTCTGTCCCGCCGGATCGATCGCGCGGATCGACTGCCGCTCGAGCACCGACTCGAGCTGGCGCAGGGTCAGCTCGACGCCGCTGCGGATGGCTTCCGGGGTGGCGTTCTCCGCTGCGAGCGCTGCCTCGAGGCTGTCCTTTACCGCCAGGAGGTCGGCGGCGAACTTCTCGACGCCGTACTTGTGCGCCTTTGTGACGTCTTCGGCAGCCCGCTTGCGGATGTTCTCGGCCTCGGCCTTGGCGCGGAGCCACGCGTCGTGATGCTCGGCCGCCTTCAGCTCGGCCTCCCGGAGCAGCTCCTCGAGGCTTGGCATCGTCTCGGGCTCGCGCGCGGGGCGCGGTTCGCCGTCGGGCGAGGTGAGGTCGGGCTGGTTCGGTTTCATCGGCGATATCCGTAGGCGCGCAGGGGTTATTGGGGCGCTCGCTTCGAATTCAAGGGCGCGCTGCGAATCGTCCCGGATCAAGGGGATGGCGCGCGCGGGCCGGCCTGCGGTGCGGGCGGGAGCGGGGGCTAGGGCTGCTGCTTCGGCAGCAGGAGGGCCGCGATCGCCCAGCTGACGAGCGCGTAGATGATCGCGCCCCAGAACGCGGACCAGAAGCCGGCGACCTGGAAGCCGTCCACGAACGACGCCGCCGCCCAGAAAAGCAGCGCGTTGATCACCAGGATGAAGAAGCCGAGGGTCAGGATCGTCACCGGCAAGGTGAGCAGCACGAGGATCGGGCGGATGATCGCGTTGATGAGTCCGAGCACGAGCGCCACGACGAGCGCGGTCACGAAGTCCTTCACCTGGATCGAGGAGAGGACGTAGGGCAGCACGAAGAGCGCGGCGGCGTTGATGAGCCAGTGCACGATCAGTCGCATCTGGTTCTCCCTATGTGGTCGCCTATGTGGTCGCCCCGAGCCGCCGCGTCTGTCCGGCGGGGCCTGCCGCGCCGATCCAGTCGCCGAGCCCCTCGCGCACCACCTCCACGAGCGCTTCGATCCACCCGGGCCGATCGTTGAGGCACGGCAGCAGCCGGAGCTCGCCGCCGGCCGCGGCCGCGGCGCGAAACGCGGCACGGCCCTCGATCCCGATCTCTTCGAGCGTCTCCAGGCAGTCTGCAACGAAGCCCGGGCAGACGACGTCCACGCGGCGGCCCTGCCGCGCGAGCGCTTCCAGCACGGTCGCCGTGTAGGGTTGCAGCCACTCCGCCCGCCCGAAGCGCGACTGGAAGGTCGCTTGCCAGGACCCGTCGGGGAGCTCGAGCTCCGCCGCGAGGAGGCGGGCGGTCTCCTGGCACTCCCGGTGATAGGGATCACCCCGGTCGACGGTGCGCTTCGGCAACCCGTGGAAGCTCATCACCAGCGTCTCCGGCCGGCCGTTCGCGCGCCAGTAGTCGCGGACCAGGTCGCCGAGCGCGCGGATGTAGGCGGGGTGGTCGTGGAAGTGCCGCACCACACGCAGCTCCGGCTTGTTGCTCCTGCGGGCCAGCGTCGCCGACACGCAGTCGACCACCGATCCCGTCGTGCTCCCCGCGTACTGGGGATAGAGCGGCAGCACGAGCAGGCGCTGGCAGCCCGCACGCTCCATCCCGTCGAGCGCCGCCGCGATCGACGGTTCGCCGTAGCGCATCGCGAACTCGACCATGAGGGGCGCGCGCAGACGCTCGCCGAGCAAGCCCTTGAGCAGCTTCGCCTGGCGCTGGGTGTAGAGGAGGAGCGGCGAGCCGTCCGGGGTCCAGATCGCCGCATAGCGCGCGGCCGACCGCTTCGGACGGGTGGTGAGCACGAGGCCGTAGAGGATCGGGTACCAGACCGCCCGCGGGAGCTCGACTACGCGCGGGTCGGACAGGAACTCGCGGAGATAGCGCCTGACGGCGCCGGGGGTCGGCGCTTCGGGCGTGCCGAGGTTGACGAGCAGGATGCCGGTGCGCGCGCTCGCGCGCGCGGGAAGCGTCGCCTGCGGCGTCGGTGTCACCTCAGTGACGCGACAGCGCGCTCGACAGCAGCTTCGCGGTGATGTCGACGATCGGGATCACGCGCTCGTAGGCCATGCGCGTCG
The DNA here is from genome assembly GCA_963762785.1 of uncultured beta proteobacterium. GTDB lineage: Bacteria > Pseudomonadota > Gammaproteobacteria > Burkholderiales > SG8-39 > DATEDA01. The sequence goes on from CAVXND010000073.1 coordinate 69,009, forward strand.
GTCCGATCACGCCGACCGTGCCGACGACCTGCCCGTCGACCTCGTAGGGCGCGGCGACGACGCTGCACTCGTCGAGCGGCGCGATGCCCGACTCGCCGCCGATGAAGATCTGCACGCCGTGGGCGCGCTGGCTCACCTCGAGCAGCTGCACGAGGAGGGTCTTCCGCTCGAAGAGCTCGAACAGCTCCCGCAGGCGCCGCATGTTGGAGGCGAGGTCGGCGGACTCGAGCAGGTTGCGCTCGCCGGAGATGACGTAGCTCTCGGCGCTCTCGGTGAGCGCCTGGTCGCTCGCCTCGAGGGCGAGCTGCATCAGGCCGGTCATGTCCTCGCGCAGCTGGTTGAGCTCGTCGTGGATCCGGCGCCGGATGTCGTCGAAGGTGAGGCCCGCGTAGTGCTGGTTCAGGAAGTTGCCCGCCATCGTCAGCTCGGCGGGCGTGAACGCCTTGTCGGTGACGAGAATGCGGTTCTGCACGTCGCCCTCGGGCGTCACGATGATCAGCAGCACGCGCTTCTCGGACAGGGACAGGAACTCGATGTGGCGGAACGCCGCGCTGCGGCGCCGCGGCGCCATCACGACCCCGGCGAAGCGCGTGAGCTCGGAGAGGAGCTGGGACGCCTGGCTGATCGCGCGCTGCGGGTGATCCGGATGGAGGTTGCCCTCGAGTTGCCCGAGGTCGGACTCGCCGAGCGGCTTGATCGTCAGCAGCGAATCGACGAAGACGCGGTACCCGCGCGAGGTCGGCACGCGGCCGGCCGAGGTGTGGGGGCTCGCGATGAAGCCCATCTCCTCGAGGTCGGCCATCACGTTGCGCACGGTCGCCGGGCTGAGCTCGAGCCCGGAGTACTTCGAGAGCGCGCGCGAGCCGACCGGCTCGCCGTCGGCGATGTAGCGCTCGATGAGCGTCTTCAGGAGGATCTGCGCGCGCTGGTCCATGACCAGACCCATTCTAGCAACACGGTGGCAACCCCGGCGGGCGTTTGAGCACCGCCCGCGCGACTCATGATGTAATGGTGGCCATGCCTCCCGCCTTCAAGACCGTCGCGCTGATCGGCCGCTACAAGAGCCGCGACGTCGGCGTGCCGCTCCGCAGCCTGGCGGGGTTCCTCGCCGCCCGCGGGTGCACCGTGCTGCTCGAGCAGGAGACGGCGGCCGAGGCGGGTGTCGAAGGGTTTCCGCTGGTCGACTACGCCGGGATCGGCGCGCGCGCCGACCTCGCGGTGGTGCTCGGCGGCGACGGCACGATGCTCTCCGCCGCGCGGGCGCTCGCGGGGGCGGGGGTGCCCCTCGTCGGCGTCAACCAGGGCCGGCTCGGCTTCATGACCGACATCGCGTTCGGCGCGATGAACGAGACGATGGGCAGCATCCTCGACGGGCGCTATACGCTCGAAGCGCGGACGATGCTGGTCACCGAGGTCGTGCGCGCCGGGGAGTCGATCTTCGCGACCAGCGCCCTCAACGACGTCGTGGTGAACAAGGGCGCAAGCGGCCGGCTGATCGAGCTGCTCGTGCGGGTCGACGGCCAGTTCGTGTACGACCTGCGCTCCGACGGGCTGATCGTCGCGACGCCCACCGGGTCCACGGCCTACGCGCTGTCGGCGAACGGGCCGATCATCCAGCCGACGGTGCCGGCGCTCGCGCTGGTGCCGATCTCGCCGCACACGCTCTCCAACCGCCCGATCGCGGTCAGCGACTCGTGCGTGGTGGAGGTCACGCTGAAGCACGGCGCCGATGCGCGCCTGCAGACCGACGGACAGCCGCAGATCGAGCTCGTCGAGGGCGATTGCCTCACCGTGCGTCGCGCGCCGCACGCGGTGAAGCTCGTGCACCCCGAGGGCTATCGCTACTACAACATGCTGCGCGAAAAGCTTCACTGGACCGAGAGCCCGCTCTAGCAGCCCGTGCTCGTCGCCCTCGCGATCAGGGATTTCGCCATCGTCGACCGGCTCGACCTCGAGTTCGAGCCCGGCTTCACGGCGCTCACCGGCGAGACCGGCGCTGGCAAGTCGATCCTGATCGACGCGCTCGCGCTTGCGCTCGGCGAGCGCGCCGACCCGGCGGTCGTCCGCGCCGGCGCGGAGCGCGCCGAGGTGACTGCCGAGTTCGCCCTCGAGCGGCTCCCCGACGTGCAGCAGTGGCTCGCGGACGGCGCGCTCGAGGGGGATCCGGGCCGACTGCTGCTGCGCCGGGTCGTCGAGCGGGGCGGCCGGTCGCGCGCGTTCGTGAACGGCACCGCGGCCACCGTTCAGCAGCTGGCCGAGGTGAGCGAGTGGCTGATCGACATCCACGGCCAGCACGCGCACCAGTCGCTTACGAAGCCGGCGGCGCAGCGCGCGCTGCTCGACGCGCACGCCGGACTCGGCGGCCTCGCGCGCGACGTCGCGACCGCCTTCCGGGAGTGGCAGCGGCTCGCCCGGGCGCGCGCCGACCAGGAGACGAACGCGGCGGCGCGCACGGCCGAGCGCGACAGCGTCGCGTGGCAGGTCGACGAGCTGAAGAAGCTCGGGCTGAAGCCCGGGGAGTGGGACGGCGTGCAGGCCGAGCAGACCCGGCTCGCGCACGCTGCGAGCCTGACCGAAGGGGCGCAGGCCGCGCTCGAGGCGCTGTCGGAGTCCGATGGCTCGGCCGCCGCCGCGCTCGGCGCGGCGGCGGCGAAGCTGCGCGCGCTCAAGGCCTACGACGCCGCGCTGAACGAGCCGCTCGAGCTGCTGGACGGGGCAGCGGCGCAGCTCGACGAGGCCGCGCACGCGTTGCGCCGTTACAGCGACCGCGTCGAGCTCGACCCCGGCCGGCTGGCGGAGGTCGAACGGCGGGTGGACGCAATCCACTCGACCGCGCGCAAGTTCAAGGTAAGCCCGGACACGCTGATCGAGCTTTCCGAGCGGCTCACGGTGCGGCTCGCCGAGCTCGAGGTCGCGTCCGACGTCGACGCCCTGCGCGTGCAGGAAGCGGCGGCGCAGGGGCGCTATGCACAGCTCGCCGGGAAGCTCTCGGCCGCGCGCAAGGATGCGGCCGCGAAGCTCGCGCGCCAGGTTACGGCGGCGATGAAGGAGCTCGCGATGGCCGGCGGCCGGATGGAGATCGCGCTGCGTCCGGTCGACGGCGGTACGGCGGGCGGCAACGAGACCGTGGAGTTCATGGTCGCCGCCAACCCGGGGACGCCGCCGCAGCCGCTCGCGAAGGTCGCCTCCGGCGGGGAGCTCTCGCGCATCGGCCTCGCGGTCCAGGTGATCACGGCGAAGAGCGCGGCGGTGCCGACGCTGATCTTCGACGAGGTCGACGCGGGGATCGGCGGCGCCGTGGCCGAGGTCGTGGGCCGGAAGCTCCGGACCCTGGGCGCGGAGCGGCAGGTGCTCTGCGTGACGCACCTGCCCCAGGTCGCGGCGCAGGCCGCGCAGCAATGGTCGGTGGCGAAGATGACGGTGAGCGGCGCGACCCGGAGCAGGGTCGTCGCGCTCGACGACAAGGCGCGGATCGAGGAGATCGCCCGCATGCTGGGCGGGGTGGAGATCACGGCCACGACCCGCAGGCACGCGGCGGAGATGCTCGGTGCCGCCGCCCGCGGCGCGTGAACGTTTGGCGCGGGAGCGCCCCCTCGGCTAGAATCCGACCTCTTCAGGCGCGTAGCTCAGCTGGTTAGAGCACTACCTTGACATGGTAGGGGTCGTTGGTTCGAGTCCAATCGCGCCTACCAGGATTCCCGAAGGAGGCAGGCACGTGACGCGGCGAACGCAAACCGAGGGCGACTGAAAGCACCGCGGTGGAGCACGTCACGTGGAAAAAAGTGCGGCTCGCCCGCACTTTTTTTTGCTCCCAGGAACCGAACCGATGGTGAACATTCGCCTCCCCGACGGCTCGAGCCGGCCCTTTCCCGGCCCGGTCACGGTCGCCGAGATCGCGCAGTCGATCGGCCCCGGGCTCGCGAAGGCGGCCCTGGCCGGGCGGGTCGACGGCAGGCTCGTCGACACCTCCTTCAAGGTCGATCGCGATGCGGACGTCGCGATCGTCACCGACAAGGACAAGGACGGGCTCGAGATCATCCGCCACTCGACGGCGCACCTGCTCGCCTACGCGGTCAAGGAGCTCTTCCCCGACGCGCAGGTGACGATCGGTCCGGTGATCGAGAACGGCTTCTACTACGACTTCTCGTTCAAGCGCCCGTTCACGCCGGAGGACCTCGCGGCGATCGAGAAGCGGATGGCGGAGCTCGCGAAGCGCGACATCCCGGTCACGCGCGAGGTCTGGGAGCGCGACAAGGCGGTCGACGTTCTTCAAGTCGATCGGCGAGCGCTACAAGGCGGAGATCATCGCGTCGATCCCCGACGGCGAACCGATCGGTCTCTACCGCGAGGGCGACTTCGTCGACCTCTGCCGCGGCCCGCACGTGCCGTCCACCGGCAAGCTCAAGGTCTTCAAGCTGATGAAGGTCGCCGGGGCCTACTGGCGCGGCGACTCGAAGAACGAGATGCTCCAGCGCATCTACGGCACCGCGTGGGCGAAGAAGGAGGACCAGGACGCGTACCTCCGCATGCTCGAGGAGGCCGAGAAGCGCGACCACCGCCGCCTCGGCACGCAACTCGACCTGTTCCACATCCAGGAAGAGGCGCCGGGGATGGTCTTCTGGCATCCGAAGGGCTGGGCGATCTGGCAGGCGGTCGAGCAGTACATGCGGCGCGTCTATCGCGACAACGGCTACCAGGAAGTGCGCGGCGCCGCAGATCCTCGACCGGCGCATCTGGGAGAAGACCGGGCACTGGGACAACTACCGCGAGAACATGTTCACCACGGCGTCCGAGAACCGCGACTACGCGGTGAAGCCGATGAACTGTCCCGGCCACATCCAGATCTACAACAAGGGTTTGCGCAGCTACCGCGAGCTGCCCTACCGCCTCGGCGAGTTCGGCGCCTGCCATCGCAACGAGCCCTCCGGGGCGCTGCACGGGCTGATGCGCGTGCGCGGGTTCACGCAGGACGACGGCCACATCTTCTGCACCGAGGACCAGGTGCTGGAGGAGTGCGTGCAGTACACGGCACTGTTGCGGCGGGTCTACGCCGATTTCGGCTTCCAGGACATCATCTACAAGGTGGCGACCCGGCCCGCCAAGCGCATCGGCGACGACGCCGCCTGGGACAAGGCCGAGCGCGCCCTGATCGAATCGCTCGAGCGCTCGGGCGTCACGTTCGAGATCTCGCCCGGCGAGGGCGCCTTCTACGGGCCGAAGATCGAGTACTCGCTGAAGGACGCCATCGGCCGCGTCTGGCAGCTCGGCACCATGCAGGTGGACTTCTTCATGCCCGAGCGCCTCGGCGCCGAGTACGTCGCCGAGGACAACGCGCGGAAGGTCCCGGTCATGCTGCACCGGGCGATCGTCGGCTCGATGGAGCGTTTCATCGGCATTCTGCTCGAGCACTATTCGGGGGCGATGCCGCTATGGCTCGCGCCGGTCCAGGTCGTGGTCCTCAATATCTCCGAGCATCAGGCCGATTACGCCGCAAAGGTCGCGGAGGATTTGAGGGCGGCCGGCTTCCGCATCGAAGCCGACTTGAGGAACGAAAAAATAACCTATAAAATCCGCGAACATAGCCTGCAGAAGCTCCCGTACCAGCTGATCGTCGGCGACAAGGAGCGCGCTGCAGGCAAGGTGGCCGTACGCACCCGTACCGGTGAAGACCTGGGGCAGATGGATCTGCCGGTTTTCATCGACCGCCTCCGGACGGAGTCGGTCCCGGGAAGCGCGGCCTAATTTTTCGAGGTTGCGGGAGGTACCACATCGCACAGGAAAGCAGGGCGCAGCGACTGAACGGCGAAATCACTGCGCCGGAAGTGCGGCTGGTCGCGGAGAACGGCGACCAGCTGGGGATCGTAGCGACGCGCGACGCATTGAAGATGGCCGAGGAACGCGACGTCGACCTGGTGGAGATCGCGCCGACCGCGCAGCCGCCCGTGTGCAAGCTCATGGACTACGGGAAGTTCAAGTACCGTGAGCAGAAGAAGGCGCACGAAGCAAAGCTGAAGCAGAAGCAGATCCACCTCAAGGAGATCAAGTTCCGCCCCGGCACCGACGAGGGCGACTACCAGATCAAGCTGCGCAACCTGATCCGGTTCCTCGACGAAGGCGACAAGGCGAAGGTCACGCTGCGGTTCCGCGGCCGCGAGATGGCGCACCAGGAGTTCGGGGTGCGGCTCCTCGAGCGGGTTCGGAACGACCTGGAGGCTCACGCGGTGGTGGAGCAGTTCCCGAAGCTCGAGGGCCGGCAGATGATCATGGTCCTGGGGCCCAAGAAGGGGAAGAAGGACATCAAGAAGGACGAGAAGAAGGTCGAACCGAAAGACGAGAAGAAGGCCGCTCCGGCCCCCGCGAAGACCGCGACGCCGAGCACCTCGCAGTAACGTTGCAAGCCCCGCGCTCCGGCGCGGGACCAAAACAAGCAGTGCCGCGGTCCTGAAGCGCTCCGCCAGGAGCCACCCGGCATCGCATCGGACGAAAGGCAAGTCATGCCCAAGCTCAAGACGAAAAAGAGCGCCGCGAAGCGTTTCCGCATCCGTGCGGGCGGCAAGATCAAGCGCTCGCGCGCGTTCCTGCGCCACATCCTCACCAAGAAGCCCACCAAGCGGAAGCGTCATCTGCGCGGGATCACCGGGGTGTCCGCGTCGGACGCGCGCTCGGTGCGCGTGATGCTCCCTTACGACTGAGCCGGGAGGACTAGCACATGCCACGCGTCAAACGCGGCGTAACCGCACACGCCAAGCACAAGAAGGTCATCGCCAAGGCCAAGGGCTTCCGCGGCCGGCGGGGGAACGTCTTCCGCGTCGCCAAGCAGGCGGTGATGAAAGCCGGGCAGTACGCCTACCGCGACCGCCGGGTCCGCAAGCGCGAGTTCCGGGCGCTCTGGATCGCGCGCATCAACGCCGCCGCGCGCAGCTGCGGGATGAGCTACAGCGCGTTCATGAACGGCCTGAAGAAGGCGTCGATCGAGATCGACCGCAAGGTGCTCGCCGACATCGCGGTCGCCGACAAGCCGGCGTTCGCGAAGCTCGCCGAGCAGGCCAGAGCGAAGCAGCAGGCGGCGGCCTGACCGCGCACGCGGGCGCCTAGACCGGGCCCGCCCCGCGCGGGCCGTGGGCTCAGCCGCCGCGATCGATCATGCAGGACGTCGACGCCATCGTCGCCGAAGCGGCGGCGCAGTTCGCCGCGATCGACGACCTGCCGCAGCTCGAGAGCGCCAAGGCGCGCTATCTCGGCAAGCAGGGCGTCCTCACCGAGCTCCTGAAGGGGCTCGGCAAGCTCCCACCCGAGGAAAAGCGCGACCGCGGCAGCCGCATCAACGCCGCCAAGGACGGGATCGAGCGGCTGCTCGAGGAGCGTCGCGCGGCGATCGCGCGCGCGACAGCTCGACGCGCGGCTCGCCGAGGAGGCGCTCGACGTCACGCTGCCGGGCCGCTCCCGCGGCCGCGGCGGCATCCATCCGATCAGCCGGACGTGGCAGCGGATCGAGGCGATCTTCGGCTCGATCGGCTTCGACGTCGCCGACGGGCCCGAGATCGAGACCGACTGGTACAACTTCACCGCGCTCAACAACCCGGAGAACCATCCGGCGCGCTCGATGCAGGACACGTTCTACGTCGAGGACCGGGACAGCGCCGGCCTGCAGCTGCTCCTGCGCACGCACACGAGCCCGATGCAGGTGCGCTACGCGCGGATGCACTCGCCGCCGATCAAGGTGATCGCGCCCGGCCGCACCTATCGCGTCGACAGCGACGCGACGCACTCGCCGATGTTCCACCAGGTCGAGGGCCTGTGGATCGACGAGCACATCAGCTTCGCCGACCTGAAGGGCGTCTACACCGACTTCCTGCGCCGGTTCTTCGAGACCGACGAGCTGCAGGTGCGCTTCCGGCCGTCGTATTTCCCGTTCACCGAGCCCTCGGCCGAGATCGACATGGCGTTCCGTGACGGCCGCTGGCTCGAGATCTCGGGCGCGGGACAGGTGCACCCGACGGTCGTGCGCAACTTCGGCCTCGATCCCGAGCGCTACATCGGCTTCGCGTTCGGTTCCGGCCTCGAGCGCCTGACGATGCTTCGCTACGGCATCAACGACCTGCGGCTCTTCTTCGACGGCGACCTCCGCTTCCTGCGGCAGTTCGCCTGACCGCGCATCATGCAGTTCCCCGAGAGCTGGCTCCGCACGATGGTCGACCCTGCGTTGACCACGGAGGCGCTCGGGCATCTGCTCACGATGTCGGGCCTCGAGGTCGAGGCGATCGACCCGGTCGCGCCCGCGTTCTCGAGGGTCGTCGTCGGGCGGGTGCTCGCAGTCGAACGCCACCCGAACGCGGACAAGCTCACGGTGTGCAAGGTGGATGCGGGGCAGGGGAGTCCGCTCGCGATCGTGTGCGGCGCGCCGAACGTCGCGGCCGGGATGACGGTGCCGTGCGCGCTGGTCGGCGCGGAGCTGCCGGGAATCGTCGATCAAGCGGACCGCGGTGCGCGGCGTCGAGTCGAACGGGATGCTGTGCTCGGCGCGCGAGCTCGGACTGTCCGACGATCACTCGGGGCTGCTCGCGCTGCCGGCCGACGCGCCGGTGGGGCGCGACGTGCGCGAGATCCTGGAGCTCGAGGACAGGGTGCTCACGATCAAGCTGACGCCGAACCGCGCCGATTGCCTCTCGGTGCTGGGGGTCGCCCGGGAGGTCGCGGCGCTGACCGGGACGAAGCTCACGCCGCCGGACACGACGGCCATCCCCGCGAAGAACGACGCGAAATTCCCGGTGAAGATCTCCGATCCGTCCGGCTGCGGCCGCTTCGCGGGTCGCGTGATCCGCGAACGTGAACGCCGCTGCGCCGACCCCGGAGTGGATGAAGCGCCGCCTCGAGCGCGCCGGCCAGCGCTCGATCTCCGCGCTGGTGGACGTGACGAACTACGTGATGCTCGAGATGGGCCGCCCGCTGCACGTCTACGACCTCGACAAGCTGCAGGGCGGCATCGACGTCCGCTTCGGACGCGGCGGCGAAAGCGTGAAGCTCCTCAACGAGCAGACCGTCGAGGTCTACCCGGACGTGCTCGCGATCACGGATGCGAGCGGTCCGATCGGCCTCGCCGGCATCATGGGCGGCGACAGCACGAAGGCGGATCTCGACACGCGACACGTGTTCCTCGAGTCCGCGTTCTTCTTCCCCGAGGCGATCGCCGGCCGCGCGCGGCGCTACAACTTCGCGAGCGATGCCTCGCACCGGTTCGAGCGCGGCGTCGATTTCGACAACGAGGTGCAGGGGATCGAGCGCGCGACCGCGCTGATCCTCGAGCTCTGCGGCGGCGAGCCCGGGCCGACCGTGGACACGGTGGCGAAGCTGCCCGAGCGCAAGCCCGTCCGGATGCGGGTCGCGCGCGCGCAGCAGGTCATCGGCATCCCCGTCCCGGCCGGCGAGATGGCCGAGATCTTCCAGCGGCTCGGCCTCGCGGCAACGCGGTCCGGGCGCGGGGCCGACGAGGCGTTCGTCGTCGCGCCGCCGTCGTACCGCTTCGACGTCGAGATCGAGGAAGACCTGATCGAGGAGGTCGCGCGCGTCCACGGGTTCGATCGCATCCCCGCGCATCCGCCGGTCGTTCCGGCGGTGATGCACGCCCGCTCCGAGGAGCGGCGGTCGCTGCACGACCTGCGCGCGCAGCTCGCCGCCGCGGATTACCAGGAGGTCGTCAACTTCAGCTTCGTCGACGACGCCTGGGAGCGGGATTTCGCGGGCAACGCGAACGCCATTCGACTCTTGAACCCGATCGCGAGCCAGCTCGCCGTCATGCGTTCGACGCTGGTGGGGAGCCTCGTCGCCAACGTCCGCTACAACCTCAATCGAAAACAAGCCCGGGTGCGGGTGTTCGAGATCGGGCGGGTGTTCGCGCGGGATCCGGCCGTCAAGGACGGCGATCTCGACGTCGGCGGCATTCGCCAGCCGATGCACGTCGGCGCGATCGCCTTCGGCCCGGCGTTCGACGAGCAGTGGGGCGTCCGTCCCGGCCGGCCGGTCGACTTCTTCGATCTCAAGGGTGACGTCGAAGCGCTGGTTGCGCCGCGACAGGCGCGGTTCGTGAAGGCGACTCACCCGGCGCTGCATCCGGGGCGGTCCGCCCGGATCGAGCTGGATGGCGCGGCCATAGGCTGGATCGGGGAACTTCACCCTGAGTGGCAGCAGAAATACGAGCTGCCGGGTCCGGCGGTGGTGTTCGAGGTCGCCTGCGACCCGCTTCTCGCCGTCCCGCTACCCCGGTACACCGAAGTGTCAAAGTTCCCGGCAGTGATCCGGGACCTGGCGGTGGTCGTCGCGGAGGCGGTGCCCGCCGATGCCATGCTGGAGGCCCTCAGAGGAGCCCGCCCAGGACTGGTGCAGGAGGTCCGGATCTTCGACCTTTACCGTGGGGAAAGTGTCGGCAAAGGTGGAAAAAGCCTTGCGTTTCGGGTAGTTATGCAAGATACTGCTCGGACACTTATGGACGCCGAAGTAGACGCCGCCATGGCGCAACTGGCAGAGCTCCTGAGAGACCGGTTCGGCGCAGAACGACGGAGTTAGGGAGACCGAATGACCCTCACGAAGGCCGAGCTGGCCGACATGTTGTTCGAGAAGGTCGGCCTCAACAAGCGTGAGGCCAAGGACATGGTGGAGGCGTTCTTCGAGGAGATCCGGGTCGCCCTCGAGAACGGGGAGAGCGTCAAGCTGTCCGGGTTCGGCAACTTCCAGCTCCGGGACAAGCCCCAGCGCCCCGGGCGCAACCCCAAGACCGGCGAGGAGATCCCGATCACCGCCCGCCGGGTCGTTACCTTTCACGCCAGCCAGAAGCTGAAGGCCCTCGTCGAGCAGGCACACGGTGGAAACCACCAGCAATCATCGGGCAGCGAAGGTTAGCCTTCCGCCGATCCCCGCGAAGCGCTACTTCACCATCGGTGAAGTGAGCGAGCTGTGCGGCGTGAAGCCGCACGTGCTGCGCTATTGGGAGCAGGAGTTCACCCAGCTCAAGCCGGTGAAGCGCCGCGGCAACCGGCGCTACTACCAGCACCACGAAGTGCTGCTCATCCGGCGAATCCGCGAGCTCCTTTACGAGCAGGGCTTCACCATCAGCGGCGCGCGCAACCGGCTCGACGAGACAATGCGCGAGCGCGGGAGCAGGCAAGGCGGGCGATGTGCAGATGGCGCCGGGCCCCGCCGACCTCCAGCGCATCCGGCGCGAGCTCACCAGCGTCATCGACTATCTCAACGGCTGAGCCCGCGACGGGTTCGGTTCGTCCCTATACAATTCAGCTTCCGGGTCGTCGGGACGTAGCGCAGCCTGGTAGCGCACCTGCCTGGGGGGCAGGGGGTCGCTGGTTCGAATCCAGTCGTCCCGACCATTTCACCGGCCCAAGTCGGGCCAACACTACTACTTCGGTGGGCGCAGCGGCAGCGCAACTGCGTTGGTCAGCGTCGTGTGCTGTCGAACGTAGCCCTCGGTCGTTGTCACGCTCGTGTGCGCAGGGCGACCTTCACCCCGGCATCCGACCTCGATGCCCGGCTTGACCGTCGGCCGGCGCCGGAATCGCTGGTCGCCATTCGCTGCCGTCGCGCGTATTCGACCAGAAAAGTTGTGAGTGCCGCGGCGGCCGGTGTCGGCGGTCGATGGGCCAGGCGGACGATCGAAACATCTCGATCGACCTGAGGCTCGGTCAGCGGCTTCCACGTCGCCTTCTCCGAATTCACCAGCGCACGGGCGTAACCCGGCACGATCGCGATGCCCAATCCCGCCTGAGCCAGACCAAGGGCGGTACCGACGTAACTGACCTCGATCGCGGGCTCGACCCGAATGCGGGCCGCCTGCAATCCGATTTCGGTGAGCGACCGGAAGACGCTGTCGCGCGTGAGAAAGATGAGCGGCGCCCCGGCAAGATCCGCCCACGCGAGGCGCTTCTTGCGCGCGACAGGATGATCGTTTGGCGTCACGGCGACGAGCAGATCCTTGAAAAGCACGACGCGATCCAGGTCCGGCTCGCCTTCCGGGAAGGTGCCGAGACCCAGGTCCGCCGAGCGATTGCGCACGTTGGGAAGCACCTGCTGTGGCAGAGAGTCGGTAAGCAGCACGGTGATCGACGGATGGCGGACGCGAAACGCGGCCAGCGCCCCGGGGAGGAACGCGCTCGAGAGCAGCAACGGCGCAGCGAGCACCACTCGCCCTTTCTCGCGCGCGACGAGCTCTTTCATTCCCTCGAGCGCGTGTTGCAGGTCGCCCAGCATCCGCTCGGCGCTCGGCAACAGCGCGCGTCCCGCCTCGGTGAGCTCGACGCTGCGGGTGGTGCGCTCGACGAGCCGGGTATCGAGCTGCGACTCGAGTTGCCGGATGAGGAGGCTGACGGCGGACTGTGTCAGGTGCAGGCGTGCGGCGGCGCGGGTAAAGCCCCGCAGCTGGGCCAGCGTCACGAACGCGCGTAGCTGCCGAACGGTGACATTCATAAGGGACTCCAATGAATCAAGCAGCTTAAGTCGTTTGACTGATAAGGGTCAACCCCGCACAGTGCGACGGAGAAGAGGAGGCGCTACGGATGAAGCTGCGAACGGTTGCACGTCTTGTCGTTGCGATGAGCACGAGCCTGTTCACTGCGCTGGCGGCGGCTCAGACGTACCCGGGCGGCCCCGTGAGAGTGGTCGTCGGCTTCCCGCCGGGGAGCGCCGCCGACGTGGCTGCCCGCGTGGTGACAGCCCAGCTCGCCCAGATCGTGGGCGCCTCCTTCGTCATCGAGAACAGGCCGGGGGCGGGCAGCAACATCGCCACCGAGGCTGTCGCGCGCGCCCCCGCCGACGGGTACACCCTGCTCATGGGTACGGTCGCGAACACGATCAACCAAAGCCTGTATCCGGACTTGCGGTTCAACTTCGCAACCGACCTCGCGCCGATCGCGCTGGTGGGCACCGTGCCCAATCTGCTCGTCGTCCACCCATCGGTCGATGCGAAGACGGTGCGAGAACTGATCGCAGCGGCGAAAGCGAAGCCGGGGACGCTGACCTACGCGTCGTCGGGGAATGGCACGTCACCGCATCTCTCGGGGGAGCTCTTCAGCGAGATGGCGGGTGTGAAGCTCGTGCACATACCGTACAAGGGCAGTTCGCTGGCCGTCGTGGATCTGGTTGCGGGCCGGGTGTCGCTCATGTTCTCGCCAGCGTCGACGGTGCTGCCGCACATCAAGAGCGGCAAGCTGCGAGCGCTTGCATCCACCGGACTCACGCGCGCGAACGCCATGCCCGAGCTGCCCACGCTTGCGGAATCCGGACTGCAGGGCTTCGACACCGGGGTGTGGTTCGGGCTGCTCGCACCGGCGAAGACGCCGCCGGCCGTCATCGAACGCCTGGCGAAAGCAACGGCGCAGGCGCGCGATTCCGCAGAGCTGAAATCCCAGTTCGGCAGCCAGGGCATCGACGTTCTCGACGGCGGACCGAAGGAGTTTGGCGAGTACATCCGGAATGAGATCGCCAAGTGGGCGCAGGTCATCAAGGCCGCGGGCGTGAAGCTCGATTGAGCCTCGCACAAGGAGAGCAACGCAATGGCCAAGCTACGAGCGGTGGAATGCAGGGAGTTCATCAAGGCGGTCGTCGACAAGGCCGAGCAGATGGGCGTTCCGGTGTCGGTCGCCATCGTCGGGCCGGAAGGGCACCTGATCGCCCTGGAGCGGATGGACGAGGCCGGATTCATCACGCCGGAGACGGCGCAATCCAAGGCCTTCACGGTCGCCGCGTTCCGGTCCATGAGCCCGCGCTTCCAGGACGGACTGGTCATCCAGCAGTGGTTCAAGGAGCGCAATCCGCAGATGCTCATCAACGCCTCGGTGTTCACCGGCGGCCGCGTGGTGGTCTCGGGCGGTTCCGCTCCCGTGTTCAAGGGCAACGAGATGGTCGGCGCGTACGGGATCAGCGGCGCGACGTCCGATCAGGACGAGCAAATCGGCCGCTACGCGCGGCAGAAGGTCGGCTGGCAGCACGCTCCCGAGCGCGACGACATGCCGCCCGATGTCAGACGGCACGTCAACGAGATCTACGCCCAGGTCGGACTGAACGACCGGAAACTGTAGAACGAACCTACGCTCCCGTGCGGAGGAGGAGGGTGACCATGATCGGCAGGGGTGGCATAGAAGCGCTCTCGGCTGCTGTCCTCGTCCTGGGGGCGGGCGCGGTGCTGGCGACCACCGGGGGTCCCCTCAACCTGGCGGACGAGGGGGTGTTCTTCGTCAATGGGCAGGCGGTGGTCTCGAAGTATCCGGGCGTTTCGCCGGCGGGTCCGGTCAAGCCGGGCACGGTGATCGTCAATCAGATGTACGTCCACTACCGGGTCCCGGCGCAGCGCGCGAGCGGGATACCGATCGTGCTGGTCCACGGCGGAGGCCTCACTGGCGCAAGCTTCGAGACCACGCCCGACGGCCGCGAAGGGTGGGCCACGTACCTGGTGCGCAAAGGGCACAGCGTCTACGTCGTGGACACGCCCGGCCGCGGACGGGCAGGATTCAACGCCACCGCGATCAATCACGCGAAGGTCGAGTCGGACGTATCGGTGCTTCCGGCGAGCGTCTTGATGGTCACCTCCGAGCTGGCATGGACGCTCTTTCGGTTCGGGCCGAGCTACGGGATGCCGTACGCCAACACCCAGTTCCCCACCGAGGCGGTCGCGAACCTCGGATCCCAGGGTGTCCCGCTCGCGGAAGTGATGCTCGACGGCGGAGCAATGCGCACGGCACCGGCTGCCCTCGCGGCGCTACTCGACAGGATCGGGCCGGCCGTTGTCGTCGTCCACTCGCTTGCGGGGCCGTTCGCCGATGCCCTCGTGGCGCTTCGGCCTGGCCTCGTGAAGGCGGTGATCAACATTGAAGGCGCCCAGGCGATCGTCCCCACCGAGGCTCAGATCGACGCCTATCGCGGCATCCCGGTGCTCGAACTGTTCGGCGATCACCTGGATGCGCCGGTGTTCACGGCTCGGCCCCGCTACGAGGCGCGAAAGGTCGTGGTCGATCGAATCAACAAGCGGGAAGGTGGAAATGCGGCAATCGTCAGGCTTCCGGACGTCGGCATCCACGGCAACTCGCACATGCTGATGCAGGACAGGAACAACCTGCGCGTGGCGGATTTCGTGCTCGATTGGATTGCGAAGAACGTCAAGTGACGGCACGGTGATATTGGAGA
This sequence comes from uncultured beta proteobacterium, assembly GCA_963762785.1. Taxonomy (GTDB): domain Bacteria; phylum Pseudomonadota; class Gammaproteobacteria; order Burkholderiales; family SG8-39; genus DATEDA01. The sequence goes on from CAVXND010000073.1 coordinate 84,189, forward strand.
TCGGCTCATGGCCACGGACAGCGGAACGATTGCAAGCCTCGCCGAGCGGCTGCGCCGCGCGGCGGAAACCGGACAGCCGACTCCGCCGCTGCGGGACGAGCTTGCCGAGGGCGGTGTGGCGGCCGCCTACGCCGTGCAGCAGGCCAACACGGAGCACTACTTGAAGGCCGGGCGCCGGCTCGTCGGCCGCAAGATCGGCCTCACCTCGAAGAGCGTCCAAAAGCAGCTCGGGGTCGACGCCCCCGATTTCGGGATGCTCTTCGCGGACATGGCGCTTTGCGACGGCGAGGAAGTGGCGCTGGGGCGCGTCATGCAGCCAAAGGTGGAGGCCGAGATCGCCCTCGTCGTCGACCGTGATCTCGACCGGCCCGGGTTGACGCTCGCGGACCTCCTTTCCGGCGTCGGCTATGCATTGCCGGCGATCGAAATCGTCGGCAGCCGCATCGAGAACTGGAACATCAAGCTGCTCGACACGGTGGCCGACAACGCCTCGTCGGGCCTCTTCGTGCTCGGCGGGGAGCCGAGGGCGCTCACCGCGTTCGATTCGCGGCTCTGCGGGATGTCGATGGAGCGGCGCGGCGAGCCGGTTTCGGTCGGCGCCGGGGCGGCGTGCCTCGGGAACCCGCTGAACGCCGCGCTGTGGCTCGCGCGGACCATGGTCGAGCTGGGCGCGCCGCTCAAGGCGGGCGACGTCATCATGTCCGGCGCCCTGGGACCCATGGTGACCGTCGCGCCCGGTGACGTGATCGATGTTCGCATCAACGGGCTCGGCTCAGTCCGCGCCGTATTCGCCGCTTGAAGGAGGCCGTCATGGTGGATATCCAGGGACTCGCGGCGCGCGTCGATGACGCGGCGCGGACCGCAACCGCGATCGCACAGCTTTCACAGTCCACGAAGTTCTCGCTCGCCGACGCCTATTCGATCCAGAAGCAGAGCATCGTCCGGCGCATCGCCCGCGGCGAGCGGCAGGTCGGCGTCAAGATGGGCTTCACGAGCCGGGCGAAGATGATCCAGATGGGTCTCTCCGACATGATCTGGGGCCGCCTCACCGACGGCATGCTGATCGAGGACGGCGGTGCGACGCCGTGCCACCGCTACGTACATCCGCGAGTGGAGCCCGAGGTCGCGTTCCTGCTCAAGTCGCGCCTCGTCGGCAACGTGACGCCGATGCAGGCCTTGGCCGCGGTGGAGGCAGTCGCCCCCGCGCTCGAATTGATCGACTCGCGCTACGAAAACTTCAGGTTCACCCTCGAGGACGTGGTCGCCGACAACTCGTCCTCGTCGGGGTTCGCGATCGGGACCTGGCACAGACCCGATCTCGATCTCGCGAATCTCGGCATCGTCATGACCGCCAACGGCAGGCCGGTCGCAATCAGCTCCACTGCGGCGTTACTCGGTAATCCGCTGCGCTCGCTCGCCGCGGCCGCCCGGTTCGCCGCCGCGGCCGACGAGCCGCTGCAGCCCGGCTGGATCGTGATGGCAGGCGGTGCAACCGCTGCCGAGATGCTGGCGCCGAACACCTGGGTGGAGTGCGAGATCCAGCACATCGGTCGGGTGGGCTTTACGATCGCAGGCTAAGCCTAGGTATCGCTTGCGGGGCGTGCCGTGGCGCGCGTAGAATGTGCTTACAGACGTAAGTACATCGAGGCTCGTATGGCGACCACCCAGCGACCGCGCTATGCCGGCAAGGTCACGCAGGTCGGCAATTCGAAAGGCATCCGGCTCGACGCCGCGTTCTTCAAGGCGCATCCGGAGTTCGGCGGTGAGGTTCAGGCAACCGTCCTCGCCGAGGGCCAGGTGCTGCTTTCGGCCAAGGCGAAGCGCCGGGCGCGCGGCAAGAAGGCCGAGGCGCCCGATCCCGTCATGGCGTCGTTCCTCGGTTTTCTCGAGCGACAGATGCGGGCCCACCCGGAGCGCATCCGACCGCTCGACGCGAAGCTGCTCGACGAGATCGGCGAGCTTGTCAAGGGCGTCGCCGTCGAGTGAGGCTCCACAACGGCTGGCGGCTCTACGCGTTCGAGCCGTTCGCCGAGCGGCTGGCTGCGCTGAAGAAGGAGGTCGAGCGCCTGCACGCGAAGGATCCCGAGGGCTACCGCCGTCACCCGACGACCGTCCTCCTCGCCTCCGTGTACAAGGCGATCACTGAGGTGGTCCCGGCCAACCCTGATCAGCCCGAGTTTCGCGTCGGGCACTCGCTCGGACCGCAATACGCCCACTGGCGTCGGGTGAAGCGCGGACTGCCTTCACGCTACCGAGTCTTCTATCGGTTCAGCAGCAAGCCCGTGCGGGTGATCGTCTACGCCTGGCTCAATGACGAGGCCACGCTACGTAAGGCGGGCGCGAAGACCGACGTATATGCGGTGTTCCAGCGCATGCTCGCGCGCGGCGAAGTGCCCTCCGATATCGACGCGCTGGCGAAGCGTGGCTCGGAGATCGAATCGTGATGCCGCGGAGTGACCCGAGCTCGCGATCTCTCGCTTGGGATCAGTCGATCGCCAGCGACGCGGGTTCCGGAACCGTCGGGTTCGGGTCGGGCGCACCGGACTCGGTGACGAACGCCGTGCCGAACGCCTGGCTCAGACCCTGACTACCAAATCCGACGAGGACCGTTGCGGCGCCGGTCAGCGAGTTGATCGAGTAAACGTTCGACCCCGCCATCCCGTACAAGTCGACGTTGTTGTCGGTCGCCAGACCGAACATCCCACTGACACCCATCGCGCCGACTACCGCGCCCGCGCCGGTGGCGGGGTCGAGCCTGACCAGGCTGTCCGATGACGGCGTGGTCGACGAGAGGTAAAGCCCCCCGGCCACGAACGCGAGATCCCCCGAGGAACTGTATGCGCCCGCGCCAATCCGATCCGGCGAGAGCCGCCGAAGCGAGGCGGGTAACCGGCCCGCGCTCGTGTCCTAGGAGGAAGGATTCTCGATCTTGAACCAGCGACCGCGCAGCCGATCACACCGCCGCCGATGATCGCTACTTCGAATTGCGTCGTACTCATGTGCTCCTCGGCTCCCCAGGCCGGTCCCGGCGGACGCTCAGCGAGGCAGAAGCGTGAAGCGCTGCTCCTCGCGCGGCGTACGGGCCATCGTAGCGCCCCAATTCTTCTCCTCGCCCGGCCTCGCGGGCTCGATGTAGCGGCCGGAGAAGGAGAACCGGGCGGGGGCCTCGCCGAAGGGATAGGGGTTCACGACGTAGGAGGCGGCGCCGGCGGGACGGATGGAGATGGCGGCGTCTTCCTTCGCGTTCATCGGTACGTGCGGAAAGGCGGCTTCGCCGCGGGCGCCTTCGTGCGTGCGGTTGAAGTAGAGCGCGAAGGTGTCGAAGAACTGGAGCTGCTTGTAGTTCTGGAAGAGCTGGCCTTCCTCGAGCCAAGCCTTCGCTTCCGGGTCCTTGGCGAGCTCGGCCTTGAGGCGCTCCTGGCGGCGAAGCTCGGCTTCGAGCATGCGATCGGCGAGGTGCCGGTCGGCAGCGGGGATGGTGTTGATCAGGACCTTGTCGGAAAGCCCGTAGCGCCCGTTGTAGAGGCCCCAGCTGTGCATGCTCGAGAGCAGGCCGCAATACGGATGCTTCTTCTCGTTGAAGTCCGGCGAGGCGGCGCTGGTACGGGTGATGTCCTCGGCCGGCGTGTCAACGAGGTTGTACGGAAAGCCGGTCTTCGGGTCGGTCTTCGGCGCCGCGTCGTAGCTCGCCCAGCCCTTGTCGTGGTGCTCGATGATGTAGAGCACGAGGTCGCGGGGCTGCACGGGCTCGAAGCGCTCGTTGCCGAACGCGCGCGCGAACTGCGCTGCGAGCGCGGTGTGTTCGTCCATAAGGATGGCGAAGCGCGGGGCGCCGTCGGGTGCGGTCTGGATCATCATCGGTTGTGCTCCTAAAGTGTCAAGTGCGCCCGCTCAGGCGCTAGCAGGCTGGTAAGGCGGGGAAAACATCGTCTTCCGCGGGCATACCGAACCGGATCAGGGGATCGCCGGGAACGATCTTCCCGCCGTGCTGCAGCAACCCGCCCATGTAGCGGACCTTGGCGAGGAGTGCGCGGCCCTGGCGCAGCTGCTCGGGCTCCCAGGCTCGCAGCGCGGCATCGACGTCTCCGCCGGATGCGAGGAGCGCTTCGGCGAGCGTCCAGGCATTGAGCGCGGCCTTGGCGCCGCCGGCCGCCGCGTGGGGCCGGCCGGTGACCCCGGCGTCCCCGATGAGGCAAACGCGGCCCGCCACCATGCGCGGCACGTCGGTGTCGGCGATGACGGTCAGGAACGGCCGGTCCGCCGCCCGGATCAGCTGGACGAACGGAGCGAGGGCGATACGGGCCGCGGCGCGCCGGTGCAGCTCGTCGCGCGCCTCGCCGGGGAGGGCGTCCGCATGGACCGAAATCTGGTGCCGCACGCCCGCGCGGTCGGTCATGATGCGCTCGAACTCCGGCCCTTCCGGGACGTTCCAGTACCACTGGAAATTGATCGCGCCCTCGGGCACGGGATAGGCGATCAGGTGCCCGTCCCGCAGCAGCCCGTAGGTGAAGCGGTCCTCGAAGAAGTCCCACGTCTGCCGCGAAATTGCGCCGCGACGCGCAAGGCCCCGCCAGGTCACGTAGCCCGCATAGCGCGGCGAGACGCCGAAGAGGAGCTGCCGCGCGGTAGAGAAGGCGCCGTCGGCGCACACGGCGAGGTCGCACTCCACGGTCGCGCCGTTCGCGAATACTAGCCGCGCGCCGCCGTCCACCGGTTCGAGGGCGACAAGCGCGTGGCCGAGCCGGTACCGCTCGTGCCCGAAGCTTTCCAGCAAGCCGCGGTAGAGGGCGTTGTACGAGGTGTAGCGCCAGCTGGCGTTCAGCGCGCCGACGAGCGAGCCGTCCTCGGCGTCGAAGTAGCGGATCGAGCGCGAGGGGACGCTGATTTGCTCGAGAGCGATCGCGGTGCGCTCGAGGAAATAGCGCGCGAGCTCGGGCTGCACCACGATCCCGGTGCCGTAGCCCGCGAGCGGCGCGGAGCTGCGCTCGAATACCTCGACCTCGCACCCCGCGTCGCGAAGGAGGGCGGCAGCGGTGAGCCCGGCAATGGAGCCTCCGACCACGGCGACGCGCGGCAGCGCCATCAGTTCGCGGGAACGAAGACGATCATGGCTCGGCGTTCCGTGCTCTCGATGTGCCAGCGGATGAGGCGCTATTCGAGGAGGAGCACCAGCCGGTGTAGCGCGCAGCCCTCGCCTCGCTATGCTAGCGGGCCGCGGCGAGGAAAGAAACGTGCGCGCTCACGATCTTCCAGCCCCCGCTGGTGCGTACCCAGGTCTGGCTCTGGCGCCCGATCCGCTCGGCCCCGAAGGGGATGAACTCGGTATTGGCGGTGGCGAAGTCGCGGCCGAACGTGGTGATTCGGGTGTTGCGCAGGGCGCGGCGCTGGTTGACCGGGCCCCGCCGTCGGCGGAACTCCGCGATCTCCGCGTGGCTGTAGAGCATCTCGCCGGCGCCGTAGCGCAGCGTGAGCGGGCTGTCCCAGAACAGCGCATTCAGTCCCGCTATGTCGTTGCCGACGAGTGCCCGCTCGTATGCCGCGAAGGCGGCGGAAACCTCGTCGAGCACCTCGGGGATGTCAACTTCCACCATCGGATGCCTTCCTTTCCTCCGCTACCGGCAGAAAATCGACTGCCCCGAACTGCGCCCGAATATTCTGGACACCAATTCGTCAGGTCCTTGATTCCTTGCAAAAGCGCGCCTACAAAGCTGGCAGGTGCGCAACTCGTGGTTTCTCGTCGAAATCCTGTCGAGTCTTGCGGCGATTGAGGCGGCCAACGATCAGTACAGCGCCGATCGAGTATTTGCGGACCACAGCTGTCACGCCGCCCGGAGGAGACTGGGCGCGGCGCCTTGGCCCCTGACTTCCGCCTCCTCGTACTCCGCGGCGGCGATCGCTCGGTCGAGCGCGGCGCGCAGCGCCTTGGCGGCGTCCAAGGTCAGCTCGATCCCGGCGCGCGCTCCCGGGTCGAGGCCGGTGTTGATGAAGTCGAGCGTGATGACGTCGCCGAGCGGCGCGTGACGCGCGTGGTCGTAGGCGACCACGCTGTGCGAGAGCGGAAACCAGGCGTCGCCGCGCTTGGCCATGCCGTCCGCCGGCGCGATCTCGATGATGGATGTGCACATGTTCCGTCCTCCTACTTTCCCAGATGCTTGCCGAAGAAGGCGAGCACCTTGCTCCAGCCGTCCATGGCGGCCTCGGGCCGGTACAGCGGCCGGTGCCAGTACCAGATGCCGTGGCCGGCGCCGTCGTAGCGGTGGAACTCGTACGCCTTGCCGTGCTTCTTCAGTTCCGCCTCGTGCTGGTTCACCTGCTCGGGGCTCGGCGCGCGGTCGTCGTTGCCGAAGATGCCGATGAGCGGGCAGGCGAGATCCCTGGTCAGGTCGATCGGCGCGACCGGCGTCTTGTCGTTGAGCTCCTCCTTGCCCATCACCACGCGGCCACCCCACAGTTCCGCGCAGGCGTCGACGTCCTTCTTCTGGCACGCATAGATGAAGGCGTGCCGGCCGCCCGAGCAGGAGCCGAACAGGCCGACCTTGCCGTTGTGCCCGGACTGCGCCCGCATCCATGTCACCGCGGCCGCCGTGTCGCCGACCATCTGGGCGTCGGGAATGCCGCCCTCGGCCCGCACCTTGGCGGCGACGTCGTCTGGGTTGCCCGCGCCCGACCGCTCATAGAGGTTGGCGCAGATCGCCAGGTAGCCGTGGTGCGCGAACCGGCGCGTCGTCTCGATGTAGAACTCGCTCCAGCCCGGCAGATGGTGGATCAGCACCACCCCGGGAAACGGGCCCGCGCCGGCCGGCCTCGCCACGTAGGCGGTGATCGGCGTTCCCTTGTCGCCTGTGAGCGTGACGTTCTCGCAAGTCATGCCACGATAAAATGACATTCGGTACTCCTTCCTGAGTGTCGGCCCGGAGCATTCTCCGGGAAAGCTTGTCCTCGATCTGACCGCGGATGGGCACCGGTTTTCCGCGGAGAATGCGACCAAGCATGCCTCATAGCGTAGCCGCATGCGATCGCTTTTCGATCGGCGCCCGGGTGATCGAGAAACTGTCCCGAACTAAATTGTCGGAAAGGTGCAACTAACCGATCGAAACGGGGTGAAACCCGGAAGTATTCGGGACAGTTTCGCCCTAGGTCGCTCGCCAGCGGCAAGTTCATAGGCAATCTCCCGTGAACCGCTCCGGGAATTCGGATCAGTTCGAGCTGGAGGCTAGAGGTCGGACTTGTAGCGCTCCAGCATCTGCTCCTGCGTCTCGGCCGGTACTTGCGGCCCGATCTGGTCGCGCAGCATCTCGCCCATCGAGGGCAGCGTCGAGCGCTCAATCCGGCTCGCGGGATCCCACAGCCTGGAACGCATCAGCGCCTTGGCGCAGTGCAGGTAGGCGTCTCCGACCTTCACCTCGATGACGAGTTTCGGCGTCCGCTTGTCGTTCGCGAATGTCCGCAGCAAGGCGGGATCCGCCCGTAGTCGGGCGCGCCCGTTTACGCGCAGCGTCTCGTCGACGCCGGGCACGAGGAACAGCAGACCGATGCCGCCCGCGCCGACGAGATTCTCCAGCGTGTCGAGCCGGTTGTTGCCGGGCGCATCCGGGATCAGCAGCGTCTTGGCGTCCGGCGCGCGCACGAAGCCCGGCTCACCGCCGCGGGGCGACGCGTCGCAGCGGCCGTCCGCGCTGCTGCTCGAGAGCACGACGAACGGGGACAGCTGCACGAAGCGCAGGCAGTGCCGGTCCAGGTGATCGAGCTGCTTCTGCACCGACCGCTCCTTGGCGGACGGGTAGAGCGCACGAAGGGCGTCGAGGCTGTCGATCATCCGCGTATCATAGTTGCTGACTCGGATCCTTTCCACATCAGGCCGGTGAGTCGCGGTGGCGGATCGTCATGACGGCCACCCTCAGGCTACGAAGAGCAGGATCCGATCAGAAGAGGAGAGGGCATGAAGACGTTGAACTGGAGCGCGGCGTTCCTGCTGGGTCGACAACCGCTCGCGGTCATGCTCACTCCGAATGCTTGGCCGGGCGAGTTTTCGCAGTCCGGAAACCCCGATTCTTGCCGTTGATCAGGCCCGGGAACCCGGGGTAAGGTCGCGGCCAGGTCCATCGCCGCCGATCACCTGATGCGGAATCACGATTCGAGGTTCCCATGACCTCCTCGAGCAACGCCCGCCCCCTGCTTTTCGACTCCCACGCCCATCTCGTCGCTGACGACCAGGGCCGGTATCCGCGCAACCCCATGCAGCGTGCGGCCGACGCGCCATACCGGCCGCCGGGCGTGATCGGCCGCCCCGGCGGCCACCACGGCCCGAACCCGATCAACGAGGTGCCCGACGCGCTCCGCATGCTGCAATGGATGAAGGCAGAGAACGTCGACGGGATCGTCGCCGTGCAGAAGCGGATGATCTATCGCTACGACAACAGCTACATCCTCGATTCGTCGGACCGGTATCCGGACCTCTTCTCCGCCGTCGTGATCCTCGATGCGGAAGACGCGGGGACGCCGGAACTGGTGCGCAAGTGGATCCGCGACCACAGGCTCGCGGGCGTGCGCCTCTTCGGCGGGCGCAAGCCCGACGGAAACATGCCCTGGCTGAATTCGCCGATGGCGCTGAAGACGTGGGGCGTGGCCCAGGAGGCCGGACTGGTGATGGACCTGGAAGTGCTCGCACAAGGGGGCGGCGGCCCGTCGATTCCCGCCATTCTCGACCTCGCGCGGGACTTCCCGGACGTGCGGATCGTGCTCGACCACCTGCTCGAACCCGAGATGGAAGAGGGGGAGCATTTCGGCCTGGATGAGCGCTACGAGAAGCTCGGGGGCCGCGCGAACATCTTCCTCAAGTTCACGTCGATCAACCTCGACATCTGCCGCGAGGCCGGCATCCCGGCCGAGAAGGTGCTGCGGCGCGCGGTCGACCTGTTCGGCGCCGACCACGTGATGTGGGGCTCGGACATCGGCACTTCGTCGGGCACCTACAAGGACATGGTGCAGCGGATGCTCGACGCGTCGGTGTTGCTGATGCCCGCCGAGCAGCGCGCGGTGTGGCACGACACCGGGCGCCGCGTGTTCGTCAAAGGCGGGCACAAGGGAGCCGGGGCTCCGGCAGGCTCGACTCGCTAGACGCGGGAGCGAATGGCTTCGCAGGAAGGGCGTGCGATGGACGGGGCGGCGTACCCGGCGATGTCCGCGCCGTTTTCGCTGGCGGGAAAGCGGCTGCGCAACCGCATCGTGCACGCATCGATTTCCACCCAGTTCCCCGCGGGCGCGCGGGTCACCCAGCGGCTGGTGAACTATCACGCGAGCCGCGCCCGTGGCGGAATCGCGATGATCGTGACCGAGCCGCTCGGCATGTGGCGCGGCTTCGACGTGCCCGCGCGCGTGCGCGCCTGGAACGACGACAACCTGGATGGTCTCGCCCGCTGGGCCGAGGCGGTCGAATCGCAGGACTGCCGCCTGCTCGGGCAGATCGTCGACCGCGGCCGCGGCCGCAACATCCCGGGGCGCGCCGCCGACGCCGCCGGCGCGTCGGTGCTGCCCGATGACCTCAGCTGGAGCGTGCCGCGCGAGCTCGGCGTCGACGAGATCGCGCGCATGATCGAGCAGATGGCGGACGCCTCGGCGCGGCTGCAGCGCTGCGGATTCAGCGGCGTCGAGATCTCCGCCGGCCACGGGCACCTGTTCAACCAGTTCCTGTCGCCGAGATCCAACCGCCGCAGCGACCGCTACGGCGGAAGCCTGGAGGGCCGCGCGGCCATCGTCGCCGAGTTGGTCGCCGCCATTCGCGCGGCCTGCGGCAGGGGGTTCATCATCGGACTCAAGCTGCCCGGGGACGACGGCGTGCCGGGCAGTGTCGGGCCGCAGGAAGCGGCAGCAATCACCGCCCACCTCACCGCGTTCGGCAACGTCGACTACGTCTGCTTCGCCCACGGCAGCCACGCCGATTCCCTCGAACAGCACGTCCCCGACGGCCATGCGCCGCGCATGCCGTACGTCCCGCTGATGCGCGAACTGCGCCGCGCCGCCAACGGCGTGCCGGTGATGGCGCTCGGGCGCATCACCGACCCGGCCGAGGCCGAGGGGCTGCTCGCCCGCGGCGACGCGGAGCTGGTCGGCCTCGGCCGCCCGCTGACGGCCGACGCCGCCTGGTTCGACAAGGCGGTCGCGGGGCGCGCACACGACATCCGCTACTGCGTGTCGTGCAACACCTGCTGGGAGCGCGTCACCGGCCTGCGATTGCCGCTCGCCTGCGACAACAACCCCCGCGTCGGCGAGCCCGACGAGGCGGACTGGCGGCCGGCGCGCGCGACGCGGCGGAGGCGCGTGGTGGTGGTCGGCGCCGGCATCGCGGGCCTCGAGGCCGCATGGGTCGCCGCCGCGCGCGGGCACCGCGTCACCGTGCTGTGCAACTCGGCCGAAGTCGGCGGCAAGACGCGCCTGCACGCGCTGCTGCCCGGCGGCGAATCGCTCAGCAGCATCTACGACTACCAGCATGCGGCGGCGCGACGCGAGGGCGTCGCCTTCGAGCTGGGCTTGACGGCGTCGGCCGCGGACGTGCTGGCGTTCAAACCGGATGCCGTGGTGCTCGCCGCCGGCTCCAGCATGCTGCCGCCGGCCTGGCTGCCGACGGCGCTGCGCGAGGAGGGCATGGTGCCGGACTTGCGGGCGGCGATGGCCGAGGTGCTGCGCTTCAGGGCGAAGCAGCCGGGCACTGCAGTCATCTACGACATGGATCACACCGAGGGCACCTACGCCGCCGCCGAACTGCTGCACGCGCGGTTCGAGCGCGTCGCGATCGTCACGCCGCGCGACACCATCGCCACCTTCACCTCGCTCGTGACGCGCCAGGGCATCCTGCGCCGCGTCAACGAAATGCGGATCCGCACGCTCGCGCTGGCCGAGCCGAGCATCGACGAGGGCTTCGAGCGTGGCCGGCTCGCCTGCGTCAACGTCTACAATGGCGACATCACGCACATAGAGGACGTCGCACTACTCGCCTGGTCGACGCCGCGAGCACCCGACGACGCGCTGTACGCGCCCCTGCGCGCTGCCGGCGTCGACGTGCAGCGCGTCGGCGACTGCAAGTGCGCGCGCGACGTGCTGAGTGCGACCGCGGAGGGTTACGCCGCCGGGAACGCGCTGTGAGGAAGGAGAGATAAGTTGCAGAGGGGCAGGACGGCATTGAGCTCGGCGCACGTGGCGAGGTTCCTCGCGGGGGTCGCACTCGTCGCCTCCGGACTGGCGTGCGCGCAGGGCTACCCGGACCGGCCGATCAAGCTCGTGATCCCGTGGCCGGCCGGCGGCATCACCGATTCGGCGGGGCGCGTGATGGCGCAGCGTCTCTCCGACCGGATGTCGACGCCGGTCGTCGTCGAGAACCGGGCCGGCGCGGCCGGCACCATAGGCGCCGAAGCTGTGGCCCGCTCCGCGGCCGACGGCTACACGCTGCTGCTGGCGAGCGCCGAGACGCACGCGATCGCGCCCAACCTGCGCGCCAAGCTCGCCTACGACCCGTCGAAGGACTTCGTCGCGATCGTGCCCTTCGCGATCAACCCGTTCTCGGTGGTGGCGCGCCCGGATTTCCCGGCGCAGAACACGCAGGAGCTCATCGCGCTGATCAAGTCGCAGCCGGGCAAGTTCACCTATTCGTCGGCGGGCCTCGGCAGCACGTCGCAGATCGCGATGGAGACGTTCAAGGGGCTCGCGGGACTCGACGTGCTGCACGTGCCCTTCCAGGGGCAGGCGCCGGCCCTGACGTCTCTCCTCGGCGGCCAGACCGATCTGCAGATGCTGCCCGCGGGCAGCGCGACGGCGCTGCGCAAGGCGGGCAAGGTCAAGGTGTTCGCGGTCACCACGCAAACGCGCTTCTTCGACATGCCGGACGTGCCGACGCTGAAGGAGGAGGGTTTCGAGGCGATGAACTTCGCCAACTGGTTCGGCCTCGTGGCGCCGGCCAACGTCCCGCCGGCCGTCGCGCAGCGACTTGCCGCCGACTCCGCCGCGGTGCTCCAGTCCGCGGACACGCGCGGCGCGCTGCAAAAGCTGGGCGTGGACGTCTACCCGCCCACTTCGGCGCAGGAGTTCCAGAAGTTCATCGATGGGGAAATGGCGCGCTGGGGCGGCGTCATACGCAGCGCGAACATCAAGGCCGACTGAGCGCCGCGGCGCGCGCCTCCCGGCCGGCGGCGCGTAGCTAGCGCTTTTTCGGGCGGTACGCCGACGCCGGGCGATACTTCGCGTCCTGCAGCAGACGCCCGTAGCCGGCGATCGGCGTGCCGATGCCGGCCACCCGCAGCGCGTTCCACAGCATGGCGCACGCGCTCGACACCACCGGCTTGCCGAGGTCGGCTTCCGCCGCGCCGAGGACCGACAGCGTCGGCATCCCCACGCCGCTGATGAATACCGCGTCCGCCTCGGGGCGGTTGACGCTCTTAACGAGGCCGTAGGCGCGGCGCGGGGTTTCCTCGAAGATGTTCTTCACGTCCGGCAGGCAATCGGCATGGACGACCTCGAAGCCGTACTCCTCGAGGACGGCCTTGCCGCGCAGCGTCAGCGCCTGGTCGTAGGGCGTTCCGACGGCGACCTTGCGCACGCCCAGGGCCTGGAGGGCCGCCGCAGCGCTGCCGAGCGCCGAGATGAAGGGGATGCCGGTCCGCTCCTCCTGGCGCTGCGCCAGCCTGGCGTCGCCATCCCGCCCGAGCACGTAGCTGGTGGCGGTGTGCGCGAGCGCGATCACGTCGGGTTCCACGCTGGCGATCGAGTCGACCGTCTCGTCCATGTGCTCGAGCTGGCTCGCCGCGCGCGACTGCAGGTTGGCGAGGGTCCCCACCGGACCGCGCGCGACCATGCGCGCGAAGTGCACCGAGACGCCCGGTGGTGCAAGCTCGAACATCTCCCGCTCGACCGTCGGCGTTCCCGGCGGGACCATGAACCCAAGTCTTGCTCGCCAGCCCTCCATGCGTGGTTCTCCTCTCCGGTTGTGCCGCGGCAACCGCCGCGCTCTACTGCACTCGGCCTAGCGCTTTCCCCATTTCTTCCCCTCGACGGTCTGCTCCTCGATCTCGTAGAACTCGTCGAGGCCGACGAGCGTCTCGATCTCGTGGCGCGCCTTCACGCACTGCTCCTGGCTGAGGCCGCTGTAGCCGCCGGTCCGCTTGATCTCCGCATACGCCTGCTTGGCGAAATGGAAGCTCACCAGCAGGTAGGTGAGGGCGTCGATTGCCGCCTTGTAGCCCATGTCGGCGAGCTGCGGGCCGGTGGGCAGCGGCCGGCCGTCGCGGTTGCCGCGGCTGATCACGTAGACGAGCGGGATCTTCGCCTGCCTGGGGGCTTTCTTCATCTCCTCGTCGTTGCGCGGGAAGATCAGCCCCATGTCGGCGCCGACGTCGGCCGCGGCGTTGACCCGCCACACGGCCTCCTTCAGGCCTTCGAAGCGGCAGGTGTCGGTGCGCGCGATGACGACGAAGTCCGGGTCGGACCGTTCGCGCTGGCGGCACGCGAACCTGATCTTGTCGACGAACGCCTTGCGCGGAATCGAATGCGCCACGTACTTGTGGTAGTGCGCGCGCTTGGGATAGAGCTGGTCCTCGATGTGCGTGCCGGCAATGCCGGCGCGGATGAACTCCCGCACGGTGCGCATGGTGTGCAGCGGCTCGCCGAAGCCGGCGCCGCCGTCGGCGACGAGCGGGATGCCCACCGCGTTCGCGACGTCGCCCGCCACACGCGCCTGCTCGTCCATCGTGAGCATCGGCTCGGACGTGCAGCGCGAGCCGCCGGTGACGAAGCCGCCGGTGTAGATCGCGTCGTAACCGAGGCTCTCGACGAGCCGGCCGCCGAGCGCGTCGTACGCGACCGGCATGTAGACGAATTCCTTCTTCTTCAGCAGCTTCCGCAGGGCAGTGGTCTTTCGCATCGGGGCTTTCCTCGGCTCAGGGCACCAGCACGAGCGGGCCGGTGGTCTGCCCGCCCTCGAGCAGCCGGTGCGCTTCGGCCGCCTGCTCGAGCGGCAGGCGGCGCGGCGCGGCGGGCCGCAACGCGCCGCCGACGATCGCGTCGAACAGCTCCCGCGCCGCCGCCTCCAGCTCCGCACGGTTCGCGGTGTAGTCGCCGAACCGCACCCACGACACCGACAGGCTGCCGCGGTCGCGCAGCTCGTTGACCGAGAAGGGCGGCACGACGACCGGAGGAGTTGCCGAAGCACACCAGGTGGCCGCGCGGCGCGAGGCAGGCGAGCGAGCCCTCCCAGGTCGCGCGACCCACGGGATCGTAGACGACCGGCACCCCGCCGCCGGAGAGCTCGCGCACCCGCGCCGGCCAATCGTCGCGGCCGCGGACGAAGACCGCTTCGTAGCCGGCGCTGCGCGCGGCGTCGACCTTGCTCTCGCTCCCGACGATGCCGATCGCGCGCGCGCCGATCGCGCGCAGCCACTGGCCGGCGAGCGTCCCGACGCCGCCGGCGGCCGAGTGGAACACGACCCAGGCGCCCGGCGGAACGCGGAACACGCGGCGCACGAGCATGTGCACGGTGAGTCCCTTGAGCAGGACGGCGGCCGCGATCTCGTCCGGAACGCCCGCCGGCAGCGCGACGCAGCGCTCGGCCGGGAACGTTCCTCACGTCGCGGTACGCCCCGAGCGGGTGCGAGGCGTAGGCGACCCGATCGCCGACGCGGAAGCGCTCGACGCCTGCGCCCACCGCCTCGACGACGCCGGCGGCTTCAAGGCCGAGGACGAGCGGCATCGGCATCGCCCGCAGCGGCGCGTAGTCGCCGCGCCGGCCGTGCACGTCGGTGAAGTTGACGCCGATGGCGGTCTGGCGGATGCGCACCTCGCCCGGACCCGGCGCGATGTCCGGGACCACGCGCGCCTGCAGGACTTCCGGACCGCCGAAACGGTCGATCGCGATTTCGCGTGCCACTCTATCTCCTCATGCGTCAAGAGCTGCGCCGCCAGGACCGCCTGGACGGCCACCGAAAGTGCGAGCGCGGCGGAATAGCCGGCCGGGTCCCACCCGCCGCTCGCGGTGCGCGGCCAGAGATCGAGGATCCAGCCGATCGCCGCCTGCAGCAGGAAGGCCCCGCCCAGCGTCAGCGTGTTGACGGCGGTCGCCACGCGCCCCATCTGCTCGGCCGGGAACATCTGGCCGACCGCGACGTAGCCCGGCGCCGCGCCGGCGGCGCAGAACGCGAAGACGACCCACAGGATCGTGATCGCCGCCGGGCCGGCGGGCTGCAGCGCGAGCCCGATCTGCGCGGCGAGCTGCCCGGCGATGCACACCAACGGCACCAGCGCCGCGGAGTAGCCGCGCGCCTGCGCGCGGCTGCTCGCCGCGCCGATGACGAGCGCGCCCGCCATCAGGCTGAGCGTGTAGAGAAGCAACGTATTCGCCTGCGCCTGGCCGTCGTAGCCGGCGACGTCGCGCAGCCACGGCCCCGCCCACAGGCCGAGATACGTGAAATTGAGGACCGACAGTATCGCGACCGCCGGTCCGAAGCGCCAGAAGAGCGGCGAGCGGAAGACGGACGCCGTCACCGACAGCTCGGCTCTCAGTCCGCCCTGCTTTGCGGCGGCGGGCTTCTCCGGAACCGAGAGGAAGATCCACAGCGCCACGGCGGCGGCGATCGCGCAGAGCAGCCACAGCACGCCGCGCCAGCCGAGCGACCGGCAGGGCCGCCTGGACCGGCGCCGTGGTGAGCACGCTGCCGAGCCCGCCGATCGCCACCGCGATGCCGGTCATCTTCGCCACTTTCGCGGGCGCGAACCACTGGGTGTTCGCCTTGATGACCGCCATCAGCCCGGCCGAGACGCCGACGCCGATGATCACGCGCGCGAGGACGAAGCCGGCCAGACTGTCGGACAGCGCGAACACGGCGAAGCCGGCGGCGGTCGAGCAGGCTGAGCGCGCCCTGCACGCGCCGCGGCCCGAGGCGGTCGAGCGCGACGCCGTCCGGGAGCTGCGCCAGGGCGTAGGCGGCGAGCATGCACGCCGCGAGCAGCCCGAGCTCGCTCCCGGACAGCGAGAACTCCACCGCCAGCACCGGGCCGATGATCGCCATGACGGTGCGCGCGGCCTGATTGATCAGGCCGAGCGTCGCGAGGGGCAGCGTGATCGCCCAGGAAGAGGCGCCGATCGGCGCTCAGGTTCGTCCCGGCGCGTCGGCGATGCGGCCGTTAGAATGCGCAGCATGGACACATGGACGACGCGCGCACCCGATCATGAACGCTGAGCGCTCTCGCCCGGATCGTCGTGCCGCCGCCGCGCCGCGGCCTCGACATGGCCGCCGGCTACGGCTGGGTGCAGAGCACGGCGATCCGCGCCGGCGACTATCTGTTCGTGTCGGGCGTGGTTGCGATCGATCCGGACAGCGGCGAGCGGCTGAACGGAACGTTGACGAGCGAGGCGCATCGCGCCTTCCAGAACCTGCAGCTGGTGCTGGAGAGCGCCGGGTCGTCGCTCGCGCGCCTGGTGCAGGTCCGCGCCATGATCTACGACCGCATCGAGTACGACGCGCTCAACCGGGTCTACCGTCACTACGTGCCGGAAGGCCCGCCGGCGCGCACGGTATGGAGCGTGCGGATCATCGACGCGTTCAAGGTGCAGCTCGACGCGATCGCCGTCGTCTAGTTCCGGAGCAACCCGATGCCCGTGTCCCGCGAAATCGTCGTCCCGCAGAACGACCGGCTCAACGTGTCGCGCAATTTCAACCTGCCCCACAGCCCGGGGATCCGGGCCGGGGACTTGATCTTCCTCTCGGGCATGCTGTCGACCGATCCGGCGACCGGCGAGCGCAGCCCGGGCACGATGGCGCACGAGACGCGCCAGACGCTGGCCAACATGCAGCACATGCTCGAGTCGGCCGGATCCTCGCTCGAGCGCGTGGTGAAGATCACCGTGCTGTTCTACGACATGCTCGAGTTCGACAACATGAATGCGGTCTACCGGCAGTTCTTTCCGCAAGGAGCCGCCGGCCCGCACCACGTGCGGCGTGCAGCTCAGCGCCGGCATGAAGATCGAGATCGAGTGCATCGCGCTGGTCGGCTGAGCCATGCCGGGACGCGCGCTGGGCGGCAGGGTCGCCGTTGTTACCGGGGCGGCCGGCGGTATCGGCCGCGTGCTCGTACAGGCGCTGCTCGCCGAGGGCGCGGGCGTCACCGCGCTCGACGTGAGCGCGGAGGGATTGGCGGCGCTGCGCGGCGCCGTGCCCGCCGAGGCCGCGGATCGCCTGCTCGTGCGCACGACCGACATCTCGGACTACGGGGCGTGCCGGAGCGCCGTGGCCGACGCGATCGCCGCGCTCGGCGGCCTGCACATCCTGATCAACAACGGCGCGATCGGCCTGGGGGCGATTCGCGCGGATCACCAGAAGGCGCCGATCGGGATCCGGGAGATCGAGCCGCAGATGTGGCAGCGATTCGTGGCGACGAACCTCTCCGGCGCCTGGAACATGACGCGCGTCGCGATCGGGCACCTGCTCGGCCAGCGCCACGGCAGGATCATCAACGTCACGACGAGCTTCGCCACCATGCTGCGCGGCGGGTTCCATCCCTATGGGCCGTGCAAAGCCGCCCTCGAGGCGATGTCGGCCGGACACGCGGCGGAGTTCCAGGGCACCGGCGTCACCGTGAACATCGTGGTTCCCGGCGGTCCGGTGGACACGCCCATGGTGCCGTCCGAGTCGGGCTTCGATCGCGCCGCATTGATTGCGCCGGCCGTGATGGTTCCGCCGGTCCTGTGGCTCTGCTCCGACGCGGCGGACGGGGTCACCGGCAATCGCTACATCGCCGCGTACTGGGATCCGGCCAAGCCTCCGGACGAGGCCGAGCGGCTGTGCCGCGCGCCCGCCGGGTGGCCGGGGCTGGGACCACCGATGCTCTCGCCCGACCACCGGTCGCCATAGCCTCGTCACGCGGTCTCGTGGCTGCGCTCGATCTTGCGCTTGATGTGCTCGCCCGCGGTGATCGCCGGGTAGCGGGGCGTCTCGCCCGACGCGAGGCAGGTCGGCACGCACTCGATGCGCTGGTCGTAGTTGGGATGCACGAACATGCCGATCGATAGCCGGCGGCTCTGCGCGACGCCGAGCGGCGGATTGACCACGCGATGCAGCGTCGACGCCCAGCGCTCGTTGGTCCAGCGCGCCATCATGTCGCCGAGGTTGACGACGAATTCTCCCGCGCGCGGCGTGACGGCCGACCAGCTCCCGTCGGGCAGGCGCACCTCGAGCCCGCCCTCCGCGTCGGTCGCGGCGAGGATCGTCATCGCGCCGTAGTCGGTGTGGGCGCCGGTGCGCAGCTGCCCCGGCAGCGGCGGCCGGGTGAGCACCGGGTAGTGGTGGCAGGACATGATGCTGAAGTGGCGCGCGAGCACCCCGTCGAAGAACGCTTCGGGCAATCGGAGCGCCACCGCGAAGACCCGCATCATGTCGACGGCGAGGCGCTCGTAGGCGCGGTAGAGCGCAACCAGCGTCGCCTCGAGCCCGGCCGGCTCGGTGGGGATCAGGTTGGGCGCGTAGCTCGTGGCCGCCTCCGGCATCCCCGCGTAGTAGCCGCGGTGGTCGTCGACCGGGCCGAGAAACACCGTCTCCCGCAGGTCCGGCGGCGTCTGCTGGCCGAGGGTCCCGGCGAGGCCGCGCGTCGCGAAACCGTGGTAGCCGCGCTGCCTGGAAGGGCCCGTCGGATGCCAGCGGTTCTTGGTGTCCTCCGGCAGGTCGAAGAACGCGAAGAGCTGCGCTTGCGCGCGTTCGAGGAGATCGAGCGGGAAGCCGTGGCCGGCGATGATCACGAACCCAGTGCGCTCGCAGGTCTCGGCGACCTCGCCGGCCACCGCGCGCCCGGCGGCGTCACCGCGGAGAAACGGCCCGATGTCGATGGTCGGAACGACGCTCGTTGCGCTCATTGATCCGGCACTCCCGTTTCAGTCGAGGCGCGAAAGCGCCGCGTCCACGACCTTCTCGTAGGCCGGGTCGCTGCGGATGAGGCGCCCGGAGACGAGGGCAGCCTTCAGCCGCAGGTAAGGCGCGGGCGGAAGATCGGTCGTTCGCGCCCAGAGGCCGCTTGCGCGGTACGCGGCGACGATCCGCGTCAGGGCGTCGCGCGAGAGCTCCGGCAGGAACGGCGCGACGGCCTCGGCGATCGCGCGCGGCGTCGCGGCGAAGAGCGCCGCCTGCGCGCGCGCGATGCCGCGCACCAGCCGCCGGCAGGCCTCGCGCCGCGTGCGGGTGAACCGGCGCGTCGAATAGAACGTCGTGTACACGACGTCGCCGCGCTCGCTGAAGCGGTGCCAGACGTGCCCGCGGCCCTGGCTGACGAGGCGATCCGCGTGCGGCTCGAACACCTGGATGACGTCCACCGTGCCGCGCAGAAACGCGCGCACGTTGTCCGCCATCGGGCGCACCCGGCGGCCGGCGATCGCCGCGGGATCGAGTCCCGCGCGCTGCAGGTCGTCCTGGAACGTCATCCAGGGCGTGGGCACGTCGCCCGCGGGCGCCACGCGCAGCCCGACGAGGTCGCGCCAGCGGAAAGCCGGCTTGCGGCTGCGGCCGACGAGCAGAAAGGGATCACGCGCGACGACCTGCGCGAAGCACACGAGCGGACAGCCCGGGTCGGCGTCGTGATGCATCATCACCCGCATCGGCCCGCCCCAGGAGACCTCGACGCTGCCGTCGAGGAGCCCGGTCGCCGTCCGCGCGGTGCTCGGCGAAAGCACGTGGCGGATGTCGAGTCCTTCGCCGCGCCAGTAATCCCCCGCCAGCGCGAGATAGAACGGCACGTACGGCACCGCGCGCATGTTCTCGCACAACGTGAGGCGCATGGGCCGATCCGCTCAGACGTCCCGGAGATACTTCGTCTCGAGGTCCCGCCAGCGCTTCGCGTTCACCGCCTCCTCGCGGTCGTTGAACGTCGCGAGCTCGCACTCGATCGCGGCCGTGTCCCCGTCGCGCTTGAGGACGGCGAGGACCCGCTTCGCGGCGGCGATCGCCGCGCGATGCGTCTGCGAGGGATAGATGCCGATGCGGTAGCCCATCGCCGCCAGCTCCCGCGCCGGCAGCGCCGGCGTCTTGCCGCCTTCGAAGATGTTGCAGAGCGCCGGCTTCTTGAGCTGCCGCGCCGCGGCGGCCAGCTCCTCGGCCGACTGCGGCGCCTCGACGAAGCCGACGTCCGCGCCGGCATCGAGGTACGCGTTCACGCGGTCGATCGACGCCTGCAGGCCTTCGACGGCGCGCGCGTCCGAGCGCGCGATGATCACCATGTCCGCATCGCGCCGCGTGTCCACCGCCGCCTTGATCTTGCCGATCATCTCCGCCTTGCTCACCAGCAGCTTGCCCTCGTAGTGGCCGCATTTCTTGGGCGAGACCTGGTCCTCGAGATGGAAGGCGGCGACCCCGGTCTTCTCGTACTCGCGCACGCTGCGTATGACGTTGAGCGCGTTGCCGTAGCCTGCGTCCATGTCGGCGATCACCGGGATCTCGACGGCATCCACGGTGCGCGAGATGTACTGCGTGATCTCGGTCATCGTGAGCAGCCCCACGTCGGGATAGCCGCTCGCGCGCGAGTAGCCGCCGCCGGTGAGGTAGACCGCTTCGAATCCCGCGACCTGCACGAGCCGCGCCGTCAGCGTGTCGTGGGCGCCCGGCACGATGGCGTAGGTGTCCTTGGCGAGCAGCTCGCGCAGCTTCCTTCTCGGGCTCATGAATGCACCTCGGGGGTCAGGCGGTGGCGCACCACGTGGTGCAGCAGGCCGCCGTTGCGGAAATAGTCGACCTCGCGCGTCGTGTCCAGGCGCGAGAGCAACCGGATCGTGTCGCGCCTGCCGCCGGCGCGGGTAATCGTGCATGCGAGCTCGCTGCGCGGGGTGGCGTAGCCGCGGATGCCGGCGACGTCGACGAGCTCCGCGCCGGTCAGGCCGAGCGTCCGGCGCGTGACGCCGTCCGGGAACTGCAGCGGCAGCACGCCCATGCCGACGAGGTTGGAGCGGTGGATGCGCTCGAAGCTCTCGGCAAGGACGGCGCGCACGCCCAGGAGGCGCGTGCCCTTCGCCGCCCAGTCGCGCGAGGACCCGGCGCCGTACTCGCTGCCGGCGATCACCACCAGCGGCACGCCCTCGTCCCGGTATCTCGCCGCCGCGACATGGATCGGCATGCGCTCGCCGTCCGGGTAGTGCACCGTGCTGCTCCCCTCGACTTCCGGCGTCATTTCATTCCGCACCCGGACGTTGGCGAACGTGCCGCGGATCATCACGTCGTGGTTCAGGCGCCGCGCAGCGTAGTTGACGAAATCGCGCGGCGCGATGCCGAGCGATGCGAGGTACCCGGCGGCAGGCGTGCCCTTCGAGATGGCGCCGATCGGCGAGATGTGATCGGTGGTGAACATGTCGCCGAACATCGCCAGCACGCGCGCGCCGCGGATGTTTTCGAGCCCGGGCGGCGCAGTCGCCATGTCGTCGAAGAACGGCGGCCGCCGGATGAAGGTGCTGGCGGGGTTCCACGCGAACGTGGCGCCCGTGGCGCCGCGCAAGGCCCGCCACTCGGGCGTGCCCTCCAGCATCGTGGCGTAGCGCGCGCGGAACAGCGCCGGCGTGATCACCTCGCCGATGATCCTGCGGATCTCGGCGCCGTCGGGCCAGATGTCGCGCAGGTACACCGGCCTGCCTTCGCCATCCTCGCCGAGCGGTTCGCTCGCCAGGTCGACGAGCACGCTGCCCGCAAGCGCATAGGCCACCACGAGCGGCGGCGAGGCGAGGAAGTTGGCCCGCACGGACGGGTGGATGCGACCCTCGAAATTGCGGTTGCCCGACAGGACGGCGACGGCGGTGGTGCCGTCCGTTTCGATCGCGTCGGCCACCGGGGCGGGCAGCGGACCGGAGTTCCCCATGCAGGTCATGCAACCGAAGCCCACCGGCTGGAAGCCGAGCGCGTCGAGCGATCGCTGCAGGCCGCTCTGCGCGAGATAGTCGGCAACGACGCGCGATCCGGGCGAGAGCGACGTCTTCACCCAGGGACGCGCCCTCAGCCCTCGCGCCACCGCGTTGCGCGCGAGCAGGCCGGCGCCGATCATGACCGTGGGATTGGAGGTGTTGGTGCAACTCGTGATCGCGGCGATCACGACGTCGCCGTCCTTCAGCGACGAGCCCGAGGATCCCTTCTTCCGCTTCGTGGCAGCCGACAGGGAATCTCTGAACGCCGCCGGCGCCGCGGACAGCGGCACGCGGTCCTGGGGTCGGCTGGGTCCGGACACGCTCGGCTCCACGGCGGCGAGGTCGATCTCGATCACCTCGGTGAACTCGAGCGGCGGTGTCGCCGGGTCGCGCCACAACCCCTGCGCCTGGCAATAGGCCTCGACCAGGGCGACCTGCGCTTCGTCGCGGCCCGTCGACCGCAGATAGCGCAGCGTCTCGGCATCCACGGGGAAGAAGCCCATGGTGGCGCCGTTTTCCGGGGTCATGTTGGCGATCGTGGCGCGGTCGGGCAGCGCCAGCTCCGCCACGCCGGGCCCGAAGTACTCGACGAACTTGTCCACCACCTTGTGGCGCCGCAGCGCCTGCGTCACCGTCAGGACGATGTCGGTGGCGGTGACGCCGGGCCTCGGGCTGCCGGTGAGCCGGCAGCCGATGACTTCCGGCACCAGCATCGCGACCGACTCGCCGAGCGCGCCCGCGCCGCCCTCGAGGCCGCCGACGCCCCAGCCGAGGATGCCGAGGCTGTTGATCATGGCGGTGTGGCTGTCCATGCCGAGCACCGAATCCGGGTAGGCGATCCGCCGCGCGCCGTCTGCCGCGTCGCCCGCCGGGTCGCGCGTCCATACCACGCGTGCCAGGTGCTCGAGATTGATCTGGTGGCAGATGCCGTTGCCCGGCGGCACGATGCGCAGGTTGTCGAAGGCCTGCGCGCCCCAGCGCAGGAACGCGTAGCGCTCGAAGTTGCGCTCGAACTCCAGCGCCTCGTTGCGGTTCGCCGCATCGGGCGCGGCGTAGGCGTCCACCATCACCGAGTGGTCGACGACGAGGTCGACGGGCACCGACGGATCGAGCCGCTGCGGGTCGCCGCCGAGCCGGATCATCGCGTCG
>CAVXND010000074.1:0-37543 GCA_963762785.1 uncultured beta proteobacterium
CGAGCGCGGGGGCGGCGGCGAAGAGCGCGGCGATGAGCCCCAGGACCAGGGCGCGGAACGGGATACGCACGGTTACCTCCTCGATTGCTGGCGTCACGGCCGGACCTACGCCGGGCACGCGGGCGTCACTGACCCGAAAGCCGGGCCGGCGGCAGTCTACCAAGGCGGCGCTCCGGGGTGTCTAGAAACCGGCCGCCTTCAGGTTGCGACCGACCGGAGCCAGGCCGCGGCGTCGCGCCCCGGGTGAACCGTTCCGCACTGCCTTGCACCGCCGCGCTTCCTCCGGCGAATCGTAGAAGCGCGCGTACGCCTTCGGCAGATCCTCGACGATGCTCGCGAGCTGCACGTCGATGCGGTGGACGAGGCCGCCGCAGCGCGCGCAGTACCACTCGAAGCCGTCGATCGTCCCCCGCGGCCGCGCGCGCTCGACGACGAGGCAGAGGCTTCCCGGCTCCGGGCGCTGCGGGGAGTGCCGCAGGTGCGGCGGCAGCAGGAAGATGTCGCCTTCCGCGAGATCGACGCGGGAATAGCGCCCGGCGTCCCAGAGCAGCAGGTGCGCGTTGCCCCGGAACTGCCAGAAGAACTCCTCGAACGGGTCGTCGTGGAAGTCGGTGCGCTCGTTCGGCGCGCCGACCACGGTGACGATGAAGTCGGTGTCCTTCCAGACCTGCTGGTTGCCGACCGGCGGTTTCAGCAGGTGCGCGTGCTCGTCGATCCAGCGCTGGAAGTTGAACGGCGGGGTGTAGCGCGGCGGAAGGCTGGGCGCCTGCATGTCGCGGTCCTCAGTCGAGCTGCGGGCGTTTTCCGGCCCAGGGCCGCGCCGCTTCGAGCTGCGCGGCGAGCCGGAGCAGCGTCGCCTCGTCGCCGAACCGCGCGACGAACTGGATGCCGATCGGCAGTCCGTCCTTCGACCACGCGAGCGGCACCGTCGCCGCCGGCTGTCCGCTCATGTTGGCGAGCGGCGTGAACGGCGAGTAGGGCGCGATCCCGTTCGGCCCGAGGCGGTAGTCCATGAAGTCGGGATTCGTCATCACGAACCGGCCGAGCTTCGCCGGCGGCTCGGCGAGCACCGGCATGAGGAGCACGTCGTAGTCGAGGAAGAACCGCGCGACCCGGCGGCCGAGCGCGTGCAGCGTCGCGAGCGCGATGAGGTAGTCGGCGCCGCTCGTGCGCCGCCCGAGCTCGAGCGCGCCGCGCGTGACCGGTTCGAGATCCTCCGGGCCGGGCTCGCGACCGAGCACCTTGATCCGCCGCTCGATCGCCATCGCGGTGCCGCAGCCCACGACCTTCACCAGCGGGACGAGCATCTCCTCGGTGCCGAGCGCCGGTTTCGCTTCGGTCACCGCGTGGCCGAGCGATTCGCACAGCCGCGCCGCGTCGCCGGCCGCGGCGGCGACCTCGGGATGGATGGCCGCGCCGTCGAGCGTCGTGCGCATGAACGCGATCCGCAGCCGGCCGGGCGGACGCATCGCCTCGTCGAGGAAGGACGCGGGCGCGGGCGGCGCGAAGTAGGGCGCGCCGAGATCGGCGCCGTGGGTGGCGTCGAGCGCGGCGGCGCTGTCGCGCACCGAGCGGCTGATCACGTGATCGCCGGTGAGGCCGGCCCAGCCTTCGCCCGCGAGCGGGCCGGCGGGCGTGCGGCCGCGCGTGAGCTTGAGCCCGAAGAGGCCGCAGCACGACGCCGGGATGCGGATCGAGCCGGCGCCGTCGGTCGCGTGCGCCATCGGCACGATGCCCGCCGCGACCGCTGCCGCCGCGCCGCCGCTCGAACCGCCGGTGCTGTGCGCGAGGTTCCACGGGTTGCGCGTCGGGCCGCCGTACAGGACCGCCTCGGTCGACGGGTTGATCGCCATCTCCGGCGTGGTCGTGCGGCCGAAGATCACGAGCCCGCTCCGCCGATGGCGCGCCACGACCTCGCTGTCGACGTCGCTCGTCTGGCCGGCGAAGAAGCGCGAGCCCCAGCTCATCGGGAAATCGCGCGCGACGGCGGTGATGTCCTTGAGCAGGAACGGCACGCCCTCGAACGGCCCCGCGGGCAGGCCCGCGGCGATCGCCTTCCGCGCGACGTCCTCGCGGACGCCGCACACGGCGTTGATCGCCGGATTGCGCGCCGCAACGCGCTCGAGCGCGGCATCGAGCAGCTCGCCCGCCGAGACCTCGCGCCGCTTCACCAGCGCGGCGAGGCCGAGCGCGTCGTAGGCTTCGTACTCCTTGAAGGTCGCCATCGCGCTGCAAGGATAGCAAGGCCCGGGTGGTTTAAGATCGCCGGCGGAGGCGTCCCCATGATCCAGCTCAAAGACCTGCGCTACGTCCGCCTCGGCACGCGCGACCCGGCGGCCGCCGCCGAGTATGCGCAGCGGATCCTCGGCCTCGAGCTCGTCCGGCGCGAAGGCGGCGCCGTCTATCTGCGCGGCGACGACCGCGACCACACCCTCGTCTACGTCAAGGGCGACCCGGCCGATCACACCGTCGGCTGGGAGGTGGCGGACACGGCGGCGCTCGAGGCCGCGGGCGCCGAGCTGGAGTCGCGCAAGATCGCGGTGCGGCGGGGCCGGCGCGCCGAGTGCGACGGCCGGCACGTCGAGGACTTCCTGAGCTTCGCCGACCCGAGCGGCAACACCCACGAGCTCGTCGTCCGCCCGCACCACAGCGGCCGGCGGTTCTTCCCGTCGCGGGACTGCGGCGTGTGGAGCTTCTCGCACATCGGGCTGCGGACGACCGACGCGGCGCGCGACGAGGCGTTCTGGACCGGCGTGTGCAGCGCGCGCGTGTCGGACCGGATCGGGCCGGCGCCGCTGCTCCGGATCGACGAGGTGCATCACAAGATCGCGCTCTTCCCGTCGGCGCACGCCGGCGTGCAGCACGTGAACCACCAGGTGCAGGGCGTCGACGACGTGATGCGCTCGTACTACTTCCTGCGCGAGCAGGGCGTGCGGATCGTCTTCGGGCCGGGCCGCCATCCGACCTCCGGCGCGGTGTTCCTGTACTTCGAAGGGCCCGACGGGATGGTGTACGAGTACTCGACCGGCGTGCGGCTGATCAAGCCCGAGGAGGAAGCGGGCTACCGCCCGCGCCAGTTCCCGTTCACGCCCGAGTCGTTCTGCATGTGGGGGTCGCGGCCCGACATCCCGGAGTTCCGGACGCGCGAGGACGCGTCGGCCCCGAAGGCGGCGTGACGCGGCATGACGCGGCCGAACTTCGTCTTCGTCATGGCCGACGACCTCGGCTACGCCGATCTCGGGTCGTACGGCGCGCGCGCGCCGTTCACGCCGTGCCTCGACGCGATGGCGGCGGCGGGCCTGCGGTTCACCGACGGCTACTCGAACTCGCCGGTCTGCTCGCCGACGCGGTTCGCGCTGATGACCGGGCGCTACCAGTACCGGCTCCGCGGCGCGGCCGAGGAGCCGATCACCGGCAAGGCGCGCGGGCGCGACGACCTCGGCCTGCCGCCGTCGCATCCGACGCTGCCGTCGCTGCTGCGCGACGCCGGCTACACGACCGCGCTCGCGGGCAAATGGCATCTCGGCTATCCGCCGCACTTCGGTCCGGTGATGAGCGGCTACATGGAGGCGTTCGGTCCGCTCGGCGGCGGGATCGACTACTTCAGCCACTGCGACCGCGGCGGCACGCACGATCTCTTCGAGAACGGCGCCGAGGTCCAGCGGACCGGCTACGTCACCGACCTCATCACCGACCGCGCGGTCGACTTCATCGGGCGGCAGCGCGGGAAGCCCGCGCCGTTCCTGCTGAGCGTGCACTACACCGCGCCGCACTGGCCGTGGCTGACGCGCGCCGACGAAGCCGAGTCGCGGCGCATCCACAAGGCGATCCATCACGTCGACGGCGGCTCGGTGGAGATCTACCGCACGATGCTCAACCACATGGACGAGGGCATCGGGCGCATCTTCGACGCGCTGAAAGCCGCCGGCGCCGGCGAGAACACGCTGGTCGTGTTCACCAGCGACAACGGCGGCGAGCGCTTCTCCGACACCTGGCCGTTCGTCGGCAAGAAGATGGACCTGCTGGAAGGCGGGATCCGCGTGCCGCTGCTCGCGACGTGGCCGGCGGTCGTCGCGCCGGGCGGCGTGACCTCGCAGATCGCGGTCACGATGGATTGGGTCGCGACCTTCCTCGCGGCCGCCGGCGTGAAGGCGCACCGGGATTACCCGCTCGACGGGATCGATCTCGCGCCGGTGCTGCGTTCGCCGGCGGCGACGGCGCACCGCGAGCTCTACTGGCGGATGAAGTACCGGAAGCAGCGCGCCGTGCGCTCGGGCGACTGGAAGTACCTGTCGATGGACGGCTACGAGTATCTCTTCAACCTCGCGCGGGACGGCCGCGAGCGCGCGAACCTCGCGAAGCGCGAGCCGGCGCGGCTCGAGGCGCTGCGCGCGAAGTACGAGGCGTGGGCCGCCTCGATGCCGTCGATCCCGCCCGAGGCGAACGCCGAGCTCCTGTACGGCGACGCGGAGATGCCCAGGCAGACGGGCTGAGAGGCATGCGGTGCGGTGATGAGGGGGCTTTGCCTGCTGTGCCTGCTGTGCGCCGCGATGCCGCCGGCGCACGCGGAGGACTGGCCGGCGCGCCCGGTGAAGATCGTGGCGCCGTTCGCCCCGGGGGGCAGCGCCGACACGCTCGCGCGCATCGCCGCCGACAAGCTCACCGGCCGGCTCGGCCAGAACGTCGTGGTGGAGAACCGGCCCGGCGCCGGCGGCACGATCGGCTCGGAGTTCGTCGCGAAGAGCGCGGCCGACGGCTACACCCTCGTCGTATCGGGCATCGCGTCGCACGTCATCGCGCCGGCGATGTCGCCGGTGCCGTTCGATCCGCTCCGGAGCTTCACGCACATCGCGCTCTTCGGCGGGCCGCCGACGGTGCTGGTGGTGTACCCGGGCCTCGAGGCGCGCGACCTCAAGTCGTTCGTCGAGCTGGCGAAGTCGCGCGCGGGCGGGATCGTCTTCGGGTCGCCGGGGCAGGGGACGCAGGCCCATCTGACCGCGGAGATGCTCAAGGTGCAGACCGGCGCCAACCTGACGCACGCGCCGTACAAGGGCGCGGCGCTCGCGATGACCGATCTCATCGCCGGGCACATCCCGGCCGCTTCGACGACGCTCACGACCGCGGCGACGCAGATCAAGGCCGGGCGGGCGCGGGCGCTCGCCGTCTCGTCGGCGCAGCGGCTGCCGGAGTTCGCCGACGTGCCGACGTTCGTGGAGAGCGGCTACCCCGAGCTCGTCGCGACGGTGTGGTTCTCGCTCTCCGGGCCGGCGGGGCTGCCGGCGCCGGTCGCGGCGCGGCTCAACGCGGAGGTGCGCGCGCTCCTGCAGCTGCCGGACGTGCGCGAGCGCCTGCGGCCCGAGGGCATCGAGCCGAACGATCTCGACCCGGCGCAGTTCACCGAGTTCGTGCGGGCGGAGATCGCCCGCTGGACGCCGCTCGCGAAAACGCTCAAGTGAAGAACGCGCGATGCGCAAGGACCAGAACGAACAGCTGACGCGCACCGGACCCGGAACGCTCCTCGGCGACTACCTGCGGCGCTACTGGATTCCGGCGCTCCTCGCGGACGAGCTGCCGGAGCCGGACTGTCCGCCGGTGCGAGTGCAGCTCCTCTCCGAGAAGCTCGTCGCGTTCCGCGACACCGACGGCCGGCTCGGTCTGCTCGACGAGTTCTGCGCGCATCGCGGGCGTGTCGCTGTGGTTCGGCCGGAACGAGGAGTGCGGCCTGCGCTGCCCCTACCACGGCTGGAAGTACGACGTGACCGGTCAGTGCGTCGACCTGCCGTCCGAGGCGGAGGAGACCGGCCGGCGGCAGCGCATCCGGCTGAAGAGCTATCCGTGCCTCGAGCGCGGGGGCGTGATCTGGACCTACATGGGCCCGCCCGAGCTGAAACCCGAGCCGCCCGAGCTCGAATGGGCGATGGTCGCGCCCGGCGCAGCGGTTCCTGTCGAAGCGACTGCAGGAGTGCAACTACCTCCAGGCGCTGGAAGGCGGGATCGACTCGAGCCACGTGTCGTTCCTCCACGGCGCGTCGCTCAAGCGCGATCCGCTGTTCGTCGGCGCGAAGGGCAACGTCTACAACGAGCGCGACCGGATGCCGGTGTTCGAGGTGGCGCCGTTCGACGGCGGGCTGCTGATCGGCGCGCGCCGCAACGCGGACGACGGCCGCTACTACTGGCGGATCACGCCGTGGATCGCGCCGTTCTACACGCTGATCCCGCCGCGCGGCGGGCACCCGGTGAGCGGCCACGCCTGGGTGCCGATCGACGACGAGAGCTGCTGGGCGTGGAGCGTGAGCTACCACCCGCGGCGCGAGCTGACGCTCGAGGAGACGACCGCGATGCGCGAGGGGAAGGGGATCCACGTCGAGTACATCCCCGGCACCTTCGTCCCGCTCGCCAACAAGCGCAACGACTACCTCATGGACCGCGCGGCGCAGCGCGCGGGGCGCACCTTCAGCGGCATCGAGGGCATCGGCGATGCAGGACGCGTCGCTCCAGGAGAGCATGGGTCCGATCGCCGACCGGACGCGCGAGAACCTCGTGCCGACGGACCACGGCATCATCATGACCCGCCGCGCGCTGCTCGAGGCGGCCAAGGCGAGCCGCGAGGGCAAGCCGATTCCCGGGCTCGCGCCCGCCTCGCAGCGCGTCCGCTCGTGCGCGATCGAGCTGGCGCAGGACGTGAAGTTCACGGACGGCGCGAAGGACGGGCTCTTCCGTCCGCTCGGCACCGATCCGGTGAGCGTCTAGGAGGCGCGGTGCCGCCCGCAGTGCTCCCTCGCGTCGGCATCGCGATCGGCGATCCGGCCGGCGTCGGGCCGGAGATCGCGCTCAAGGCGGCGCTCGACGAACGCGTCACGCGCATCTGCCGGCCGGTGCTGTTCGGCGATCCGCGGGCGATCGCGGCGCACGCGGCGGCGGCGGGGATCACGCGGCAGGTCGAGACGGTCGCGCTCGATCACTTCCGCGACGAGCCGCTCGCGATCGGCGAGGTGCGCGCCGCGCACGGCCGCGCCGCGGTCGACGCGGCGCGGGCGGCGATCGAGGCGGCGCTCGCCGGCGACGTGGCGGCGGTGGTCGCCGCGCCGCAGACCGAGCTCGCGATCAGGCAGGCGGGCATCGAGTTCGACGGCTACCCGTCCTTCGTCGCGCGCTGCACCGGCGTTCCGGCGGACGATGCGTTCCTGATGATCTGCTTCGACGCGATGCGGATCGCGCACGCGACGCTGCACGTGAGCCTGCGGCGCGCGATCGAGCTGGTGACGCCGGAGCGGGTCGGTCGCGTCGTGCGAGCGGTCCACGACACGCTGCGACGGATCGGGATCGACGCGCCGCGGATCGCGGTCGGCGGCCTCAACCCGCACGCCGGCGAAGCCGGGATGTTCGGCGAAGAGGACCGGGCGATCATCGCGCCGGCGGTCGCGGCCGCCCGCGCCGCGGGGATCGACGCGGACGGGCCGTTCGGCGCCGACACCATGTTCCACAAGGCGGGCTACGACGCGTTCGTCGTGATGTTCCACGATCAGGGCCACATCGCGGCGAAGCTGCTCGCGCCGAACCGGAGCGCCGGCCTGACGATCGGCACGCCGGTGCTCTTCTCGTCGGTCGCGCACGGCTCGGCGCTCGACATCGCCGGGCAGGGACGCGCGAGCGCGGAGGCGATGGTCGAGGCGGTGCGCGGCTCGTCGGCGGCCCGCTGGGCGCGCCAGGGGGCCGATGACCACACGCAAGCTGCGGAGCAACTTCCCGCGCGGGTCGTACCTGTGGGCCGTGAAGCGGGCGCAGTGGCGATGCTATGGAATGTAAGCAAGGATGTTCAGTTGGTTAGCGCGCTTCATTGAGCGCCACCCCAATCTCCATAGATTCTCTCTTCTCGTCTGGCGACTGTTTCCACCGCGGCTGGCCGGATTCCTGAAGGGGTTGCTCGCCCGAAAGTGGCTGGTCGGGGCGGTCGCGGTCATGATCGACGAGAGCACCTCGCCAGCGGAGGTGCTCTTGGTTGAACACAGCTATCGGGCTAAAGGCGCATGGGGCCTTCCCGGGGGATCGCTTGAGTCGACTCCCGGAGATCCTCTCAAACCGCGCAACGACACCTTGCCCGACGATGTGATTGAGTCCGCGTTGCGCCGGGAAATATTGGAGGAGCTCAATATTGAAATTGCAGTGATCAGGCTGCTCAGAATCGATGCCATCCCGTATATTTCCGAGGAACCTGGACCGTACCGGCTGGACTTTTACTTTCGCTGTGCGCCTCGCGATGGATTTGCAGCATTGCGACGCGGCCTGAATTCCGGACAGACGAAACCCAGCTCGCCTGAGATCGAACAAGTACGTTTCGTGCCTCTGACCGACCTCGCCAAGTACGATATGTTTTCAACGGATATCAGATTCTTGACTGAAGACCTTCCTCGACTTGAACCGACCCTCGCAGTATCCAAGGCTGATGAATCCATAGGAGCGTCATGCAGAGGCTGGAGTTCGGGACGATCGTCGAAGAGGCCTCCGGCGCCAAGCTCGATTGATCCGTGACAAGGAGCCGACATGTGGCTGCGTAACTGCTGGCAGGTCGCCGCGTTCACCACCGAAGTGATCGGCGGCGAGCTCTTCCCGCGGCGGATCCTCGACGAGCCGATCGTGTTCTTCCGCGCGCGCGACGGGCGGGTGGTCGCGTTCCAGGACCGCTGCCCGCACCGCTACGCGCCGCTCTCGAAAGGCACGCTGATCGGCGAGACCGTGCGCTGCATGTACCACGGACTGACGTACGGCCCCGACGGCAAGTGCGTGGCGATCCCGGGGCAGGACCGCATCCCCGCCAAGGCGTTCGTGAAGACCTACCCGGTGGTCGAGCGCTACAAGCTCGTGTGGATCTGGATGGGCGACGCCGGAGAAGGCCGATGCCGCGCTCGTGCCCGACGTGCACTGGATGGATTCGCCCGGCTGGGTCGCGGCGGAGGGCTATCACCACGTCGCGGCGAACTACAAGCTCCTGAACGACAACCTGCTCGACCTCTCGCACGAGACCTACGTCCACGGCAAGACGATCGGCCACGACTCGGTCGCCGAGACGCCGTTCGCCTTCCGCACCGAGGGGAGCGCGGTCTACGTCGACAAGGAGATGAAGGCCTGCAATCCGCCGCCGTTCTACCAGTACCTCGCGCGCGTCTCGGCGAGCGACAAGGTCGACCGCTGGCAGCACACCGTTTACATCCCGCCGGGTTACATCGTGATCGACGTCGGGCGTCCAGCCGCTCGAGCCGGTGCCGGGATCCAACCGGGTCGATGGCCGGGTCATCGACCTGATCACGCCGGAGACGCCGACGTCGTCGCACTACTTCTGGGCGTTCGCGCGCAACTTCCGGCTCGACGAGATCGCGGTCACCGAGTTCCTGCGCGAGAACGTGCGCCGCACGTTCGACGAGGACAAGGAGATGCTCGAGGCGCAGCAGCGGATCATCGGCCCGGTGACCGAGCCCACCTTCCAGGTCACCATCAGGGCCGACGCGGGGCCGACGCAGGGCCGCCGCCTGCTCGCCTCGATGATCGAGGTCGAGTCGCGCGGGAGCGGTTGACGCGCTCGTCAGGCGCGGGAACTTCCGCGCGAGCGCGCGGTCGCGCGGCGAATTTCACATCGGGAAGACCGATCGGCGCGATCCGAATTGACGATTGGCAACCGCCGGTCCGCGCCCATAGATTGTCTGCGTATCGACACTATGGAGTGCGCGTCATGTCCATGATCACCACGCTGATCGCCGCGGCCGTCTACGCGGCCGTAGTCATGCGACCGTTCATCGCCGCCGGCCTCAGGCGCCGGGGATTCCCGCTGATCGCCGCGGCGTCCGCCGCACCGGAAGGCTCCGCCGCGGTACCTGTCCGGTAAGCCACTTGACCGACGCGCGCGCGCGCTCGGCGACGACCGCGAGCGGCAGCTGCACGTAGTCGTCGTTGAACACCTCGAAGCTGTAGTCCCCGCGGTACCCCATGCCGTCGAGCCGGCGCACGAGCTCGGCGACCTGCGCGCTGTGCACGCCCTCGCCCGGGAACACGCGGAAGTGGCGCGCGGTGTTCATGCGCTCCTCCGAGGACCGGGTCTCCTGCCACATGAAGTCCGCGAGCTGGACGAGGAAGATCTTGTCCGGGTCGAGGAGGTCGAGGGCGTCGAGGCCGGTGGCGGTGGCGAGCACGTGGAACGAATCCATCCCGAGCCCGAGGTTCGGATGGTCGGCGGCCTCGACGATCTCCCACGCCTGGGTGTACTCGTTCACGTGCCGCCCCCACGACAGCCCCTCGTAGGCGATGCGGATGCCGAGCGGCACCGCGAGCATCGCGAGCTTGCGGAGGTCGCGCGCGAGATGCTCGCGGTCGCCGGTCGCGTGCGTCGAGGTGGACGAGCAGACGAGCAGCACCTTCGCGCCGAGCGCCTGGCACATGCGCAGCATCGCCTTGGCGATGTCGACCTTGTAGGCGTGGAGATGGCCCGGACAGCCCCTCGAAGTCGCGCAGCACCTGGAAGCCGGTCGCGCGCAGGCCGCTCTCGCGCACCAGGCGGGCCGCGGCCGCTTCGCCGCCCGGATGGCCGGCGATGTCGCGCGCCGAGATCATGACCTGCGTGAACCCCGCCGCGCGCATCGCCTGGAGCTTCGCGTCCAGCGGGCCGGCGAGCGTGATCGTGTCCATGCCGAAGTCGTCGATGTTCATCCGGACCTCCCCGCTCAGGGCTCGAGGTGGCTCACCACCAGCTCGAACGTCACGCCGCCCAGGTAGACCTGGGTGAGGGCGCCCTTGTCGGTCGGCTGCACCGGGTCGCGATCGACGAACACGACGCCGCGGTCGCGCAGCGCGCGCGTCGCGGCCAGCACGTCGCGGGCGCCGAGGCCGATGCGCAGCAGGCGCTCGTCCCACTCGATGTCCTCCGCGCCCGGCGGCGGCTCGAGCAGCTGCAGATAGAACTTGTGGCACGGGCTCTCGAGCAGCGTGCCCTTCGGCAGGATCCCGAAGTACTGGCCGCCGGGCAGCACCGAGAAGCCGAAGAGCTGGCGGTAGAACTCCACCCATTCCGCGGTGCGGTCGTTGCCGATCGTCTGCACGATGCCGAAGTAGTGCAGCCCGGCGATCGCCGGCGGGCGGCGCTCGCTGCCCGGCAGCGGCACGAAGTCGACGTCGTAGATCGAGAAGTCGCGGTAGCGGTCGACGAAGTAGATCAGGCTGTCGTCGACGCCGCGCACGCCGGGAATGTTGAGCTCCATCGCCGAGGCGCGCGTCGGCATCTCCCAGGCGCCGAGGTCGAGGGTGTGTCGCCAGGCCGCGGCCGCGTCGCGGACGCGCAGCGCGATCGCCGAGAGCACCGGCGTCGCCGCCGGCGCGGCGAGTCCGTGCCCGGAGTCGGGATGGGCGTTGACGATCAGGTTCATGCCGCCCTGGCGATAGAGCATCACCTCGCGCGAGCGGTGGCGCGCCACCGGCATGAAGCCCATCGTCTGCAGGACCGCGCCGAGCGCCTGCGGCTGCGAGGTCGCGAACTCGACGAACTCGATCCCGTCCATGCCCAGCGGATTGCTGGGTTCCGGGTTGGGCTCTAGGACTGCCATGACGCTCCTTTCGGCGCTAGGGGACGAGCAGCGCACCCAGGTCGTCGCTCGCGGCGCGCAGGTGCGGCAGGAAGCGGTCCTCCATCTGCCGGACGGTCGCGTGCGCGGCGTGCACGCTCACGTTGATCGCCGCCACGACCGAGCCGGATGCGCCGCGCACCGGAACGGCGATCGAGCGCAGTCCGATCTCGAGCTCCTGGTCGACCACAGCATAGCCCGCCTCGCGCGCCGCCACCAGCAGGCGGCGGAGCTCGCCCGGTGAGGTGACGGTGCGATCGACGAACGGGCGCAGCTCGACGCGGCCGAGATAGGCATCGAGCTCGCGCTCGGACAGGTGCGCGAGCAGGACCCGGCCCATCCCGGTGCAGTAGGCCGGCAGCCGGCTGCCGACGTTCAGCTGCACGGCGATGATCCGGGACGCGGCGGAGCGCGCGAGATACAGGATGTCGTCGCCGTCGAGGATGGCGAGCGAGCAGGACTCGTTGAGGGCGTTGCGGACCCGGTCGAGGACCGGCTGGGCCGACACGGCGAGCGGGGTGGAGGAGAGGTACGCGTGGCCGAGGGCGAGGATCTTGGGCCGCAGCGCGTACGTGTGCTTGTCCGAGTCGACGTACCCCATCCGCTCGAGGGTGTAGAGACAGCGCCGCGCCGCCGCGCGCGGGATCCCGGTCCGCTGGCTGACCTGCGCGATCGTCAGCTTCCGGCGCTGCTCGGTGAACGCCTTGATCACCGCCAGGCCGCGCGCGAGCGAGGTCATGAAGTTCGGGTCGCCCGTCAGGGCGTCGATCTCGGCCATCGCCGCGGTGGCGGCCTTCAGGTCCCGCTTCGGGTCGGGCGGCCCGATCGCTTGGCCGGAAGTCGCGTGCTCCACTCCATCTCTTTGCATGCCGGCATCTCGCTATGCGATGCGGCATCATACCTCGTCGGTCGATTATCGGTCAAATGTGCGATAATCGCACAACAGTTCGAACCGACAGCCTCGACCATCCCCCGGCGCCGTCACTTCTTCGCCGCGCGGAGCTTGGCCAGCTCGGCGTTGACCTCGGCGACGATGTCCTCACCCACCGTCTTGGTGTGCTTCGCGATCACCGGTTTGGCGACGTCCCGAAGCTTGGCGATCTCGGCCGGCGGGAGCTCGTAGACGGTCATCCCGGCTTTCTTCGCCGCGTCGAGGACCCTGACGGCTTCCGCTCGTGCCACCTTGCGCTGAAAGGCCGCGGCTTCGAGCGCCGCGTCGCGCAGGATCTTCTGGTCGGCCGGCGAGAGCTTGTCCCAGGTCTTCTTGCTGGCGATCACGATCTGCGGGGTGTACATGTGATTGGTCAGCGTGAGGTTCTTGCTGACCTCGTTGTACTTGCCGTCGAGGATGTTGAGCAGCGGATTGGTCATGCCGTCGATCGTCCCCTGCTCCAGCGCCGTGTAGGTCTCGGTGAAGGGCATCGGCACGGCGTTGGCGCCGGTCGCGTTCATGAAGTCGATGTAGATCGACGTCGGAATGACGCGCATCTTGAGGCCCTTGAGATCGTCGGCCTTGGCGATCGCCTTCTTGGTCGTGTGCATCTCGCGGAAGCCCAGGTCAAAATAGGCCAGCCCGACGAGACCGCGCGCGGGCAGCTTGTCCATCAGCTTCCTGCCGACCGGTCCGTCGAGAATCGCGTCGGCCTCCTGCGCGTTGTTGAAGAGGTAGGGGAAGTCGAGGATCGCCATCTCCTTCACGTTGCCCGCGAGCAGGCTCGCGTTCATGACGTTGAGGTCGATCGTCCCGCCCTGCATCGCCGAGACCACTTGCAGGTCGGGTCCGAGCGTGCCGCCCGGGAACACCTGCACCTTGATCTTGCCGCCGCTCTTCTGGCCGACGAGCTCGGCGAACTTCTCGACCCCCTGCACCTGGGGATGCCCCTTGTTGCTCGCGGCGGTGAAGCGCAGCGTTCGCGCTTCCTGCGCCCCGGCGAGAGCGGCCGCAAGGAAGGCGCCCGTCGACCAGCAGGAACGCTGCGGAATGCCGTTTCCAGGTGCGCATGTTTCTCCTCCAGTCGGTTGGTGGCGGTGGATTCCCGCCATTCACGACTACTCGGAAGCGCGCCGCTGCGCAAGGTCGCCGCCCCGCTGTCCGATTATCGGACGGCCGCCGGCCAGCCACCGGGCCGTTGCGCCGTGCACGCGAGCGCCCGGTTGCTAAGCGACGCGCGGAAGTAACGTTCGCTCGCGGAATCCAGGCCGCCCAATGGAGGAGATGCCCGAATGAAAACACTACTGATCAAGTCGACGCTTGCTTTCGCCGCGTGCGCCATGGTCGGCCTCGCGGCCGCGCAGGACGTCAAGCCGCGCACGATCAAGTTCGCCACCCAGAACCCGAAGGGCCATCCGATCGTCATGGGGATGGAGAAGTTCGCCGAGATCGTGGGCGCCAAGTCGGGCGGCAAGATCAAGGTCAACCTGTTCCCGGGCGGAACCCTCGGCGGCGACGCGCCGAACATCTCCGCGCTGCAGGGCGGCACGCTCGAGATGGTGGTGATGAACTCCGGCATCCTCGCCGCGCAGGTCAAGGAGTTCGCCGTGTTCGACTTCCCGTTCATGTTCGCCAACGCGAAGGAGGCGGACACCGTGGTCGACGGGCCGTTCGGCAAGATGATGCTGGAGAAGCTCGACGCCAAGAACATCCACGGGCTCGCGTACTGGGAGCTCGGCTTCCGCAACATCACCAACAGCAAGCGGCCGCTCAACAAGGTCGAGGACATCTCCGGGCTGAAGCTGCGCGTGATCCCGAACGCGATCAACGTCGACTGGGTGAGCGCGCTCGGCGCGAACCCGACGCCGATGGCGTTCCCCGAGGTGTACGCCGCGCTCGACCAGAAGGCGATCGACGGGCAGGAGAACCCGGTCACGGTGATCAACGCCAACAAGTTCTACGAAGTCCAGAAGCACATCGCGATCACCAACCACCAGTACAACCCGCAGACGGTGATCATCAGCAAGAAGCTCTGGGACTCGCTCTCCGGCGACGAGAAGAAAATCATCGCCGACGCGGCGGCCGAGGCCGCCGTCTTTCAGCGCAAGGCCTCGCGCGAGCAGTCCGGCGAGGCGCTCGACAACCTGAAGAAGAACGGCATGCAGGTGTCGGAGTTCAGCGCCGCCGAGATGGCGAAGTTCCGCGAGAAGATGAAGCCGGTGGTGGACAAGCACGCCGCCCAGGTCGGCCCGGACGTCGTGAAAGCGCTCCAGACCGAGCTGGCCAAGGTGCGGAAGTAGACTCAGGGCAGGAGGAGGGTGCCGAGCTCCCGCGCGGCGCCCTCCAGCTGCGGCAGGTACTGGGTCTTCATCTGGCGGACGCTGACCCGGGCGGCCTGCACGATGACGTTGATCCCCGCCACCGCCTTGCCGGAGGTATCGCTCACCGGCACGGCGATCGAGCGGATGCCGAGCTCCATCTCCTGGTCGGCGATCGCGTAGCCCGCCTGCCGCGTCGCCGCCAAGCACCTCGCGCAGCTTCCCGGGCGAGGTGATCGTGCGCTCCGTGAACGGCCGGAACTCGACCCGGGCGAGATAGGCGTCCAGGTCGGGCTCCGGCAGGTGCGCGAGCAGGACGTAGCCGATGGAGGTGCAGTAGGCGGGCAGGCGGCTCCCGATGTTCAGCGTCACCGACATGATCCGGGACGTCACCGAGCGCGCCAGATAGAGGATCTCGTCGCCGTCCAGGATCGCGAGCGAGCAGGACTCGTTCACCGCGTCGCCGACCCGGTCGAGGAACGGCTGGGCCGACACCGCGAGCGGCGTCGACGACAGGTAGGCGTGGCCGAGGGTCAGCATCTTCGGGCACAGGGCGAACGTGTGGCCCTCCGCTTCCACGTAGCCGAGCTTCTCCAGCGTGTAAAGACAGCGCCGCACCGCAGCACGCGGCAGGCCGGTGCGATCGCTGATCTGGGAGATGGTCAGCCGGCGTCGCTGCTCGGTGAACGCCTTGACCACGGCGAGGCCGCGGGCGAGCGAGGTCATGAAGTTCGGATCGCCGTTCAGCGCGGCGATCTCGCGCGCCGGCGACAGGGGCGCCGGCCGGCGGGATGCGGGCGACGCAGCGGCGTCCGGGTTCGCCGGGCTTCGTCCCGACCTTGACTCGTTGGTGCGCATGGCGCGAAGCTTCGTGCGATTCACCCCGCGCGTCTCGACGCCGTTTCGTTTTGTGGGCGATTAGCGCCCACAATTTGGGCGGCGTGCCGCGCTGCCGCGCGCGATCGGACTAGAGTCGGTCGCGCCGACAGCAAACGAGTACGCGCGAGGCGTCCAACCGTGTCGTCAACCGTCCGTGCGATAAACGCACAATAGCACGGAGGAGGAGCCGCAATGAAGAAGCTCGTCGAGGCGTACTTCCATCTGCTGAAGTTCCTGATCGTCGTGTGCCTCGCGCTCATGGTGATCCTCGTGTTCGGCAACGTCGTGCTCCGCTACGGGTTCAACCTCGGCATCACCGTCTCGGAGGAAATCTCGCGCTGGCTGTTCGTCTGGATGACCTTCCTCGGCGCGATCGTCGCGATGCGCGAGTACGGGCACCTCGGCGTCGACACGCTGGTGAAGCGCCTGCCGCCGTTCGGGAAGAAGGCCTGCCTGATCGTGAGCCAGCTGCTGATGCTGTACGCCACCTGGCTCTTCCTGCAGGGCAGCTGGGAGCAGACCAAGATCAACGTCGGCGTGGAGGCGCCCGCGTCGGGGCTGTCGGTCGCGCTGTTCTACGGCGTCGGCATCGTCTTCGGCGTGTCGGCGATGGTGCTGCTCCTCTATGACCTCTACCGCGTCGTGGCCGGGAAGATCAGCGACGAGGAGCTGGTCATGGTCAAGGAGTCGGAGGAGCAGGAGCAGTTCGAGGAACTGCAGAAGGAGCTCGCGGCCGCAGGCGCGCGAGGAGGAACTCGCTGCCGCTGCGGCGAAGAAGCGCTAGGGGAGGCGACCATGACCGTTGCGGTATTCCTGTTCTCGCTGCTCGGCGCGATGGCGCTCGGGATGCCGATCGCCTATGCGCTGCTCATCTGCGGCGTCGCGTTGATGGTCCACCTCGACATCTTCGACGCCCAGATCATCGCGCAGAACTTCATCAACGGCGCCGACAGCTTCCCGCTGATGGCGGTGCCGTTCTTCATGCTCGCCGGGGAGGTCATGAACACCGGCGGCCTCTCGCGGCGCATCGTCGACCTCGCGCTTGCGGTGGTGGGCCACATCCGGGGCGGCCTCGGCTACGTCGCCATCGTGGCGGCCTGCATCCTCTCGGCGCTCTCGGGTTCGGCGGTGGCCGACGCAGCGGCACTCTCCGCGCTGCTCGTGCCGATGATGGTCGCCGCCGGGCACAGCAAGGCCAAGGCGGGCGGACTGATCGCCGCCGCGGGGATCATCGGCCCGGTCATTCCACCGTCGATCGGGTTCGTCATCTTCGGCGTGGCGGCGAACCTGTCGATCACCAAGCTCTTCCTCGCCGGGATCATGCCGGGCCTCTACATCGCCGCGGGCCTGTGGTTCGCGTGGTGGTGGGAGGTGCGTAAGGAGCGCCTCGAGCCGCCGCCGCGCAAGACGGCGGGCGAGCTCGTGCAGGCCTTCGTCAAGGCGTTCTGGGCGCTGATGCTGCCGTTCATCATCATCTTCGGCCTGAAGCTCGGGATCTTCACGCCGACCGAGGCCGCGGTGGTGGCGGCGGTGTACGCGCTGATCGTGTCGGTGTTCATCTATCGCGAGCTGAAGTTCTCGCAGCTCTACGCGGTGTTCGTCGCCGCGGCGAGGACCACCGCCGTGGTGATGTTCCTGGTGGCGGCGGCGCTGGTGTCGGCGTGGCTGATCACGGTGGCGGACCTGCCGAGCAAGGTGGTGGG
The DNA here is from genome assembly GCA_963762785.1 of uncultured beta proteobacterium. Lineage (GTDB taxonomy): Bacteria > Pseudomonadota > Gammaproteobacteria > Burkholderiales > SG8-39 > DATEDA01. The sequence goes on from CAVXND010000074.1 coordinate 17,435, forward strand.
GCTGCTCGAGCCGTTCATGGGGAACAAGATCATGCTGATGTTCGCGATCATGGTGCTGGTGGTGATCGTGGGCACGGCGATGGACATGACGCCGACGATCCTGATCCTCACCCCGGTGCTGATGCCGGTGATCAAGGCGGCCGGGATCGACCCGATCTACTTCGGGGTGCTGTTCATCATCAACAACTCGATCGGGCTGATCACCCCGCCGGTGGGGACGGTGCTGAACGTGGTGGCGGGCGTGTCGAAGATCAGCATGGAGGATCTGATGAAGGGCGTGATGCCGTTCATGATCGCCGAGCTGATCGTGCTGCTGCTGCTCGTGCTGTTCCCGCCGCTGGTGACGATCCCGGCGAAGTGGTTCGCCGGGTGACGGCGGCCGCGCGCGAGGTCGAACCCATGAAACCCACCGGATCGTCCTTTCTCTGCGGCCTGATCGGCGCGGGCATCCAGGCCTCCCGCACGCCCGCCATGCACGAGCGCGAGGGCGACGAGCAGGGCCTGCGCTACATGTACAAGCTCATCGATCTCGACAAGCTCGGCCTGGGCGTCGAGGCGCTGCCGGAGCTGCTGGCCGCGGCGAAGCGCATGGGCTTCGCCGGGCTGAACATCACCTATCCGTGCAAGCAGGCGATCATCCCGCTCCTCGACGAGCTGTCGGAGGATGCGCGCGCGCTCAACGCGGTGAACACGGTGGTGATCAAGGGCGGCCGGCTGATCGGCCACAACACCGACTGGTCGGGCTTCGCCGAGGGGTTCCGACGCGGCCTGCCGGATGCGAAGCTCGACCGCGTCGTGCAGCTCGGTGCGGGCGGCGCCGGCGCGGCGGTCGCGCACGCGGCGCTGATGATGGGCACGAAGCAGCTCACCGTCTTCGACGTGGACAGCGCGCGTTCGGCCGAGCTCGCGGCGAGCCTCTCCGGGCGCTTCGGTGCGGGCCGGGCGGTCGGCGGCACCGACCTTGCCGCGGCCATGGCGGGCGCGGACGGCCTGATCCACTGCACGCCGACCGGCATGGCGAAGCTCCCCGGGATGCCGCTGAAGGCGGAGCTGCTGCAGGGCAAGCACTGGGTCGCCGAGATCGTCTACTTCCCGCTCGAAACCGAGCTCCTTCGCGTCGCGCGTGCGAAGGGTTGCCGCACGGTCGACGGCGGCGGCATGGCGGTGTTCCAGGCGGTCGGCGCGTTCCGCCTCTTCACCGGCATCGAGCCCGACGCCGAGCGCATCCGGCGCCATTTCCTGTCGATGGTCGGCGACGGCTAGCGGTGATGACGCCGTCCCTCAAGGGCAAGACTGCTTTCGTCACCGGCGCGTTCGGCGACCTCGGCCGGCACTTCGCGGTGACGCTCGCGCGCGCGGGCGCGAAAGTGGCGCTCGCCGGTCGGCGGCTGGCCGAAGGCGAGAAGCTCGCCAAGGCGATCCGCGACGAGGGCGGTGAGGCTGCAGTCGTCGCGCTCGACGTCGCCGATCCGGCGAGCGTCGCGCGCTCGATCGCGCAGGCGCGCGATGCGCTCGGGCCGATCACGATCCTGGTGAACAACGCCGGCGTGGCGGTGACCAAGCCGGCGCTCGACTGGTCGGACGAGGACTGGCGGAGCGTCATCGACGTGAACCTGACCGGCGCGTGGCGGGTGGCGCAGGCGGTCGCGCGCCACATGAAGGAGCACGGGCAGGGCGGCTCGATCATCAACATCGCCTCGATCCTCGGCCTGCGGGTCGCGGCGCAGGTGCCGGCGTACGCGGCGTCCAAGGCCGGCCTGATCCATCTCACCGAGGCGCTGGCGCTCGAGCTGGCGCGCCACAAGATCCGCGTGAATGCGCTCGCGCCGGGCTACATCGAGACCGACATCAACCGCGAGTTCTTCGCGAGCGAAGCCGGCCAGACGCTGATCAAGCGCGTGCCGCAGCGGCGGCTCGGGAAGCCGGAGCATCTCGACGGACCGCTGCTGCTGCTCGCCTCCGACGCGTCCGAGTTCATGACCGGCGCGACGCTCGTGGTGGACGGGGGACACGTCGTCAACACGCTGTAGGTCGGGAAATCATGCCAGCCGAGTTCAGCTTCGAGCCGATGACGCCCACGGCGTTCCTGCGGCGCGCGGCGCGCGTGTTCGGGGATCGGGTCGGCGTCGTGGACGGCGACCTCCGCTTCACCTATGCGGAGTTTCTGGAGCGGTCGCTGAAGTTCGCGGGCGCGCTCAAGGCGCTCGGCGTGAAGCCCGGCGATCGCGTCGCGGTGCTCGCCGGCAACTCGCATGTCCTGCTCGCCGCGCACTACGCGGTGCCGTTCGCCGGCGCCGTGCTGGTTGCGCTCAACACGCGCGTCACCGCGGCCGACATGGCGTACATCCTCGGCCACGCCGGCTGCTCGGTGTTCATCTACGACAACGAGTTCGCGGCGACGGCGACGCAGGCGGTCAAGGAGACCGGCGGCGGCGTACGCGCCTTGCGCGCCGGCGGCGCCGGCGACGAGCTCGAGCCGTTGATCGCCGCCGGCGAGCCCTATTCGCTGCCGGTTACCGACGAGCGCGGGCTGCTTGCGATCAACTACACGAGCGGCACCACCGCGCGGCCCAAGGGCGTCATGTATCACCATCGGGGCGCCTACCTGCAGTCGCTCGCGATGGCGCTGCACATGCAGGTGGACAGCGACTCGGTGTACCTCTGGACGCTGCCGATGTTCCACTGCAACGGCTGGTGCTTCAGCTGGGGCGTCACCGCCGTCGGCGCGGTCCACCTGTGCCTGCCCAAGCTCGAGGCCGGCCTGATCTGGCGCCACATGCGCGAATCCGGGGTGACCCATTTCTGCGCCGCGCCGACCGTGCTCACGATGACGATCTGGGATGCGGAGGCCGCCAAGGGCAAGCCGCCGCGCCCGGTGCGCATCGGGACCGGCGGCGCGCCGCCCACGCCCGCGCTGCTGGAGCGGCTGGCCGAGCTCGGCATGGACATCACGCATCTCTACGGCCTGACCGAGACCTTCGGGCCGTCGGTGATCTGCGACTGGCGCGGCGAGTGGCGGCGGCTGCCGATTCCGGAGCAGGCGAGGCTCAAGTCGCGGCAGGGCGTCGGCAACGTCATCTCCCAGGAGATCCGCGTCGTGGACGAGCGCGGCGCCGACGTGCCCGCGGACGCCGCGACGATGGGCGAGATCGCGATCCGCGGCAACAACGTGATGCTCGGCTACTACAAGGACGACGAGGCCACGCGGAAGGCCTGCCCCGACGGCTGGTTCCGGACCGGCGATCTCGGCGTCAAGTATCCGGACGGCTACATCGAGCTGCGGGACCGCGCGAAGGACATCATCATCTCCGGCGGCGAGAACATCTCGTCGGTCGAGGTCGAGCAGGCGCTCGCGACGCATCCGGCGGTGATGGAGGCCGCGGTGGTGGCGGCGCCGGACGAGAAGTGGGGCGAGATCCCGGTCGCGTTCGTGGAGCTGAAGGCGGGCGCGACCGCGGCCGAGGCCGACCTGATCGCGCACGTCCGCGGCCAGCTCGCGCGGTTCAAGGCGCCGAAGCGGGTCGTCTTCGGTCCGCTGCCCAAGACGGCGACCGGCAAGGTGCAGAAGAACGTGCTGCGCGACCGCTTGAAGCAGAAGGGTTGAGGCGCGTGGCGTCTCCCAACGAACAGGCGGCGGCCCTCTACCGGACCTGGTTCGGGATGGTCGAGCAGTGGGCGCGCATGTTTTCGCCCTGGCTGCAGATGCCGGGTAACCCGTTTGCCGCGCGGACCGGCGCGGACGCGGCGGCGCAGGGCGTGCCCGAGCCGGTGAAGCCGATCGCCGAGGCGCTGGACATGACGCGCCAGCTGCTCAGCCAGTCCTACGCCGCGCTCGGCGCGGCGCCGCCCGGCCAGGACTGGCAGGGCCTGGCGGCCGCGAACGCCGCGCGGCTCAAGACGGTCTTCGACGCCGGCGCGGCCGCGCAGAAGCAGTGGCTCGAAAACAGCACCCGGGCGATCGGCGAGCTCGGGCGGGCGTGGACCGGCGGCGGCCAGCCGTTCCTTTCTCCCGGCGGACCGTGGTCGCTGCTGGACGTGCGGTCGACTCACCCGCTGCTGGACGGGCTGGACCGCACGTTCAGCGCGCTCGCGGACGCTTTCGGCCTCGGGCCTTCGCGGGCGCTGCGCGACGCCTGGCGCGAGCTCATCGCCGCGGACGTGGGGCGGCGCAAGGCGCAGCTCGATTACTTCGCCGTCGTCGCCGGCGCGTGGAGCGACGTCGTCGACGGCGTCGGGATCCGGCTGCGCGAAATGGGGGCGCGCGGCGAGCGCGTCGATTCGCTGGTCGCCCTGGTCCGGCTCTGGGCCGGCGTCGCCGAGCGGACGCTGCACGAAGCGCTGCAATCGAAGCCGGGCCTCGAAGCGACCGCCGCATACGTGCGCGCCGCGCTCCGCTATCGCCAGCAGCAGAACCGGGTCGTGGAGACTCTGAGCGGGCTCCTCGGCGTCCCGACCCGGAGCGAGGTCGACGACGCGTACCTCGAGATCCAGACGTTGAAGCGTCAGGTGCGGGAGCTCCAGCGCGAAGTGCGCCGGCTCTCCGGTGGTCCCGCCCCGGCGCGCCGCAAGTCCGGGGAGGCATCGCGTGGCGAAGCCCGCTGAATCGGTCCCGCCGGGCGCCCGCTCCGCGCTCGATCTCCCGCCCGAAAAGGCGATGCTCGAGCTCGTCCAGCTCCTGCAGAAGATCGACCGGGGGGCCAAGCGGCTGGCGCAGTTCACCGACGAGGAGCTGGCCATCGCGACCGCGCCCAAGGAGGAGATCCTGGCGCGGGACATGGTCCGGCTCTACCGCTACACCCCGGTGGTCGACAAGCCGCTCGGCCCGCCGGTCCTCATCGTCTACGCGCTCGTCGGGCGCTACCAGATGATCGATCTCGAAGCGCACCGGTCGTTCGTGCGCCGGCTTCTCGGCGAGGGGCTGGACGTCTACATGATCGACTGGGGGCTGCCGAAGCGCGTGCACCGGTTCGTGACGATCGACGACTACGTCAACGACTACCTCGACGAATGCGTCGAGGCGATCTGCGCGCGCCACCGGGTCGAGAAAATCAACCTGATCGGCATCTGCCAGGGCGGGGTCTTCGCTACCTGCTATGCGGCCCTGCACCCCGAGCGGATCAGGAATCTCGTGCTCGCCGTGACCCCGCTCGACTTCCACGGCGACGCCGGCGAGCGGGAAACCGGCTCGGGCTACGTGAATCTCTGGGCGCGGGCGATGGGCGCCGCGGACGTCGATCTGCTCATCGACACGCTCGGCAGCATTCCGGGGCCGGTCGTCGGCTTCTCCTTCCTGATGATGAGCCCGGTCTCCAACGTCACGAAGTACACGACCGAGCTCGTCAACATCCTCGACGACGACGCGAAGCTCCTCAACTTCCTGCACATGGAGCGCTGGATCGCCGACCGGCCCGACCATCCGGGCGAGATCGGGCGCCAGTGGTTCAAGGATCTGTACCAGGGGAACAAGCTCGTCAAGGGCGAGCTCGTGCTCGGGACGCGGCGGGTGGATCTCCGCGCCATAACGATGCCGGTGCTGAACGTCTACGCGGAAGGGGACGTGGTCGTCCCGACCGCCTGCTCGCGCGGGCTCGCCGGGCGGTTCGGCACCGACGACTACAGCGAGCTCGCGGTCCCGGGCGGCCACATCGGCACGTTCGTGGGCGGCAAGGCGCAGAAGGTCCTCGCGCCGGGAATCGTGAAGTGGCTCAAGGAGCGGATGTAAGTCCACCAGGGAGACCGAAGCAATGCAGTTCCATTCGGCAAGACTGAAGAGCCGGCTGCCGCTGAAGGAGATCGACGCCAAGAACAAGCGGCGGATCCGCGAGCTCAACGGCGAGTTCCTCAACCTGTACCGCGTGCTCGGCCATCACTCCACGCTGCTGTCGGCGTGGATCGAGTTCGCGTACACGCTGCGCCGCGACTGCACGACGGCGCGCACCCTGCGCGAGCTGATGATCCTGCGCGGCGCGCAGCTCGCCGGGTCCGCGTACGAGTGGCACCAGCACCGCCGCTGGGCCCGCCAGCAGGGCGTGTCGGCGGAGCAGATCGAGGACCTGATGATGTGGCGCGATTCGCCGCGCTTCTCCGCGGCGGAGCGGACCGTGCTCGCGCTGACCGAGGCGATGATGGCCGGCGACGTGCCGGACGCGATCTACAAGGCGTTGCGGAAGCACTTCCGGTCGAGCGAGATCGTCGAGCTGGTCCTGACCGCCGGCTTCTATGCCATGGTGCCGCGCGTCCTCAACGCGCTGCGAGTGCCGATCGAGAAGGAGACGCTGCACGCGCCGGTCGGCGCGCAGCACTGAAGCGAGGGCCCGTCGCGCGGGGAAAATTGGACAGGCTGGGTGTAGTATCGACGGCGACGGAACCCGCGAGGGCGGGGCGGCAAGTGCGCCCTCGCCGTGGAGGAAACCATGATCGACAAGATCGTTCGCTCGCTCGAGGCGGCAGTCGCCGACGTTCACGACGGGGCCACCGTCATGATCGGCGGCTTCGGCACCGCCGGGATGCCGGCGGAGCTGATCGACGCGCTGATCGCGCGTGGCGCTCGCGACCTCACCATCGTCAACAACAACGCCGGCAACGCCGAGACCGGCCTTGCGGCGCTGCTGAAGGCGCGGCGGGTGAAGAAGATCATCTGCTCCTTTCCGCGGCAGACCGATTCGTACGTCTTCGACGGCCTGTACCGTGCCGGCGAGATCGAGCTCGAGCTCGTGCCGCAGGGCAACCTCGCGTGCCGGATCGAGGCGGCCGGCGCGGGGCTGGGGGCGATCTTCACGCCCACCGGCTACGGCACGCTGCTCGCGGAAGGCAAGGAGACACGCAACATCAACGGCCGCAACTACGTCCTCGAGTATCCGATCCACGCCGACTTCGCGCTGATCAAGGCGCACAAGGGCGACCGCTGGGGGAACCTCGTCTATCGCAAGACGGCGCGCAACTTCGGGCCGATCATGGCGCGCGCGGCGAAGTGCACCATCGCCCAGGTGAACGAGGTCGTGCCGCTGGGGGCGCTCGACCCGGAGGCGATCGTGACGCCGGGCATCTTCGTCCAGCGCGTGGTCCCGATCGCCGCCGCGGCGAAGGCAGCGGCCTGATCCCCGGGAGCGAACGATGAACCGACTCAATCGTGACCAGATGGCGGCGCGCGTGGCGCGCGACATCCCCGAGGGGGCGTACGTCAACCTCGGCATCGGCCTGCCGACCCGCGTGGCCAATTTCCTGCCCAAGGAGCGGGAGATCTTTCTCCAGAGCGAGAACGGTCTCCTCGGCATGGGCCCGGCGCCGGCCAAGGAGGACGTGGACTGGGACCTGATCAACGCGGGCAAGGAGCCGGTGACGCTCCTCACCGGCGGCGCGTTCTTCCATCACGGCGACTCGTTCGCGATGATGCGCGGCGGCCACCTCGACATCTGCGTGCTCGGCGCGTTCCAGGTCGCCGCCAACGGCGATCTGGCGAACTGGCACACCGGCGCGCCCGACGCGATCCCGGCGGTCGGCGGCGCGATGGACCTCGCGATCGGCGCGAAGAAGGTGTTCGTGATGATGGAGCACCAGACGAAGAACGGCGAAGCGAAGATCGTCGAGCGGTGCTCCTATCCGGTCACCGGCATCGGCTGCGTGACCCGGGTCTACACCGACCTCGCGGTGATCGACATCACCCCGCAGGGCCTGCGCGTGGTCGAGATGGTCGACGGCCTGACCCTGGACGAGTTGCAGAAGCGCACCGGCGCGCCGCTCCTGCACGCATCCAGATAGCCGACCGGGACGAAGACGCCCGGCGAACAAACCCGAGAGCGCACGAGCGCACCAGGACGAGACGCACGAAGGAGCACGCATGAGCGAAACCACGGGCTACCGGCGCCCCTTTGCCGGCACCCAGCCGGACTATCTTTTTCCCAGGTACGCGTCCACCGTCAAGCGGGCGCCGACGAAGCCGCTCGTCGTCCTGCCGCACACGCTGTCGGAGCTGACCGGACCGATCTTCGGCCACGACGAGGTGAAGCCGTCCGACGCCGATCTCACCAAGCAGCACAAGGGCGATCCGATCGGCGAGCGGATCATCGTGAGCGGCCGCGTGCTGGACGAGAACGGCCGGCCGGTGCCGCACACGCTGGTCGAGGTCTGGCAGGCGAACTCGTCGGGGCGCTATCCGCACCGCGTCGACCAGCACAACGCGCCGGTCGATCCGAACTTCTCCGGCGCCGGGCGCACGCTGACCGACGCCGAGGGGCGCTACCGGTTCACCACGATCCGTCCCGGCGAGTACCCGTGGCGCAACCACTACAACGCCTGGCGGCCGGCGCACATCCACTTCTCGCTGTTCGGGCCGGCGTTCGCGACGCGCATCGTGACGCAGATGTACTTCCCGGGCGATCCGCTGCTCGACTACGACCCGATGTACCTGTGCGTCCCCGACGAGAAGGCGCGCAAGCGCCTGATCTCGATCTTCGACTGGGAGACGACCGTTCCGGAGTTCGCGCTGGCGTACAAGTTCGACATCGTGCTCCGCGGCCGCGACGAGACGCCGCGCGATCCGAGCCCCGGCGAGTAGGAGGAACCATCATGAGTCTTTACGCAACCACCTCGCAGACCGTCGGGCCGTACCTCCACATCGGACTGACGTGGCTGATCCGCGAAGACCTCGTCGGCCCCGGCGTCACCGGCGAGCCGATCACCATCCAGGGGCGCGTGCTCGACGGCGACGGCAAGCCGGTCAACGACGCGCTGGTCGAGATCTGGCAGGCGAACGCGCACGGCAAGTACGCGCACCCCGAGGACCGGCAGTCGAAGCCGCTCGAGCCCGGGTTCAAGGGCTTCGGCCGGTCGGCGACCGACGACAACGGCGCGTTCCGCTTCCGGACGATCAAGCCGGGACGGGTGCCCGGCCCCGGCGGCGCGCTGCAGGCGCCGCACATCGCGGTCACGGTGTTCATGCGCGGCCAGCTGAAGCAGCTCGTGTCGCGGATCTACTTCCCCGACGAGCCGGCGAACGCCGACGATCCGGTGCTCAAGCTCGTGCCCGCCGAGCGGCGCTCGACGCTGATCGCGAAGAAGCTCCCGGGCGGGAAGGGCGGGCTGGAGTGGAACGTGATGCTCCAGGGGGCGGAAGAGACCGTCTTCTTCGACGTCTGACCGGCAGCGGTCCGTCGTGAGCGCGGGCACCTCGACGCAGCTGCTCGACCCCCTCTTCACGACCGACCGGATGCGGGCGGTCTTCTCGGACCGCGGCCGGCTGCAGGGCATGCTCGACTTCGAGGCGGCGCTCGCGCGCGCGGAGGCGCGCGCGGGTGTCATTCCCGCCGCCGCCGCGGCGCCGATCGCGGCGCAATGCCGCGCCGAGGCGTTCGACATCGGCGAGCTGGCGCGCGGCAGCGCGCTCGCCGGCAACACCGCGATCCCGCTGGTCAAGGCGCTGACCGCGCTCGTGGCCAAGGGCGACGAAGCCGCCTCACGCTTCGTGCACTGGGGCGCGACGAGCCAGGACGCGATGGACACCGGGCTCGTGCTCCAGCTGCGCGACGCCCTCGATCTGCTCGACGCCGATCTCTCGCGCCTGTCGGGCGTGCTCGCCGGGCTCGCCGACGAGCACAAGCGCACCGTCCTCGCCGGCCGGACCTGGCTCCAGCAGGCGACGCCGGTCACGCTCGGGCTCAAGGCCGCGGGCGCGCTGAGCGCGGTCGAGCGTCACCGCGCGCGCCTCCGGGAGCTGCGTCCGCGCCTGCTCGTCGTCCAGTTCGGCGGCGCAAGCGGCACGCTCGCCGCGCTGGGTGCGGACGGGTTGAAGGTCGCCGCCGCGCTCGCTGAGGAGCTGAAGCTCGGCCTCCCCGACGTGCCGTGGCACGCGCAGCGCGACCGGGTCGCGGAGGTGGCGACCGCGCTCGGGTTGCTCGTCGGGACGCTCGGCAAGGTCGCCCGGGACATCTCGCTCCTGATGCAGACCGAGGTCGGCGAGGCGTTCGAGCCGGCCGCGGCGGGGAAGGGCGGCTCGTCGACGATGCCGCACAAGCGCAACCCGGTCGGCTGCGCCGCGATCCTCGCCGCGGCGATCCGCGTACCCGGGCTCGTTTCGGTGATGCTCACCGCGATGGTCCAGGAGCACGAGCGCGGGCCTGGGCGACTGGCACGCGGAGTGGGACACGCTGCCGGAGATCTGCTGCCTCGCCGCCGGGGCGCTCGCGCAGCTCACGCAGGTGCTGGAGGGCCTCGAGATCGATCCGGCGCGGATGGCGGAGAACCTCGAGGCGACGCGCGGGCTGATCCTCGCTGAAGCGGTGACGATGGCGCTCGGCGGCAAGATCGGACGGCTGCCCGCGCATCATCTCGTGGAGGCCGCATGCAAGCGGGCGGCGGGCGAGAAACGCCACCTGCGCGACGTCCTCGGCGAGGATGCGGAGGTGCGGAAGCATCTCTCCGCCGCGGACCTGCGGCGCCTGCTCGATCCCGGCCAACTACACCGGCCTCGCCGAGACGCTGGTGGAGCGCGCGCTGGCGGCCCGAACCGACACTACCTGAACGGAGCACGAACGATGCCTTTCGCGGAAGTGAACGGGGCACGGATCCACTACCGGATTGATGGACCGATGCGCGGACCGGAGAAGGCGCCGGTGCTCGTGCTGTGCAACTCGCTCGGCACCGACCACACGATGTGGGATCCCCAGGTCCCGGCGCTCACCCGGAAGCTGCGCGTGCTCCGGTACGACCGCCGTGGTCACGGCGCTTCGGCGGTCACGCCCGGCCCCTACACTATTGAACAGCTCGGGCGGGACGCGCTCGGCCTGCTCGATGCGCTCGGGCTCGACCGGGTCCGGTACTGCGGACTGTCGCTCGGCGGGATGACCGGCATGTGGCTCGGGACGCACGCCGGCAAGCGGATCGAGAAGCTCGTCCTGTGCAACACCGCGGCCCAGGTCGGGTCGCCCGATCCCTGGAACGCAGCGGATCGAGGCGGTCCGCAAGGGCGGCATGAGCGCGATCGAGTCGGGCGTGCTGGCGCGCTGGTTCACGCCGAAGTTCCTGGAGCAGCCGACGCCGATGCTCGGGAAGATGCGCGAGGTGCTCCTGCAGCTCTCGCCCGAGGGCTACGTCGCGTGCTGCGCGGCGGTGCGCGACATGGACCAGCGCGAGTCGATCGCGCGCATCACCGCGCCGACGATGGTGATCGCCGGGACCCACGACGCGGCGACCCCGCCGGCGGCGGGACAGTTCATCGCGAAGCAGATCCCCGGTGCGCGGTACGTCGAGCTCGACGCGGCGCACATTTCCAACGTCGAAGCCGCCGACCGCTTCACCGAGAGCGTGCTCGGCTTCGTCGGCGAATAGGAGAGCCAAGTGGACGACAAGGAACGGTACGCGGCCGGCATGCAGGTCCGCCGGGCGGTGCTCGGCGACGCGCACGTCGACCGGACGCTGAAGAACAAGAACGCCTTCAACGAGGAGTACCAGGACCTCATCACCCGCTACGCCTGGGGCGAGATCTGGACGCGCCCGGGCCTGCCCCGGCACACGCGCAGCCTCCTGACGCTCGGCTGGATGGTGGCCCTCAACCGCGACGCGGAGTTCCGGATGCACGTCCGCGCGGCGTTCAACAACGGCGTGACGCGCGACGAGATCAAGGAGATGCTCCTGCAGTGCGCGATCTACTGCGGCGTGCCGGCGGCCAACGCGGCGTACCACAGCGCGCAGGAGGTCTTTGCGGAGATGGACGCCGCGAAGCGCTGAGGCGCGAGGAGTCGTGCGCTCGACGGGGGCGGAGGGACGCGCCGCCCGCGGCGCAGGCTAGCGGCGGACCGGCTCGATCTTGGTGCCCTGGACGCGGACCTTCTGGCCGGGCTGGAGCTCGGGCTTCTCGTCCACGGTCACCGTCCCGCTGGTGCCGTCGTCGTAGAGCACGGTGACCTCGTACTGGACCTTCACGATGTTGTGGTCGGAGTCGGTCGAGAAGAGCTTCCCGAAATACGCCGCGCCAGTTGTCCTGGTTGATGCCGCGCTCCTTGACCTCCGCGATGAGGCCGACCACGCCGACCTTGGCCGGACCGGTGGGCGCGGGCGGCGGCGTGGGCTTGGGCGGCGGCTGACTGCAGGCCGCCGAGAGCAGGATGACTGCAATCGCGACCTTGGCGCGCCGCGCAAATGCGAGCATGCGCGGCAGTTTAGCTCGACGCGGCCGGGCGCAACAGCTAAAGTTCGCGCCTTTCGGGCGAGGACCGGCCGATGAAGGTGATCCGCAACAGCGTGGTGGCCCTGAAGTACGAGGTGCTCGACGGGCGCGGCGAGGTGGTCGAGCGCGGGCAGGAGCCGATGGTCTACCTCCACGGTGGCCACGGCGGCATCTTCCCGAAGGTCGAGGAGGCGCTCGACGATCGGGAGACGGGCGAGCGGGTGCGGGTCCGGCTCGCCCCCGACGATGCGTTCGGGCCGCGCGACCCGGACCTCGTCCGCGTCGAGCCGCGCAGCAAGTTCCGCGGCAAGGTGAAGGTCGGCATGCGGGTGCAGGCGGAGGTGAAGCACGGCGACCACAGCCACCCGGTCAGCTTCCGCGTCGTCAAGGTCGGCGAGAACGAGGTGACGCTCGACGGCAACCATCCGCTCGCCGGCCAGACGATCGAGTTCCGGTGCACGGTCGTCGACGTGCGCCCGGCCTCGCCGGAAGAGATCGCGCACGGCCACGCCCACGGGCCGGACGGGCACCACCACCACTGAGGGGCGGCGCCCCGTCTCCGGGTTACGCGGCCTTCGCAGACGCGACGCGCTCGCGCGTTACTCGGCGCGCCCGCACCGACGTTCGCGCACCGTTCGCGAGGAGGTCGCGTCTACGCGAGCTTGTCTGCGTTCCCCACTTCCGGGTTACGCGGCCTTCGCCAGAAGGTCGCGTAACACGTACGGCATGATCCCGCCGTGCCGGTAGTAGTCGACCTCGATCGGCGTGTCGATGCGCAGCAGCACCTTCACCTCCTGCCGCGAGCCGTCCTTGCGCCGGATCACCAGCGTCACGTCCTGCTGCGGCTTGAGGTCGCCCGCGAGGCCGACGACGTCGAACTCCTCGTCGCCCTTGATGCCGAGCGACTGGACCGAGTCGCCGCCCTTGAACTGCAGCGGGGCGACGCCCATGCCGACCAGGTTCGAGCGATGGATGCGCTCGTAGCTGCGCGCGACCACCGCTTTCACGCCGAGCAGCTGGGTGCCCTTCGCCGCCCAGTCGCGCGAGCTGCCGGTGCCGTACTCCTCGCCGCCGAAGATGACGAGCGGCGTGCCGGCGGCCATGTACTTCATCGCGGCGTCGTAGATCGGCAGCTGCTCGCCGGACGGCTGCATGACCGTGACGCCGCCCTCGATCCGCGCGCCGTCGGGCTTGGGCGGAACCATCAGGTTCCGGATCCGGACGTTGGCGAACGTGCCGCGCATCATCACCTCGTGGTTGCCGCGCCGCGCGCCGTAGGAGTTGAAGTCGGGCACGCCGACGTCGTGCTCGAGGAGGTAGATGCCGGCGGGTGAGGTCGGCTTGATCGAGCCGGCCGGGCTGATGTGGTCGGTGGTGATCGAGTCGCCGAAGATGCCGAGCACGCGCGCGCCGCGGATGTCGCCGGTGCGGCCCGGCTGCATGCGTGAAGCCCTTGAAGAACGGCGGCTCGGCGATGTAGGTCGAGGTCGGCCAGTTGTACACCTGGCCGGTCGCGGCGACCACGCTCTTCCACATCGGGTTCGCGTCGGCGACGTTGCCGTAGAGCGAGCGGAACGTCTTCGGGTCCATCGCGAACTTCATGCAGTCGTAGATCTCCTGGCTCGTCGGCCAGACGTCGCCGATCCAGACGTCCTCGCCCTTCTTCCCCTTGCCGAGCGGCTCGGTCATCAGGTCGACGAGCATCGTGCCGGTGATCGCGTAGGCGACGACGAGCGGCGGCGACGCGAGGAAGTTGGCGCGGATGTTGGGGTGGATGCGCGCTTCGAAATTGCGGTTGCCGGAGAGCACCGCGGCGCAGACGAGGTCGCTCTTCGTGACCGTCTCCTCGATCGTCGGATCGAGCGGGCCGGAGTTGCCGATGCAGGTGGTGCAGCCGTACGCCGCCACCGCGAAGCCGAGCTGCTCCAGGTAGGGCAGGAGACCGGCCTTCGTGAGGTACTCGGTCACGACGCGCGAGCCGGGCGCGAGCGAGGTCTTGACGTGCTTCTTCGAGGTGAGGCCGCGCTCGACCGCTTTCTTGGCGAGCAGGCCGGCGGCGAGCAGCACGCCGGGGTTGGAGGTGTTGGTGCAGCGAGGTGATCGCGGCGATCAGGACGTCGCCGCTGCCGATGCGGATGTCGCCCTTGCCGGTCGGGAAGCGCGTCCGCAGCGCGGCGGGCGCCTTGCCGTAGCCGCCGTCGGCGACCGATTTCGAGAACAGCTCCTCGAACTTGCCCTTCACGTTGCCGATCTCGATCCGGTCCTGCGGGCGCTTCGGCCCCGCGAGCGACGGTGCGACGGTGCCCAGGTCGAGCTCGACGACCTGGCTGTAGTCGATCGCGCCTTTCTTCGGCACCCCGTACAGGCCCTGCGCCTTGAAATAGGCCTTGAAGGCGTCGATCTCGTCCTTCGTGCGGCCGGTGCCCTCGAGGTAGGCGATGGTCCGGTCGTCGATCGGGAAGAAGCCGATCGTCGCGCCGTACTCGGGCGCCATGTTGCCGATCGTCGCGCGGTCGGGGACGGCCAGGTTCTCGACGCCCTCGCCGAAGAACTCGACGAACTTGCCGACGACCTTGGTCTTGCGCAGCAGCTCGGTGACCGTGAGCACGAGGTCGGTCGCGGTGACGCCGCCGCGCAAGCTCCCCTTGAGGTGCACGCCGACGACGTCAGGGGTGAGGAAGTACATCGGCTGGCCGAGCATCCCGGCTTCGGCTTCGATCCCGCCGACGCCCCAGCCGACGACGCCGATGCCGTTGATCATCGTCGTGTGCGAGTCGGTGCCGACGAGCGTGTCCGGGTAGTACACCCCGTCCGGGGTGTGGTGCACGCCGCGCGCGAGGTACTCGAGGTTCACCTGGTGCACGATGCCGATCCCGGGCGGGACGACCTTGAACGTGTCGAACGCCTGCATCGCCCCATTTGAGGAACGTGTACCGCTCCTGGTTGCGCTCGAACTCGAGGCGCGTGTTGAGGTCGAGCGCGTTCTTCGTGCCGTAGTGGTCGATCTGCACCGAGTGATCGACGACCAGGTCCACCGGGACGAGCGGCTCGATCAGCTTCGGGTTCCTGCCCATGCGGCTGGCGACGTTGCGCATCGCCGCGAGGTCGGCGAGCAGCGGCACGCCGGTGAAATCCTGCAGCACGATGCGCGCGAGCACGAACGGGATCTCGTCCGAGCGCGGGGCGTTCGGTTTCCACCCGGCGAGCTGCCGCACGTGCTCTTCGGTGACCTTCTTGCCGTCGCAGTTCCGCAGCACCGATTCGAGCACGATCCGGATCGAGACCGGCAGCCGGGAGACCTTGCCGAGGCCCGCTTTCTCGAGCGCGGCGAGCGAGTAGTACTTGCCGGACTTGCCCGCGCCGGGCTTGAACTCCGCGAGCGCGTTGAACGTGTTGTGCGGCATCGTCAGCTTCCCTTTCTGCTTCCCGAGGATTGTTTGTATTCGGCGAACGACTGGATCCGGTAGGCACCGGTCGCGACGAAACGCCCGAGCAGCATGAACTCGCGCACGTCGCGGATCTCGCCCCGATGGCGCGCGATCGGCTTGCCGTCGAGGTCGTAGAAGACGATGACCGGGGTGAACTTCACGCCCTGGTCGGCGGCGAACCCCTTTTCGGTCGTGGCCGCGCCGGCGAAGTCGACGATCGGCACCGCGCCCCGGAGGTCGATCGCGAGCACCGCGAAGTGCTCGCGGTAGTAGTCCTGCACGCCTTCGAGCGACAGGATGTCGCGCTTCATCCGTTCGCAATACGGGCAGTCGTCGCGAACGTACATGACGAAGATCGCCTGCTTGCCGGCGGTGCGCGCTTCCGCCGCCTCGGCCTGGAGATCGCCGAGGCTGGGCGTGAAGAAGCGCTGCATCGGATCGCGCTTCGGTCCGTACGACTGCGCCGTCGCGAGCGCGGGTGCGAGCAGGAGCGCGACGAGCGCGAGTCGGCGGAGCGGGCGCATTGCGGAGTCGTCCGGGAGGGAATCGCGACGCCAGACGGCGACGGCGCGTATTGTAAGGCGTAGCTGGACGCTACGCCTCTGCAGCGCGGCAAGGAAACGGGCGCCCGGACGAGCGCGCCGGTCAGACGCGGGCGCTCAGATGTACCGCGGCAGCCGCAGGCAGTTGTAGAAGGCGTTACCGCGCTTCAGGGACATCGCCGGGGTGTTGCCGCGTGCCGGCAGCGGCTGGACGAGAAACGCCGGGCCGTCCTGCGGCTGGATCGTCCACCAGCCGCCGTCCCCGGGGACGATGTCGGAGACCCCGGAGACCGTGCGGGCGAAGCCGTCGAGGTCGACGTTGGTCTCGATCATCCGGCCGTCCGACTGCGCCGGGCCGAACCAGACGATCGGCGGCGTCTTGGTCGGCGGCGCGCCGGGGACCCGGCATTCCCAGGTACCGACCAGCTGATCGGCGGGCAGCGGCAGGGCGGCCGCGGCGGGCAGGGCGACCGCGGCAGCGGCGAGCAACAGGAACCGTCTCATGGCACCTCCCCGGGGGATGGTGTTGTTATGACGGTCGCATAGTACCCCGGTTGAATTCCCGCCGCTAGAAGAAGGCCTTGGCGGCGTCCTCCGGCAGGGCCACACCTGTGACTTTCGCCTTCTGCAGGATCTCCCAGAAGTACCGGTAGGTCGCCCGGTCGTGCAGTTCTCCCGCATATTGGATGGGTCCCCACTCGGCAGCTTGCGCCGCCAGGAGGATCGCCGCCGCGTCCTGGACCTCCGAGTAGTCCGGCTTCATCGCGTCCACGATCGGCTGGATCTGGGCCGGATAGATCGACCACATCCGCAGGAAGCCGAACTCGTGGCGCGCCCGCCAGGCGTCCTGGTAGGTCTGGTAGGTGTTCTTGAGGTCGAGGGTCACGTTGTGCGCCGGGATCACGCCGTGCGCGAGCGCGGCGGCGACCACCTCGGTCTTGGCGCGCGCGAGCAGCTGGTGCTCGAACTGGCCCGGCGAGCGCATCGCGGCGGCGGGGATCGCGCCGTGGTGCCCGGACACGAAGTCCATCAGGCCGAAGTCGAGCACCTGCATCCCCGGCAGCCGCGCGATCTCCGCGGCGTCGTGGAGCGCACCGTGCGTCTCGACCAGCGCGTGGATCGGGATCTGGCGCCGGATGCCGTGCTTCGCCGCGACCTGCTCGACGTGGATGATCATCTCCGCGACCTGGGCCGCGGCGGTGGCCTTGGGGATCGTGATGTAGGCGAGCACGTTGCCGGCCCCGGACACGACCACGTCGATGTCCTGCTTCCAGGCCGGGTGCGTGTAGTCGTGGATCCGCACGCCCGCCATCCGCAGCTTGTTCGCCGGCGAGCCGAGGACGCGGACGACCATCTCCGCGTGCTCCTTCTCCTTGCCGGCCTGCGCGCCGTCCTCGCAATCGCAGGTGATGTCGAAGATCGGCCCGAGCCGGTCCTGGAGCTCGAGCGCCTTGACGATCAGCTTCTCGCTGCCGGCGAAGTGCTCGCACGAGGGAATGACCGGGAACGGCTTCTCGCCCTTGAACAGGGCCTCGCTGGGATGGACGAGCTTCATTGGCGGCTCTTTCTGGGCATGAACACGGTGTAGTCGAGGTCGAGGACGACGTTCGGGTGGGCCTTGCCGTTGGACGCGGCCGGCGCCGGCAACTCGGCCGGCGCGAGGTTCTTGACCCCGATCAGCCGGAGGCGCAGGGCGCCGACGTCGGTGCGGCCGGGAAGCGCCCAGCGGTCGCGCACTTCGGTGATCGCATAGAGCGTATCGCCGGCGAAGGTCGGGTTCGTGTGGGCACCGGCGTTGATCGCGGCGATCGCGAAGGCGTTCTCCAGGCCGTCGTAGCTCAGCGCGCGGCACACGGAGATGACGTGCCCGCCGTAGACGAGCCGCCCCCCGAACGAGGACTGCTTCATCGCCCGCTCGTCGAAGTGGACGCGCGCGGTGTTCTGATAGAGCCGGGTCGCCGACATGTGGTCGGATTCCTCGAGCGTCATGCCCGACGGATGGTCGATCCGCTCGCCCGGTTCGTAGTCGTCCCAGAGGTCCGCGCTGCCGGTGACCGCCGGCGTGAGCGCCGCCGGCGTCAGGCCCGCGGGGACGGCGAGCGCCGCGGGCGGAACGAGCTCGGGGAGGGACGGAACGAGCGTCTCGGGCGGCGGGGAATCCGCGTTGCGCTTGTGCACCATCACCCACCGCGCCCAGGTGAGCACCGGTTCGCCGTGCTGGTTGTACGCGTTGGAGCGCACGTACACGACGCCCGAGCGGCGGTTCGAGTTCTCGCGCAGGCCGATCACCTCGGACTCGGCGCGGATCGTGTCGCCCGGATAGCACGGGGCGAGGAACCGCAGGTCGGCATACCCGAGGTTCGCCACCGCGTTGAGCGAGATGTCGGGGACGGTCTTGCCGAACGCGACGTGGAAGAGCAGGAGGTCGTCGACGGTGCGGTCGCGGTAGCCCATCGCCTTCGCGACGGGCGCGGCGCAGTGCACCGCGTTGCGCGCTCCGGTGAGGGCGATGTAGAGCGCGCAGTCGCCGTCGGTGATCGTGCGCGGCGTGGGATGCGCGATGCGCGCCCCGACGCGGAAGTCCTCGAAGAAGTTGCCGGAGCGGGCCTTGCCGGGCGACGAGGGAGCGGATCGGGTCACGGGGCCGGAACCTGCTAGCGTTTGACAGCGCGTCGATCGGGTGCCGTGCGAGGCGCGCGGTCCTGTAGGTCCTACGACATCTTCCGGATGGCTTCGTCGAGAGCGACCATCCGGCGCGCGGCGACGACGTGCATCTGCTCGATCAGCCGCCCGTTCACGACGACGTTGCCGCGGCCTTCCGCCCCGGCCTTCTCGAACGCGCTGATCACTTCCTTCGCCTGCGCGACCTCGGTCGCCTTCGGCGTGTAGGCCTCGTTGCAGTAGACGAGCTGGTCGGGATGGACGAGCGTCTTGCCGTCGAGTCCCATGTCGCGGCCGAGCCGGCACGAGTACTCGAACGTCCGCATGTCCTTGAGGTTCGACTGGATGCCGTCGACCACCGAGCGCCCGTGCGCGCGCGCGGCGAGGATGACGAGCGACAGGCTGGTGAGGAGCGGCAGCCGCTCCGGATGCGGGCGGGCGTGGAGGTGGTTGGTGAGGTCGGCGGTCCCCATCACCAGGCCGGCGATGCGGTCGGACGCGCCGGCGATCTCCTCCGAGCGCAGGACGCCGAACGGCGTCTCGATCATCATCATCACCGGCAGCGTCGTCGCCGCCCGCGCGATCGAGCGCCGCGATGCAGTCGATCGCCTCCTGCCGGCTCTCGATCCGCGGGAACAGGATCGCGTGCGACCCGCCGCGCGCGACCGCCCTCAGGTCGGCGTCGATCCACGGCGAGCCGAGCCGGTTGACGCGCACGATCACCTCGCGCTGGCCGTAGTCGTAGGCCGCGAGCGCCTTGACGACGTTCGCGCGCGCGGCGTCCTTCGCCTCGGGGACGATCGTCTCCTCGAGGTCCATGACCACGCAGTCGGTGGGGAGCGCGGCCGCCTTTTCCAGGAACCGGAGGTTGTTCGCCGGCGAGTACAGCATCGACCGGCGGGGGCGGAAGTACTTCATCCGCCGATCAGGTGCTTCACGCCGTCGCGCTCTTCGTGCAGCTCCTTCAGCGTCCCTTCGATCCGCGCGCGGCTGAAGTCGCTCACGGGCAGCCCCTGCACGATCTGGTATTCACCGCCCTTGCAGGTGACCGGGTAGCCGAAGATGACGCCTTCGGCGATGCCGTAGCTGCCGTCCGACGGGATCCCCATCGTGACCCAGTCGCCCTCGCGCGAGCCGAGCATCCAGTCGCGGACGTGGTCGATCGCGGCGTTGGCCGCGCTCGCCGCCGAGGACGCGCCGCGCGCCTCGATGATCGCCGCGCCGCGCTTCTGCACCGTCGGGATGAAGGTCGACTCGAGCCAGGCCTGGTCGTTGATCAGCGGCCACACCTTCTGGCCGTCGGCTTCGGCGTGGAAGA
>CAVXND010000075.1:0-13741 GCA_963762785.1 uncultured beta proteobacterium
CTGGCGATCATGCGCTGGGCGAAGATCGCGGAGAATTCGGTCGACTACTCGCTCATGAACACCGTTCGCCAGATGCTGTTCCTGCCGACGACGCGCGAGGAGAAGTACAAGGCGAAGCAGGTGATCGACAGCTTCGTCGTTCGAACGGGTGACGTGCTCTCCGCCGGGACGGTCTACGTCGGCACGACGTTCTTCGCGCTGACAGTCTCGCAGTTCGCGTGGATCAACGTGGTGCTGGTCCTGGCGTGGCTCGCCCTGGCCGTGGCGACCGGCCTCGAGTTCCGGCGCCGGGTGCCGGTTCAGGAGGCGCGAAGCCCGTGAGGTCTGCATCCCGCGCTGGGGCGGTGATGCTGCGCTCGCCACGCGCCGCGACGAAGTATCGATCCCAGAAAGGGAGGCGCGCGACATGCGCCGCTCGTCGATCCATCTAGCAACCGTCGCCTGCGCGCTCTTCGCAGTCGGGCTCGCCAGCGCCGCGCTCGCCGCGACCGGCAGCGAGACGAAAACCGACGCCGCCGGCCAGTACCGGAAATGGATCGCGGAGATGAAGGACGACGCGCGTGGTCCGTTCTCCTCGATCAAGTGGTTCTGCAAGGACGGCCGGGTGCTCGCGCCGAAGGATTTCGCGTGCGCGAAGAAGGGCGAGGGCTGGCAGCACGGCGAATGGAGCGACCGCACGAAGCAGCTGCGCTCGCAGGGCTACAAGGTCGCCAACGTGCTCGCGGGCATCGACGCGACCAAGGCCGTCGCGGACCCGGCCTTCCCCGATGCGTATGCGCAGCTCCTGATCGAGAAGTTCCTGATCGCGACCGACGGCGGCTGGATCCTGCGCAACGCGCAGTTCTACCGCGGTGCGATCCAGGAAGAGGACGAGCGCGAGGCGGCGCGCAACCTGCTCACGGCGATGGCGGCGCGGGACGAGTGGATCGGCTATCGCTACCCGGCCCTGCGGGCCGGCGTCCGGCTCCTGCCGCACGGCGCGGATGACCGCCTCGGCGCAGAAGGTGCGGAACATGGCGGCCGCGATCGCCGATCGCGATCCCGCCTTCCAGCGGCTGCGGGTGAAGATTCACGGCTCCCCGGACGCGTCCGACGCCGCGAGCGTGCGCGAGTATGCGTCGAAGCTCGCCGATCCCGCGCCTGAAGCAGCAAGCCGACGCGCTCGCCGCAGAAATCGATCGCGTGTACGCGCCGCGGCCGCTGGGCGACGTGCTCGAGGCGAACGCGAAGGCCTTCGCCACCGCGCCCTGCGCTGCAGACGACGCTGCGCGACGCGCGCGATGCGCTCGTCGAAGGATGGCGGCGCGGCGAATCGCTACCTGGTCACGGCCAATCTGCTGGCGAGCCTGCGCGATGCGCTGCCCAAGGTGAACTCGCCCGCGGCTCGGCTCAGAGTGCTCGACCTCTCGCTTGCGGTCGAAGCGGAGAATTTCCGCGCGGCGGCCGAGCTCCGGACGGCGGCGGCACGGGCACCGCGCGGCGCGGACGTTCTGGTTCTCGCCGCGGGGGTCGAAGCGGCGTACGGGACCGGCGCGATCAACGGCCGCGAGCGGGCGGAGCTGCGCAAGTCCTTCGCGCGGCTCGCCGCCGACGAGATCCCCCTCGGCGACTATCTGCGCGAGCTGCGCTACCTCGGCCTCGTGCCGGGCTGGGGCACGCAGGGCCTGCGGCTCCACTTCGGCGAGGCGATGGAGAAGCTCGGCGACGATCGAGCCGCTCGCGGAGCTGTTCATCCAGGACCAGCTGCGCGGCAGCCCGCTGCTCTTCTACTCCCAGGTGCTCGACAACCTTGCGCGCGACGCGAACCGCCTGGCGGGCGTGCAGCACAAGCTCTTCGGGCGCGACATCGGCGCCGGGTTCAACGCGCTCAACCCCGGCCTCGCGCGCGGCGTGCTGCACGCGAACCCCGACATGAAGCGCCTCGAGGACTTCCGGCCCGACGGCATCTACGTGCTCCCGGAGAGCGTCGCCGACCTGCCGCCGCTCGCCGGGATCCTCACGGCCGGCGCGGGCAACCCGCTCTCGCACGTGCAGCTCCTCGCGCGCAACCTCGGCATCCCGAACGTCGCGGTGGACGAGTCGCTGCTGCCCGCGCTGCGCCAGAACGACGGCAAGCGCATCGTGCTCGCGGTGAGCCCGGCCGGCCTGGTGCAGATCGCCGACGACGGCCCGCAGTGGGACGCGGTGTTCGGCAAGGAGGCAAGAGCGGACGCGAACATCATGTTCGAGCCCGATCTCAAGAAGCTCGATCTCTCGGCGCGCGGCTTCGTGAGCCTCGACGCGCTGCGCGCGAGGGACTCGGGCCGGATCGTCGGCCCGAAGGCCGCGAAGCTCGGCGAGCTGAAGGCGCACTTCCCGGACCGCGTCGCGCCCGGGGTCGGCATCCCGTTCGGGCTCTACCGCGCGACCGTGCTCGACCGGCCCTACCGGAACTCCGGCAAGACGGTGTACGAGTGGATGGTGGAGAGCTTCCGCAAGCTGGAGGCGATGCCGGCGGGCTCGCGCGAGGCGGCAGAGTTCGCCGAGAAGCTGCGCGCGGAGATCTACTCGACCATCCTCAAGACCGACCCGGGCCCGCAGTTCCGCGCGCAGCTGCGCGCGGCGATGGCGAAGGAGTTCGGCGCGGACTTCCGCGGCGGCGTCTTCGTGCGGTCGGATACCAACGTCGAAGACCTCCCGGGCTTCACCGGCGCGGGCCTCAACCTGACGGTCTTCAACGTCGTCGGCTTCGACAACATCGTGAAGGCGATCTCCGAGGTCTGGGCATCGCCCTATACGCCGCGCGCGTGGGCGTGGCGGCAGTCGCACATGAGAGGGCCCGAGCACGTCTATCCGGCGGTGCTGCTCCTCAGGACGGTGCCCTCGGACATCTCCGGCGTGATGATCACCCAGGATGTCGACACGGGCGATCCGGGCGTGCTCTCCGTCGCGGTGAACGAAGGCGTCGGCGGCGCAGTGGAAGGGCAGGCGGCCGAGTCGGTCCGAATCGACCGGAAGAGCGGCACCGCGCGCCTCATGGCCACGGCGACGGCACCGCAGGCGGATGGTGCCGCAGGCCGCGGGCGGGATCGCGAAGGTGCCGGTCTCGGGCGCGGGACACCCTGCTCACGCCGAACGAGTTCAAGCAGCTTATCGCGTTCGCCGACGAGATCCCGAAGCAGTTTCCGCAGCTCGGCGAAGACGGGAAGCCCGTCGCCGCTGACGTGGAGTTCGCCTTCGTGAACGGCAAGCTGTGGCTGCTGCAGATCAGGCCGTTCAACGAAAGCCGCGCGGCACGCGGGGCGAACCATCTGATCCAGATGGACAAAGCGTTGGAAGCCAATCTCAACAAGACGGTAAACATGCGCGAGGCGGTGCGATGAAACGGTCGCTGCGATGCGGAAAGCATCTGGGCGCCGTCGCGCTTGCCGCGGCCGCGCTCTCCGCCGGCCCGGCCCTTGCCTATCCGCTCGACGGGTACCCGGAGACCGGCATCCGCCGGCTCGAGGGACTGCGCCTTGCCAACGAGGGCGTGGTCAAGGACGTCAAGCAGCCGCCCGGGGCGATGCTCGGCCTCAAGGACGTCGATCTGCGGCTCCTCGGCCAGACCTTCGACCTGCCGGCGCCCGATCCCGAGTTCACGCGGCAGGTGAGCGGCATCCTCACGGGCGGCATGGACGCCTACGGCCTCGCCGTGCTGGATCTCACCGACCCCTCCAAGCCCCGCTATGCCGAGCATCGCGGCGATCACAAGCAGAACGTCGGCAGCGTCGGCAAGCTGGTGGTCGCGCTCGCGCTCTTCCAGGCGCTCGCGGACACGTATCCGGGCGATATCGACGCGCGCAAGCGGGTGCTGAAGGACACCGTCGTCACCGCGGACGGGTTCTCGCAGTACGACTCCCACACCGTCCGCATCTTCGATCCGAAGACGCGGACGCTCACCCGGCGGGCCGTGCAGATCGGCGACCGGGCGACGCTGTACGAATGGCTCGACTGGATGCTGTCGCCGAGCTCGAACTCCGCCGCCGGCATGGTGATGCGCGAGACGATGCTCGTCCGGCAGTACGGGAAGGCCTATCCCCCGTCGGAGGCCGAGATCAAGCGGTTCTTCGACGAGACCCCGAAGCCCGAGCTGACGGCGCTGTACGACCGGACCTTCAACGAGCCTGTTGCGCGGAACGGCCTCGACCTCGCCATGCTCCGCCAGGGAAGCTTCTTGACCGCGACCGGGAAGCAGAAGGTCCCCGGCGTCGGTGACAGCTACGGCACCGCCCGCGAGCTGATGCGCTACCTGCTGCGCATGGAGCAGGGGCGCATCGTCGACGAATGGTCGAGCCGGGAGATCAAGCGCCTCCTCTACGTGACCGAGCGCCGGATCCGCTATGCGTCGTCGCCGGCGCTGGCCGATGCCGCCGTGTACTTCAAGTCCGGCTCGCTGTTCGAATGCGCGAAGGAAGCGGGATTCACCTGCCGGCCCTACGCGGGCAACGTGAAGAACTACATGAACTCGACGGCGATCATCGAGTCGCCGGCCGCCGGGCGCAAGCTCTACTACATGAGCACGCTGGTCACGAACATCCTGCGCAAGAATTCGGCCGCCGAGCACCAGGCGCTCGCGACGCGCCTGCAGCAGCTGATCGCCGCGAGACCGGCGTCGAAGTAAGGCCGCGCCGCGAGCCGCGCAGCTTCCCGCTGCGGCTCAGCGGCCAGCGGCCAGCGCGCAGGGGATGCGACGAGATCGTGCAGGGGCGCCGCGAGTCGCACCAGCCAATCGCCGCCGTGCGGGTGCTCGGCGAGGCCGACGATGATGTAGCGGTGGTCGCCGTACTCGACCAGCGCGCTGTCGGCATGGAAGTCCTTCCAGGTGCCGGACTTGCGGTAGATCCGCACGCCCGGCCGGCTCTCCAGGCCCTTGACGAACTTGTGGCGGATGCCGGGATTCGACAGCGCCGCCTTCATCATTCCGTTGAGCCGCGGGCTGAGGAGCGCGTCGCTCGCGAGCAGGTAATAGAGCCGGGCGACCTGGAAAGCCGTTGCGCCGTGGGAGAGGTGCCGAACCGGGTCGCGCCGGTAGGCCCCGTCCTTGCCGTAGGTCTTGCCCACCCAGAGGCCCCCCGCGCCCGCGGCGTCGTAGAACCGGTAACGGTCGGACTGGAGGATCTCGAGCAGCCGATCTTCGCCGACCCAGCCCAGCACGCGCGACGCATCGTCGTTGCTCGAGTAGCGGATCATGTTGGTCATCGCCTCGAGGTGCTGCTCGTCGAGCGGGAGCCGCCCGGCCTCCGCCTCCGCGAATGCGCCGAGCAGGATGGCCACCTTCGGGAGGCTCGCCGCGTACACCATCTCGTTGCCGTTCAGCATCGCAAGGCGCGGGGCGTTGGCGTCCGTGGCATCGACCAGCGCGAGCGCGAGTCGCCCGGCGCCGACTTCGTCGGCCAGCCCGAGATCGCGCACGACGCGCTCGAGCCCGCGCTGCAGCCCGGCATCGAGCGTCGCGATCAGGTCGCGCGCGGCCGCCGGGTCCGCGCGCGCCGTT
The DNA here is from genome assembly GCA_963762785.1 of uncultured beta proteobacterium. Taxonomy (GTDB): domain Bacteria; phylum Pseudomonadota; class Gammaproteobacteria; order Burkholderiales; family SG8-39; genus DATEDA01. The sequence goes on from CAVXND010000075.1 coordinate 5,516, forward strand.
CCGGCGAGCGCGAGCAGCGCGACGAAAACGGCGGATCCGAGGAAAGCAGGCAGGGTTCTCATGGGGAGGCGGCCCGCGAAAGCGGGGCGCGGGAAGCGGCAATGGATTCGAGTGGCCGCGAGACTACCCAATTGCGCGTGGGGGCGTCAACCCAACTAAAGGCGAGCAGCGCGAGGCTGGGTGCGCTCAATAGCCCGGACGGGTTGCCGTACATGAGAGCGCGGGGGAACTCGCCAGCAAGACAGCGGAGGCCGCCCCGCAAAGGGCGGCCATCAAAAGCCGATAGTTGACAAAGATCAAAATACCGCCGGCTATATCCACTACGCTGCTGATGGGGTCTTGACCCAGGCTGGTGGCGGGTGCTCACACGAGGTGAGCGGCTGCCCACGGCACCAGGCAGCGCACCCGCGCACGAGGGCAACGGGCAGTGTGAGAAGGGGGTATTTCGCCATGCTGATGACATCGCTGAAGCGATATCCGTCGTGCCTCGATCGCAATTTCAGATACACGCCCGCCTCGCAGACCGATCTCGCCAAGACGTTCGCAAGGATTAGGCGCGAGCAGCTTGAGCAGAAAACGCCTGCGCCTGTCGGGAACGTACGCGTCTTGCCGATTCAAAAAGGCAACTGATGGTCGTTTCGGGGCAGTGGGGCCGCGAATCTAGCCCTCGTCGCCTCGAGCAGTTGAGACTTGCGGCCGCGAAGGCCCGGAAATCTCGGCTAAGTCCGAGCTGGCGCTGGCAAAGGAGGAGCGAGCACCATGACGTCGCAAGACTTCGAGGTCGTGCGCGTGATCAGCGAATGCCGGCTGGTCGACGAGGAGTCCTTCGAGCATGTCTATTGGCGGCGTGACGGCAAGCCGCTCGCGCAGGGCTATTACGTCGTGAGCTGGCCGCCGGGAGCGAGGGTCGGGCGGTTCAACGAGGACGCGGTGTTCCGGGGACCGTACCGGCAGCGCACGGAGGCGTTCGCGGCGCTCGAGGAACTCCCAGCTCGCGCCGCCGATCGATGGCCAGCGCTCATCGAGTCTGAACACCGCTGAGCGGTAGCCAATCGCCACTGCTTGATGCGCCCATGCAGTTCCACGTCCTTTCCTTCGAGGGGCCGGATGCCTACGCGCGGGCCGGCGGCCTGGCGAGCCGAGTCGATGGGCTCACCGAGACGCTCCTGAGCCTCGGCTTCGAGACCCACCTTTGGTGCGCGCGCATCGGCACATTTCGCGGTGCGCCTCGAGCGACCCCACGATCGCCGAGTACCCGAGCCAGATCCGGCACGCCAGGCCGTGGCCGGTCGCATGAGGGAACCCGATGACGATCTCGCCTCTCGCAGGCAAGCCCGCCACGAAGGAGATGCTGGTCGACCTGGCCCGGCTCGAGCGCGAGTACTACGCGCGCGTGCCCGACCCGGACGACGCCGCGCAGCGGGTGAGCTTCGGCACGAGCGGGCATCGCGGCTCGTCCCTGCGCGGGTCGTTCACGGAGGCGCACATCCTCGCGATCACGCAGGCGATCTGCGATTACCGGCGCGCGCAGGGCATCGACGGCCCGCTCTATCTCGGCAAGGACACTCACGCGCTGTCGTCTCCGGCCGAGCGCACCGCGCTCGAGGTGCTCGCCGCGAACGGCGTCGAGACGCGGATCCAGCGCGACGACGGCGTCACGCCCACGCCGGCGATCTCGCGCGCGATCCTCGCCCACAACCGCGGCCGCACGGAGCACCTCGCCGACGGGATCGTCGTGACGCCCTCCCACAACCCGCCCGAGGACGGCGGCTTCAAGTACAACCCGCCGAACGGCGGGCCCGCCGACACCGACGTCACGCGCTGGGTCCAGGATCGCGCCAACGAGCTCTTGCGACGCGCGCACGAGGTGAGGCGGGTTCCACACGAGGCCGCGCTGCGCGCGCCGACCACGCACGCCGAAGACTTCGTGCTGCCCTACGTGAACGACCTGAGGAACGTGGTCGACATGGACGCGATCCGCGCGGCCGGTCTCGCGCTCGCGGTCGATCCGCTCGGCGGCGCCGGCGCGGACTACTGGGAGCCGATCAACCGCGTGTACGGCCTCGACATCGAGGTGGTCGACGCGAAGGTCGATCCGACCTTCTCCTTCATGACCGTCGACCACGACGGCGCGATCCGCATGGACTGCTCGAGCCCCTACGCGATGGCGCGGCTCGTCGGCCTCAAGGATCGCTACCGGGTGGCGTTCGCGAACGATCCGGACGCCGACCGGCACGGGATCGTGACGCCGTCCGCGGGGCTCATGAACCCGAATCACTATCTCGCGGTCGCGATCGAGTATCTCCTGACGCATCGCCCGGACTGGCCCGCGCGCGCCGCGGTCGGCAAGACGCTGGTCTCGAGCAGCCTGATCGACCGCGTCGTCGCGGCGCTCGGCGGCGCGTCCTCGAGGTGCCGGTCGGCTTCAAGTGGTTCGTGGCGGGCCTGCTCGACGGCTCGTGCTGCTTCGGCGGCGAGGAGAGCGCCGGCGCGAGCTTCCTGCGCCGCGACGGCACCGTCTGGACCACCGACAAGGACGGCTTGATCATGGACCTGCTCGCCGCCGAGATCACGGCGCGCACGGGTCGCGACCCCGGCGAGCACTACCGCGAGCTGGCCGAGCAGTTCGGCGCGCCGTACTACACGCGCATCGACGCGCCCGCGACGCCCGAGCAGAAGGCGCGGCTCGCGAAGCTGTCGCCCGGCGACGTCGCCGCGTCGACGCTCGCGGGCGAGCCGATCACGGCCAAGCTCACCGTGGCGCCCGGCAACGGCGCGCCGATCGGCGGCCTCAAGGTGACCGCGCGCAGCGGCTGGTTCGCGGCGCGGCCGTCGGGCACCGAGAACATCTACAAGATCTACGCGGAGAGCTTCAGCGGCCCCGCGCACCTCGACGCGATCGTGCGCGAGGCGCAGGAGATCGTGAACGAGGCGCTACGAGGAGGTGACCGCATGAAGGCGACCCAGAAGCTCCACGACCTCGGCCAGAGCCTGTGGCTCGACAACATCACGCGCGATCTGCTCGAGCGGGGCACGCTCGCGCGCTACATCGACGAGCTCTCCGTCACGGGGCTCACCTCGAACCCGACGATCTTCGAGCACGCGATCAAGAGCAGCGCCGCCTACGACGCCGCGATCCGCGCGAAGCGCGCAGGGCGGGAAGCGCGGCGAGGAGCTCTTCTTCGAGCTCGCGCTCGAGGACCTCACGCGCGCCGCCGACCTGTTCCGGCCGATCCACGAGCGCACGAACGGCGTCGACGGCTGGGTGTCGCTCGAGGTGTCGCCGCTGCTCGCCTACGACACCGCGAGCACGCTCGCGGAGGCGAAGCAGCTGCACGCGCGCGCCGGCGCGGCCGAACCTGTTCATCAAGATCCCGGGCACGCGAGGGCCTGCCGGCGATCGAGGAGGCGATCTTCGCCGGCGTGCCGATCAACGTGACGCTGCTCTTCTCGCGCGAGCAGTACCTCGCGGCCGCCGAGGCGTTCCTGCGCGGCATCGAGCGGCGCATCGACGCGGGGCTGCAGCCCGAGGTGGCTCGGTCGCGTCGCTCTTCGTGAGCCGCTGGGACGCGGCGGTCGCGAGCAAGGTGCCCGCCGCGCTGCGCAACCGGCTCGGCATCGCGATCGCGAAGCGCACCTACGAGGCGTACCGCGACGCTGCTCAGCCTCGCGCGCTGGCAGCGCATCTACAACCTGGGCGGGCGCCCGCAGCGGCTGCTCTGGGCGAGCACCGGCACCAAGGACCCGCAGGCCTCGGACGTGCTCTACGTCCGCTCGCTCGCGGCGCCGTTCACGGTGAACACGATGCCCGAGGCGACGCTCAAGGCGCTCGCCGAGCACGGCGAGGTCGGCGCGATGCTCCCGGCGGACGGCGGCGACTGCGAGGAGGTGCTCGCCGAGTTCGCGCGCGCGGGTAGGAGCTGACATGCGCAGGACGCGGAACGCGAAGATCGTAGCGACGCTCGGGCCGGCGAGCAGCAGCGAGGACATGGTGCGCCGGCTCTTCCTGGCCGGGGTGGACGTGTTCCGCCTGAACTTCAGCCATGGCAACGTTGACGATCACGCGGCGCGCTTCCGCATGTTGCGCGCACTCGAACGGGAGACGGGACGGCCGATCGGCATCCTGGCCGACCTGCAGGGACCGAAGCTGCGCGTAGGCACGTTCACCGCCGGCGCGGTCACGCTCTTCGAGGGAGAGACCTTTCGCCTCGACCCCGATCCGGCGCCCGGTAACGATCGGCGCGCGAGCCTGCCTCATCCGGAAATCTTCGCCGCGCTGGTACCGGGTACGGAGCTGCTGCTCGACGACGGCAAGCTGCGCGTGGTCGTCGAACGCTGCGGGGCTGATTTCGCCGAGACCCGGGTCGCGGTCGGCGGGAAGCTCTCCGAACGCAAGGGCGTGAACGTTCCCGGCGTCATGCTGCCCATCAGTGCGCTGACGGCGAAGGACCGGCGCGATCTCGACCTTGCGCTGGAGTTCGGTGCGGACTGGATCGCCCTGTCGTTCGTGCAGCGGCCGGAAGACGTGGTCGAGGCGCGGGAGCTCATCGGCGCTCGCGCGCTGATCGTCACCAAGCTCGAGAAGCCTCGGGCCGTCGAGCGGCTCGACGAGATCGCGACCCTGTCGGACGCGGTGATGGTGGCGCGCGGCGATCTCGGCGTCGAACTGCCGGCCGAGCGCGTGCCCGCGATCCAGAAGCATGCGGTGCGCACCTGCCGCCGCCTGGGCCGGCCGGTGATCGTGGCGACGCAAATGCTGGAGTCGATGATCGATAGCCCGGTGCCGACCCGTGCGGAGGCGTCCGACGTCGCTACCGCCGTCTACGACGGCGCCGACGCGGTGATGCTCTCGGCCGAGTCGGCCGCGGGCAAGCATCCCGTCGAAGCGGTCGCGATGATGGACCGCATCATCCAGCAGGTCGAAAACGATCCTCTGTACCGCCAGCTGATCGAGGCGTCGCACACGCCTGCGCGTGCGGGGGGCGAGGTCGCCGACGCGGTCTGCTCCGCGATGCGCCGCGCGGTCGCCCTGCTTCAGGCGTCGGCGATCGTCTGTTACACGAGTTCCGGCCACACCAGTCTGCGCGCCGCGCGCGAGCGGCCGGAGTCTCCCGTGCTGAGCCTGACGCCGAGCATTGCCACCGCCCGGCGTCTCGCCCTCGCGTGGGGGGTCCACTCGGTGCACATCGAGGGCGTACACGACGTGGAGGAGATGACGCATCTCGCGTGCCGCGTGTCGCGCCGCGAAGGGTTTGCCGAGTCCGGCCAGACGATTGTCGCGATTGCCGGCATGCCGTTCGGCACGCCGGGCACCACCAATCTCATGCGCATCGCGACGGCGTAGAGGCGCGCTGAACAGGTTCCAGACCGAGCGGCAGGAATTGGTGACGGCCCGGAAGAGGCCGGGAGCCCGCAACGACCCTCTCCAATCCAGATCGAACGTCGGCTGCCCGTACTTCACGGAACCCGGACCGAATGCAGACGTTTCGCTGACGACTCGCCGCGCAATCCCCGCTAGTCTGCGCACGGTGGTTAATGGGATTACGGACATGAACGAGCGCTCGATCAACAGGCAGCAGCTTCCGAACGGACACACGTCGATCCTCTCGCCGGCTTTCCGGTACGTCCCGGCGGTGAAGACGGATCTATCGAAGACGTTCGCCCGCATCCGCGAGCAGCGCGTTGCGTTGCTGCGGGTGGACGGCGAACGTCTCCGTGCTCAAGACGAAACGGTCCGGCTGATCGGGCGCCCGACCCGCCGCTCGAGCACCCCCACATCAGGGACGGTGGCGAACGACCCGCCGCGGTTCGCGAAACCGCTTCGCTTCGCAGGAGGACGAGATGGCAATCAAGGTCGGAATCAACGGATTCGGTCGAATCGGGCGGCTGGTCTTCCAGGCGCTCTGCGATCAGGGGCTCCTCGGCAGGGAGGTCGACGTCGTCGGCATCGTCGACGTCTCCACCAACGCCGACTACTTCGCCTATCAGATGAAGTACGACTCGGTGCACGGTCGCTTCAAGCACGCGCTCGTCGCGAAGAAGAGCAACACATCGGCCGAGGAGAACGACGTGCTGGTGGTCGGCGGCGACGAGGTCAGGTGCATCATGGCGGCCAAGGATCCGAGCCAGCTCCCGTGGAAGGAGCTCGGCGCGGACTACGTGATCGAGTCGACGGGCCTCTTCAACGACGGCGAGAAGGCGGGCGGTCACCTCGCGGCCGGAGCGAAGAAGGTCATCCTCTCGGCGCCCGGCAAGGGCGGGGTAAAGACGCTCCTGATGGGCGTCAACGAGGGCGACTACGACCCCGCTCGCCACCACGTCGTGTCGAATGCGTCCTGCACGACCAACTGCCTGGCCCCCGTCGTGCACGTGCTCCTGAAGGAGGGGGTCGGCCTCGAGACCGGTCTCATGACGACGATCCACAGCTACACCGCGACTCAGAAGGTGGTGGACGGCCCCTCGAAGAAGGACTGGCGCGGCGGCCGCGCGGCGGCCATCAACATCATCCCGTCGACGACCGGCGCGGCGAAGGCGGTGGGCGAGGTGCTCCCCGCGACCAAGGGCAAGCTCACCGGCATGGCCTTCCGCGTGCCGACTCCCAACGTCTCCGTCGTGGACCTCACCTTCCGCTCGGAGAAGGAGACGTCGATCGAGGCGATCGACGGCCTGATGAAGAAAGCGAGCGAGACCTACCTGAAGGGCATCCTCGGCTACTGCGACGAGGAGGTCGTCTCGAGCGACATCATCCACGACGACCGCTCTTCGATCTACGACTCGCTGGCGACGCTCCAGAACAACCTGAAGGGCGAGACGCGCTTCTTCAAGGTCGTGTCCTGGTACGACAACGAGTGGGGCTACTCGAACCGCGTGATCGACCTGCTCCGCTACATGGCGAAGCGGGATGGCGCGAAATAAGGGAGATCGAGAATGGCCAAGCTCTTCATCGAGGACCTCGAGCTGCGCGGCAAGCGCGTTCTCATGCGCGTCGATTTCAACGTGCCGGTGAAGGGGGGCCGAGTGGAGAACGACAAGCGCCTGCGCGCCTCGCTGCCCTCGATCCAGTACGCGCTCGACCGGGGCGCGAGCGTGGTGCTCATGAGCCACCTCGGCCGCCCGGACGGGCGGAAGGTGGCGAAGCACTCGCTTCGTCCAGTGGCGGAGAGACTCTCGGAGCTGCTCGGGCGGCCGGTGTTGTTCCTGGACGATTGCGTGGGCCCCGCCGTCGAGAGCGCCTGCGCCGCACTGAAGCCGGGCGAGGTCGCCCTTCTCGAGAACCTGCGCTTCCACATCGAGGAGGAGGGCAAGGTCAAGCAGGAGGACGGCACGTCCGTGAAGGCCGACCCCGAGGCGGTCCGGGCGTTCCGCGCGTCGCTCTCGAAGCTCGGGGACGTCTACGTCAACGACGCCTTCGGCACCGCTCACCGCGCCCACTCGTCGATGACGGGCATCTCCCTCGAGCAGCGCGCCGCCGGCTACCTGATGAAGAAGGAGCTCGACTTCCTCGGCGACGCGCTCGAGCGGCCGAGGCGGCCGTTCGTCGCGATCGTCGGCGGGGCCAAGGTCTCCGGCAAGATCGACGTCATCTCGTCGCTGCTGCCGAAGGTCGACACGCTGCTCGTCGGCGGCGGCATGGCCTTCACGTTCTACAAGGCGAAGGGCAAGGAGATCGGCCGCTCGCTCGTCGAGGACGACCGGATCGAGATGGCGAGGCAGCTGATCGCCAGGGCCGGCGACAAGCTGGTCCTGCCCGTCGACGTCGTCGTGACCGACGCCCTCGATCTCGAGGCCCGCAAGGTCGGGGCGCTGAGGACGGTGGCCTGGGATCGGATCGGCCCGACCGACATCGGGGTCGACATCGGCGACGCGACCCGTGCGAAGTTCGCCGGCATCGTGAAGCAGGCGAAGACGGTGGTGTGGAACGGCCCGATGGGCGTGTTCGAGATCGAGGACACCGCGAAGGGCACGGTCGCCGTGGCGCGCGCGCTGGCCGACGCGACGGCGCACGGCGCGGTCACAGTGGTCGGCGGGGGCGATTCTGTGTCCGCCGTCGAGCAGGCCGGGCTCGCCGAGAAGATGACCCACGTCTCCACCGGCGGAGGCGCCTCTCTCGAGTTGCTCGAGGGCAAGGACCTGCCCGGAGTCAGCTTCCTGAGCGACAAGTAGCCTGCGGCAGCGACCGCTCGGAAGGCGGAGCCTCGAAGACTCTCGCCCGATGCGGCGAGGACA
>CAVXND010000076.1:0-17415 GCA_963762785.1 uncultured beta proteobacterium
ACCCGCGCGGCTTCATCCTGATCGACCAGCACCAGCGCAATCCGAAGTTCCCGAACATCTACGCCGTCGGCGTGGCGGTGGCGATACCGCCGGTCGAGGCGACCCCGGTGCCGACCGGCGCGCCGAAGACCGGCTACATGATCGAGTCGATGGTGACCGCGGCCGCGAACAACATCCGCGCCGCGATCGACGGCAAGGCGCCGACGGAGAAGGCGACCTGGAATGCGGTCTGCCTCGCGGACCTCGGCGACACCGGTATCGCGTTCGTCGCGCTGCCGCAGATTCCGCCGCGCAACGTCAACTGGTTCAGCGAGGGGAAGTGGGTGCACCTCGCGAAGATCGCGTTCGAGAAGTACTTCCTCCGCAAGATGAAGCGCGGCACCTCCGAGCCGTTCTACGAGAAGTACGTCATGAAGATGCTCGGGATCGTGAAGCTGAAGAAGAGCGCCTGAACGGCCGATGGGCATCTCGGGACGCATCGCCGGGTTCTTCGTTCGATCGCAGCTCACGCCGCTCGTGGCGCTGGTCGCGGCGCTGCTCGGCGTCTTCGCCGTGCTCGTCACGCCGCGCGAGGAGGAGCCGCAGATCAACGTGACGATGGCGAACGTCCTGATCCCGTTCCCGGGCGCCTCGGCGAAGGACGTCGAGTCGCTGGTGGCGACGCCGGCCGAGCAGGTGCTCGGCCAGATCACCGGCGTCGAGCACATCTTCTCGGTGTCGAAGCCGGGGCTCGCGGTGCTCACGGTGCAGTTCAAGGTGGGCGAGAACCGCACCGACGCGCTGGTGCGGCTCTACGACACGATCATGTCGAACCGCGACTGGGTGAGCCCGAACCTCGGCACCGGCGAGCCGATCATCAAGCCGATGGGGATCGACGACGTCCCGATCGTGACGCTCACGCTGTGGACCGCCGACCCGGAGCGCGGCGCCTACGAGCTCGAGCGGGTGGCGCACGCGGCCGAGGTGGAAATCAAGCGCGTGCCCGGCACGCGGACGGTGCAGACGGTCGGCGGCCCGAGCCGCAGCGTGCGCGTCCTGCTCGACGCCGAACGGATGCAGGCGTATCGCATCACCGCGCAGGACGTCCGCCAGGCGCTGATCGGGGCGAACGCCTCGATGCCCGCCGGCGCGCTCGTCGGCGGCAACCGCGAGACGCTGGTCGAGGCCGGAACGTTCCTCGCTTCCGCGCGCGAGGTCGCGAAGCTCGTCGTCGGCAGCTTCCAGAACCGGCCGGTGTTCGTGGAGGACGTCGCGCGCGTGCGTCGACGGCCCCGAGCTCGCGAAGCGCTACGTCTGGCACGGGGCGAAGGACAAGGGGGAGTTTCCGGCGGTGACGATCGCGGTCGCCAAGAAACCCGGCGAGAACGCGGTCGACGTCGCCGCCCGCGTCGTCGAGCGAGTCGAGGCGCTCAAGGGCTCGATCATCCCCGAGGGCGTGAACGTCGCGCTCACGCGCAACTACGGCGAGACCGCGAACGACAAGGCGCAGAAGCTCATCCAGAAGCTCATCTTCGCGACGCTCTCGGTCGTCGCGCTCGTCTGGCTCGCGCTCGGCCGGCGCGAATCGGTGATCGTCGGCGTCGCCGTGCTCCTCACGCTCGCCGCAACGCTCTTCGCGTCGTGGGCGTGGGGCTTCACCCTGAACCGGGTGTCGCTCTTCGCGCTCATCTTCTCGATCGGGATCCTGGTCGACGACGCGATCGTGGTGGTCGAGAACATCCACCGCCACCGCGCGCTCGCGCCCGGGACGCCGCTGGCGCAGCTGATCCCGGTCGCGGTCGACGAAGTGGGCGGGCCGACCATCCTCGCGACGTTCACCGTGATCGCGGCGCTGCTGCCGATGGCGTTCGTGAGCGGGCTGATGGGCCCGTACATGAGCCCGATCCCGATCAACGCCTCGATCGGCATGCTGATCTCGCTCGCCGTCGCGTTCGTGGTCACGCCCTGGCTCGCGGCGAAGCTGCTCGGCCGGCATCACGCCGTCGCGGCGGAGCACGCGGAGGCCGCGAACCCGAGGCTCGCGCGCCTCTTCGAGCGCGTGATGACCCCGTTCCTCCGCGGCCGCGACGGCGCGCGCAAACGCTGGCAGCTCGCCGGGGCGATCGGTGCGCTGATCCTCGCCAGCGTGTCGCTCGCGGCGATGAAGCTCGTCGTGCTGAAGATGCTGCCCTTCGACAACAAGTCGGAGTTCCAGGTCGTCGTCGACATGCCGACCGGCACGGCGCTCGAGGACACGACCCGCGTCCTGCACGAGATCGGCGAGTACCTCGCCACCGTGCCGGAGGTGACCGATTACCAGGCCTACGCGGGCACCTCGGCGCCGATCAACTTCAACGGCCTCGTCCGGCAGTACTACCTGCGTGCGCTGCCCGAGCTCGGCGACCTGCAGGTGAACCTCGTCGACAAGCACGCGCGCAGCCGCAAGTCGCACGAGATCGCGCTCGCCGTGCGCCCGGAGATCGAGCGGATCGCGCAGCGGCACGGCGCCACGGCGAAGGTGATCGAGGTCCCGCCCGGCCCGCCGGTGCTCGCCCCGATCGTCGCCGAGGTTTACGGGCCCGACTACGCCGGACAGCAGCAGCTCGCGCAATCGATTCGCGCGACGTTCGCCGCGGCGCCCGACATCGTCGACGTGGACTCGAGCGTCGAGGAGGCCGCGCCGCGGCTCGTGCTGCGCGTCGATCACCAGAAGGCGGCGCTGAAGGGCGTCGCCCAGCGCGACGTCGTCTACACCGTACGCACGGCGCTCGCCGGCGACGACGTGACGCCGCTCCACACCGGCACCGCGAAGTACGAGATCCCGGTGCGGCTGCAGATCCCGCCCGAGCAGGCGGGGCGGATCGAGTCGATCCTCCGGCTCCGGGTGCGCGCGGCGGACGGGACGCTCGTGCCGCTCTCCGACCTGGTGTCGGTCGCGCGCACCGTCGCGCGAGCAGACGATCTATCACAAGGACCTGCTGCCGGTCGTGTACGTCGTCGCCGACATGGCGGGGAAGCTCGACAGCCCGCTCTACGGCATGTTCGGGATGCGCGACGACCTCGCGAAGCTCGCGCTGCCGGCCGGGCGCGAAGCTCGGCGAGTACTTCATCCGCCAGCCGTCCGACCCGTACGCCGAGTACGCGATCAAGTGGGACGGCGAGTGGCAGGTGACCTACGAGACCTTCCGCGACATGGGAATCGCGTACGCGGTGGGGCTGATCCTCATCTACGTGCTGGTCGTCGCGCAGTTCCGCTCGTACGTGGTGCCGCTCGTCATCATGGCGCCGATCCCGCTCACGATCATCGGCGTGATGCCGGGCCACGCGCTCCTCGGCGCGCAGTTCACCGCCACCTCGATGATCGGCATGATCGCGCTCGCCGGGATCATCGTGCGCAACTCCATCCTGCTGGTGGACTTCATCAACCTCAAGGTCGGAGGAGGGCGCCGACCTCCAGCGCGCGGTGATCGACGCCGCCGCGACGCGCGCGAAGCCGATCGTGCTGACCGGGCTCGCGGCGATGCTCGGCGCGATGTTCATCCTCGACGACCCGATCTTCAACGGGCTCGCCGTGTCGCTCGTCTTCGGGATCCTCGTGTCGACCGTGCTGACGCTCGTCGTGATCCCGGTCCTGTACTACGCGTATCGCTACCGCACGGTCGAGAGGCCGGCCGCGGGCTCTGTGACTGCGGTCCCCGACTTGGCGCCGGGCGGCGGCTAACCTGAGTGCGTAGGCTTACTCAAGGAGACCGCAATGACTATCGAAAACACGATCCGCATCTTCGCCGGCGCCGTCGTCCTCGCTTCGCTCGCCCTCGGCGCTCCCGCGAGCCCGGCGTTCCACTCGGCGAACTGGCTCTGGCTGACCGCGTTCGTCGGCGCGAACCTCTTCCAGAGCGGATTCACCGGCTTCTGCCCGCTCGAGAAGATCCTCATGCGGCTCGGCATGAGGCGCGCGACCGCCTGAGCGCGACGCGCCGGAGAGGCGGGATGGACCAGGACCGGATCCTCAACGTCGCGTGCCCGCACTGCCATACGGCGAACCGGGTGCCCGCGCACCGGCTCGGCGACGCGCCGAAGTGCGGCGCGTGCAGCCGGGCGCTGTTCGAGGGGCACCCGGTCGAGCTCGCCGAGGCCGACTTCGAGCGCCACCTCGCGCGCTGCGATCTCCCGGTCGTCGTGGATTTCTGGGCGCCGTGGTGCGGGCCCTGCCGCGCGATGGCGCCGGTGTTCGAGCGCGCGGCGCGCGAGCTCGAGCCGCAGGTGCGCCTGGTGAAAGTGAACACCGACGAGTCGCAGGCGCTTGCGGCGCGGTTCGACATCCGCGGGATCCCGACGTTCGCGATCCTCGAGCGCGGCGCGGAGGTCGCGCGGATTTCGGGCGCGATGAGTCTCGCCCGGTTCGTCGAATGGGTGCGGGGCAACCTCTGAGGGCCGCCTGAACGACGGCGCGCTCTCGAGCGCGCCGCTCGAGGCGGTCGATAGGGTGCTCAGCTGCGCGCGAGCGCGGCGAGCGCTTTCGGGTCGAGCACGGTCACGCGCTCCCGCTCGAGCTTTACCCAACCGCGGTCCTCGAAGCTGCGCAGCAGGCGGCTCACGATCTCGCGCACGCTGCCGAGCTCGTCGGCGAGCTTCTGGTGGGTCGCCTCCACCACCGGCCCGCGGTGGACGAGGAGCTGCGCGAGGCGCGTGTCGAGCCGCCGGAACGCGACCTCCTCGATGAGCTCCATCACCTCGCCGAGCCGCGCGCCGTACAGGCCGAACACGTACTCGCGGAACGGCGCGTGCTGCACCATCAGCTCGTTGAAGAGCGCTGGCGGGATGACGAGGACCGTCACGTCGGTTTCGGCGATGCCCGAGGCGGAGTAGCTCGCGTGCCCGAGGAGGCAGCTCCCGGAGAGGATGCAGCTCTCGCCCGGGTCCACGCGGTAGAGCAGGATCTCGCGCCCGTTCGGCGCGGTCTTGGCGACGCGGACGCTGCCTTCGAGCACGAGCGGGAACCCGGCGCACGGCTGATCGGCTTCGAACAGCACGCTGCCCGCGGGCATCTGCCGGACCCGCGACTGCGCGACCAGCGCCTCCAGCCGTTCGCGCGGAAGGCTGGCGAGCGCGGGGAACCGCTCTAGGACGAGGCGACGGAGTTCGGAAGGGTCGCTCACGCGGCGATGATGGGCCGCGCGAGGGATTTCCGCTACTGCGCCTTCGGTGCGCCCGCCCCCGGCCCACCCGGTCCGGGTCCAGGCCCCGCGCCCGGACCGCGCGGGCCGCGCGGCTCGGGCAGCGTGATGCCCTTCTCCTTCGCGCGGGCCTGCGCCTGCGCGTGGACCTCGTCGCGGATCTTGGCGCGCTCCTCTGGCGTCTTTGCTTCCTGCATGCGCTTGCGGTAGTCGTCGCGCTCCTGCTGCGTGAAGAGCTGCTCGCCGTACATCTGGCCGCCGGGGCCACCGCGCCCACCCGGGCCGCCCTGGGCCGCGCGGCGGAGGCAACGTGATGCCCTTCTCCTTGGCGCGTGCCTCGGCCTGTGCGCGGGCCTCGCCGCGGATCTTGTCGCGCTCTTCCTGCGTCTTCGCCTCCTGCATGCGCTTGCGGTAGTCGTCGCGCTCCTGCTGGGTGAAGAGCTGGTCGCCGTACATCCGACCGCCGCCGGGGCCGCCGGGCCCCCCTGGACCGCCGGGCCCGCGCCGACCGCCGGGCTCGGACAACGTCACGCCCTTTTCCTTCGCGCGCTGCTGCATCTCGGCGCGATGCTCGTCGCGGAGCTTCGTGCGCTCTTCCGGCGTCTTGGCGTTGCGCATCTTGTCCATGTACGCCTGCCGTTCCTCGGGCGTCATGAGCTCGTAGCCGTACATCCGTGGCGCGCCACCGGCCTTGGCCGGAGGCGTCGTCGTGCCTTGCGCGAGAACCGGCGCCGTCGCCGCTCCGAGGAGGGCGATCGTTGCGACGGCGATCAGGGTCTGTCTGAACATGCTTCGCTCCAATTCTGGTCGATGCTGCGTGGAGCATGCCGCGGCGGGCAGGGAAGCCACTTGATGCTTCTCAAACCCGCCGCTGCCTGCTCGGGAATCGCTTGCGCGATCAGTGCTTGTGCTCTTCCTCGGCCGGCGGGGTGGTCTGGGTCTGGCCGTGCTGCATGCCCTGACCCATGCCCCGATGCGCCATCATGCCGCGGCCACTCTGGCCCATCCGATGCTCGCCCTGCTGCATGGCGGTGTGCATCGGACAGTCCGCGGCGCCCTGCTGGCCGCCGCCCGCGCGTTCGCCCTGCTGGGCGAACGCAGTGGCTGCAGCGCCGAGAGCGCCGGCCGCCACTGCGGCGATGACGAGTTTCGATCCCTGCTTCATTGAGATGCCTCCAGTCAAAGTTGTGATTGCGGAAGCTCCTGGTGTCCTCGAGTCTGACTGCCTCAACGCGCGAAGCGCACGCGAGGCCGCCGGTGTTTTGTGAGCGGATGTTGCGGGCAGCGGGATGGTTACAGACCGAAACGAATGCGCCGTCCTGGTGCGCGGTGCGCCAGGATGGCGCGCCCGGGCCGGGTGCGGCGGCGACGGGCATAATCCGGCTCCTTCGCGTGTTTTGCCGATGACGGCGCGCGAGGCGGCCGTGCCCGGGTGGCACGTCGCTTGCGTAGCGGTACACGTTTCTTCGACAAGGAGGGGGTCATGTCCCAAAGACGTTCGTTTCTGAAGCTCGCGGCCGCCGTCGCGCTGGTCGCCGGGGCGACGTCAGCAGCGGCGCAGGAGCCGATCAAGATCGGCCTGGTGACCGCGCTGTCCGGCCAGTCGGCGCGCGCCGGCGAGGCGATCACGCGCGGCCTCACGATCGCGATCGACGAGCTGAACGCGAAAGGCGGCGTGCTGAAGGGCCGCAAGTTCGAGCTCGTCCGCCGCGACGACGAGGCGACGCCGGCGAAGGGCGTCATCGCCGCGCGCGAGCTCGTCTTCAAGGAGAAGGTCGCGGTGCTCTTCGGCGGGCTCGACACGCCGGTGTCGATCGCGATCGTGCCGATCATGAACGAGGCGAAGGTGCCGTTCATGGGGCCGTGGGCGGCCGGCACGCCGATCACGAAGAACGGGGCGAACCCGAACTTCGTGTTCCGCGTCTCGGCGGTGGACGAGATCGTCGACAAGGCGATGGTCCAGTACGCGCAGAAGACGTTCAACGCCAAGAACTGCGGGATGATCCTCGTCAACAACCCGTGGGGCGAGTCGAACCAGAAGGGCCTGCTCGCCGCGCTCGCGGCGAAGGGCCTCAAGCCCGCCGGCGTCGAGAAGTTCGAGCAGAACGACGTCGACGTCGTGCCGCAGCTCACGCGGCTGAAGGCGGCCGGCGCGGACTGCCTCTACCTGGTGGGCAACGTCGGCCCGTCGGCGCAGGTGGTGAAGTCGCTCGACCGCATGGGCTGGAAGGTGCCGATCGTGTCGCACTGGGGCCCGGCCGGCGGCCGCTTCACCGAGCTCGCGGGGCCGAACGCGAAGGACGTGCACTTCATCCAGACCTACAGCTTCTTCGGCCCGCAGTCGCCGAACGGCCAGAAGGTGCTGAAGGCGCTGATGGCGAAGTACCCGGACTACAAGGGTCCCGGCGACATCACGCCCGCCGTCGGCGTGGCGAACGCCTACGACGCGATGATGCTGGTCGCGCTGGCGATCGAGAACGCGGGCTCGACCGAACGGCGACGCGATCCGGCAGGGCTTCTACAAGATCGCAGCCTACGACGGGCTGATCAAGAAGTACTCGAAGCCGTTCACCGCCGAGAACCACGACGCGATCAACGAGAACGACTACGTCTGGACGCAGTTCATCGACAACCAGATCATCCCGGTCGGGATGAAGAAGTAGCGCCGACGGTTAGAATCCCGTTGCCCACGACGGCCGCCTCGGGCGGCCGTCTTCTTTTGCGCGCCACTTTATGCTGATCGCTTCCGCGCTCGTCTCCGGCCTCGGCCTGGGCAGCATGTACGGGCTGCTCGCGCTCGGCTTCTACATCACCTACTCGGTGTCGAGCACGGTGAACTTCGCGCAGGGCAGCTCGATGATGCTCGGCGCGGTGTTCGCCTACACCTTCGCGGTGCGGCTCGGGTTCCCGCTCTGGGCGGCGGTGCTCGCGGCGCTCGCGCTGTGCGCGGTCTACGGCCTCGTCGTCGAGCTGGTCGCGGTCCGCCCGTTCGCGCGGCGCGGCTCGAACGCGTGGCTGATGGCCACCGTCGCGCTCGGCATCGTCGCCGACAACGCGGTGCTCTTCACCTTCGGCAAGGAGCCGCGCGGCTTTCCGATGCCCGCGTCGCTCACCGGCGCCGAAGGCCTCGTCCAGCTCTTCGGCGTCGGCGTCTCGCCGCTGCAGCTCGCGATCCCGGTCGCGGGCCTCGCCGCGGCGGCGGGGCTGCACTTCTTCTCGCGCCGCACGCGGCTCGGGAAGGCGCTGCTCGCCGTGGTGCAGAACCGCGACGCCGCGCGCCTGATGGGGATCAACGTCACCGCCGCGGTGATGGCGGCGTACGCGGTCTCGACCGTGTTCGCCGGCGTCGCCGGCATCCTGATCGCGCCGCTCTTCAACGTGCACTCGGACATGGGGACGCTGTTCGGCCTGAAGGCGTTCGCGGTCGCGATCCTCGGCGGCATCACGAGCGCCTGGGGCGTGATGCTCGCCGGGCTCCTGTTCGGCGTGGTCGAGGCGCTGATCACCGCGCTCGCCGGCTCGGCCTACACGCAGATCGTCACCTTCACGCTGGTGATCGTCGCGCTCGCGGTGATGCCGAACGGGCTCTTCGGGCGCGCCGAGGTGAAGAAGGTATGAGGCTCCTCCCGTTCGCCGGGATCGCCGCCGTCTTCGCCGCCGCGTTCGCGTTCACCGCGGTCGCGAACAGCTACTACGTGTTCGTGATGGCGACGATGGCGCTGACCGCGATCGTCGGCATCGGCCTCAACGTCCTGCTCGGGCTCACCGGGCAGGTCTCGTTCGGCCACGTCGGCTTCTACGCGATCGGCGCGTACGCGGTCGCGATCCTGACGACGGCGGCGAAGCTGAGCTTCTGGATCGCGCTGCCGGTCGCCGTCGCGCTCGCCGGGCTGACCGGCGCGCTGCTCGCGCTGCCGGCGCTGCGCGTGCGCGGGCCGTACCTCGCGATGGTCACGATCGCGTTCGGCTTCATCGTCGAGCAGGTCGCGGTGGAGTGGAGCGGGCTCACCGGCGGTCAGAACGGGATCATGGGCATCCCGCATCCCGCGCCGTTCGGGTTCGCGTTCGGCGAGCGCGGCGTCGCGCTGATGGCGATCGCGGTCGCGGCGCTGCTCGTCTACGGTTTCTGGCGGCTCGCGCGGAGCGACTGGGGCGCGGCGATGCGCGCGGTGAAGGACTCGGAGACCGCGGCCGAGTCGATCGGGCTGAATCCGGTCGCGGTGAAGACCTTCGCGTTCGCCGTGTCGGCGGCGTGCGCCGGGCTCGCGGGCGGCATGTTCGCCTCGCTCTCCGGCTTCGTCACGCCGTCGACGTTCGCGTTCTCGCAGTCGATCCTGTTCGTGCTGGTGGTGATCATCGGCGGCGCGGGGACGGTGACCGGGCCGCTCGTCGGCGCGGCGGTGGTCGTGCTGCTGCCCGAGGTGCTCGCCGGGCTCGCCGAGTACCGGCTGCTCTTCTTCGGCGCGCTGCTGCTCGTCGTGCTCTTGATCGCGCCCGAGGGCATCGTCGGCGAAGCCGCGCGCTGGTTCGGGCGGCGGCGGGCGGCGGCGCCGGCGACCGGCGCGGCGGCCGCAGACGAGCCGGCTCCGGCCGGCGCCGCGCTCGCGGTCGAGGGCCTCACGATCGCGTTCGGCGGCGTGCGGGCGGTGACCGGCTTTCGCGTTCGACGCGCAGCCGCGCGCGATCACCAGCCTGATCGGGCCGAACGGCGCCGGCAAGACCACCGTGCTCAACATGCTCGGCGGCTTCTATCGCCCCGACGCGGGCGCGATCCGCCTCGGCGCCGAGGGTAGGGCGCGCGATGGCCGCCGAGGCGTCGAGGGCCGTCCGGCGTACGCGATCGCGCGGGCCGGCGTCGCACGCACCTACCAGACCTCGCAGCTCTTCGGCAGCATGTCGGTGCTCGAGAACCTGACGATCGCGCACGCGCGCGGACGGCTCGGGTCGCCGTTCGCCGCGCCGGGCGAGGCGGCGATCGCGCGCGCCCGGGCGCTCGCGGCGTACGTCGGCTACCGCGGCGATCTCGCGCGCCGCGCCGCGGACCTGCCGCACGTCGACCGGCGGCTGGTCGAGATCGCGCGCGCGCTCGCGACCGGCCCGCGCGTGCTGCTGCTCGACGAGCCGGCGGCGGGCCTCTCGCGCGACGACAAGCGCGCGCTCGCGGCGCTGCTGCGGCGCATCGCCGACCGCGGCATCGCGGTGGTGCTGGTCGAGCACGACATGTCGCTCGTGATGGGCATCTCGGACCAGCGTGGTGGTGATCGACGCCGGCGTGCGCATCGCCGCCGGGCTGCCGGAGGCGGTGCAGCAGGATCCGGCCGTGAAGAAGGCCTATCTCGGCGAGGAGGCGGGCCGCCCGTCGGCGCACCGCACCGCCGAGGCGGCGCTCGGCGACACGCTGCTCGAGGTCGGCAAGCTCTCCGCGGGCTACGGCGCCGAGCCGGTGCTGCGCGGCGTCGAGCTGCGGGTGCGCGACCGCGAGATGGTCGCCGTGCTCGGCGCGAACGGCGCCGGGAAATCGACGCTGATGCGCGCGCTCGCCGGGCTGCATCGACCGGTCGAGGGCGGGATCAGCCTCGACGGCGAGGCGCTGCAGCAGCTGCCGGCGCACAAGGTCGTCGCGCGCGGCGTCGCGCTCGTGCCGGAAGGGCGGCAGGTGTTCCCGGAGCTCTCCGTGCTCGACAACATCCGCCTCGGCGCGTTCCTGCGGCGCGATGCGACCGACGCCGAGGTCGAGGCGATGCTCGAGCGGTTCCCGCGATTGCGCGAGCGGCTGCACCAGCGCGCCGGCCTCCTCTCCGGCGGCGAGCAGCAGATGCTCGCGCTCGCCCGCGGCCTGATGGCGAAGCCGCGCCTGCTGCTGCTCGACGAGCCCTCGCTCGGCCTCGCGCCGGCGGTGATCAACGACCTCTTCGCCGCGCTCGACCGGCTGCGGAGCGAAGCGCGCGACGATCCTGCTCGTCGACCAGATGGCCGGGCTCGCGCTGACGCTCGCCGACCGCGCGTACGTGATCGAGGGCGGGCAGATCGTCGCCTCGGGCAGCGCCGCCGAGATCGCGGCCGACGGCGCGCTCGAGCGGGCGTACCTCGGCGCCGGCGCGCAGGCGGGTTAGGATTCCCTTCGGCCGCTGATCGACGGCCTCGATCGACCTCAGCGGAAAGATCGGTTGGACTCGATCACCCGCGCGGCCGACACTGTGCGAGCGACCTCTGCGACTCATGTCCCGGCCGGACATCGCGACAGCTACGCCATCGCCGTGCGCGACCTTATTCGGAGCCTGGTTGAGCTGGATCAAAGGGCTGTCCGGATCACGCTGTAGTTCGAATGAGACTTCATTGGAGATAAACATGGACACAAAGACTGACACAGAGCGCGGGCAAGTGCCCGTTCAACCACATCGCCGGCGTCGGCAGGACGAACCGCGACTGGTGGCCGAACCAGCTGCGGCTGGAGCTGCTGCATCAGCATTCCGCGAAGTCCGACCCGATGGGCAAGGGCTTCGACTACGCGAAGGAATTCAGGAGCCTCGACTACAAGGCGCTGAAGAAGGACCTGGTCAAGCTGATGACCGACTCGCAGGACTGGTGGCCGGCGGACTTCGGCCACTACGGGCCGCAGTTCATCCGCATGTCCTGGCACGCCGCCGGGACCTACCGCGATCACCGACGGCCGCGGCGGCGGCGGCCGGGGCCAGCAGCGCTTCGCCCCGCTCGACAGCTGGCCCGACAACGTCAACATCGACAAGTCGCGCCGCCTGCTGTGGCCGATCAAGCAGAAGTACGGCAGCAAGATCTCCTGGGCCGACCTGATCATCCTCGCCGGCAACGTTGCGCTGGAGTCGATGGGCTTCAGGACCTTCGGCTTCGGGGGCGGCCGTGCGGACGTATGGGAGCCGGACGAGGACGTGAACTGGGGTGCAGGAGATCGCGTGGCTGGGCGTCGACAAGCGCTTCAGCGGCGATCGCGAGCTGGATCAGCCGTTCGGCGCCACCCACATGGGCCTGATCTACGTCAACCCGGAAGGCCCGAACGCCAGCGGCGACTACATGGCCGCCGCCAAGGACATCCGCGCCACCTTCGGCCGCATGGCGATGAACGACGAGGAGACCGTCGCCCTGATCGCCGGCGGCCACACCTTCGGCAAGGCCCATGGCGCCGCCCCGGAATCGCACAAGGGCCCGGATCCGGAAGGCGCGCCGCTGGAAGCGCAGGGCCTGGGCTGGATGAGCGACTACGGCACGGGGCACGGCGCCGACACGGTCTCGAGCGGCATCGAAGTGACCTGGACCAAGACCCCGGCGCTGTGGAGCAACAACTTCCTCGAGAACCTGTTCAAGTACGAATGGGAGCTGACCAAGTCGCCCGCCGGTGCCAAGCAATGGGTGGCCAAGAACGCGCCGGAGATCATTCCCGACGCGCACATCCCGGGCAAGTTCCACAAGCCGACCATGCTGACCACCGACCTGACGCTGCGCTTCGATCCGGAGTTCGGGAAGATCTCGCGCCGGTTCCTCGAGGACCCGCAGGCCTTCGCCGATGCCTTCGCGCGCGCCTGGTTCAAGCTGACGCACCGCGACATGGGCCCGCGCGCCCGCTACCTGGGACCGGAGGTGCCGACCGAAGAACTCATCTGGCAGGACCCCATCCCGGCGGTCGACCACAAGCTGATCGACGAGAAGGACATCGCCGCGCTCAAGAGCAAGGTGCTCGCTTCGGGGCTGTCGGTGTCGCAGCTCGTCTCGACCGCCTGGGCGTCGGCGTCCACCTTCCGCGGCTCCGACAAGCGCGGTGGCGCGAACGGCGCGCGCATCCGCCTCGCGCCGCAGAAGGATTGGGAGGTCAACCAGCCGGCCGAGCTGGCGAAGGTGCTGCAGACGCTCGAAGAGATCCAGAAGGAGTTCAACGCCTCGCAGTCCGGCGGCAAGAAGGTCTCGCTTGCCGACCTGATCGTGCTCGCGGGCTGCGCGGGCGTCGAGCAGGCCGCGAAGAACGCCGGCGTCGAGGTGAAGGTTCCCTTCGCGCCCGGACGCATGGACGCGAGGCAGGACCAGACGGACGTCGAGTCCTTCGCGGTGCTCGAGCCGATCGCCGACGGCTTCCGCAACTACGTGAAGGGCAAGATCGGCATCGGCGCGGAGCAGCATGCTGATCGACCGGGCGCAGCTCCTGACGCTCACGGCGCCGGAGATGACGGTCCTCGTCGGCGGCATGCGCATGCTGGGCGACCAACGTCGGCGGCTCCAAGCACGGGGTCTTCACCACGAAGCCGGAGACGCTCTCCAACGACTTCTTCGTCAACCTGCTCGACATGGGCACGGAGTGGAAGCCGGCCGGCGGCGCCGAAGGACGTGTACGAGGGGCGCGACCGCAAGACGGGCAAGGTCAAGTGGACCGGCACCCGGGTCGATCTCGTCTTCGGCTCGAACTCGGAGCTCCGGGCCCTCGCGGAGGTCTATGCGTGCGCAGACGCGAAGGAGAAGTTCGTGAAGGACTTCGTGGCGGCGTGGACCAAGGTGATGAACGCCG
Source organism: uncultured beta proteobacterium (assembly GCA_963762785.1). Lineage (GTDB taxonomy): Bacteria > Pseudomonadota > Gammaproteobacteria > Burkholderiales > SG8-39 > DATEDA01. The sequence goes on from CAVXND010000076.1 coordinate 13,684, forward strand.
ATCGCTTCGATCTCGCCTGATCTCTGCGGATCGGCATCATCCTGTCGCGGACCCCGGGGGACGGCTCCCCGGGGTTTCTTTTTTGCCGTCCCTCTTGAAACGAAGGGGCTTGCGCACCTAAAATTAGCACTCACGTGGGTTGAGTGCTAGCAGACGACTCGACTCCCTGGAATCTCCGACCACCCCCAGGTCGGTGAGTGGTCGCAAACCTAGTGAAACTGGAGGAAAACATGATGAAAATCCGTCCCTTGCATGATCGCGTGATCGTCAAGCGGCTCGAAGAGGAACGCAAGAGCGCCGGCGGGATCGTGATCCCCGACAACGCCGCCGAGAAGCCGGACCAGGGCGAGGTCATCGCCGTCGGCCCGGGCAAGCGGAACGACGAAGGCAAGCGCGAGGCGCTCGACGTCAAGGTCGGCGACCGGATCCTGTTCGGCAAGTACTCCGGCACCACCGTGAAGATCGAAGGCACCGAGTACCTCGTGATGCGCGAGGAAGACATCATGGGCGTCGTCGCCTAACGAACCCTCGCAATAGGAGTCTCAGAGCAATGGCTGCCAAAGACGTACGGTTTCACGAGGACGCCCGGCACAAGATGCTGGAGGGCGTCAACATCCTCGCCAACGCAGTGAAGGCGACCCTCGGCCCGAAGGGCCGCAACGTTGTCCTCGAGCGCTCGTTCGGCGCCCCCACCGTCACCAAGGACGGCGTGTCGGTGGCGAAGGAAATCGAGCTGAAGGACAAGTTCCAGAACATGGGCGCGCAGATGGTCAAGGAAGTCGCGTCCAAGACCTCCGATGTCGCCGGCGACGGCACCACGACCGCGACCGTGCTCGCCCAGGCGATCGTCCGCGAGGGCATGAAGTTCGTGGCCGCCGGGATGAACCCGATGGACCTCAAGCGCGGCGTCGACCAGGCGGTCGAGGCGGTCGTCGAGGAGGTGAAGAAGCTCTCCAAGCCCACCACGACCTCCAAGGAGATCGCCCAGGTCGGCGCGATCTCCGCCAACGCCGACGAGAACATCGGCAAGATCATCTCCGACGCGATGGACAAGGTCGGCAAGGAAGGCGTGATCACGGTCGAGGACGGCAAGAGCCTGCAGAACGAGCTCGAGGTCGTCGAAGGGATGCAGTTCGACCGCGGCTACCTCTCGCCGTACTTCATCAACAACCCCGAGAAGCAGCTCTCGATCCTCGAGGACAGCTACATCCTCCTGCACGACAAGAAGATCTCGTCGATCCGCGATCTCCTGCCGCTGCTCGAGCAGGTGGCGAAGGCCGGCAAGCCGCTGCTGATCATCGCCGAGGACGTCGAGGGCGAGGCGCTCGCGACGCTGGTCGTGAACAACCTCCGCGGCATCCTGAAGACGAGCGCGGTGAAGGCGCCCGGCTTCGGCGACCGCCGCAAGGCGATGCTGGAAGACATCGCGATCCTCACCGGCGGCACCGTGATCGCCGAGGAGCTCGGGCTCACGCTCGAGAAGGCGACGCTGAAGGATCTCGGCCACGCGAAGCGCATCGAGGTGGGCAAGGAAGAGACCACCGTCATCGACGGCGCGGGCGACGCCAAGGGGATCGAGGCGCGGGTGAAGCAGATCCGCCAGCAGGTCGAGGAAGCCACCAGCGACTACGACAAGGAGAAGCTCCAGGAGCGCGTGGCGAAGCTCGCCGGCGGCGTGGCGGTGATCAAGGTCGGCGCCGCGACCGAGGTCGAGATGAAGGAGAAGAAGGCCCGCGTCGAGGACGCGCTGCACGCGACCCGCGCGGCGGTCGAGGAAGGGATCGTCGCCGGCGGCGGCGTCGCGCTGATCCGCGCCCGCAAGGCGCTCGACAACCTCAAGGGCGCGAACCACGACCAGGACGCCGGCATCAAGATCGTCGCGCGCGCGCTCGAGGAGCCGCTCCGCGCGATCGTCCAGAACGCCGGGCAGGAGCCCTCGGTCGTGCTCAACAAGGTCGTCGACGGCAAGGGCAACTTCGGCTTCAACGCCCAGACCGAGGAGTACGGCGATCTCGTCCAGATGGGCGTGGTCGACCCGACCAAGGTGACCCGCATCGCCCTGCAGAACGCGGCGTCCGTGGCCGGCCTCCTCCTCACCACCGACGTCGGCGTCGCCGAGCTGGTGGAAGAGAAGAAGAACGCCGGCGGCGGCCACAGCCACGGCGGCATGGGCGGCATGGGCGGCATGGATATGGATATGTAACCGCGCGCGTACGCGCGCGGTCTCACTCCATATCCATCTGGGAAGGTTACGCCGTCCCTCTTGAAACGAGGGGCTTGCGCACCTAGAATTAGCACTCACGTGAGTTGAGTGCTAGCAGACGACTCACTCCCTTGGAATCCCCGGCCACCCACAGGTCGGTGAGTGGTCGCAAACACACCGTAACTGGAGGAAAACATGTTGAAAATCCGTCCCTTGCATGATCGTGTGATCGTCAAGCGGCTCGAAGAGGAACGCAAGACCGCCGGCGGGATCGTGATCCCCGACAACGTCGCCGAGAAGCCGGACCAGGGCGAGGTGATCGCCGTCGGCCCCGGCAAGCGCAACGACGACGGCAAGCGCGAGGCGCTCGACGTCAAGGTCGGCGACCGGATCCTGTTCGGCAAGTATTCCGGCAGCACCGTGAAGATCGAAGGCACCGAGTACCTCGTGATGCGCGAGGAAGACATCATGGGCGTCGTCGCCTAACGAACCCGCAATAGGAGTCTCAAGCAATGCCTGCCAAAGACGTACGTTTCCACGAGGACGCCCGGCACAAGATGCTGGAAGGCGTCAACATCCTCGCCAACGCAGTGAAGGCGACGCTCGGCCCGAAAGGCCGCAACGTCGTGCTCGAACGCTCGTTCGGCGCGCCGACCGTCACCAAGGACGGCGTGTCGGTGGCCAAGGAGATCGAGCTGAAGGACAAGTTCCAGAACATGGGCGCGCAGATGGTCAAGGAGGTCGCGTCCAAGACCTCGGACGTGGCCGGCGACGGCACCACGACCGCCACCGTGCTCGCCCAGGCGATCGTCCGCGAGGGCATGAAGTTCGTGGCCGCCGGGATGAACCCGATGGACCTCAAGCGCGGCATCGACAAGGCGGTCGAGGCGGTGGTCGAGGAGCTGAAGAAGATCTCCAAGCCCACGACCACGTCGAAGGAGATCGCCCAGGTCGGCGCCATCTCCGCGAACCTCGACGAGGCCATCGGCAAGATCATCGCCGACGCCATGGACAAGGTCGGCAAGGAAGGCGTGATCACGGTCGAGGACGGCAAGGGCCTGCAGAACGAGCTCGAGGTCGTCGAGGGCATGCAGTTCGACCGCGGCTATCTTTCGCCGTACTTCATCAACAACCCCGAGAAGCAGCTGTCGGTCCTCGAGGACACCTACATCCTCCTGCACGACAAGAAGATCTCGTCGATCCGCGACCTGCTGCCGCTGCTCGAGCAGGTGGCGAAGGCCGGGAAGCCGCTGCTGATCGTCGCCGAGGACGTCGAAGGCGAGGCGCTCGCGACGCTGGTGGTGAACAACCTGCGCGGCATCCTGAAGACGAGCGCGGTAAAGGCGCCCGGCTTCGGCGACCGCCGCAAGGCGATGCTCGAGGACATCGCGATCCTCACCGGCGGCACGGTGATCGCCGAGGAGCTTGGGCTCACGCTCGAGAAGGCGACGCTGAAGGATCTCGGCAAGGCGAAGCGCGTCGAGGTGGCGAAGGAAGACACCACCATCATCGACGGCGCGGGCGACGCC
>CAVXND010000077.1:0-121627 GCA_963762785.1 uncultured beta proteobacterium
AAGCAGCGGCTCGCCGGCGGCAAGAAGGTCTCCGAGAAGGACATCGCGCTCTTCACCCGGCAGATGGCCACGATGATGAAGGCGGGCGTGCCGCTGCTGCAGGCGTTCGACATCGTCGGCAAGGGGCATTCGAACCCGCGCGTCACCAAGCTCCTGATGGACATCAAGTCCGACGTCGAGACCGGATCCTCGCTCGCCGCGGCGTTCCGCAAGCAGCCGCTCTATTTCGACGCGCTTTTCTGCAACCTGATCCAGGCCGGCGAGCAGGCGGGTATCTTGGAGACGCTGCTCGACCGCCTCGCGGTCTACAAGGAAAAGATCCTCGCGATCAAGTCGAAGATCAAGGCGGCGCTGTTCTATCCGGTGGCGGTGATCGTGGTCGCGTTCATCATCACCGCGGTGATCATGATCTTCGTCATCCCGGCGTTCAAGCAGGTGTTCACGAGCTTCGGCGCCGACCTCCCGGCGCCGACGCTGTTCGTGATGGGCCTCTCGGACTTCTTCGTCGAGTACTGGTACCTGATCTTCGGCATCCTGATCGGCGGCGTGTGGGGCTTCCTCGAGCTGTGGAAGCGCTCCGAAGCGGTGCAGATCGCGATGGACCGGATGCTCCTGCGGGTGCCGATCTTCGGCGACATCGTCAGGAAATCGGTCATCGCGCGCTGGACGCGCACGCTGTCGACGATGTTCGCCGCCGGCGTACCGCTGGTCGAGGCGCTGGATTCGGTCGGCGGCGCGGCCGGCAACTATGTCTACAAGATCGCGACCAAGCAGATCCAGCAGGAGGTGAGCACCGGCACGAGCCTGACCTCCGCGATGAGCAACGCCGGCGTGTTCCCGAACATGGTGGTGCAGATGGCTTCGATCGGCGAGGAGTCGGGCGCGCTCGACCATATGCTCAGCAAGGTCGCCGACTTCTTCGAGGCGGAGGTCGACGACGCGGTCGAGGCGCTCTCGTCGCTGATGGAGCCGCTGATCATGGTGGTGCTCGGCGTGCTGATCGGGGGCATGGTGATCGCGATGTACCTGCCGATCTTCAAGCTCGGCCAGGCGGTGTAAGCGGCGCGGCCGCTCGCCCTCCCAGGGGGTTACAGGCGGTGCCTGTAACCCCTTTTTGATGCCTGACTCGACCGGTGACCCCCATCGAATACATCGCGAGCCCGCCCGTGTTCATCACCGTAGGGGCGGCGCTCGGGCTCGCGATCGGATCATTCCTGAACGTGGTGATCCACCGCCTGCCGAAGATGATGGAGCGCGAGTGGCAGGCGCAGTGCGCCGAGCTCCGCGGCGAGACGCCGGCCGCCGGGCCGCGGTTCGACCTGATGGCGCCGCGCTCGGGCTGCCCGTCCTGCGGCCACCGCATCACCCCGCTCGAGAACATCCCGCTCGCCTCGTATCTGTGGTTACGCGGCCGGTGCTCGGCCTGCCGGGCGCCGATCGGGATCCGCTACCCGATCGTCGAGGCGTTCACCGCCATCGCGACCGCATACTGCGCCTGGCGCTTCGGGTTCGGCTACGCCGCGCTCGGCGCGATGCTCTTCACGTGGTGCATGATCGCGCTCGCGGTCATCGACATCGACACCCAGCTCCTCCCCGACTCCATCACGCTGCCGATGCTCTGGGCCGGGCTCATCTTCAACCTGCGCGGAACGTTCGTCGATCTCCAGTCGGCGGTGGTCGGCGCGGTCGCCGGTTACCTCGTGCTCTGGGTCGTGTACTGGGCGTTCAAGCTCGCGACCGGCAAGGAAGGCATGGGCTTCGGCGACTTCAAGCTGCTCGCCGCGATCGGCGCGTGGCTCGGCTGGAAGATGCTGCCGTTCGTGATCCTCGCCTCGTCATTCGTCGGCGCGGTCGCGGGCATCGCGCTGATGGTCCTCGCCCGGCGTGGCCGCGACGTCCCGATCCCGTTCGGGCCGTACCTCGCAGGCGCCGGACTGATCGCGCTGTTCTGGGGGAAGGAGATCGTCGACCGGTACCTCGCCCAGCTGCTATGAGGCCGCCGGGCCGTCGCAAAGGTGAATTTCGAGCGCGAAGCGCGAGGGTAGTCCAATGAGCAAGCCGACGGTCTGCCTTACCGGGGGCATCGGCAGCGGGAAGTCGAGCGTCGGGCGCCTGTTCGAGGCGCGCGGCGTCGAAGTGATCGACGCCGACGCGCTCGCGCACGAGCTGACCGCGCCCGGCGGCGCCGCGATCCCGGCGATCCGCGCGGCGTTCGGGCCAGAGGTCGTCGACGAGCGCGGCGCGCTCGACCGCGAGCGGATGCGGCAGCAGGTCTTCCGCGACCCCGGCGCGAGGAAGCGCCTGGAGGCGATCCTGCACCCGATGATCCGCGCGGAGAGCGAGCGGCTGCGGGCCGCCGCCGCCAGCGCCTACGTGATCCTCATGATCCCGCTGCTCGTGGAGTCCGGGGACCCGCGCCGGCGCTGCGACCGCGTGCTCGTGGTCGACTGCCCGGAGGCGGAGCAGGTCCGTCGCGTCATGCTGCGCAGCAACCTCGCGCGCCCGGAAGTGGAGGCGATCATGGCGACGCAGGCGAGCCGTGCGGCACGCCTTGCGCACGCCGACGACGTCATCGACAACGGCGGCGACCCGGATCGCCTGCCGCCGCAGGTCGAAGTGCTCCATTCACGCTACCTCGCGCTCGCCGGCGCGTAATCCATCGCGCGGCGGGGAGTGTCGAGCGTTGTCAGGCCAGGGGATATCCGTCAGAATCGGTGACGATTTCCGGACAGGCGCGGCGCGAGAGTGATCACCTACGAGTACCCGCTGGTCGAGCGCATCCGGACGATGCTGCGCCTCGAGGACCTGTTCGAGCGCGCGCGCTTCTACCTCGAGCGCACCGAAGCGCCCGAGCACCACGCGGCGCTCCTCACCCTGTTCGAGATCCTCGACGTCACCGGCCGCGCCGACCTCAAGTCCGACCTCCTGCAGGAGCTCGAGCGCCAGAAGCAGGTGATGTACTCCTTCCGCTCGAGCCCGGAGATCGACCAGCAGGTGCTCGCCTCGGTCGTGCGCGACATCGAGCAGACGCACGCCGGGCTCTACAGCATGGTGGGGAAGATCGGCCAGCACCTGCGCGACAACGAATGGCTGATGGCGATCAAGCAGCGCACCGGCATCCCGGGCGGTGCATGCGAGTTCGACCTGCCCTCGTACCACTTCTGGCTGCATCGCGAGAGCGACGTCCGGCTCGCCGACCTCAAGGCCTGGGTCGCGCCGATGCTGCCGATCCGCGACGGCGCGGCGCTGGTGCTGAAGCTGCTGCGCGAGAGCGGCAAGCCCGCTCGGCTCACCGCGGCGCAGGGCACGTTCCAGCAGATGCTGGGCGGGCGCACCGCGCAGATGGTCCGCATCCGGCTTGCGCTCAACGCCGACTGCGTGCCCGAGATCAGCGCCAACCGCTATGCGCTGAACGTCCGCTTCGTCGCGGTCGGCGGCACCGAGCCGCGGCCCCGCACGGTCGAGCACGACGTCGACTTCGAGCTGACGTTCTGCAATCTGTGACCGCCGCCGTAACTGTCGCCTCGTGAGCACCCGCCCGCGCGCCGTGCCCTGCCCGCGCTGCGGCAAGCAGGTCGCCTGGGGCCCCGACAACCCGTTCCGACCGTTCTGCTCCGAGCGCTGCAAGACCGTCGACCTCGGCGCGTGGGCGACCGAGCAGTACCGCGTCGCCGCGGTCGAGCAGGAGGACAAGTCCGAGGCGCCGCCGGCCGAGCCGCCGGCCGCCCAGTAAGCCGCGCGGCTCCGGGCGTCAGCCCGCCCACGCCCCCCGGATCATCGCCACGCCGTGCGCGCCGTGCGCCCAGGCGCGCTCGAGATCGCCGCGCTCGAGACCGCCGATCGCGAACACCGGGATGCCCGGATCGCGCGCGATGCGCTCGAACCCGTCCCAGCCGAGCGTCGCCGCGTGCGCATGCGTCGGCGTAGCGGCGAGCGGCCCGAGCACCGCAAAGTCGAGCGCCAGCGCCTCGGCTTTGCGCAGCTCGCCGGCACCGTGGATCGAGGCGCCGACGTACTCCAGCGCCGGCCGCGCAGGCGCGGCGGCGAGCTGCGCCGCCGCGAGATGCACGCCGTGGGCGCCCGACTCGCGCGCGAGCGCTGCGTCGCCGTTCACGAGCACGACGCCGCCGGCGTCGCGCACGAGCCCCACGACCTCGCGTGCCAGGCGGGCGAGCCGAGCGCGCGGCATCGTCTTCTCGCGCAGCTGGACGAGGCGCAGCCCCGCGTCGAGCCGGCGGCGGAGCGCCGCGAGGAACGCCTCCTCGCCAACGTCGCCGGCGTTCGAGATCGCGTACTCGGTCGGGAGCGCCAGCGCCCGGAACACCGGTTCGTTCGCCGGCAGCATCGGCGCCACGGCAGGGGCGTTTACGCGCTGCCAGGAAAACGCCTGGCCCTCGCGGCCGTGCGGCTCCCCGGACCAGTGGCGAACCCGGAAGAAGTGCAGCCGGACGGTGCCGTGCGGGTAGGTGTAGACCCGGGTAATCCAGGGCTCGGGACGCTCGATGTCCACGCCGAGCTCTTCGTGCAGCTCGCGCGCGAGCGCCTGCGACGGCGCCTCGCCGGCCTCGAGCTTGCCGCCGGGAAACTCCCAGTACCCGCCGTAGACCTTGCCGGCGGGCCGCTGCGCGAGGAGGACGGTGCCGTCCGGCCGGATGAGGATCGCCGCGGCGACGTCGATCGTCCGCGTCACTTGCGGCGCGGCCGCGCCGCGCGAGCGCTCGCGCGTCCGGCGTAGTCGCGCGCGAACTGCCACGCGACTCGCCCGCTGCGCGACCCGCGCCCGAGCGCCCACTGCAGCGCCTCGGTGCGCGCGGTTTCGACGTCGCCCGGCGCGCAGCCCATCTCCGTCAGCCAGTGCGCGACGATGTCGAGATACCCGTCCTGGTCGAACTGGTAGAACGAGACCCACAGCCCGAACCGCTCCGACAGCGAGATCTTCTCCTCCGAGGTCTCGCCGGGGTGAATCTCCTCGCCGACGCGGTGGTACTCGAGGTTCTCCTGCATGAACTCGGGCATCAGGTGGCGCCGGTTCGACGTCGCGTAGATGAGCACGTTGTCAGAGGTGGCCGCGATCGAGCCGTCGAGCGCGACCTTGAGCGACTTGTAGCCCGCCTCGGAGGCTTCGAACGACAGGTCGTCGCAGAAGACGACGAACCGCTCCGGCCGCCCGGCGACGAGGTCGATGATGTCCGGCAGATCGACGAGATCCTGCTTGTCGACTTCGATCAGGCGCAGGCGCTCGCGGTGGAAACGGTTGAGCAGCGCCTTGATGAGGGAGCTCTTGCCGGTGCCGCGCGCGCCGGTGAGGAGCACGTTGTTGGCCGGCTGGCCGGCGACGAACTGGCGCGTGTTGCGCTCGACCAGCGTCTTCTGGCGGTCGATGCCCTGCAGGTCCGAGAGCCGGATCTGGTGCGGATGAGCGACCGGCGCGAGCCGACCGCGGCCGTCGCGCTTGCGCCAGCGGAACGCGATCGACTCGTTCCAGTCCGGTGCCGGCGTGGGGGCCGGGAGGAGCCGCTCGATCCGGTCGACCAGCCCGTCCAGGCGATCGATCAGCCGGTCGAAGCCGCCGGCCGGGTCAGGTCCGGTATTCCGCGTTGATCTTGACGTAGTCATAGGAGAAGTCGCACGTCCAAACGGTCGTCTCGGCGCCGCCCCGCCCGAGGGCCACCCGGACCTCGATCTCGGGCGGGCGCATCGCGCGCGCGCCGTCCTCTTCCCGGTAGCTCGCGGCGCGGCCGCCGTGCTCGATCACCTGCACGTCCCCGAGCCAGAGGCTCACGTTCGCGGTATCGAGGTCGTCGATGCCGGCGTTGCCGATCGCCATGAGCAGCCGCCCCAGGTTGGGGTCGGACGCGAAGAACGCGGTCTTGACGAGCGGCGAATGCGCGATCGCCTTCGCAACCCGCACCGCTTCGGCTTCCGCCGCCGCGCCGGTCACGCGGACGGTGATGAACTTGGTCGCGCCCTCGCCGTCGCGCGCGATCGCCTGCGCGAGCTCGCGGGCGACTTCGACGGCCGCGCGCTTGAGCGCCGCATAGCCCGGGTCGGCGGCGTCGGCGATCTCGCGGTTGCCGGCGCGGGCGGTCGCGATCAGCACGAACGAATCGTTGGTCGACGTGTCGCCGTCGACGGTCACGCGGTTGAACGATGCGTCGGCCGTCTCGCGCACGAGGCGCTCGAGCGCGCCCTGTCCGATCGCGGCGTCGGTGGCGAGGTACGCGAGCATCGTCGCCATGTTCGGCTGCAACATGCCGACGCCCTTGGCGATGCCGGTGACGGTCACGCGCCGGCCGTCGATCTCGGCCGCACGCGACGCGGCCTTCGGCACGGTGTCGGTGGTCATGATGGCTGCGGCCGCCTCCCCCCAGTTCGCGGCGCTGAGCGTCGCGAGACACCGGGGCAGCGCCGCCTCGATCCGCTCCACCGGCAGCGGCTCGAGGATCACGCCGGTCGAGAACGGGAGGACCTCGTCAGGCGTACACCCGAGCGCCCGCGCGACCGCCTCGCAGGTACGCTCCGCGGCACGCAACCCCGCCTCGCCGGTCCCGCAGTTCGCGTTGCCGGCATTGGTGACGAGCCCGCGGATCGGCCGGCGCCCGGCGAGCCGGCGCCGGCAGACCTGGACCGGCGCGGCGGCGAAGCCGTTGCGGGTGAAGACGCCGGCGACCCGGCTCCCCGCGGCGAGCCGCATCACCATGAGGTCGCGGCCACCGCGCTTGCGGATCCCCGCTTCCGCGAAGCCGAGCTCGACGCCGTCGACGACGGCGAGCGTCGCGGGATCCGGGGGGTTCAGGTTGACGGCCATTCAGGGAGCGCGCCGCGACGAAGTCACCACCGTCGGGGAGTCAAAACGACCCGGTCCCCGTGCGGCGCGCCGAGTCTAGGACAAACGCCCGTGGCAATGCTTGAACTTCTTGCCCGACCCGCACGGGCACGGGTCGTTGCGACCGACCTTGCCCATCTGCCGGATGAAGGGGGCGGGCTTGCGCAGGGTCGCGACCTCGTCCCCGGCTTCGCCTTCCGCGCCGGCACCGACGAGCGCCTCCTCCAGCGCGGGGTGCTGGTACTGGACGTTCTCGGGCGCGCGGGCCTCGGCCTCGAGCCGTTCGATCTCGCGCACCTGCTCCTGCGTCTTCAGGTCGAGGTGGGTGAGGATGCGCGTGACCTCCAGCTTGACCGTTTCGAGCATCGCGCCGAACAGCTCGAACGCCTCCCGCTTGTACTCCTGCTTCGGGTTCTTCTGCGCGTAGCCGCGCAGGTGGATCCCCTGGCGCAGGTGGTCGAGCGCGCCGAGGTGCTCGCGCCAGTGCTGATCGAGGATCTGCAGCAGCACGTACCGCTCGGTGTGCGCGACCGCTTCCGGCGGCACGTGGGACATACGCGCCGCATACGCCGCGTCGGAGGCCTCGAGGATCCGCTCGAGCAGCGCCTCCTCGCCGAGGTTCGGCTCCTCTTCCAGCCACTTCTTCGCCGGGATGTGCAGGCCGACGGTGATGTGCAGGTCCGTCTCCAGCCCGGGGATGTCCCACTGCTCCTCGACGCTCTCGGGCGGGACGTGCGCGCGGAAGACGTCGGTCACGACGCCGTCGCGCAGGTCCTTCACCATCTCCGCCAGACCCTGGTTCTCGAGGATCCGGTTGCGCAGCTCGTAGACGTTCTTGCGCTGGTCGTTGGCGACGTTGTCGTACTCGAGGAGCTGCTTGCGGATGTCGAAGTTGTGCGCCTCGACCTTCCGCTGTGCGCTCTCGATCGAGCGGGTGACGAGGGTGTGCTCGATCGGCTCGCCCTCGGGCATCTTGAGCCGCTCCATGATCGCCCGGATGCGCTCGCCGGCGAAGATCCGCAGCAGCTGGTCGTCGAGCGCGAGGTAGAAGCGCGACGACCCCGGGTCGCCCTGGCGGCCCGAGCGGCCGCGCAGCTGGTTGTCGATGCGGCGCGACTCGTGGCGCTCGGTGCCGATGATGTGCAGCCCGCCCGCGTCGACCACCTGCTGGTGAAGCGTGCGCCATTCCGCACGCAGGGCTGCGATCCGCGCCTCCTTCCCGGTCTCGTCCAGCCCCGGGTCGGCCCGCACCACGTCGACCTGCTTCTCGACGTTGCCGCCAAGGACGATGTCGGTGCCGCGGCCGGCCATGTTGGTCGCGATCGTGATCATCTTCGGCCGCCCGGCCTGCGCGATGATCTGCGCCTCATAAGCGTGCTGCTTGGCGTTCAGCACCTGGTGGGCGAGGTTCGCCTTCTGCAGCATCGCGGCGAGCTTCTCCGAGTTCTCGATCGAGGTCGTGCCCACCAGCACCGGCTGCCCGCCCTCGTAGCGCGCCTTGATGTCGGCGAGCACCGCTTCGAATTTCTCCACCTCGGTCTTGTAGACCTGGTCGAGCCGGTCCTCCCGGATCATGTCCATGTGGGTCGGGATCACCACGACTTCCAGGTTGTAGATCTCCTGGAACTCGTAGGCCTCGGTGTCGGCAGTGCCGGTCATGCCGGCAAGCTTCTCGAAGACGCGGAAGTAGTTCTGGAACGTGATCGAGGCGAGCGTCTGGTTCTCGTTCTGGATCTCGGCCCGCTCCTTCGCCTCGAGCGCCTGGTGCATGCCGTCCGACCAGCGCCGTCCCGGCATCAACCGGCCGGTGAACTCGTCGACGATGATCACCTCGTTGTTCTGGACGACGTAGTGCCGGTCGCGGAAGAACAGGTTGTGCGCCCGCAGCGCCTGGTAGAGGTGATGGTTGAGGTTGATGTGCGCCGGCTCGTACAGGCTCGCCCCCTCGGGCAGCATCCCGGCGCGCGCGAGCAGCATCTCCGCGCTCTCGTGGCCCGCCTCGGAGAGAAGCACGGTATGGTTCTTCTCGTCGACGTAGAAGTCGCCCGGCGAGTCGGGGGTCGCCTGGCGCTTCAGCATCGGCGCGACCGCGTCCATCTTGAGATAGACGTCGGTGCGGTCGTCGGCCTGGCCCGAGATGATGAGCGGCGTACGCGCCTCGTCGATCAAGATCGAGTCGACCTCGTCGACGATCGCGTAATGGAGCCCGCGCTGGAACCGCTCGTCGACCCGCATCGCCATGTTGTCGCGCAGGTAGTCGAAGCCGAACTCGTTGTTGGTGCCGTAGGTGATGTCGGCGGCGTACGCGGCGTGCTTCTCCTCGTGCGCCATCTGCGACAGGATGGTGCCGACGGTCAGGCCGAGAAACCGGTAGATCTTCCCCATCCACGCGGCGTCGCGGCTCGCGAGGTAGTCGTTGACGGTGACGATGTGGACGCCCTTGCCGGTCAGGGCATTGAGGTAGGCGGGGAGCGTCGCGACCAGGGTCTTGCCCTCGCCGGTGCGCATCTCGGCGATCTTGCCGTAGTGGAGCACCATCCCGCCGACGAGCTGCACGTCGAAGTGGCGCATGTCGAGCGTGCGCTTCGCCGCCTCGCGAACGACGGCGAACGCCTCCGGGAGCAGGTCGTCGAGCGTCTCGCCCCGCGCAAAGCGATCCTTGAGCTCCGGGGTCTTTGCCGCAAGCGCCTCGTCGGAGAGCGCCGCGACCTGCGGCTCGAGCGCGTTGATCCGTGCAACGGTCTTGGAGTACGTCTTGATCAGGCGGTCGTTGCGGCTGCCGAAGACCGCCCTGAGGAGCCGGGGAATCATTGCGTGGAGATGGGGGCGAACGAAAAAAAAGCTAGTCTATCATGCGACTAGCGCTGTTCCCCCGGGCCGGGCGCGCCCGCCGTGACCAACTGCCACGCGCGGGCGGTGAGCGAGCGATGCTACCGCTTGACCGCCGCGACGTTCGCGCCGCCGCGCAGGAACTTGGCCGGGTTCTGCGCCGTGCCCTTGTGGCGGACCTCGAAATGGAGGTGCGACCCGGTGGAGCGGCCGGTCGTGCCGACCTCGGCGATCTTCTCGCCGCTCCCCACGAGCTGCCCGACCTTGACGACGATCTTGGATGCGTGCGCATAGCGCGTCAGGAGGTCGGCGCCGTGGTCGATTTCGACCATATTGCCGTAGGCCTGCTGGAACTCGGCAGTGACGACCACGCCCGCGGCTGCCGCGAGGATCGGCGTACCCGTTTCGGCGATGAAGTCGATGCCTTCGTGCAACGCCATCTGGCCGGTGATCGGATCGATCCGCCAGCCGAAGCCCGACGCGTTCCAGCTGCCGAAAGTCACCGGCAGCGACGCGGGCGTCAGCTTCTGCTTCACGCGCGCGTCGAGGAGCTGCGATTCGAGCACGCCGTAGAGGTCGGAGCGGGTCTCGGTCTGACGGGCGAGAAAATCGAGCTGGCGGCTGAAGTCGCCGAGCGAGAGATCGTGCATCGGTACCGAAACGAGCGCCGCGCCGCCGCGCCCGGGAATCTCGCCGAAGCGGAAGTCGCTCGGCCGGACCCCGGCGGCGGTCGAGAGGCGCTCGCCGAGCGCGTCGAGGCGCATCAGCTGTGCCTGCATCTCGCCGAGCTTGACCGCCATCGCGTTCAGGTTCTGCCGCAGGAAGTCCTGCGTCCGCTCGGACTCCTCCTGCTGCGCAGAGCGCACGAGCGACTGCAGCAGCGGGAGCTTGAGCTCGGCCGCGTGGCGCACGCCGAGATAGGAGATGAGGAACACCAGCACGACGAGGCCGGCAGCAATACCTGCCGCGCCCAGCACCAGGTGCCGGCTCGAGAACTCGATCGACCGGGCCTTGGCCAACCGGTCGGACATCAGAATAATATGCATGCACCCCCCTCTCGGGCCGTCTGTCATGCAGGCCAAGCGAATCGGCGACTACCTGGACCGTGGTGACGGCACCAGCCGGCTGGTGCCCCAGGCCGCCTTGCTCCTCGCCATCCGGCAGCATCTCTCCGAAGTGCTGCCGACGAACCTGCGTCGATCGTGCGCGATCGCGAACTACAAGCAGGGAGTCGTTGTTGTTATTGCCGGTAACAACGCCGTAGCAGCGAAGCTCCGACACTATGGGCCCAAGATCATCGAGACTCTGGGCAAGCGAGGTTTGAAAACTACCGGAATCAGGGTGGAAGTGCAAGGCGCGGACAGCTTTGCGCTCCAAGTGTCTGAGAAAAAAGCCCTCTTTCTTTCCACGCCCGCCGCCGACGCGCTCGCGCGATTGGGGCGTCGGCTGCCCGACGGCCGCCTGAAGCAGGCGGTGAGCGCGCTCGCCAAGAAAACACGCTAACCAATTGTCATATATGACAATGGGTTAGCCATCCTAGACGAGCGCCCGCTCGAGGGCGAGCAGGACGAGCACCACGCCGGCGAACAGCACTGCGTACTTGAAGCTCTGCCACGCGAAACGCAGAAACCTGCGGTCGCGCGTGAACAGGAACGCCGCGAGCGAGGCACCGATCAGGATGACAACGACGAAAGCGACGATCCGCAGGACGAGGAGCACGGCCTGCGACCGCGGACTTCAGGATGCGAGCGCGAACGCCCTCGCGAGGCCGGCCGGCGCTTCGCTCGCCTTCTCGAAGCTCGCCAGCTCCCAAGCGTCGGCCTGGTCCAGCGTCGCGCGCAGCAGCTGGTTGTTGAGCGCATGGCCGGACTTGTGGGCGGTGAACGCTCCGATGATCGGGTGACCGACGAGGTAGAGGTCGCCGATCGCGTCGAGCACCTTGTGCTTCACGAACTCGTCGGCGTAGCGAAGGCCGTCCGAGTTGAGCACCCGGTACTCGTCGAGGACCACCGCGTTGTCCAGGCTGCCGCCGAGCGCGAGGCCGGCATTGCGCAGCGTCTCGACGTCCTGTGCGAAGCCGAACGTGCGGGCGCGGGCGACTTCCTTCGCGTAGGAGGTCTCGGCAAAGTCGATGGTCAGCGACTGGGTCGAGCGCTCGAAGACCGGGTGGTCGAAGACGATCGAGAACGACACCTTGAAGCCGTCATAGGGCTCGAAGCGCGCCCACTTGTCGCCGTCGCGCACCTCGACCGGACGGCGGATGCGGAAGAAGCGCTTCGGTGCGCGCTGCTCCTCGATCCCCGCCGACTGCAGCAGAAACACGAACGGCCCGGCGCTGCCGTCCATGATCGGCACTTCCGGTCCCGCGAGGTCGACGTAGAGGTTGTCGATCCCGAGGCCGGCCAGCGCCGACATCAGGTGCTCGACGGTCGCGACCTTCGCGCCGCCGCCTTCGAGCGCGCTGCAGAGGCGCGTGTCGGTCACCGCGCGCGCCTCGGCGCGGATGTCGACCGGCTTGTCGAGGTCGATGCGGCGGAAGACGATGCCGGTGCCGGGCTGCGCAGGCCGCAGGGTCATGACGACCTTCCGGCCGGTGTGCAGGCCCACGCCCGTCGACTTGATCGCGCGCTTGATCGTGCGCTGGCGAATCATCTTTGTTCTTTTCGGCCAAAGGGTTGCAGAGTAACACGGCACGCCACCCCGAGGCCAGCCTCGCGGCGGCCTCTAGACGGTCGCCGCTCTAGCGCCCGGGCGCGGTCCCTAGTCGGCCTGCTTCCTCAGGAACGCGGGGATGTCGTACTTGTCCACCCCGCTCGCGGACAGCGCCTCGATCGTCGAGCTGCGGTTCTTGCGGAAGACCGCCGGGGCGCTTTCGAGCGTGCCGTAGTCGACGACCTGGATGCCGGCGTTGTCGGTCCCCGTCCGCTGCTGGACGACGAGCTGCGGCTTCTGGCTGCGCGCCACCTCGCGGTTGCCGAGGCCGGTCGCCACCACCGTGACCCGCAGGTTGTCGCTCATCGCCTCGTCGTAGACCGCGCCGAAGATGATGTGGGCGTCGTCCGCGGCGAAGCTCTGGATGGTGCGCATCACCTCGTGCACCTCGCGCATCTTGAGCCCGTCGCTCGCGGTGATGTTGACCACCACGCCGCGCGCACCCGCGAGGTTGATGCCCTCGAGCAGCGGGCTCGCCACCGCCTGCTCCGCGGCGACGCGCGCGCGGTCGATGCCGGCCGCGTACGCCGAGCCCATCATCGCCATACCCATCTCGGCCATCACCGTGCGCACGTCCTCGAAGTCGACGTTGACGAGCCCCGGCGAGTTGATGATCTCCGAGATCCCGGCGACCGCGTTGTAGAGCACGTCGTCGGCCGCCCGGAAGGCGTCCTTCATCGACACGTCCTCGCCGAGCACGTCCATCAGCTTCTCGTTCAGGATGACGATCAGCGAGTCGACGTGCTCGCCCAGCTCCTCGATCCCGGTCTCCGCGATGCGCATGCGCTTGCCTTCGAAGCCGAACGGCTTCGACACCACCGCGACGGTGAGGATGCCCATCTCGCGCGCGATCTCCGCCACCACCGGCGCCGCGCCGGTGCCGGTGCCGCCGCCCATGCCGGCGGTGATGAAGCACATGTGCGCCCCGGCGAGCCCCTCGCGGATCGACTCGCGTTGCTCGAGCGCGGCGGCGCGGCCGGCCTCCGGCTTCGCCCCGGCGCCGAGCCCCGTCGAGCCGAGCTGGAGCTGCTGCTTGGCGAGGCAGCGCGAGAGCGACTGCGCGTCGGTGTTGGCGGAGATGAACTCCACCCCGGTCACGCCGTTGCGGATCATGTGATCGACCGCGTTCCCGCCCGCGCCGCCCACGCCCACGACCTTGATGATCGTCCCCGGTACCTGGTTGCTGTCTACGATCTCGAACATGCCTTACCTCCTTGCTCTTCGAGCGATGTTTAGGACTTAGAAGTTGCGTTGAAACCATTCGCGCATCCGGCGCAGGGTTGCGCCGAAGCTGCCCGTCTGGCGCGCGAGGATCCCGCGCTCCACCTGCGATCTGCCTTCCGCGAGCAGCCCCATCGCCGTCGCGTACCGCGGGCTCTGCACCACGTCGGCGAGCCCGCCCGAGTAGCGCGGCACGCCGAGCCGCACCGGCATGTGGAAGATCTCCTCGCCGAGCTCGACCATCCCCTGCATCACCGACGAGCCGCCGGTGAGCACGACGCCGGAGGAGAGGAGCTCCTCGAACCCCGACTGCCGCAGCACCTGCTGCACGAGGGTGTAGAGCTCCTCGACCCGCGGCTCGATCACCTCCGCGAGGGTCTGTCGCGAGAGCTGGCGCGGCGGGCGGTCGCCCAGGCCCGGCACTTCGATCGTCTCGTCCGGGTCGGCGCTCGCGCGCAGCGCGCAGCCGTGGCGGATCTTGACGATCTCCGCCTCGGGCGTCGGCGTGCGCAGCGCCATCGCGATGTCGTTGGTGATCTGGTCGCCGGCGATCGGAATCACCGCGGTGTGCCGGATCGCGCCTTCCCGGAAGATCGCGATATCGGTCGTGCCGCCGCCGATGTCGACCAGCGCGACGCCGAGCTCCTTCTCGTCCTCGGAGAGGACGGCGATCGAGGAGCCGAGCGGCTGCAGGACGAGGTCGGCGACCTCGAGCCCGCAGCGGCGCACGCACTTCACGATGTTCTGCGCCGCGCTCACCGCGCCGGTGACGATGTGCACCTTCACCTCGAGCCGCACGCCCGACATCCCGAGCGGCTCGCGGATGCCGTCCTGGCCGTCGATCAGGAACTCCTGGGTGAGGATGTGCAGCACCTGCTGGTCGGTCGGGATCGGCATCGCGCGCGCGGTCTCGATCGCGCGCTCGATGTCGAGCGGCGTCACCTCCTTGTCCTTCACCGCCACCATCCCGGTCGAGTTGAAGCTGCGGATGTGGCTCCCGGCGATGCCGGTGTAGACGCGCTGGATCTTGCAGTCGGCCATCAGCTCGGCCTCCTCGAGCGCGCGCTGGATCGCGCTCACCGTGGCCTCGATGTTCACCACCACGCCCTTCTTGAGGCCGCGGGACTCGTGGGTGCCCATCCCGATCACCTCGAGCCGGCCGTCGAGCGTGAGATCGGCGACGAGCGCGACCACCTTGGAGGTCCCGATGTCGAGCGCGACGATCAGGTTGCGCTGGTCGCGGCGCGCGCGGGTGCCGTA
This sequence comes from uncultured beta proteobacterium, assembly GCA_963762785.1. Classification (GTDB taxonomy): domain Bacteria; phylum Pseudomonadota; class Gammaproteobacteria; order Burkholderiales; family SG8-39; genus DATEDA01. The sequence continues at coordinate 14,849 of CAVXND010000077.1, forward strand.
CGGCGCGCGCGCCACCGCCGGCTCCGGCCGCAGCGGCGTATCGGTGTCGAAGAGATGCTCGACGGTGTCGGCGCTGATGGGTCCTACGAACGAGAGCTGTTTCTTCATGGGTACCTCGCCAATCAGGTTCGCTTGCGCGACGGGGCGGCTTCGGGGGTCGCCTCCGGCAAGCGGATCGAAAAACCGTTCGGATAGCGGAGGTCGACGTGACCGATCCGCTGGTTGAGGTGGGCGGCGGTGAGCGGGTAGGCGGCGACGAATCGCGCAAGGCGCTCCTCGAGCGATTGGCGCGCCTGGTCGCGGCCGAGGTCGAGCACGATCCCGTTCGCCAGCCGCAGCTGCCAGGCATAGCGGGCCGACAGCGTCACGTGCGTCGGCTCCGTACCGAGCGGCGCGACGAGCTCGCGAAACGCGAGATAGCGGCGCGCGACCTCGCGCTCGGTCCCGGGCGGACCGCCGAGCTGCGGCAGCCGTTCGTCCGACTCGGCGTCGAAGAGCTCGCCGTGCGTGCTGACGAGACGATCGCCCGACGAGCGGTCCGACCACCGGGCGAGCGCGCGGTGCTCCTCGAGCCGCACCACGATGCGGTCGGGCCATTCCCGCCGCGCTTCCACCCGGTGCACCCAGGGCAGCTTCGCGAGTTCGCGCCGGACCTCCGCGAGCTCCAGGCCGAAGAAATTGCCGGCGATGCGGCCTTCCAGCGCGGCGCTCACCGCCTCGGCGTCGACGTGTGCCGGGCTGCCGGCGACGCTCACCGTCCGCACGGGCGCGAACGGCGTGCGCACCGCGGCCTGCGCCACGGCCCAGAGCGCGAGGGCGGCGGCCACGAGGTACAGCACGTCGGCGACGGCGTTCAGGAAGCGCGCGTTATCCCACACGGCGCCCTCCTTCCATCACCGTCGCGGCCTCGAGGATGCGCACGCACAGGGCCTCGAAGGAAATGCCCGCGTGGCGCGCCGCCATCGGCACCAGCGAGTGATCGGTCATCCCCGGCGAGGTGTTCACCTCGAGGAAGTGAGGCTGGCCGGCGCGGTCGAGCATCAGGTCGACGCGGCCCCAGCCGCGGCACCCGAGCGTGTCGAACGCGCGCAGGCCCGCCTCGCGGATCGAGCGCTCCGCGGCCTCGGGCAGGCCGCAGGGGAGGATGTAGCGCGTGTCGTCGGCGACGTACTTCGCGTCGTAGTCGTAGAAGTCGCGCGGGGTCTCGAGCCGGATCAGCGGCAGCGCCTCGCGGCCGAGGATCCCGCCGGTCAGCTCGACGCCGTCGATGAACTGCTCGGCGATCACCAGCGGGTCGTGGTTCGCGGCGAGCGCGTACGCCTCGTCCAGGTCGGCCGCGCGCTTCACCTTGGTCATGCCGATCGACGACCCCTCGTTCGCCGGCTTCACCATGATCGGCAGGCCGAGCCGCCCGGCGACCGCGGCGAAGTCGGTGCCCGCAGAGAGGAGCTCGTAGCGCGGCGTCGGCACGCCGGCCGCCTGCCACACGAGCTTCGTGCGCCACTTGTCCATCGCGAGCGCGCTCGCGAGCACGCCCGAGCCGGTGTACGGGATGCCGAGGAGCTCGAGCGCGCCCTGCATCGTCCCGTCCTCGCCGTAGCGGCCGTGGAGCGCGATGAAGACGCGGTCGAAGCGCTCGCCGATCAGCGCTTCGAGCCCGCGGTCGCGCGGGTCGAATGGGTGCGCGTCGACGCCGGCCGTGCGCAGCGCGGCGAGCACCATCCCGCCGCTCCGCAGCGACACCTCGCGCTCGGCGGAGCGTCCGCCGAGCAGCACCGCGACTTTGCCGAAGCGGCCGCTCACAGCGCCTCCCCGATGATCCGGATCTCCGGCACCAGATCGATGCCGAAACGCTGCCGCACGCTCTTCCGCGCGTGCTCGATCAGCGCCTCGACGTCGCCGGCATGCGCCCTGCCGTCCGGATTGACGATGAAGTTCGCGTGCTTCTCGGAGATCCGCGCGTTGCCGATCGAATGGCCCTTCAGCCCGCACGCCTCGATCAGGCGCGCGGCGTGCTCGCCCGGCGGGTTGCGGAACACCGAGCCGGCGTTCGGCAGGTTGAGCGGCTGGGTCGCGATCCGCCGCGCGAGCAGCTCCTTGATCCGCGCGCGCGCCTTCGCGCCGTCGCCGCGCGGGAAACGGAACCAGGCGGCGGTGAACCACTCCTCCCCGGGAATCCCGAGGGATTTCGGCGGCAGCGTGGTCCCCATCGTGCCCTTGAGGACGCAGTGGCGATAGCCAAGCTCATAGTCGCCGGGCTTGTGCGCGCGCAGCCTTCCGGCCCGGTCGATGGTGTCGGCGCGGACGACGTAGTCCCACGTTTCGCCGCCGTAGCAGCCGGCGTTCATCGCGAGCGCGCCGCCGACGGTCCCCGGCACCCCGGCGAGGAACTCCGCACCCTCGAGCCCGTGCGTCGCCGCGAAGCGCGCGACCTTCGGCGCCGCGACGCCGGCCTCGGCGAACACGAGATCGGCCTCGAGCCGGATCTTGCCGTGCGTGTCGTGCATCAACACGACCGTGCCCGCGTAGCCGCCGTCGCGGACGAGGAGATTCGACCCCAGGCCCACGAAGCACACCGGCTCCTGCTGCGGCAGCATCGACAGGAACACCTGCAGGTCGGCGAGGTCACGCGGGACGTAGGCGCGCGCCGCACGGCCGCCGGCGCGCCAGCTCACGTGCTTCGCCATCGACTCGTCCTCCCGCAGGCTCCCGCGGAGCTGCGTGACGTCGAACTGGAGTGGCTCGGTCATTTCCACCGCCCCTAGCTCCCTGCGCCTCGCGCGAGCTGCGCCGGCACGCCGCCGATCGAGCCCGCGCCCATCGTCACGACGACGTCGCCGTCGCGCACGACCTGCACGAGCGCCGCCGGCAGGTCCGCAATCGCCTCGACGAAGACCGGCTCGACCTTCCCGGCGACGCGCACCGCGCGCGCGAGCGCACGGCCGTCGGCGGCGACGATCGCCTGCTCGCCGGCGGGATAGACCTCGGCGAGGACGAGCGCGTCCACCGTCGACAGCACCCGCACGAAGTCCTCGAACAGATCGCGGGTACGCGTGTACCGGTGCGGCTGGAACGCGAGCACGATCCGTCGTCCGGGAAACGCGCCACGCGCAGCCTCCAGCGTCGCCGCCATTTCCACCGGGTGGTGACCGTAATCGTCCACGAGCGTGAACGACCCACCGCCGGCCCTGTTCAACGAACCGCTGCGCGGTATGCTCACGTCGCCGTAGCGCTGGAAGCGCCGCCCGACGCCGTGGAACTCGGCGAGCGCCTTGAGGATCGCCGCGTCCGGGACGCCAAGCTCGGTCGCGACGGCGATCGCGGCGAGCGCGTTCTGGACGTTGTGCCTGCCCGGAAGATTCAACCGGACGTCGAGCGCGCCGGCGACGCCGTCGCGGAACGCGCGGAAGCACATCTGGCCGTTGCACGGCTCCACGCTCTCGGCCCGCACCATCGCGTCCGCGGCGAAGCCGTAAGTCACGATCGGCTTCGACACGAACGGCATGATCTCGCGCACGTTCGCGTCGTCCGCGCACAGGATCGCGCTGCCGTAGAACGGCAGGTTCTGGAGGAACTGCACGAACGCCGCCTTCAGCCGCGCGAAATCGTGCTCGTAGGTCTCCATGTGGTCGGCGTCGATGTTGGTCACGACCGCCATCACCGGCAGGAGATGGAGGAACGACGCGTCGGACTCGTCCGCCTCGACGACGATGAAGTCGCCGGCGCCGAGGCGCGCGTTCGACGCCACGGCGGTGAGGCGGCCGCCGATCACGAAGGTCGGGTCGAGCCCGCCTTCGGCGAGCACGCTCGCCACGAGGCTCGTGGTGGTGGTCTTGCCGTGGGTACCGGCGACCGCCACGCCCTGCTTGAGGCGCATCAGCTCGGCGAGCATCAGCGCGCGCGGCACGACCGGGATCCGGCGCGCGCGCGCGGCGACGACCTCCGGGTTGTCGGGCTTCACCGCCGTCGACACGACCACTGCATCCGCGTCGGAGACGTGCCCGGCGGCGTGGCCGATCGCGACGCGCGCTCCGAGTTTCGCCAGCCGCTCGGTCGCGCTGTTCGCCGCGATGTCCGAGCCGGTCACCTGGTAGCCCAGGTTGACGAGCACCTCGGCGATGCCGCTCATCCCGGAGCCGCCGATGCCGACGAAGTGGATGCGCTTGACCTTGTGCTTCACCGCGCGAGCTCCGTGCACGCTTCGGCGACCGCGCGGGTGGCGTCGGGCTTGCCCAGCGCGCGCGCCTTCTCCGCCATCTCCAGCAGGCGCTCGCGCGTGAGCCCCCGCAGCGTCTCGGCGAGCCTCTCCGCCGTGAGATCGCGCTGCTGGACGAGGAGCGCTGCGCCAGCGTCGGCGAGGTAGCGCGCGTTCGTCGTCTGGTGGTCGTCCACAGCGAACGGGAACGGCACCAGGATCGAAGGCACGCCGACGGCGGCGAGCTCGGCAACCGTGGTTGCGCCGGCGCGGCAGATCGCGACGTCGGCGTCGGCGTACGCCTGCGCCATGTCCTCGACGAACGGAAGTAGGTCCGCCGCGACGCCGACGGCCGCATAGCCCGCGCGTAAGGCGTCGAGATGCTTCGCCCCGGACTGGTGAACGACACGCGGGCGGTCGCCGGCGGGAAGGAGCGCGATCGCCTGCGGGACGCGCTCGTTCAGCGCCGCGGCGCCGAGGCTCCCGCCGACGACGAGCACGCGCAACGGTCCGGACCGCCCGGCGAACCGCTGCGCCGGCGGGGCGACACGCGCGATCGCCTCGCGCACCGGGTTGCCGGTCGGCTCCGACTTCGGCAGCGCGTCGGGAAACGCGACCAGGATCCGGTCCGCGACCCCGGCCAGCACCCGGTTGGCGAGGCCCGCGATCGAGTTCTGCTCGTGGATCGCGAGCGGGCGGCCGAGTAGCGCGGCCATCATTCCGCCGGGGAAGGCGATGTAGCCGCCCATGCCGAGCACCACGTCCGGCTTGTGTGCGCGGATCGCACGGAGCGACTGCCAGAACGCGACGAGCAGGTTGAGCGGCAGCAGGAGCTTGGCGAGCGGGCCCTTGCCGCGCAGGCCGGCGAAGCGGATCGGCGCGAGCTCGTAGCCGTGCTGCGGCACGAGCGTCGCCTCCATCCCGGTCCGCGCGCCGAGCCACACCACGCGCCAGTCGCGCGCGCGGAGGTAGTCGGCCACCGCGAGCGCCGGGAAGACGTGGCCGCCGGTGCCGCCCGCCATGATCATGATCGTTCGAGCCACTCGTCCAGTTCGCCCCAGTTCAGGCGCAGGTCCGCGTCGCAGCTGATCGCGAGGGCGTCGGACGGCGCTTCCGCACAGTCGCCCTCCTCCACTTCCTCGGCGCGGTCGGTCGCGCCCACCTCGATGTCCGCCTCCTCGGCGATCGCGGCCGCCTCGACCACCGGCTCGTCGAGCGCGATGTGCGTGGTCGCGTCGGTCGACAGGACCCTCGACTCGAGCAGGTGCACGTTCGACTGCGCGGTGCGGCTCATACGGGCTGGCCCCTCATCAGTTGTCGCGACTCCCAGTCCACCCTCAGCGCGAGTGCGAGCGCCACGCAGCTCGTGACGAGCGCGCTCCCGCCGAAGCTCATGAACGGCAGCGTGAGGCCCTTGGTGGGGAGCACGCCCATGTTCACGCCCATGTTGATGAACGCCTGCACCCCGAGCCACACCGCCACGCCCTGCGCGACCAGCGCGTTGAACGGGCGCTCGAGGTCGGCGGCGCGGCGCCCGATCGCGAGCGCGCGGAGGCACAGCCACGCGAAGGCCGCGACCACGAGCGCGACGCCGGCGAAGCCGAGCTCCTCGGCGACCACCGCGAGCAGGAAATCGGTGTGCGCTTCCGGCAGGTAGTGCAGCTTCTCGACGCTCGCGCCGAGGCCCACGCCGAGCCACTCCCCGCGTCCGAACGCGATCAGGGCATGCGACAGCTGGTAGCCGCGGCCGAATGCGTCCGCCCAGGGGTCCATGAAGCCGAAGATGCGCTGCACGCGGTAGGGCGAGGAGACCACCAGCAGCGCGAACCCGATCGTCGCGAGCACGGCGAGCGCCGCGAACCAGCGGCCGTTCATGCCGGCGAGGAAGAGGATCGCCATCGCGACCGCGCAGATCACGACGAAGGCGCCGAAATCCGGCTCGCGCAGGAGGAGCCAGCCGACGACGAGCATCACGCCGAGCATCGGCAGCAGGCCGCGCCGGAGGCTGTGGAGCAGCGCGTGCTTGCGGACCGCGTAGTCCGCCGCGTACAGCACCACCGCCAGCTTCATCAGCTCGGACGGCTGGAAGTTCACCAGCCCGAGCGGCAGCCACCGGCGGGCGCCGTTCACCTCGCGCCCGATGCCGGGCACGAGGACGAGCGCGAGGAGCACCACGCCGGCCACGAACAGCCACGGCGCCGCGCGCTGCCACGCGCGCATCGGCACCTGGAAGGCGGCGAGGCCGGCGGCGAGGCCGGCGCCGACGAACGCGGCGTGGCGCGCGAGGTAGTACGTCGCCTCGCCGCCGGTCACGCGCGCGCTCTCGGCGGTCGAGATCGACGCCGAGTACACCATCACCAGGCCGAGCGTGAGGAGAACCGCCCCCGCCCATACGACACTGACGTCGTACTCGGGAAGCGCCGCGGCGCGGCGCGGCAGGTCAGCACGCGCCAGCATGCTCGAGCTCCCTTACCGCGGCGCAGAACACCTCGCCGCGCTGGTGGTAGTTGGCGAACATGTCGAAGCTCGCGCACGCGGGCGAGAGCAGCACGACGTCGCCGGCCCGGGCCGCCTCGAAGGCACGCGCGACCGCGTCCTGCATGCTCGCGGCGCGCTCGATCGGCGTCCCGGTGGACGCGAGTACCCGTTCGATCGCCGGCGCGTCGCGACCGATCAGGACCACGGCGCGGGTCGCCCCGGCGACCGCCCCGGCGAGCGGCGCGAAGTCCTGCTGCTTCCCGTCGCCCCCTGCAATCAGCACCACCTTCCCGCCGCTGCCGTTCAGCTGGCGGCCGAAGCCCGAGAGCGCGGCAACGGTGGAGCCGACGTTGGTGCCCTTCGAGTCGTCGTAGAACGTGACGCCGCCGATCTCCCCGACGCGCTCGACCCGGTGGGGCAGCCCGGCGAAGGTCCGCAGCGCATCGAGAAGCAGCGCGAGCGGGAGGCCGATCGCGCGACAGAGCGCCGCCGCGGCGAGGGCGTTGGCGGCGTTGTGCAGGCCGGCGAGGCGCATCTCGCGCACGGGCATGAGCGGCGTCGCACCCATCGCGAGCCAGTGCTCGCCGTGCATCTTGAGCAGGCCGAAGTCGTCGTGATCGGGCGCGGGGTCGAGCCCGAACGTGACGACGCGCCGGCCAGGCGAGGCGCATCGTCATGCTCGCCTGGTCGTCGCGGTTCAGCACCTGCACGCCGCCGCCGGCGAAGATCCGCGCCTTCGCCGCGGCGTACGCGGCGATGTCGCGGATACCGGTCGAGGTGGTCGGCCGAGACGTTGAGCACGGTCGCGGCGCTCGAGCGCAGCGAGGTCGTGGTCTCGAGCTGGAAGCTCGACAGCTCGACCACCCACGCTTCGGGCAGCCGTCCCGAGTCCAGCCGCGTCGCCAGGGCGGTGAGCACCGCCGGCGAAATGTTCCCGGCGACCTCGCAATCGACGCCTGCGGCCCGGCACATCGCGCCGGCGAGCGCGGTGACGGTGCTCTTGCCGTTGGTGCCGGTGATCGCGATCACCCGCGCGGCGCCCTGCGCGCTACCCTGCTCGGCGAGGAAGCGTGCGAACAACTCGACGTCGCCGACGACCTCGAGCCCCCGCGCGAGCGCGCTCGCCACGACCGGCTCCGCGAGCGGCACGCCGGGGCTCGCCGCCACGAGGTCGACGCCGTCGAGAAGCGCCGCCGTGAACGGCCCGGTCGTCACCTGGGCCTGCGGAAGCGCGGTGCGAAGCGCGGCGAGCGCCGGCGGCGCCGCGCGCGTGTCGGCGACGCGCACGGTGCCGCCGCGGCGCGCAATCCAGCGCGCCATCGAGAGCCCGGTTTCCCCGAGCCCCAGCACCAGCACCTTGCGTCCCGTCAGGTCCATGTCAGCGCAGCTTCAACGTCGACAGACCGAACAGGACCAGCACCACGGTGATGATCCAGAACCGCACCACGACCTGCGTCTCCTTCCAGCCGCCGAGCTCGTAGTGGTGGTGCAGCGGCGCCATGCGGAAGATCCGCTTGCCGCCGGTGAGCTTGAAGTAGATGACCTGGAGCATCACCGAGAGCGTCTCGGCGACGAAGACACCGCCCATGATGAAGAGCACGATCTCCTGCCGCGAGATCACCGCGATCGTGCCGAGCGCGGCGCCGAGCGCGAGCGCGCCGACGTCGCCCATGAAGACTTCCGCCGGGTAGGCGTTGAACCACAGGAAGCCGAGCCCCGCGCCGACGAGCGCGCCGCACACGACCGAGAGCTCGCTCGCGCCCGGGATGTAGGGGAAGAGCAGGTACTTCGCGTAGACCGCGTTGCCGGCGACGTAGGCGAAGATCCCGAGCGCGCCGCCAATCATCACCGCCGGGAGGATCGCGAGCCCGTCGAGGCCGTCGGTCAGGTTGACGGCGTTCGACGTCCCGACGATCACCAGGTACGACAGCACGATGAACCCGACGACGCCGAGCGGGTAGGCGATGTTCTTGAAGAACGGCACGATCAGGTCCGCCTTGCCCGGGAGATCCATCGCGAACCCGCTCGACACCCACTGGGTGAAGAGCGCCCAACCTTGCGTCGCGGTCGCCGTCGGCACCGCGAACGCGAGGTAGACCGCGGCGACGAGCCCGATCACCGACTGCCAGAAGTACTTCTCGCGCGCCGAGAGCCCCTTCGGATTGCGGTGCACGACCTTGCGGTAGTCGTCGACCCAGCCGATCGCGCCGAAGCCCAGGGTCACCGCGAGCACGATCCAGACGAACCGGTTCGTCCAGTCGGCCCAGAGGATGGTGGTGACCGCGACCGAGACGAGGATCAGCGCGCCGCCCATGGTCGGCGTGCCGGCCTTGGTGAGGTGGGTCTGCGGGCCGTCGTCGCGTACCGCCTGGCCGATCCGGTACGCCGCGAGCTTGCGGATCATCGCCGGGCCGGCGAGGAACGAGATGACGAGCGCGGTCAGCGCGGCGAGCACCGCGCGCAGCGTGATGTAGTTGAATACGCTGAACGCGCGGATGTCCTGTGAGAGGTACTGGGCGAGCTCTAGCAGCACGCTGCTTCTCCCGCGACGAGGTGCTCCACCACGCGCTCCATCCGCATGAAGCGCGAGCCCTTGACCAGCATCGTCCCTTTGAGCGCGGTGAGCCCCTGCGCCCGCGCGATCACCGCCTCGACCGAGTCAAAGTGCTCGCCGCCGGCGCCGAACGCGCGCGCCGCCGCGCGCCCGAGCCGCCCGACCGCCAGCATCCGGTCGACGCCGGAGGCCTTCGCATAGCGGCCGAGCTCGGCGTGGAACGCTTCGCCCTGCTCGCCGACCTCGCCCATGTCGCCGAGGATCAGCACCCGCGGGCGCTCGCTCGCCGCGAGCACGTCCACCGCCGCCCGCGCCGAGTCGGGGTTGGCGTTGTAGGTGTCGTCGATGACCAGCACGCCGTTGCGGCCGGGCTTGAACTGCAGCCTGCCCTTCACCGCACGGAACGACGCCAGGCCGCGCGCGACCGCCGGCAGATCCGCGCCGGTGGCGAGCGCAGCAGCGGCCGCGGCGAGCGCGTTCCGCACGCTGTGCACTCCCGGCATCTGCAGCGTGGCGGCCGCGCGCGCCCCGTCGGCTGCGATCTCGATCTCGCTCGATGCAGGCCCGAGCCGGTACGCGGCTCGGACGTCGGCGTCCGCGCCGGTGCCGAAGGAGCGCACGCGGCGCTTGCCCGCGATGCCGGCCCAATACCCGTAGTGCGCATCGTCGCGGTTCAGCACCGCGACGCCGTCGTTGGGGAGCGCGCGCAGCACCGCCGCGTGCTCGGCGGCGACCTCCTCGACGCTCTTCATGAATTCCTGGTGCTCGCGCTGCGCGTTGTTGATCACGGCGATCGTCGGGCCGGCGATGCCGGCGAGGTAGCCGGTCTCGCCCGGGTGGTTCATCCCGATCTCGAGCACCGCAACCGCGTGCTCCTCGCGCAACCGCAGCGCGCTCAGGGGCAGCCCGACGTCGTTGTTCAGGTTGCCGAGCGTGGCGGCCACCTGCCGCTCGCCGAAGTGCGCGCGCAGGGCCGCCGCAAGCATCTCCTTCACGGTGGTCTTGCCGTTCGAGCCGACGATCGCGACGACCGGGATGCGGAACCGGCCGCGCCAGTGCTTGGCGAGGGCGCCGAGGGCGAGGCGCGAGTCCCTGACCGCGATGAGCGGGAGCCCGGCCGCCGCCCCGGCGTGGCCGCCGACTCTCTCGACCATCGCCGCGGCGGCGCCGCTCTCGCGCGCCGCGCCGAGATACTCGTGTCCGTCGAAGCGCTCGCCGCGGAGCGCCACGAAGAGCGCCCCGGCCTCGATCGTGCGGCTGTCGGTCGACACCGACGTGAAGCGCACGTCGCGGCCGATGACGTTCGCCCCGAGCGCGGCGGCGGCTGCGGAGAGGAGCATCATGGCTTCCACCCGGCGAGTGCCTTGCGCGCTTCGTCCGTGTCGGAGAACGGCACCCGGCGCCCGGTGATCTCCTGGTAGGGCTCGTGACCCTTGCCGGCGAGCAGCACCACGTCGCCGGCGCGCGCCGCTGCGATCGCTTCGCGAATCGCGTCGTGACGGTCGACGCGGACCTCGTGCGGCACGCTTACGCCGGGGCGGATCTCGTCGATGATCGCCAGCGGGTCCTCACCGCGCGGGTTGTCGCTGGTGAGCCAGACGACGGCGGCGTGGCGCGAGGCCGCCTCGCCCATCTGCGGGCGCTTGCCGCGGTCCCGATCGCCGCCGCAGCCGAACACGCAGATCAGCCGTCCGCCCTGCCCGCGCGCAACGTCGCGCAACGCGCCGAGACACTTGTCGAGCGCGTCCGGGCTGTGGGCGTAGTCGACCACGACGAGCGGCCGGTGGTCGCCGCCGAGCCGCTCCATCCGCCCGGACGGCGGCTCGAGCCGCTCGGCCGCCCGCACGGCCGCGTCGAGGGCGAGGCCCGCGGCGAGCAGCACGCCGATCACGCCGAGAACGTTCGCGACGTTGAAGCGTCCGACCAGCGCGGTCGCGACCTCGGCGCGGCCGCGGCTCGTCACGAGGGTGAACTTCGCGCCGGCGCTCGAGAGCTCGATGTCGTGCGCTTCCAGCCAGTGCTCGAGGCCGCTCGCCGCGCCCGTGCCCGGCCACAACGTGTATCCGGTTCGTGCGATGCCGGTTCCCGCGCGGTCCTGCGCGATGCGCACGCCGAGCGCGTCGTCGAGGTTGAGCACCGCGTGCGCGAGCCCCGGCGAGCGGAAGAGGCGCATCTTCGCCTGCGCGTAGCGCTCCATGTCGCCGTGATAGTCGAGGTGGTCGCGCGAGAGGTTGGTGAAGAGCGCGCACGCGAACCGCACACCTTCGACGCGCCCCTGGTCGAGGCCGATCGAGGACGCCTCCATCGCGACCGCTTGCGCGCCGTCGCCCACGAAGCGGGCGAGTGCGCGCTGCAGCGCGACGGCATCCGGCGTGGTGTTCGGGTTCTCCTCGAGTTCGCCCGGATAGCCGAGGCCGAGCGTCCCGACGACAGCCGACTTGCGGCCCTCGCCGGCAAGCGCCTGCGCAATCCACTGGCTGCAGGAAGTCTTGCCGTTGGTGCCGGTCACGCCGACGACCCACAACCGCGCGGACGGGCGTCCGTACACCTCGGCGGCAAGCGGGCCGGCGAGCGCTTTCAGTCCGTTCGCGGAGAGATTGGGCAGCGCGATGTCGGCCGGCCACGCAAACCCGTCGCGTTCCCAGACCACCGCCGCGGCGCCGCGCGCCACCGCGTCGGCGACGAAGCGCCGGCCGTCGGTGCGCTCGCCCGGATAGGCGAAAAACACGTCGCCGCGCGCGATCGCGCGGCTGTCGGCCGCGAGGCCGCGCGGAGTCACGCCCTGCCGGTGCAGCTCGCTCAGAATCCTGGCGACTTCCCTGTCCACGGGGAAACCACTCCTTCCCCTCTCCCCCCTTGCGTTTGCCGGAGCAAGGGGGCGACGCCCCCTTGCAGATCCCCCGAGTCGGCGCGCTCCGCGCTCGATGTTCTGTTCCCGGTCCCGCTCATACGCTCTCCCGCACTTCCAGCGCCGGCGGTGTGATCTCGATCGGCTTCATCGGCGCGTCCGGCGCGATCCCGAGGATGCGCAGCGCGCCGGCCATGACCTGTGCAAAGACGGGAGCGGCGACGATGCCGCCGTAGTGCTGTCCCGCGGCGGGCTCGTCGATCATCACCGCGATCACGAGGCGCGGCCGCGACGCCGGCGCGAGTCCGACGAACGACGAGTGGTACTTGTCGGCGGCGTACCCGCCGTGCTCCTGCTTGTGCGCGGTCCCGGTCTTGCCGGCGACGCGATAGCCCATGATCCGCGCGCGCGGCGCGGTACCCCCGGGCTGGACCGCGAGCTCGAGCATGTGGCGCACGATCTCGGCCGTCTGTTTCGATACGACCGGCTTGCCGGCCCGCGGCGAGTCGATGCGCACCAGCGAGAGCGGCACGAGGTCGCCGTCGCGCGCGAACAGCGTGTAGGCGCGTGCGAGCTGCACCAGGCTCACCGCGATGCCGTGGCCGTACGACATCGTGGCCTGCTCGACCGGCCGCCAGGTCTTGTACGGCCGCACCTTGCCGATCGCCTCGCCGGGGAAGCCGAGCCGCGGGGCGGTGCCGAACCCGACGCCGTCGAAGAGCCCCCACATCGTCTCCGGCGCGAGGCCGAGCGCGATCTTCGCGGCGCCGACGTTCGAGGACTTCTGGATCACCTGCTCGACGGTCAGCGACTTCTCCGGGTGCGCGTCGCGGATCGTCGCCGGGCCGATCGTGAGCGAGCCGGGCGCGACCGCGATCGTCGTATAGGGCGATACCCGGCCGGTGTCGAGCGCGAGCGCAATCGTGAAGGGCTTGAGTGTCGAGCCCGGCTCGAACGCGTCGGTCACCGCGCGGTTGCGGACCTGGCCGCCCACGCGTCGTGCGCGATTGTTCGGGTTGTACGAGGGCAGGTTCGCCAGCGCGAGCACTTCGCCGGTAGCGGCGTCCAGGACCACGATGCCCCCGCCTTTCGCGCGATTGGCTTCGACCGCGCGCTTCAGCTCGACGTAGGCGAGGTTCTGGATGCGCGAGTCGAGCGCGAGCGTGACGTCGGCGCCGTCGCGCGCCTCGCGCGCGCCTTCCATGTCCTCCACGACCCGGCCGAGGCGATCCTTGATCACGCGGCGGCTGCCCGCCCGGCCGGCGAGCTCGGCCTCGAACGCGAGCTCGATGCCCTCCTGGCCGGCGCCGTCGACGTCGGTGAAGCCGAGCATGTGCGCCATCGTCTCGCCCGCCGGGTAGTAGCGGCGGTACTCCTTGCTCTGGTGGATCCCGGCGATCCGGAGCGCGGCAACCCGGTCGGCGGTCTCGGGCGGCACCTGCCGCTTGAGGTAGACGAAGTCGCGAGCGGTGTCGCCGAGCCGGCGCCGCAGCTCCTCGCGCGGCAGCTCCAGGACCTGGGCGAGCCGCTCCAGCTCGCGCGTCGAGAGCGCGACGTCCTCGGGGATCGCCCAGATGGATTTGACCGGCGTCGAGACGGCGAGTGCCTCGCCGTTGCGGTCGAAGATGCGGCCGCGATTCCCCGGGATCTCCAGCGTGCGGCTGTACCGGGACTCGCCTTTCGCCTGGAGGAAGTCGCGGTTCCAGCCCTGCAGGTACAGGGCGCGGCCGACCAGCGTCCCGAAGGCGATCGCGAGCAGCGCGACGACGAAGCGCGAGCGCCACGGCGGGAAGGTCGGCGCGAGCACCGGCGAGTCGGCGAACCTCATCGGGACGCCACCGCCGGCGGCGCCGGGGTCTCCAGCACCTGCATCCGCTGCGGTTCGGGCGGGCGCATCCGGAGCCGCTCGCGCGCGAGCCGTTCGACCCGGGCGTGCATCGCCCAGGTGCTTTGCTCGAGCTGCAGCTGGCCGTACTCGACCTCGAGGCTCTTCGCGCGCGCCTGTTCGCGCTCGAGCTCCGCGAAGAGCTTGCGCGCGTGGTGCTGCGAGGTCACGAGCCCGAGCGCGCACGCGGCAAGCAGCGCGAGGAGGCAGAGGGTGAGGCGGGTCATCGCGTCGGACGCGTCGCAACGGTCATGCGAGCCTCTCAGCAACGCGCATGACCGCGCTTCGCGCGCGGGGGTTGGCGTTCACTTCCGCGGTCGCCGGACGGACCGGCTTGCCGACCAGTCTCAGACGCGGTTGTGGCATTTCCGTGGCTTTCACGGGCAGGCGCTCGGGCAATTGCGGGCGCGCCTCGTCGCGGAGGAAGTGCTTGACGATGCGGTCCTCGAGCGAGTGGAAGCTGATCACTACCAGCCGCCCCCCTGGAGCGAGCGCATCGCGCGCCTGCGGCAGCGCTAGCGACAATTCCTCAAGCTCCTGATTGAGGTGAATCCGTAGAGCCTGGAAGGTACGCGTCGCCGGGTCCTGGCCCCGCTCACGCGTCCGGACGGCCGCAGCCACGACACCGGCAAGCTCGCCTGTGGTGCGTATCCCCCCTCGCGCCCGAGCACCTGCAATCGCCTTTGCAATCGGGCCAGCAAACCGTTCTTCCCCATATTCTTTTATGACCCCCCTCAGCTCGCCTTCAGTCGCGCGCGCGAGCCATTCGGCTGCACTCTCGCCCCGCGTCGGGTCCATGCGCATGTCGAGCGGTGCGTCGGCGCGGAAGCTGAACCCCCGCTCCGCCGTTTCGAGCTGCGGCGAGGACACGCCGAGGTCGAAGAGCACGCCGTCGAGCGGCCCGGGCGAGGACTCCCGCAGCACCTGCGCCAGCTCCGAGAAGCGCGCGTGGCGGATCGAGAAGCGCGGATCGCGGATCGACTGCGCGGCGTGGACCGCCTCGGGGTCCCGGTCGAGCGCCATCAGCCGCCCCCGTGGCCCGAGCCGCGCCAGGATCGCGGTCGCGTGCCCGCCGCGGCCGAAGGTGGCGTCGGCGTAGGTCCCGTCCGGACGGATCCGGAGCGCCTCGACCGCCTCCGCGAGGAGGACTGCGCGGTGCTCGCTCATGCTGCGCGTCCGTCACAGCGAGAAGTTCTCGGTGCCGGGCGGCGGGGTCGTGCCAGCCATCGACAGCGCATCGGCGAGCTTCTGCTCCCACAGCTCTCCGTCCCAGACTTCGAAGTGGCTCCCCTGCCCGACCAGCACCGCGGTCCTCTTCAGGTCGGCGAACTTGCGGAGCGCCGGCGAGACGAGGATCCGTCCCGAGCCATCCAGCTCGAGCTCCTCGGCGAAGCCGACGACGAGGCGCTGCCACCAGCGCGCCTGCTCGTTGAAGCTGGAGAGCGTCGAGACCTTCGCGCTGATCGGCGTGAAAGCGTCGCGGGGGTAGAGCAGCAGGCAGCGGTCGGGGTGCGCGGTGAGGACGACGCCGCCCCCACCCGGAGTGAGCGCTTCCCTATGGCGCGTCGGTATGGCGAGCCGCCCCTTCGCGTCGAGACTGAGCTCGGTCGCTCCCTGGAACACCAATCCCCCTCGAGGTGGTGAATGCGGTGGCGAAAATGGCTATTTGCGCCCCTTTTCCCCACAAAACTACACTCTTTGCCACTGTAGTGAAAGAAACCGGGAGGGTCAAGGCGGATTACGTGATTTTTTTAACCGCGACAAAGACTTAAGCGCGGTTCTGCGGGACCAGCTCAAACTTCAGACTTGTCTGAAAATCAGATAGATAGCCGAGAAACTAAAGGTAATCCCTCAGCTTTATGACGGAAGTGTGACAGAGAGGCCCGGATCAGGGCCGGAAAGGCAGCCTGAGCGGCGAAACCGCTCAGATTTGGAGGGCGAAGCGCTTGTCGAGGCGGGTCAGACTCGCTCGATCACGAGCGCAATGCCCTGCGCCGAAGGACCGCGCGCCTCGCGCAGCACCCGATCGGCGCGCTATACCCTAGACGCGCTCGATCACGAGCGCAATGCCCTGCCCTACACCGATGCACATCGTGCACAGGCCGTAGCGGCCCTTGATGCGCTCGAGCTGGTTGAGCGCGGTGGTAACGAGCCGCGCCCCGGATGCGCCGAGCGGATGGCCGATCGCGATCGCACCGCCGTTCGGATTCACGTGCACGGCGTCGTCCGGGAGGCCAAGGTCGCGCGTCACGGCCAGCCCTTGCGCGGCGAACGCCTCGTTCAACTCGATCACCTCCATCTCGCCGACCTTGAGCCCGAGCCGTGCGAGCAACTTCTTGCTTGCGGGCGCCGGGCCGAAGCCCATGATGCGCGGCGCCACGCCCGCAGTGGCCGTGCCCAGCACGCGCGCGCGGATCCTGAGCCCGTGCTTCTTCGCCGCCGCTTCGGACGCGAGGATCAGCGCGCACGCACCGTCGTTCACGCCGGAAGCGTTGCCGGCCGTCACCGTGCCGTCGGGCTTCACCACGCCCTTCAACTTCGCGAGCGCCTCGAGCGTCGTGTCGGGCCGCGGGTGCTCGTCGGTGTCGAAGATCTTCGGATCGCCCTTGCGCTGCGGCAGCGTCACCGGCACGAGCTCGCTCTTGAAGAAGCCGGCCTTGTGCGCGGCCGCCCACCGCTGCTGGCTGCGGATCGCGAAGCCATCCTGGTCGGCGCGCGCGACCTTGAAGTCGACTGCGACGTTCTCCGCCGTCTCCGGCATCGAGTCGATGCCGTACTTCTCCTTCATCAACGGGTTCACGAAGCGCCAGCCGATGGTCGTGTCCTCGATCCTGGCCACGCGCGAGAACGCGCTGTCGCTCTTCCCCATCACGAACGGCGCGCGGGTCATGCTCTCGACCCCGCCGGCGATCACGAGCTCCGCTTCACCCGACTTGATCGCGCGCGCGGCGATGCCGACCGCGTCCAGGCTCGATCCGCACAGGCGGTTCACGGTGTTGGCAGGGACCTCCCTCGGCAACCCTGCGAGCAGCAGCGCCATGCGCCCGACGTTGCGGTTGTCCTCGCCGGCCTGGTTCGCGCAGCCGTAGACGACGTCGTCGACGGCGCCCCAGTCGACCTCCTTGTTCCGCTCCATGAGCGCTCTGAGCGGCAGCGCCGCGAGATCGTCGGTGCGGACGGCGGCGAGCGTGCCGCCGTAGCGGCCGAACGGGGTGCGGATCGCGTCGCAGATATAGGCGTCGGCCATGGTGGGATCCTCCTTGGAGCGTCGCGTGCCAGCATAGCGCAAGCCTGCCAAAATAGCCGCCCCTCCCAACTACCCGGCAAGGACGCCCGCAATGGTCAGCGACGAGTGCCTCGACACCATCTTTCGCAAGGCGCGCACCCACAATGCCTTCTCGGGCGAGGTCACCGACGCGGACCTTCGCGCGATCTGGGACTTGGTGAAGCTCGGACCTACGACCGGGAACTCCCAGCCCGCGCGAGTCGTGTTCGTGCGCAGCCAGGCGGCGAAGGAGCGGCTCAAGCCGCACCTGAGCCCGGGCAACCAGGCCAAGGTCATCGTCGCGCCGGTCACTGCGATCATCGCGTACGACACCGATGTTCTACGAGCTGCTGCCGCGAACCTTCCCTCACAACCCGGCGATGAAGAACGCCTACACCGGCGAGGACAAGAAGGTGCACACCGAAACGACGGCGCTGCGCAACAGCTCGCTGCAGGGCGCGTACTTCATCATCGCCGCGCGCGCGCTCGGCATCGACACCGGCCCGATGTCGGGCTTCAACAACGCCGGCGTCGACAAGGAGTTCTTCGCCGGCACGACCTTGAAGTCGAACTTCCTCTGCAATCTCGGCAAGGGCGACTGGTCGAAGGTCTTCGATCGCAATCCGCGGCTCGAGTTCGACGAGGTGTGCAAGGTCATCTGAATCACCCGAACGAGAGCGGCCGCGAGAAGCCGCATCACCGAAGGAGAAGGTCATGGACGAGCACATGGGTGACAACACGCGCGACGAGGAACTGCTCAAGGCCGCGCTCGAGTATCACCGCCTGCCCACGCCGGGCAAGATCTCGATCGCACCGACGAAGGGCCTCACCAACCAGCGCGACCTCGCGCTCGCCTACTCGCCGGGCGTCGCCTACGCCTGCCTCGCGATCAGGGACGACCCGAAGGAGGCGGCGAGCCTGACCTCGCGCTCGAACCTCGTCGGCGTCATCACCAACGGCACCGCGGTACTCGGACTCGGCAACATCGGCCCGCTCGCGGCCAAGCCGGTGATGGAGGGCAAGGCATGCCTCTTCAAGAAGTTCGCCGGCATCGACGTGTTCGACATCGAGCTCGCCGAGCTCGATCCGGACGCGCTCGTCGCGCACGTCGCCGCGCTCGAACCGACCCTGGGCGGCGTGAACCTCGAGGACATCAAGGCGCCGGAGTGCTTCTACATCGAGGCGAAGCTGCGCGAGCGGCTCAAGATCCCGGTCTTCCACGACGACCAGCACGGCACCGCGATCATCTCGGCCGCGGCGGTGCTGAACGGCATGAAGATCGTCGGCAAGGCGCTCGGCGACGTCAAGCTCGTGTGCTCCGGCGCCGGCGCCGCGGCGATCGCGTGCCTCGACGTCTTCGTCGGCCTCGGCGTCAAGAAGCAGAACATCTACGTCACCGACTCGAAGGGCGTGATCTACGAGGGCCGCGAGTCCAGCATGGAGCCGAACAAGGCGCGCTACGCGCAGAACACCAAGGCGCGCAAGCTCGCGGACATCATCGAAGGCGCGGACGTGTTCCTCGGCTGCTCGACCAAGGGCGTGCTCACCAAGGACATGGTGAAGAAGATGGCGGCGAAGCCGCTCATCCTCGCGCTCGCCAACCCCGACCCGGAGATCCTGCCGGAGGACGCGAAGGCCGCGCGGCCCGACTGCATCATCGCCACCGGCCGCTCCGACTACCCGAACCAGGTCAACAACGTCCTCTGCTTCCCGTTCATCTTCCGCGGCGCGCTCGACGTCGGCGCGACCAAGATCACCGACGAGATGAAGCTCGCCTGCGTGCGCGCGCTCGCCGAGCTCGCGCAGGCCGAGCAGTCGGACATCGTCGCGATGGCCTACGGCGGGCAGGACCTCTCGTTCGGCCCGGAGTACATCATCCCGCGGCCGTTCGATCCCCGGCTCATCCTGCGCATCGCGCCGGCGGTCGCGAAAGCGGCGATGGACTCGGGCGTCGCGACGCGGCCGATCAAGGACTTCGACGCCTACCGCGAGCGGCTCAGCTCGTTCGTGTACCACTCGGCGACGATCATGAGCCCGGTGTTCCACGCGGCGAAGCGCGCGCCGAAGCGGGTGATCTTCGCCGAGGGCGAGGAGGAGCGCGTGCTGCGCGCGACGCAGATCGCGGTCGACGAGGGCCTGGCGAAGCCGATCCTGATCGGCCGGCCGGAAGTGATCGACATGCGCATCAAGCGCTTCGGGCTACGACTCGCCGCCGGCAAGCAGTTCGAGATCGTGAATCCGGAGAACGACCCGCGTTACCGCGACGTGTGGACCGAGTACCACAAGCTGATGGGCCGCCACGGCATCACGCCGGACATCGCGAAGGAGCACGTCCGGCAGTTCCCGACGCTGATCGGCGCGATGCTGATCCGCCGCGGCGACGCGGACGCGATGCTGTGCGGCGTGATCGGCCGCTATCACGACCATCTGCGGCACGTGGGGAACGTGCTCGGCCGCGAGGCGGGCGCCAAGATGTTCGCGGCGATGAACGTGGTGATGCTCGCGAGCCGCACGGTCTTCATCTGCGACACCTACGTGAACGAGAACCCGACCGCCGAGCAGCTCGCCGAGATGACGCTGATGGCGGCCGAGGAGATGAAGCGCTTCGGCATCGCGCCGAAAGTGGCGCTGCTTTCGCACTCGAACTTCGGCAGCGACGGCGACTCGCCGGGGGCGCGGAAGATGGCCGACGCCGCTCATCTCCTGGCGAAGATGGCGCCCGACCTCGAGGTCGAAGGGGAAATGCACGGCGACGCCGCGCTGTCGGAGGAGATTCGCCTCCGCGCGCTGCCCGAGTCGCGGCTCAAGGGCGAGGCGAACCTCCTCATCATGCCGAACCTCGACGCGGCGAACATCGCGTTCAACCTGCTCAAGGTGACCGGCGGCGAAGGGATCACCGTCGGGCCGATCCTGCTCGGCGCGGCGAAGGCGGTGCACATCGTGACGCCGAGCGCGACCGTGCGGCGGCTGGTGAACATGACCGCGCTCGCGGTCGTCGACGCCGCCGATCAGCGGCAGCAGATGGAGTGGTAGCGAAGCCGGCGCTCGGGCGAAGCCGAGCCGGCAGACCTATTTTGAGGACGCGGCGGCGAACCGGACCTACTGCACGGTGACGTTGCCCTTGCGGATGATCTCGGCGTAGCGGTCGATCTCGCTCTTCAGGTAGGCTCCGAGCTCCTCCGGCGAGCTTCCCGACCAGGATCACGCCGTCCTGCTCGAACAGTGACCGGACGGCGTTCGTTTCCAGCGCCTTCCTGACCCCGGCATTGATCGTCCCCACGATCTCCTTCGGCGTGCCGGTCGGGAAGAACATCGCGAACCAGCTGGTCGGCCACGAAACCGGGCAGGATCGACTCATCGTCGGCAGGTCGGGGAACGTCTCCCGACGGGCTGGGCGTCGTCACCGCGAGCGCGCGCACCTTCCCGGCCTTGAGCTGCGGCGATTGCCAGCAGCGCTTCCGCGAACTGGAAGTGCACTTCGCCGCTGATCACCGCCATCATCGACAGCCCGCCACCCTTGTACGGGACGGTCGTGAAGCTGAGCCCGGCGAGCTGCTTGAACATCTCGGCCGCCAGGTGGCTGGTGCTGCCGGGAACGTTGATGGCCGCGTTGAGGACCCCGGGCTTCGCCCGCGCAAGCGCAATCAGCTCCTCCGCCGACCTCGCCGCCACGCCGGGATGCACGATCAGCACGAGCGGCGTGGTGCTGACCCAGATCACGGGCGCGAGATCCTTCGTGGGATCGAACTTCAGCGTGCTTCTGTAGAGCGTCGCGTTGATCGCGAGCGTCGCGGTGGTGAAGAGGAGGGTGTAACCGTCGGCCGGAGAGTTGACCACGGCGTCCGCCCCGATCAGCCCGCCCGCCCCAGGGCGGTTGTCCACGACGAAGACCTGGCGGAGCTGCTCGTTGAGCTCCTTGAAGAGGATCCGCGCCTGGACGTCGGTGCCTCCGCCCGGCGGAAACGGCACGACCACGCGCACCGGCTTGACGGGATAGCTCTGCGCGAGCGCGCCGGCGCCGCCGGCAGGAGTTACCGGCGACGAACGACGAGTGCGAACAACTTCCGGCTCTTGCATGGCTGCCTCCACCATCTGCGCCCAGCGGGTTCCGACGCCGCCCGGTAGGCCGCGGCAGTCCCTGGCCTGCGATCTTCCGTCCGGGCTACTCCCGGTACTTGATCCCCTTCCGGTCGAGCATCCGCACCAGCGCCGGCCAGTCCTTCACCGTCGACGGCCGGTCGGGGCGCTCGAAGGCGGCGGCGGCGCTGCGTGCCGCCGACTCGGTCATCAGGAGCGCGTTGTCGATCCCGCCGGCGAGCGCGTCGACCTGGATCTGGCACGCGCAGTCGAGGTAGTACATCAGCTCGAACGCCTCGCGCACCGTCTCGGCGAGCGTGAGGAGACCGTGGTTGCGCAGGATCATCGCCTTGGAGGTCTTGCCGAGGTCGTGCGCGATGCGCTCGCGCTCGTCCATGTCGAGCGCGATCCCCTCGTAGTCGTGGTAGGTGATCGTCGACTGCACGCGCATCGCGTGCTGGCTGAGCGGCAGCAGCCCGCACTTCTGCGCCGAGACGCCCACACCCGGCGCGGGTGTGGGTGTGGAGCACGCAGTTCACCTCGGGGCGCGCCTGATGCACGCAGCCGTGGATCACGAATCCGGCGTGGTTGACGCCCATCCCGGTCGGATCGTCGAGGACGTTGCCGTCCATGTCGATCTTCACCAGGTTCGACGCGGTGATCTCGTCGAACATCAGGCCGTACGGGTTGATGAGGATGTCGTCCGTCCCGGGCACGCGCGCCGAGAAGTGCGTGTAGATGATGTCGGTCCAGCGGAATACCGCGGCGAGCTGGTAGGCGGCCGCGAGGTCGACGCGGACGTCCCACTCTTCCTTGCTGACGCGGTCGCGCGCGGACGCGCCGGGGAGAGACTTGAGGTTGGCTGACATCGACTGCTCCTAGCGCGCGGCGGTGGCGTCGGCCGCCGAGATCGTGGCCCGCGCCTTCACGCCCGCTTCGGGCGCGAGCTTGAAGTCCCAGTCGAGCCGCAGGAACGGCGCCGGCATCCCGAGCTTCTTCGCCTCGTCGGCCGAGTCGACCTTCCGGTACTTCGCGATCAGCGACTCCTTCACCGCGAACACCGCGTCCGAGTCGAGGTACGGATCGCCCTCGACGAAGACGTGGGTGATCACCTGCCGGTAGCCGGGCGCCGAGACGATGGCGTGCATGTGCGCCGGCCGCATCGGGTGGCGCTCCATCTGGCGCAGGAGGTCGCCGACCGGGCCGTCGACCGGCACGCCGTAGAACTTCGGCTTGAAGGTGCGGAACGCGTACCTGCCTTCCTCGTCCGATGTCACGCGCCCGCGCAGCTCGAACTCCGCCTTCGGGTCCTGGATGTCGTAGACGCCGTCGGCCTTCGCCTGCCAGACGTCGATCGTCGCGCCGGCGATCGGCTTGCCGTCGACCGACTTCACCGTGCCGCTCACCCAGGTGGGCTCGCCCTGCACCGTCGCGCTCTTCGTCATGTCCGCGCCGAACGGAAACTCCGGCGCGCCGTGCACGAAGAACGGCCCGAGGACCGTCGATTCCGTCGCGCCCTCGGGCATCGGGTGGTTGATCTCGACCACGCGCATCGACAGTCCGAGCACGTCGGAGAGCAGGATGAACTCCTGGCGCTTGTCGTCGCACTTCTGGCCGACGGCGGTGAGGAACTTGATGCCCTCGAACCACTCCTCCTCGGTCAGCTTCACGTCGTCCGCGAACGCGTGGACGTGCTTGATCAGGCTCGTCATGATCTGCTTGAAGCGCGGATCCTTGACGTCCTTCAGCCGCGCGAGCACGGCCTCGGTCAGGTTGTCCTTGTTGAGCTGGCGCATGGTTGATCCTCCGTCGGTTCCGTCACTCGAGCTTGATGCCCGCCGCTTTGACAAGTTTCGCATTGTCCTCGAACTCCTGCCGGATCATGGCCTCGAACTCGGGGAGCGGCATGGCGAGGACGTCGGCGCCGAGCCGTTCGATGCGCTCCCGCACCTCGGGCACCTGGAGCACCTTGTTCACCTCCTGGTTGAGGCGATCGACGGTCTCGCGCGGGGTCTTCGACGCGACCAGCAGGCCCACCCAGAAGTTGTACTCCGAGCCGGGATAGCCCGCCTCCACGGTCGTCGGGACGTCGGGCAGGGCCCGCGCGCGCCGCGCCGAGCCGACGGCGAGAGCCTTCACCTTGCCGTCCCGGACCTGCCCCATCGTCGCCACGATCGGGGCGAAATTGAAGTCGATCCGCCCGCCGATGATGTCGGCGACCGCCTCCGGTGCGCCCTTGTACGGCACGTGCACGACCTCGATCCCGGCGGCGAACCGGAACTTCTCGGCGCCCATGTGCGTCGAGGTGCCGACACCGGCCGAGCCGTAGGTGAGCTGCCCGGGTTTCGCCTTCGCGGCAGCGACAAGGTCCTGCACCGTGTTCCAGCCCTTCGCCGGCGAAACGATGAGGACGTTGGGGATGGTCGCAAGCGTCGCCACCGCCGCGAGGTCCCTGGGCGCATCGAACGGCGGGTTCGGCCTGAAGGGCACCATGGTGAACGAGGACGTGTACACGCTGATCGTGTGCCCGTCGGGGTCGGCCTTGGCCACCGACCCGGCGCCGACGATCCCGCCGCCGCCGATCCGGTTCTCGACGATCACCGGCTGGCCGAGGTTGGCCTGCAGCTTCTCCGAGATGACGCGGGCCATCGTGTCCGACGCGCTGCCGGGCGACACGCCCGAGACGAGGCGAACGGTCTTCCAGGGGAACGTCTGTGCCTGGGCCGTCGCCGCGACCGCACAGGCAGCCAATGCCGCGATACGCAGGATGCGATTCATCTCGTCCTCCTCCGTCGCTACTTTCGCGGCAACCCGAGCCGCTCGGCCATCCAGTCCGCGCTCCGGCTGCGGTAACGGTACGGCCGGTTGTTCGCGTTGTGACCGCCGTCCTCCACCATCAGCAGCTCGACCGGCCCGCCCGCTTCGCGCGCGATGCGCTCCGCGTGCTGCCAGGGGATCAGGCGGTCGAGCTTCGCGCCGACGAGGAAGAGCGGGCAGGCGATCCGCCGCGCGGCCTCCTTCAGCGTGAGGCTCCGCCCGTGCTCGTGCGCTGCTTCCTGTGTCGCCTTGTGGCTGCGGAAGCGGAACGCCTCGCGGGTGAGCAGCGGCAGCTCGTCCCAGATCTCCGCCCAGTCGTACGGCCCGGAGATCGAGATGCACGCCTTGATCCGCGGCTCGTAGGCCGCCGCGCGCGGCGCGTAGTAGCCGCCGAGGCTCACGCCCCAGCAGCCGATGCGCGCGGGGTCGATGTCGGTCCGGGTTTGCAGCCAGTCGACGACCGACTTCACCGGCGCCTCGAAGTCGCCGCGGATCGGCAGGTCGTACTCCGCCTCGCCCTGCCCCGGCCCGTCGAACGCGAGCGTCGCCATGCCGCGGGCGTGGAACGGCGCCTCGTAGGCGTCCATCTCCTCCTTCGTCGAGTCGAGGCCGGAGATCATGATGACGACCGGCGGCCGCGCATCGCCTGCCGGCTTGCGCAGCACGCCGGCGAGCATCTTCCCGGCGAAGGGGATGGCGACGCGCTCGCCGGGCGGCCGCAGATACGGCAGGGCGAGCGTCTTGCACTCGACCGCCTTCGCGTGCGCGGCGCGCAGCTGATCCGGATCGATCACGAACACGAACTTCGCGAAGTGGTAGTACACCGCCGCGCGGGCGAGATGCTCGCCGGCGGTCAGCTTCCAGCCCTCGCTCCAGCGCCTCGCGGCCGAGCCGTTCGTGGAGCGCGGCGCGATCGCACCACGCGCGGCACCAGTCTTCCCAGCGCGCGATGCCGGCCGTCACTTCCTGGAAATCGGCAAGCAGCACGCCGTTCGCCACGAACCGTGGCGCCCAGTGCGCGATCGCCGAGGCGACCCGCGGGTCTTTGTCCGTCGCGGCAGCGCCGCTCACGCGGGCCTCCGCCCGGACCAGGCGTCGTCGAGGAGCTTGCGGACCGCGGCGCGCTCGACCGGCCGCGGGTTCCAGTACGGCGCCGTCGTCGCGAGCTCGGCGGCGCGATCCAGCTCGCCCTCGGGCATGCCGATCGACTTCAGCGCCACCGGCGCGCCGAGTGAGCGCGCGAGGTCGTACAGCCCCCGCGCCGCGCTTTCCGCCTGCGTCGCCGCCCGGTCGGCGAGCCCCAGCGCACGGGCAACCCGCGCCATCGCATCCGGCACGGCGGGCGCGTTGTACGCCGCGGCGTGCGGCAGTACGACCGTGTGCGTCTCCGCGTGCGGCAGGTTCCAGGTGCCGCCGAGCGTATGGCAAAGCTTGTGATGGAGCGCCATGCCCACCGCGCCGAGCACCGCGCCGCAGAGCCACGCGCCGTAGAGGCAGTCCGACCGCGCGTCGAGGTCGCCCGGATTCGCCTTCACCCGCGGCAGACCCTGCGCGAGCGCCCGGATCCCCTCCTCGGCCATCATCGAGTTGATCGGGTTCGCGTCCTGCGCGTAGAGGCCCTCGACCGCGTGCGCGATCGCGTTCATGCCGCTCGTCGCGGAGAGGCCGACCGGAAGCCCGACCGTGAGCATCGGGTCGTAGATCACCGTCTTCGGCAGCACGCGCGCATCGCGCCCGGTCTTCTTCATGCCGCCCTCGGTGATGCCCCAGATCGGGGTCATCTCCGAGCCGGCGTACGTCGTCGGGATGGCGAGGATGGGAAGCGGCGACTCGAGCGCGATCGCCTTGCCGAGACCGGTCGTCGAGCCGCCGCCGATCGCGACTGCACAATCGGCGCCGAGCCGGGCCGCCTCGTCGCGCGCGGCGCGCGCAACCTCGATGGGGACGTGCATGACGGCGCGGGCGAACACGCCCGCGCACCGCTCGCCCAGCCGCCGGGCGACGTCCTCGGCCTGCGCCGCCTGCTCGGGCGTTGCGAGCACCAGCGCGCGCTTCGCGCCGAGCCGCTCGATCTCGCGCGGCAGCTCGTCGATGCTGCCGGCGCCGAAAACGACCCGTCCGGGAAGCTGGTTGTAGACGAAGCTACGCACCGAACCTCCGCCGCCCGTCAGTCGGCCTTCGCCCCCGAGTCCTTCACCGCCTGCGCCCACTTCACGACTTCGGCCTTGAGGAAGGCGGCGAACTCCGCGGGCGTGTTGCGGCGGAAGTCGAACCCGAGCTGGGCGAGCCGCTCCTTCACTTCCGGCGCTTCCAGCGCACGGTTGATCTCGGCGTTCATCCGGCCGACGATCTCGGGCGAGCGTGCCCGGCCGGCGCGAAGAAGGCGAACCAGGTGAGGTCGTCGAAGTTCGAGAACCCCTGCTCGTTCACCGTCGGCACGTCGGGCAGCGCAGGCGAGCGCTGGGCGCTCGTGACCGCGATCGGGCGGAGCTTGCCCGCCCTTCACCTGCGGCACGGCCGGCGGCATCGACGTGCTCGACACCTGCGTCTGTCCGCCGACCACCGCGGTGACTGCCTGCGCCGGCTGGAACGGCACGTGGGTGATGTCGACATTCGATGCGGTCTTGATCCGCTCCATCGAGAGGTGCGTCGTGGTGCCGATCCCCGACGACGCGTAGGCGAGCTTCTCCTTGCGTGCGAGCGCGATCAGCTCCTGGAGGTTGTTTGCCGGCACCGACGGGTGAACGGTGATGAGGTTCGGCGTGCTCGAGGCGAGGATGACCGGCACGAAGTCCTTCAGCGGGTCGTAGCCGGCGTTGGCGTACAGGCTCGGATTGACGGCGTAGGCGACGCTCGTCACGAAGAACGTGTAGCCGTCCGGCGCGGCGCGCTTCACCTGCTGCGCGGCGATGTTCCCGCCCGCACCGCCGCGGTTCTCGACCACGAACGACTGCCCCAGGGCCTCGCTCAGCCTGGGCGCGACGAGCCGCGCGATGATGTCGGTCGACGCGCCGGGGCCGAACCCGACGACGAGCGTGACCGGGCGCTGTTTCGGCCAGTCCTGCGCAGCAGGCGCGCCGGCCCAGGCGAGTGCCGCGAGCGCGGCGAGCGCGCCAGCAATCCTTCTCATCGCGCTTCCCCCCTCACTGCGGCGTCAGGCCGGCCTTGACCATGATGTCGCCGAGCTCCCGGTACTCGTCGGCGACGAACTTGTCGAACTGCTCCGGCGTCATCGCCATCGGCTCCGTGCCGAGCTTCGCCAGGCGGTCCTTCACCTCCGGCGACTGCAGCGCGCGGTTCACCTCGGCGTTGAGCTTGGCGACGATGTCGCGCGGCGTCTTCGCCGGCGCGAGCATCGCGACCCAGAAGTTGGACTCGGCGTTGGGGAAGCCGGCCTCGGCGATCGTCGGCACGTCCGGCAGCGCAGCGATCCGCTTCGGCGTGCTCACCGCGAGCGCCTTCACCTTGCCGTCCTTGACCTGACCCATGCTCGACACCGCCGGCACCCAGGCGTACTGGATGCGCCCGGCCATGATCTCGGCGAGCATCGGCGGCGTGCCTTTGAGCGGCACGTGCACCGCCTTGACGCCGGCGCCGACGTTGAACTTCTCGGTGCTGACGTGCGCCCCGCTGCCTACCCCGGCGGTCGCGTAGTTGTACTCGCCCGGCTTCGCCTTCAGCATCGCGACGAGCTCCTGCACCGAGTTCACCCCGAGCGACGGCGGGACGATCAGGACGCTCGGCAGGGTCCCGAGCAGCGCGACGCCGGCGAAGTCCTTCAGCGTGTCGTACTGCAGGTCCTTGTAGAGGGTGTGGTTCACCGCGTGCCCGGAGGACACGACCACCAGCGTGTAGCCGTCGGGCTCGGCGCGCGCGGTTTCGCGGATGCCGATCACGCCGCCGGCGCCGGGCCGGTTGTCCACGACGACCGGCTGACCCCAGCTCGCGGTAAGCCGCTCGCCGACGATCCGCGCCATCACGTCGGTCGCGCTGCCCGGCGTGAACGGCACGATGATCCTGATCGGCTTCGACGGATAGCTCGCCGCGCCTTGCGCAAACGCCGCCGGCGCCGCCGCGCACGACCGCCGCCGCGGCGATCGCAATCCCGATCTTCCTCATGACTTGCCTCCTCATCTCTCGTGGTCTAGGCGGCGTCCCGCTTTTGTGCGGGCTTGGCCCAGTATTCGCCCGACGCCTTCGACGTCGCGAGCGCCTGCGCGCTCTCGAACCCGGGCGCCATCGACGCATCCGTACCCGCGAGCACCTGGTGGTGCTCGATGTTGAGCAGCCTGCAGCCAGCTCTGCTGCCCCATCGTCAGCGCGATGAAGCACCCGAGCTCGACCAGCTCCGGCTCGGTGAAGTGCCGGTGCAGCCGCTCCCAGAAGGCGTCGTCGGTCTCGAGCCGCCAGGTGATCGCCTCGGCGTATGCGAGCGCGGCCTTCTGGCGGTCGTTATAGCGCGACGACTTCTCGAACTCGAGCAGGTCGCGGACCTGGTCCTCGATCACGCCCTTGGCCTTCGCCTGGATCGACCGCTGGTTGCCGCAGTACTCGCACTGCACGGTGCGCGACACGTAGAGCCGGCAGAGCTCCTTGAGCGCGTGGTCGCACACGCCGTTGCGGAAGATGTCGCGCCACGAGTTGGCGAATGCCCAGAACGCGGCCGGCACGTGCGCGCGCACGGCGGAGCTTTCCGGCCGCGGCGTGCCCTCGCGCCGGCAGCGGTCCATCTCGGCCTGCATCTCCGGCGTCATCTGCGCCGGGTCGACGTAGCTGATGCGTTGCTTTGCCATCGGTTAGCCCCTCGTCACTGCGGCTTGATTCCCGCCGCCTGGATGATGCGCTGGGAATCGGCGACCTCCCGCTGCACGAACTGCGTGAACTCGGGGATCGTCATCTGCATCGGTTCGGCGCCGAGCTTCTGCAGGCGCTCCTTCACGTCCGGGCTCGCGAGCGCGGCCTGGACGTCCTTGTTGATCTTGTTCGCGAGGTCGGCCGGCATCCCGGGCGGGCCCCACAGCCCGACCCAGAGGTTGTACTCGAAGCCCGGCACGGATTCCGCGACCGTCGGCACGTCGGGCAGCAGCGCGGCGCGCTTCGCACTCGAGACGCCGAGCGCAACCGCCTTCCCGCCGGTGACGTGCGGCACGGCGGCCGTGATCGGCGCGAAGTAGCAGCACACCCGCCCCGCGATCGTGTCGGCGATCGCCTCCGGCGTGCCCTTGTACGGCACGTGGGTCACCTTGGCCCCGGTCATCAGCATCAGCTTCTCGAGGTTGAGGTGCGTGCCGCTGCCGAGTCCGGCCGAGGAGAAGTTGAGCTCGCCGGGCTTCGCCTTCGCCGCCGCGACGAAGTCGGCGAGCGTCTTCCACCCGGTGCCCGGGCTGACGATCAGCACGTTCGGCTGTCCGGCGAGCGGCGAGAGGTTGGTGAAGTCCTTCAACGTGTCGTACGGCAGCTTGGCGTACATCGCCGGGTTCGACGCGTGCGCCGAGGAGTTCGCGAGCAGCGTGTAGCCGTCGGGCGCGGATTGCACCACCACGGCCGAGCCGATCGAGCCGCCCGCGCCGGGACGGTTCTCCGCCAGCACGGGCTGGCCCCAGGTCTCGGACAGCTTCTGCGCGACGATGCGCCCGACGATGTCGGTCGCGCTGCCGGGGGTGAACGAGATGATCAGGCGCACCGGCTTGTTGGGGAACGACGCGACTCTGCGCGTGCGCGGCCGGGCCGGCGGCGATCGCCGCGGCCACGGCGAGGCATCGGATCCATTTCTGCTCTCTCATTCGCTCTCCTCTTGGTCCTCTGGTCGATTGGTCGGTCTTGTAGGTTGTATGCGCTGCCGGTCAGGACGAGAGCCCGTCGCCGACCGGCACGTTCTCCGGCTTGAGCTCGATCCCCGACGCTTTCGCCTGCAGCTTGATCAGCGCGGCGAAGTCCTCCGCGCCGTAGCCGTTGCCGATCAGCGTCTGCACCAGGTCGCGGGTGATCGCGGTGAGCGGCATCGGCACGTCGAGCGCCTTGCCGGCGTCGAGCCCGAGGTCGATGTCCTTGCGCAGGAGCGGCGGCGTGAAGGTGACCGACATGTCGAGGTTCACCAGCGCCGGCGTCTTGTAGCGCGAGAACGTCGAGCCCATCACGCTCTTGTTCAGGAAGTCGAGGAAGGCCGCGCGCGACATCCCGGCCTTCTGGGCGAGGATCGTGACCTCGGCGAGCGACTGGATCGTCACCGCGAGAAACACGTTGTGCGCGATCTTCGCGATGCGCGACAGCTCGCCCTCGCCCACGTAGGACACGCCGGCGCCGATGACGTCGAGGTACGGCTTGGCGACGTCGAAGGCGTCGCGCGGGCCCGGACACGCAGAAGGTCAGCTGGCCGGCCTTGATCACCTTGGCGTTGCCCGACACCGGCGCGGCGAGCAGCTTCACGTCGCGCGCCGCGAGGCTCGCCCGGATCTCGGCCGACTCCTCGAGCGAGATCGACGTCGAGTCGACGACGAGCCGCGGCTTGCCGCTGCCCGCGAGCACGCCGTTCGGGCCCTCGAGCACCTCCTTCACGTCCTTGCCGGTCGAGACCATCGTGAAGACGATGTCGCAGCCGGCGAGCTCCGCCGGCCGCCCGACGATCTTCGCGCCGTGCTTCGCGAGCGGCTCCGCCTTCTCGCGGGTGCGGTTGTAGACGGTGAGATCGCAGCCGGCCTTCGCGAGGCGCTCGGCCATCGCGTAGCCCATGCGGCCGATGCCGATCCAGCCGAGCTTGTGCTTCTTCAGGTCGCTCATCCAATAAGCTCCAGTATCAGTACGGGTTGGCGATCGGCAGCTCTTCGGCCGGATAGAGCGAGATGATCTTCGCCCCCTGCGGCGTCAGGATCACCTCCTCCTCGATGCGCGCCGCCGAGATGCCGTCGGAGGCCGGGCAGTACGTCTCCACCGCAAACACCATCCCGGCCTTCAGCTCGATCGGCTGCGTGAACGAGTTGACGCGCGAGATGAGCGGCCGCTCGTGCAGGCCGAGGCCGAGGCCGTGGCAGAAATTCAGGCCGAAGGCGTCCATCTCGCTCGCGAAGCCGATGTCCTGAGCGGTCGGCAGCGCGGCGGCGATCTTGTCGGTGCTCATCCCGGGCTTCAGGAGCTCGATCGCCTTGTCCATCCATTCGCGCGCCTTGCGGTAGGCGGTCGCTGCGCCGTCGTCGCGCGCCCGACGTTGAACGTCCGGTAGTAGCAGGTGCGGTAGCCCATGAACGACTGGATGATGTCGAAGAACGCCTGGTCGCCCGGGCGGATCAGCCGGTCGGTGAAGTTGTGCGGATGCGGGCTGCAGCGCTCGCCGGCGATCGAATTGATCGCCTCGACGCAGTCGGAGCCCATCTCGTAGAGCCGCTTGGTCGCGAGCGCGACGATCTGCGACTCCTTCACGCCGGGCTTCAGCGCCTCGGCGATGTCCGGTGTACACGCCGTCGACCATCGCCGCGGCCATGTTGAGCAGCGTGATCTCGTCGATGCTCTTCACCTCGCGTGCCTCCAGCATCATCTGCTGGCCGTCGCGCACCTCGATCCCGTAGCTTCTGCAGCGCGAACAGCATCGGCGGCTCGACGACGTCGAGGCCGAGCGGCATGTTCGCCGACGCCCTCCTCGACGAGGATCGCCTTGATCTCCTTCGCCGCCGTCGCGGAAGAGCCCGACGTCCGGCGCCGATCGCGCCGCGCATGCCGAGCATTCCCGGCGCGGCAGTGGTCCTGGTGCGAGCCACGGCGCAGTAGAGACGGTGGTGCTGGCCGCCGAGCCGAAGTCCCAGACGTAGGGGTCGCCGTTGCCGGTGAGCAGCGAGTAGCGGGTGAGCTTGTCGCGCGCCCACTCGCCGATCACGGTGCTCGTCGATGTAGCGGATGTTGTGCTGGTCGAAGCAGAGCAGCGCGCCGAGGCCCGATCTCGCGAGCGCGGCGCGCGTGCGCGCGAGCCGGTAGTCGTGCAGCCGGCGGAAGTTGACGCGCTCCTCGAAATCGACCTGGGTGATGCCCCGGCGCCTGCAGCGGCCGGTCCCAGCGGTGGTGCGGATCGATGTCGTCGGGCCGAACGATCTTCGGCTCAGGGTTTTTTGCGGCCATCTATACCTCGCAGCGCGGGCCCCGGGGCGACCTGCTCCCGGCGGCTTATGCAATCGTTTGCAGCAAGATAGACTAACGGCGCCCGAGCTGGCAAGTACCCGTCCTGATGCCCAACAAACGGCCGACGATTCAAGACGTTGCCCGCGCGGCGCGCGTCCACCCCTCGACCGTGTCGCGGGTGCTGAATCCCCGCACCCGCGGCCTCGTCAGCCCGCCGGTGGCGAAGCGCGTCGAAGGTCTCGCCCGCCGCCTCGGGTACACGCCCGACCCGGTCGCCGCGGGCCTCCGCACCCGCCGCTCGGCGACGGTCGGCGTCCTGATCCCCGACATGGCGAACCCGGTCTTCCCGCTGATCCTGCGCGGGATCGAGTCCGCGCTGATGTCGGCGGGCTACACCGCGATCATCACCAACACCGACAACGACCCGGCGCGTGCGCGCGAGGCGCTCGACCGGCTCGCGGCGCGCCGCGTCGAGGGTGCGATCCTCGCGACCGCGACGCTGCGCGACCCGGTGCTCGCCCGCTGCCGCGCGCTCGGCCTGCCGGTGGTGCTCGTGAACCGCTCGCTCCCCGGCGACAAGGTGTCGGCCGTGGTCAACGACGACGCGGCCGGGATCGCGCTCGCGGTCGGCCACCTCCTCGCGCTCGGCCACCGCGCGATCGGTCACGTCGCCGGCCCGGCGCGGATCTCGACCGGGCAGGCGCGCCGCGCCGGGTTCGCGGCCGCGCTCAGGGCGCGCGGCATCGCCGCGCCCGTGGTCGCCGCGGACAACTACGACATCGCCGCCGGCGAACATGCCTGCAGCGGGCTCCTCGCCGCGCATCCGCGCCTCACCGCGATCGTCGCGGCGAACGACCTCCTCGCACTCGGCTGCTACGACGCTCTCGCCCGCCGCGGCGCGGCCTGCCCGCGCGACGTCTCGATCACCGGGTTCAACGACATCACCTTCGCCGACCGGTTCGCGCCGCCGCTCACGACGGTGCGGATCCCGCACCGCGTGATGGGCGAGCAGGCGGCGCGTCTGCTGCTCGCCGAGATCGCCGACCCGCAGGCGCCGAAGCAGGAGATCAAGCTCGAGCCGGCACTGGTCGTGCGCGGCTCGACCGCCGCACCCCGCATGAAGGGCCGCAAGCCATGACACCGCTCGAAACGCTGCGGCTGTACCCGCCGCACGACTATTCCTTCGCCGGCCTGCTCGCGAGCCGTGCCGGGCGCGACCCGGACCGCGCGTTGCTGCTCTTCGAGGGCCGCACGATCTCGTGGCGCGAATTCGACGCAGCCGTGCGCCGCGCCGCCGGCGCGTTCGCCGCCCTCGGCGTCGGTCGCGGCGACCGGGTCGCGACGCTCGCGCCGAATCGGCCCGAGATCATCGTGACGTTCTTCGCGCTCGCCCGCCTCGGCGCGTGGCTGATCCCGGTCAATCCCGAACTGCAGGTCGAGGAAGCACGCTACATCTTCGAGCACGCCGGCGTCAGCGGCATCGCCTGCGCGCGCGAGGCGGCGCCGCTCGCGCGCGAAGCGTCGGCGCGCATGTCGCCGGCGCCGTGGCGGATCCTGCTCGAAGCGGCCGGCGCCGACGGCCTGCCCGCGCTCGCCGAGCTCGCCGCGCGCGCTGCGCCGCTCGACGAGAACCGGGGCGCCGCCGACGACGTCTGCGTCCTCGTCTACACGTCCGGCACGACCGGGTTCCCGAAGGGCGCGATGCACAGCCAGCGCAACGTCGTGCTCACGGGCGAGGCGTTCGTCGAGCGCATGTGGCTGCAGCCCGACGACCGGCTGCTGGCGATCCTGCCGCTCTTCCACCTCAACGCGCTCTTCTACTCGGTGTTCGGCACCATCGCCGCCGGCGCGTCGCTCGTCGTGGTGCCGAAGTTCTCCGCTTCCCGCTTCTGGCAGGTCGCGGCGGAGACCGGCGCCACCCAGACCAACATCATCGCCGCGGTCGGCTCGATCCTCGCGCAGCGGCCGCGGAGCGAGCTCGTGCCGCACCAGCTGCGGAAGGTGTACGGCGGGCCGATCGTCGCGGAAGTCGAGCGGGTCTGGCGCGAGGAGCTCGGGGTACCGGTGATGCTCGAGGGCTACGGCATGACCGAGATCCCGGGCGCCTGCAACAACCCGTTCCCGGGCACCGGGCGCGGGGAGATGCTCGTCGGCAGCATCGGCAAGCCGGCGCGCCATCCCGACCCGTCGCTCCCGTTCGCGGAGCTGCGCGTCGTCGACGACGACGGGCGCGACGTCCCCGATGGCGAGATGGGCGAGCTCTTCGTGCGCACGCCGATCGTCACCAAGGGCTACTACCGCGACCCGGAGGCGACCGCCGCGGCGTTCCGCGACGGCTGGTTCCTCACCGGCGACTTCGTCCGCCGCGACGCGAACGGCTACTTCTGGTTCGTCGCGCGCAAGAAGGACATCATCCGGCGCCGCGGCGAGAACATCTCCGGCGCCGAGCTCGACCGCGTCGTCGGCCAGCACCCGGCGGTCGCGGAGGCGGCGGCCATCGCGGTGCCGGCGAAGCTTGGCGAGGACGAGATCCTGGTCGCGATCGTCAGGCGGGCAGGCGAGGCGGTCACGGCGGCGGAGATCGCCGAGTGGTGCCGGCCGCGGCTCGCCGCGCACAAGCAGCCGCGCTACGTCGTGTTCATGGACGAGCTGCCGCACACGCCGACCCACCGCGTGGCGAAGTTCAGGTTGAAGGACGACAAGACGCTCGTCGCCCGCGCGACCGATCTCGCGCCCGGCTGACGCTTCAGGCCGCCGCCGCAGCAGCGGCGCCGCTCCCAGCCGACATCGAAGGAACGCAATAGGTCGCCCGACATATCGCGGATGCGGCGCACGCGGCGTATGGTCCCCTGCCCGCCCACACCGGAGGTGCCCGATGCGCGACCCCGCCTGCCGCAACCACAACCCGCTCCATTGCATCATCCCCCCGTTCGTCCTCGAGCGGCTCGCCAGGTCCGCGAACAAGCGCGTGCGCGAGCGCGCGCTCGAGAACCTGCAGCTCGCGGCGCAGTTCCGGGCGACGCGGGCGATCGTCTCGACCCTGCCCACCGCGGCGGCGCGGGCCGGCGCCGCGCCGGGCCGGCCGAAGCTGCGGCGCGAGGTGTACACCCAGGGCAATCGCAACCCGCCCGACCGCTTTCTCCCCGGGCGGCTCGTGCGCGACGAGCGCGACCCGGCGAGCGGCGATCCGGCGGTCGACGAGGCCTACAACTACGCCGGCTCGACCTGGCGGCTCTACAACAAGGTCTTCGGACGCAACTCGCTCGACGACCAGGGCATGACGCTCGTGCAGACCGTCCACGCCGGCGTCGCCTACGACAACGCGTTCTGGGACGGGCGCCAGATGGTCTACGGCGACGGCGACGGCGTGATCTTCACGCGCTTCACCAAGTCGGTCGACGTCGTCGGCCACGAGCTCACGCACGGCGTCGTCCAGTTCACCTCGGGGCTCGAGTACTACGCCGAGAGCGGTGCGCTCAACGAGCACTTCGCCGACGTCTTCGGCAGCCTGGTGAAACAGTACCGCCGCCGGCAAACCGCGAAGAGCGCCGACTGGCTGATCGGCAAGGAGATCCTGGTTCCGGCGCGGACGCGCACGGCGCTGCGGAGCATGAAGGCGCCGGGCACCGGCTATCTGAACGATCCCGATCTCGGCGACGATCCGCAGCCGAGCCACTACCGCGACCGCTATCGCGGCTCGGCCGACAACGCCGGCGTGCACATCAACTCCGGCATCCCCAACCACGCGTTCTACCTCGCGGCGACGGCGGTCGGCGGGTACGCCTGGAACGCGGTCGGCAAGGTCTGGTACCAGGTGATGCTCAACCTGCTGCCGCGGAGCACGTTCGCCGACTGCGCGCGGCAATGCCGCCAGGTCGCGCGCGGCATGACGCCGCCGCTCAACCAGCGGACGATCGACGCGATCGACGCGGCCTGGACCGCGGTGGGGCTGTGAGCGGGTGACGAGGAGCTGAGATACTCCGGCACATGAAGGTCCGCTTCCGTCAGTCCGGCGGATTTGCCGGGCTCGTGCGCGGCGCCGAGCTCGACACCACCGCGCTCGCCGGCCCCGAGGCCGCGGAGCTCGAGCGCCTCGTCGCGGCCGCGCGGCTCGCGTCGACGAAGCGCACGGCCGCGCGCGGCGCCGACCGGCAGCAGTACGAGATCGTCGTCGAACGCGAGGGCACGCCGAAAGTCGAGGCGCGCTTCGGCGACGACGCGCTGTCGGACGAGCTGGCCGCGCTCGTCGCCTTCCTCCGCGCGCGCGCGAAGCCGATCAAGCCCGACTGAGTCCGCCGTCTAGTAGAACGCGTCGTGCCCCGGCGTGTAGGACCGCTGGGTCTGCGCGGGGTTGCGGTTGACGAGCGGGCGCGCGAACAGCGGGTGCGTAAGGCTGCGCACCTCGTGCTCGAGGACGAAGAGCTCTTTGCCCGAGTCCGGATCGACCAGCTCCTTGATGCGGTACTGCCACGGGTCGCTCTCCTCGAACACGAGGCCGCGCTCGACCATCTTCCGGTGCGGTCCGGCGAAGTCGGCGACGTAGATGGCGACGTGGTGGCCGTCGTATTCGGCGAGCGGCGCGGTCGTCTCGCGGTAGACGAGCTCCTGGTGCGGTCCGACGCAGGCGTGCGCGGCGCCGTCCTCGACGCGCGCCGGCGCGCCCATGATCTCCCGGTAGAAGCGCGCGATGCCGTCGGCCGTGCCCTTCGGCACCGGGAATTCCACGTAGGGAATCGCGAGCCGGCGATCGCCGAAGCGCGGGTCGGGCGCGTGGATCCGGAACTTGTTCCCCCACGGGCAGGTCGCCTCGACCACGTCGCCCCGGCGCGCGAACTCGTAGCGCGTGCCGGCGAGCTTCGGCTTCATCATCTCGAGCCGCGCCATCAGCTCGTCGAGGTCGGGCACGACCACGCCGATCACGCCGCGCAGCACGTTCGGCTTGCCCGTCGGGCAATGGAACTGGTTGCGCCCGGCGTTGAACCACATGTTCACGTCGATGATGTGCAGGTACGGGTCGCGCGTGAGCCCGAGCCCGCCGACGTAGAACAGCGTCGCGATCCGCTGGTCGTCCTGGCGCAGGTTGACGTGCTCCATCAGCACGATGTTGCCGATGCTCTCGGCGGCGCGGTCGAACTTCGCGGCGATCGCCGCGGGATCCATTTTGGCGTTCATGATCTCTCCCTCACTCGCCCTTGATGTCGGCGCGCTTCACGATCTCGCTCATCCGCGCGAGGCCGGCCTTCGTCCACTGCGTCACCTGCTCGGGCGGCGAGCCGACCGGCTCGAGGCCCTGCGCGATCAGCTTCTCGCGCACGTCGGGGGCGTTGACGGCTTTTACCACCTCCGCGTTCAGCCGGTCGACGATCGGCTTCGGCGTGCCGACCGGCACGACGATCGACGCCCAGGTGCGCCACTCGAACCCGGGCACGCCCGCCTCGCTCATGGTCGGGACGTCGGGGAGCAGCGGCGAGCGGTTCGGGCTCGGCACGGCGAGCGCGCGCATCCGGCCCGACTTGATGTGCGGCTGCACGATCGACACCGCGCTGAAGTGGACCTGCACCTGGTTCGAGATCACGTCGAGCGCGGCCTGCGTCGCGCCGCGGTACGGGATGTGCACGACGTAGATCCCGGTCGCCGCCTTGAACGCCTCCATCGCGACGTGCTGCGGGCTGCCGTTGCCGCCGGAGGAATAGTCGATCTTGCCGGGCCGGCTCTTCGCGAGCGCGACGAATTCGGGCACCGTCTTCACCTGCATGTCGTTGTTCGCGACCAGCACCCAGGTGATGCCGGCGACCACGCTCACCGGCGCGAAGTCCTTGAGCGGGTCGTAGGGCACCTGCCGGATGTTCGGGATCATCGTCAGGATGCTGTCGTTCAGCGCGCCGATCGTGTAGCCGTCGGGCGCCGCGCGCTTGACCCGCTCGGCGCCGATCATGCCGGCAGCACCCGGCTGGTTCTCGACCACGATCTGCCGCCCCATGTTGTCGCCCATCTTCTGCGCGACGATGCGCATCATGACGTCGACCGCGCTGCCCGCCTGGAGCGGCATCACCATGAGGATCGGCTTGGTCGGGTAATCCTGCGCAGCGACCGGGAGCGCCGCGGCGAGCAGCGCCGCCCCGATCGCTGCCCGGATCGATTTCCTCATGATTCGTTTCATTCCTGCAGTTCCTCTCCCGTTAGTCGAGCGCGGCGATCTTCAACTCGCCGGCCAGCTTGTCCAGGCTCGCGCGGAGCGGCGCCGACATCGGGATGCCCGATTCGGCGCGGCTCTGCCGCTTCTCGTGGCTCCGCTCCCCCGGCATCAGGATGCGCTCGACGCCCGGCATCCGCTCCGACGCGTGCAGCTCGTGCACGACCCGGTCGACGCGCCGCCGGAACGCGGTCGGATCCCCGAACGCCGCCGGGTCGACCGCGACGATCGTATGCCCGGTGTTCGTGATCGACGTGTCGTCCTCGGTGAAATTGACCACTTCGCTCCCCATCGCCGCGTTGTTGAGCGAACCGGCGAGGAGCCCCAGCACGAGGGCGAGCCCGTAGCCCTTGTATCCGGCTTCCATGCCGCCGAGCGGCAGGAGGATGCCTTCCGCCGCGCGCTTCGCGTCGGTGAGCGGGCGCCCGTCGCGCTCGATCACCCAGCCGACCGGCATGGCCTTCCCTTGCTGCGCGTAGACCTTGATCTTCCCGAACGAGGACACGGTCGTCGCCATGTCGAGCACCACCGCGGGCTCCTCGAGCCCCGGCACCGCGAACGCGATCGGGTTGGTCGAGAGCAGCATGTCGAGCCCGCCCCACGGCGCGAGATGGTTGGCGTTGCCGACGCAGAAGTACATGCCGACCATGCCTTCGGCCGCGGGCATGCGGGCGTAGAGCGACGCGGGCCCGGCGTGATTGCTCATGCGCGCGCCGACCCAGGCGACGCCGGTGCCGCGCGCCTTCTCGATCGCGAGGCGCGTCGCGAACCGCATCACGAGATGGCCCATCGCGTTGTCGCCGTCGACGAGCGCGGTCGCCGGGCGCTCCGCGGTGACCCGGATCTTCGGCTTGAGGTTCACGCCGCCCGCGCGGATGCGACGGATGTAGTGCGGCAGGCGGAAGACGCCGTGGCTCTCGCTGCCCCAGACGTCGGCCTCGGTCATCAGCTCCGCCACGAGCGCCGCGTCGGCGTCCGGCATGCCGACCGCGCGGAATGCGTCGGCGGTGAACCGGCGGAGCCGTTCGGCGGGGACTGGGGCGGTCATGACCGGCCGAATCTAGCGCGTGCGAGCGCCCGGGTAAAGCGAGTGCTACATTCCGGCGCGCGAGTACCGGAGGAGGAAGTCATGAGAGCCTCGACCGCGTTCCCCGCCGCGGCACCGCAATAGACCGGCCATGGCACCCGTACCGCTCGACGAGATCGAGGTCCAGCACGACCACACCGGCAGCGGGCCCGGCCTGCTGCTCCTGCATTCCCTGTTGACCGATCTCACCGTGTTCGACGGCGTGCGCGTGCCGCTCGCAGCGTCGCGACGCGTGACGCGCATCAACCTGCCGGGATTCGGACGCTCGACGCCGGTGGTGCTCGAGTCGGTCGCCGATCACGCCGATCACGTCGCGGCCGTCATGACCGCGCTCGACCTCGGGCCCGACACCGCCGTGTTCGGCAACGGCTTCGGCGCGTTCGTGGCCGCGGAGCTCGCGATCCGGCACGGCGCGCGCTTCGACCGCCTGATCCTCGCCGACGTCGTCGCCGCGTTCCCCGAGCCGGCACGTGCGCCGTTCCGGGCGATGGCCGAGAAGGTGCGTGCCGACGGGATGCAGGCGGTGCTCGACGCGGCGATCGGGCGGATGTTCCCGCCGGAGTTCGCCGCCGCGAACGCGACAACGGTGGCGGCGCGGAAGACCGCGCTCGCGAGCGTCGACGCCGGGTGCTTCGCGCGCGCCTGTCTCGCGCTCGCCTCGCTCGACCTCAGGCCGCGCCTCGGCGACATCCGCAACCCGACGCTGGTCGCCTGCGGGGCGCTGGACCAGACTACGCCCCCCGCGCTCGCGCGCGAGCTTGCCGCCCACATCCCCGGCGCCGCCTATCGCGAGATCCCGGGCTCGGGACACTGCCCGATGCTCGAGCAGCCCGAGGCGCTGGTCGAGCTCGTGTGGGAGTTCCTCGGCTAGCGCGGCTGCTCGCCGCTCAGTTCGGCTGGATGTTCCCGCGCTTCACGACCTCGGTCCAGCGGTCGACCTCGGCCTTCATGAACGCGCCGAACTCCTCCGGCGTGCTCGCGACGACGTCGAACCCGATGCCGTTCAGGCGCTCGCGGATCTCCGGCGAGCGCAGCGCCTTCACGGCGGCGTCGTTCAGCTTGAGGACGATGTCGCGCGGCGTCTTGATGGGCGCGCCCGCGGCCTGCCACGAGGTCACGACGAGCTCCGGAAACCCCGCCTCGGCCATCGTCGGCACGTCGGGGAGCGCGGGGTTGCGCGTCTTCGCCGTGACCGCGAGCGCGCGGATCTTGCCCGCCTTGAGCTGGGTGGCGACCGTGCCGAGGTTCTGGAACGAGGCGTCGACCTGCCCGCCGAGGAGGTCGGTCACGACCGCGGCGCCGCCCTTGTACGGCACGTGGATGCCGCTCGTGCCGGTCATCTGGCTGAAGAGCTCGAAGGTCAGGTGGTCCGACGATCCGGTGCCGCTCGAACCGAACGAAATCTTCCCGGGGTTCTTCTTCATCTGCTCGAGCAGGTCCTTGCCGGTCTTCGCCGGGAAGTCGAGCTTGGTGACGAGCACGTTCGGCGTCGTCACCGCGAGCGTGATCGGCGCGAAATCGCGCACCGGGCTGTAGCGCAGGTCCTTGAACAGCGCGGCGTTGATCGAGAACACGCCGATCGAGCCGACGAGGATCGTGTAGCCGTCGGGATCGGACTTCGCGACGAACTCCGCCGCGATTGCGCCGTTCGCGCCCGGCTTGTTCTCCACCACCGCCGGCTGGCCGAGGTACTCCTGGAACTTCGAGCCGATCGCGCGTCCGACGGTGTCGGACGGCCCGCCCGGGACGAACGGGATGATGATCTTGATCGGCTTCGTGGGGTACGACTGCGCGTGCACGGCGCCTGCCGCGAGCGCGGCGATCAGCAGCGCCGCCGTGTTAACCAAACGGTTCATTTGCTCCTCCTCGTTTTTTGACTGGCGGAAAGAAGTTTAAGCGACTTGACGGCCGGTTGGGCGGCCTCTAGGCTGCCGCGCGGTCACGAGGCCGAGCACAACAGCACAACAACGGGAGGAGAACCAATGGCAACGAACCGCAGAGAGTTCCTCGCGGCCGGCGCGGCGGTCGCCGCGACGCTGGCCGCGCCGCGCGCGCTGGCGCAATGGCAGCCGAGTCCGCGCTACCCGGACCCGGCGGTCCAGGTCATCGACCAGAGCTTCGGGCGCTACCGCCTCGGGCTCGCCCGGGTCGAGCAGATCGCCACCGGCATGCGCTGGTGCGAAGGGCCGATCTGGTTCGGCGACGGGCGCTTCCTCCTCTGGAGCGACATCCCGAACAACCGCATCCTGCGGTGGGACGAGGAGACCGGGGCGGTGACCATCTTCCGCAAGCCGGCCGACTTCGCGAACGGCAACACCCGCGACCGGCAGGGCCGGCTCCTCACCTGCGAGCACGGCAAGCGGCGCGTCTCGCGTACCGAGTACGACGGCACGATCACGACCGTGGCCGACAAGTTCGACGGCAAGCCGCTCAACTCGCCGAACGACATCGTGTGCAAGTCGGACGGCTCGATCTGGTTCACCGACCCGCCGTTCGGCGTCCTCGGCTTCTACGAGGGCTATATCGCGAAGCCCGAGCTGCCGACGAACGTCTACCGGATCGACCCGCGCAACGGCCAGCTCACCGTCGTCGCGGGCGACGTGAACCGTCCGAACGGCCTCGCGTTCTCGCCCGACGAGTCGAAGCTCTACGTCATCGAAGCGGGCACGACGCCGCGCAACGTCCTCGTCTACGACGTCGCCGGCGGCGGCACGCAGCTCACGAACCGGCGGACGCTGATCGACGCCGGCCCGGGCACGCCGGACGGCATGAAATGCGACGTGGACGGCAACCTGTGGATCGGCTGGGGCATGGGGACCGACGCGCTCGACGGCGTGGCGATCTTCAACCCCGACGGCAAGCAGATCGGCCGCATCGCCCTGCCTGCGCGCTGCGCGAACCTCTGCTTCGGCGGGACCTACCGCAACCGGCTCTTCATGTGCGGCAGTACCGGGATGTACGCCTTGTACGTGAACACCCAGGGCGCGGCCGGCGGCTGAGCCGGCCCCGGGCAGGCGGCCGCCGTGCCCCGCCTGCCCGATCCGGAACCGCCGCACCGCCCGACCCGAACGGACGAGCGAGGGGGCGACACCCCTTCGCAGGTCCCCCTTTCCGGACCGAAGCCCCGTCGCCGCGCCCGCCGCAAGGCTGCCTGGCCGGGCGCTGGACGCGGTCCAAAGCCGTCCGTCGCGCTGGCCCGCCCCGGGCGAAGCCCGGTGTCCTCGCCCCTATGGAAGGCCTTTCGGGGGCCCCCCGGGGGAGGTTATAGTCCGCACGGCCCGCCCAAATAGTGGGCAATCAAGGGAGAGAACGGTCGTGCACGCCACCCGCATCCGCCAAAAAGACGGGGTTTTCTACTTCGCGAGCTATCGCGCCCAGGACCTGCTCAACAAGGTCAGGTTCATCAGCCGCTTCTACGGCGAGGGCGAGGAGATCGCGCCGACCAAAGTCGCGCAGGACGACGACGTCGGCCAGTTCATCGCGAGGATCGAGCGCACCGACAAGGCCTTCCAGCGGGCGCTGTCGCACAGCAAGGTCCGGCAGCTGCGCAACTTCTACGAGACCGCGGTCACCCAGCCGCCGATTCCCGGCGCGGTGCTGCTCTTCACGCCCGAGCGGCTCAACTTCCGCTCGACCAACGACGAGATCGGCAACCTGCAGGAGCCGTCGTCGAAGTTCTTCATCATCGACGGCCAGCACCGGCTCGCGGCGCTGCAGTTCTACCTGCGCAGCCACCCCGACGAGGCGGCGACGATCAACGTCCCGTGCACGATCTTCGACGGGCGGAGCGAGGACTTCGCCACCGAGATGTTCGTGATCATCAACTCCACGCCGACGCGCATCAACAAGAGCCATCTCGTCGACCTCTACGAGCGCGTGTCGTGGGCGGCGCCCGACCGCAAGTTCGCGGCGCGCATCGTCGAGAAGCTCTACACCGAGGCCGACAGCCCCTTGCGCTACCGCATCAACCGGCTCGGCGGGCGCAGCGCGCGCGACAAATGGGTGCTGCAGGCGGAGCTCTTCAACGAGATCTACAAATGGGTGCGCGGGAGCTGGCGCAGGATCCAGGCGGCGGGCGGCGGCGCGCGCGAGGCCGACCGCTACTACGGCGTCATCCGCGACTTCCTTAAGGCCTCGCGGACGGCGTTCACCGACGCCTACTGGGGCAAGGACAACTACATGGTCACCAAGCCGGTGACGATCAAGGCGCTGGTGCGGGTGTGCGGCGACCTCTCGCGGGACGACGCCGAGCCGGAGGCGGGCCGCGTCTCGCGCTGGGAGGACCGGCTCGCGCCGTGGACCGAGATGGTGCGCAGCTTCCGCTCGGAGGGCTTCTACGAGCGCTTCCCGGCCAAGGGCGAGGTCGAACGAGTCGCACGCATCCACCGCGAGCTTGCCAAGGCGGCGGAAATCGAAGTGAAGGGGAAGGCCTGAGATGCCGGCCGGTTTCCGCATCCTGCCAAGCCCCGGCCGGCCGTCGCCCGCGCTGGTTGCCGCCCTCGCCGGGCTGCAGGCGTCGCTCC
The DNA here is from genome assembly GCA_963762785.1 of uncultured beta proteobacterium. GTDB lineage: Bacteria > Pseudomonadota > Gammaproteobacteria > Burkholderiales > SG8-39 > DATEDA01. The sequence goes on from CAVXND010000077.1 coordinate 58,874, forward strand.
TCTCCGACAACATGAGCCGGCTGCAGGGCGCGGGGAGCTCGGTGCTCCGGCCGATGCACCGCGGCGGCACGCTCGCCGGCCCGGCCTTCACGGTGAAGGTCGCGCCGGGTGACAACCTCCTGGTGCACAAGGCGATCGACCTCGCTGCGCCCGGCGACGTGATCGTCGTCGACGCGGGCGGCCACCTCGAGCAGGCGATCATCGGCGAGATCATGTCGTCGTGGGCCGCGAAGCGCGGCGTGGCGGGCTTCGTGATCGACGGCGCGATCCGCGACGCCGCCGCGCTCGCCGAAGGGAGCTTCCCCGTCTACGCGCGGGGGGCGTCGCACCGCGGGCCGTACAAGGACGGGCCGGGCGAGATCAACGTGCCGGTCTCGATCGCGGGCATGGTCGTGCACCCGGGCGACATCATCATCGGCGATGCCGACGGCCTCGTCGCGATCCCGCAGGCCGACGCCGAAGCCGTCCTCGCCGGCGCGCGCGCGCAGAAGCAGAAGGAAGAGGCGTCGCTCGCCGCCATCGCGACCGGCAAGCTCGACCGCGCGTGGGTCGACGAGGCGCTGAAGGCGAAGGGGCTCAAGCTCTAGCATCCCGTCGCCCCGCCGTCGTCACCCCTGAGGACCGTAATCCGGGGCGGGGTCCAGACCTTTTGTCCGCTGGATGCCGGCTTCCGCCGGCATGACGGGAGCGCACCGTCCTGCGCCGCCACATGACGACGGCATGACGGTCCCGGCGGCGAATCGTTGGCATCCCGCCACCCCCGGCTGGCATCCCGCCGCCCCCGCCGCGGGGTGCGTGCCGTTGTTCCTCGTCACGCCCGCTCCGCCCTTCCATCATGCGGAGGTTACGACCGTCGGGAAGGGCGGCGGCATGCCCCTCGTACTCGCGCTGAGCGTCTTCATCCAGCTGTGCTTCGTCGTCCACGCCTATCGCTCGGGCGCGCCGCGCTACTGGGTGTTCGTCATCCTCGCGTTCCCGGTCGCCGGCTGCCTCGCCTACTACCTCTTCGAGGTGTTCCCGCGGTCGCGCGAAGCGGTCGGCGCGCGGCGTGCGGCGCGCAACCTCGCGCGGGCGTTCGATCCGCACAAGGACCTGCGCGCACGGATGGACGAGCTCGAGGTGTGCGGCAGCGTCGACAACCGCGTGGCGCTCGCCGAGGAATGCCTCGCTGCCGGGCTCCCCGGAGAAGCGGTCACGCTCTACCGCAGCACGCTCGCCGGCGCCTACGAAGACGATCCCCATCTGCGCTTCGGGCTCGCCCGCGCGCTGGTCGAACACGCCGCCTGGGACGACGCCGCGGACGCCGTCGAGCGCCTGCGCCGGGACCATCCGTGCCACAAGCCGAACGAGACGCGGCTCCTCCACGCGCGCGTGCTCGAAGGGCGCGGCGAGACGGAAAGCGCGCTCGGCGAGTATCGGGAGCTCGCGCCGGCGTTCGTCGGGCTCGAAGCGCGGTGCCGCTACGGCGAGCTGCTCGAGCGGCTGGGGCGCGGCGACGAGGCGCGGGCGGTGTTCGACGCCGCCGTCGCGCAGGCGAAGCGGAACGCGTCGCCGGTCGAGTCGGAGGCGCGCTGGTCGAAGGTCGCGCGCGACCGGCTCGGCGCGCTCTCGCGCCAGTAACGCCCCCGCGCCCGCGCGCCCCCTCGCGCACCGGGGGGCGAGGTTACAATCGCGGCTCCCTCGAGCGTGGCTTCGCCTGGCTTCGGGGAGCACGAGGGGGCTTGCCCCCTCGTATCGTTCAACCGAGGAGCCGCGATGGACCTTCCAGCAAACCCCTTCAAGCGCGCCATCAAGGCCGGCAAGCCGCAGATCGGACTCTGGCTCTCGCTCTCGAGCCACTACAGCGCGGAGGTCTGCGCCGGCTCGGGCTTCGACTGGCTGCTGCTCGACAGCGAGCACTCCCCCAACGAGCTCGACATGCTCCTCTGCCAGCTGCAGGCGATCGCGCCCTACCCGTCGCACCCGATCGTGCGCATTCCGTGGAACGACACGGTGACGATCAAGCGGGTGCTGGACGTCGGCGCGCAGACGCTGCTCATCCCCTACGTGAGTTCGGTCGAGGAGGCGCGCGCCGCGGTCGCGGCGACCCGCTATCCGCCGCAGGGCGTGCGCGGCGTGGCCGGCACGACCCGCGCGACGCGCTTCGGCCGAGTCAAGGACTACGCGAAGCGCGCGCACGAGGAGCTCTGCGTGCTCGTCCAGGTCGAGAACCAGGCGGGGCTCGACAGCCTCGAGGCGATCGCGAAGGTCGACGGCGTCGACGGCGTGTTCATCGGGCCGGCCGATCTGCACGCCTCGTTCGGCTACACGGGCGAGACCGCCAACCCGGCGGTGCTGCCGAAGATCGACGATGCGATCAAGCGCATTCGCGCCTGCGGCAAGGCGCCCGGCATCCTCACCCCCGACGAGAAGCTCGCACGCCACTACCTGGAGCTCGGCACGCTGTTCTGCGCGGTGGGCGCCGACGTCGGCCTGCTCGCCCGCGGCTCCGAGGCGCTGCGCGCGAAGTTCAAGCCATGAAAACCGAGATCCTGTCGGTCGCGAACATGCCGGGGCTCGACCTCGGGTCGTTCGAGGAGCACTTCGCGATGCACTGGCTGTGGAAGGCGCCGGACAAGGCGAAGCTCCTCGCCGAGGTGGCGCCGCGCGTGCGCGGCATCCAGGCGACGGGCAGCTCCGCCGTCGACGCGAAGCTCATCGACAGCCTGCCGAAGCTCGAGATCATCGGCTGCTGCGGCGTCGGCTACGACGGGATCGACGTCGCGGCGGCGCGCAAGCGCAACCTCATCGTCACCAACACGCCGGACGTGCTGAACGACTGCGTCGCCGACCTTGCCATGGGCCTCGCCATCGCGGCGAGCCGGGGCCTGGGACGCGGCGAGCGCCACGTCCGCGCGGGCAAGTGGCTCAAGGGCGGCGTCCCGCTGCAGATGCGGGTGAGCGGCAAGCGGCTCGGCATCGTCGGCATGGGCCGCATCGGCCGGGTGATCGCGAAGCGCGCGTCGGGCTTCGAAATGAAGATCGCGTACCACTCGCGCCGCAAGGTCGCCGACGTGCCGTTCACGTACTACGACCGGCTCGTCGACCTGGCGAAGAACTCCGACTTCCTCGTCGCGATCATTCCGGGGGGCAAGGACACCTATCACCTCATCAACGAGGAGGTGCTGCGTGCGCTCGGGCCGAAGGGCATCCTGGTGAACGTCGCGCGCGGCTCAGTCGTCGACGAGGCGGCGCTGGTGAAGTGCCTGCAGGAGGGCGCGCTCGGCGGGGCCGGCCTCGACGTCTTCGAGGAGGAGCCGAAGATGCCCGAGGCGCTGTGGCAGCTCGAGAACGTCGTGCTCACCCCGCACATCGGCAGCGCGACCCACGAGACCAGGGCGGCGATGAGCCGGCTGACGCTGGACAACCTGATCGCGCACTTCGCGGGCAAGCCGGTCCTGACGCCGGTGCCCTGACCTGAGGCGCCTCGCCGACGCGGTGCAGCCCCGCACCAGCTGGCTCGGGGTCTCGGCCGCGCTCCTCGCCGGTGTCGTCGCCGCCGGCTACGTCGGCAAGCTCCCGCCGGCGCTGCCCGCGCTCAAGACCGAGTTCGGCCTCTCGCTCGTCGCGGCCGGCTGGGTCGTGTCGACGTTCAACACCGTCGCGCTCGCCACTGCGGTCGGCTTCGGGCTGATGGCGGACCGGATCGGCGCGTTCCGCTTCGCGCTCGCCGGGCTTGCGCTCCTCGCCGTCGGGGGCTTGAGCGGGGCGGCCGCGCCGTCCGGCGCGTGGCTGATCGTCTCGCGCGTCGTCGAGGGCGCGGGGCTGCTCGCCGTGACCGTGTCGGGCACGGCGCTCATCTTCGCCGCGACCGCGCCCGGCGATCGCAAGCTCACGCTCGGCATCTGGAGCACGTACATGCCGTTCGGCATGGCGGTGGCGATGGTCGCTGCGCCATTCGCGATCGACGCGATCGGCTGGCGCGGGTTGTGGCTCGCGGTGGTTGCGGCAACGGTCGCTTCCGCCGCGGCGCTCGCTGGCCAGCGCCGGAACTACCCGCAGCCGCCGCCCTCGGGCCGCACCTTCGGCGCAATCGTTGCGGCGCTTCGCCAGCCCGGGCCGTGGTGGAACTCGCTCGTGATGACCTTCTACACCGCGCAGTGGAGCGGCGTGATGGTCTGGCTGCCGACGTTCCTGGTGCAGACGCGCGGCGCATCGCTCACCACCGCCTCGCTGATCGCCGCCGCCGTGGTCGCGATCAACGTGCCGGGGAACCTCACCGGCGCGTGGCTCATGCAGCGGCAGACGCCGCGGGGCCTCGTAGTGTGCGTCGCCGCGGTGCTGATGGGCGTGTTCGGGATCGGCATCTTCGCCGAGGGTGCGCCAGACTGGCTGCGGTTCGGGTCGTGCCTCGCCTTCTCGTATTTCAGCGGCGTCATCCCGGCCGTGTCGTTCGCGGCGTCGCAGAGCTACGCCCGCTCGCAGTCGCAGGTCGCGAGCCTCCAGGGGCTGATGATGCAGGGCTCGAACCTCGGCCAGTTCGTCGGCCCGCCCGCGATCGCCGCGGCGGTGTCCGTGGGCGGCCGCTGGGGCGACGCGGTCTACGTGATGGTCGCCGCCGCGGCGCTCACGTTCGTCTGCGGCCTGGCCGTGGCGCGGGACGAGCGCCGGTTTCCGGCCGGCTCTGCTTGACCGTTTGCGCCAAATCAAGTGCCGCCCGCGGCGGCGTGCGAGCATGGTTTGCAGCACAGCTCCCATGGAGGCAGCCATGCCGTACAAGACCATCCTCGTCCATCTGGACGTCGGCGCGCGCACCGGCGCCCGGCTCGACCTCGCCTGCCGGCTCGCGAGCCGGTTCGATGCCCATCTCGTCGGGGTGCACGCGCTCACGGAGATCCGGCTGCCGGGCTATGCCGCGGTGATGACGGGTCAAAGCGACCAGCTCGCCGAGTTCCAGGCCCACGCGACGGCCGAGCTCCGGGAGCGGAGCGAGGCGCTGTTCCGCAGGCGCATCCAGGCCGCCGGACTTACGAAGACCGAGTACCGCGCGAGCCGCGCGGACGTGCTTCAGGCAGTCCCGCTACACGCCCGCTACGCCGACCTCGTCGTCGCCGGCCAGCCGGACGCGAAGGACTCGAGCGGCGTCGAGCCCGACTTCGTCGAGCGGCTGCTGCTCGCCGCCGGCCGGCCGGTGCTCGTCGTCCCGTACGCGGGCAGCTTCAGCGATGCGGGGAAGCGGGTGCTCGTCGCCTGGAACGCGAGCCGCGAGGCGACGCGCGCGCTGACCGACTCGATCCCGCTGCTCCGCGAGGCGGAGGCGGTGCACGTTATCGCGTTCGACCCGGCCGCGGCGGCGCACGGCGAGGTGCCCGGCGCCGATATCGGCCTCTACCTCGCCCGCCACGGGATCAAGGTGACCGTGTCCCAGCAAAGCGCGCCGGACGTCGACGTCGGCAACCAGCTGCTGTCGCGCGCGGCCGATCTCGACGCGGACCTGATCGTGATGGGCGCCTGGGGTCACTCGCGGCTGCAGGAGCTCGTGATGGGCGGCGTGACGCACACGATCCTGCGGTCGATGACCGTGCCGGTGCTGATGTCGCATTGACGCGGCGACGCGCCGACTCGATCGGCGCGCGATCGCGCTTCAGGTCTTGCGCGTGAAGCCGAGGATTGTTGCGTTCATCGCGGCGTGAATCTCCATGAGCCGAACGGTCCTCCCGCTTGCACGCCTCAGTTCAACGTCCGCACGAGCAGGCTCCGCGCCGACTCGCCACCCTGCTTGTCGAGGTAGTCGCTCGTGTAGCCGAGCAGGCCGCGAGCCTGGTTCGGATCGAGGCCGAGCTTCTTGAACGCTTCGTTCATCTGCTGGACGTCGCGGATCGGGTTCGAGAGCACGCCCGCCTCCTGCGCGACCTTGACGTACTTGTCCGCGCCGGGGAGGTACTTCGTGAGCGAGCTGTACTCGGTCGCCGGGAGCTTCGACTCTGCAAGCGACAGCACCGAGCCGAGCCCGCCCGCGGCTTGGCTCGTGGAAAGGCCCGAGGTGGTGAGCGAGCTCATGAGCGGGTCGCCCGAGAACGACGGCGTGGATGCGCAGCCGGCGAAGAGTGCCGCGGCTGCAACTGCGGCGGCCAAGGCCAGAAACTGACGACGGATCTGCATTTTGTTGCTCCTGGGTATGTGTCTCGTGTCGCGAGGCGGATTGATGAACGGAGGTCCGATGCGCTGCTCCCCTTATCGCTTCATCACGACGACCTCGACGCGACGGTTCTGGGCGCGGCCGTCCTCGGTGTCGTTGGATGCGATCGATTTTCCGGGGCCGTAACCGACGCTCGTGACGCGCGCATCGTCGATTCCGAAGCGCTCGAGCACCTGCTCGACCGCAATGGTACGCTCGCCAGAAATAGATCGGTTGCCATGTTGCTTTCCTCTACGCTTCGGCCTGGCTCACCGGAACACGCCGGCGATCAGCACCGCGGTTAGAACGACGATCGGGGTAGGTGGTTCCCGCGGCCGGCCGCATCCGCGGCGACCCATTCGGGCGCCGTCGCTTTCGGCTCGAAGAAGCGCCCGTCGCATCCGCACGCATGGTACAGCCACGCCTCGAGCGGTGACGAGGCGCGCTCGACCTCGCACGGATAGAGGGACCCGGTGCACCTGTCGCAGTAGAGACCGTCGTGCGCGGTCGCGCGTGCATAGCGACACGCCTGGCATGGAGGGTTTGCGGACGCCGTGGGAGAGCGCTCGAGCGGATCCATCTACAAAGCCTCACGGTAGGTCGAGCTGGTGGAGGGGCGTCGGGAGTCACAGAAGCGGCGAGCACTGCGATGCTAGGACGAGTCACCACCGGGACCTGTCCGGTATGCGACAGTTCCCGCGGGCAAAGCTCGCTCGCCCCGCGCACTCCAAGGGTGATCGAACGGAGGCGGGGCATTCGTCGCCCGCATAGGCCGACTGGTCTAGCTGCTCGTTTCTGGCCCGCCGACTGCGATCCATCGCGGGCGGGCGCTGTCCTCGCCGGCTCGCAAGCTACGTTTTGCCCGTTGCTGCTGCGATCACCTTGCCGGGCTACTCGGAGTTGCCGTCAGTGCGGACCGCAGCTCCGCGACGGTCGCCTGCGCTTCGGGTATAAGGTCCGCGCGACTCTCGGCGTGCGCAAGTCGCAGGGCTTCTGACGCAAGAGCGATCGCCTGCTCGCGGTCGCCTTGAGCCGCGTAGACCCTGGCCAGGGTGACGCGGGCACTCACCGCCTTCGGATCCCGCTGGATGACCTGCCGCAGCATCCGTTCGCCCCTGGTGACGTCCCCGCCGAGAAACGCCGGGAGCCTGACCAGGACGGTTCCCATGGAAGAAAGGGCATCCAGATGCTCCGGGTTCAGTTCCAGGGTCCGGTTCAGCGCAGCCATCATTCGCCTGAATCCGAAGACGGAGGAAAAGCTCTCCCCATCGATGCGCAGTTGCTCGCCGATACCGCAAAAGAGCGCAAAATGCGCGTCGGCGAGCCGATCGTCCAAGGCCACCGCGCGTTCCGCGAGCGCCTGGCTCTCTCGAAAATGTGCAAGGCGCGCCGCGCGCCCCTTCGCCGCCCGGCCAAGCTCGCATTCCTTCAGCGCCTCGACGCTTAAGGCCGTGGCCGAATCCTGAGCCAGTGCGACCCCGGAAATGGCGCACAAGAAAGCCAGCAAGACACCAAGAACCCGACGCCTCATCACGCTCATGATTCTTCCTCTGCTTTCGTTTCTTTCATCTTTGTAGAACCTCGGTCTGCGTTCGCGAGCCCGGGCGGACTCGGCAACCACCAACAACAAACCTGCCCTCGAGGGGCGGTCTCCGACTCTTACTGGTCGCCGCGGCCGTGGCGGCCGCGGCGCCGCGACTGTGGAGTGCTACTTCACCACGTGCCAGACGCCGTTGACGCCGTCGCCGTTCTTGTCGCCGGTCTTCGTGTCCTTGGTAAAGGTGTAGAGCGGCTTGCCTTGGTAGGCCCACTGCGGCGAACCGTCGTCACGCTTGATGATCGTGAAGGCGCCCGTAGCGCGCTCGTTCGCGGCCGGCCGATACGGCGGCCAGATCGAAGCGCAGTAGGCGTCGCAGTTGCTGCGCGACGGATTGGTCGTGTCCTTGTCGAACGTGTAGACCGTGACATGGTTGTACCAGTCGGTCACCATTCCGGTGCGCATTTCCTCGGCTTGATATGGGTGCCAGTTGCTGCAGCCGGCAGCGAGCGCGGCGGCGACCAGGACGAGGGTCTTGTTGGTGAGCTTTGTCATTGCACGTTCTCCGAAGTGAGGTAACGAAACGTTAGAAGCGGTCGCGGCACAAGCCGGTGCCGGTTTGACCCATGAGCTTGCCCGCCGGCGGCTCCCGGCTCGGCTCGAGAATCGTGCCGTCGGAATCACCTGCGGGTGGCGCGTCGCCGTTCAGTTCACTACTCCTTCTGCGCGGAACCTCCGTGGTCGGAATCGACGCGCGACGATTCATGCTAGGACAACCAGTCGCGCACACCTGTCTGCCGGACGACAACTGCCCCGGGCGACGCCCGCCCGCACCGATCGGCCGGCGGGGGAACCGTCTCACGCGCGCCACGGAGGCTGCTGCTCACTTCCTGGGCAAGGCCGGTTTCAGGTGCGGCAATCCCGCGTCGTCGATATCGAAGTCCGGATCGAACAGGGTCCTACCCTGCGCGCCGAGGTAGTCCGGCTGCACCTTCAGCCACTCGCTCGGCTTCTGCTGCTTGGCGTACGCGATGAGGCGGCCCTCGAGATCGCGGACGATCTCCGGATTCTGCGCGGCGACGTCGCTCTTCTCGCCCGGATCGGCGGCGAGGTCGAAGAGCTCGGTCTTGCCCGGCAACAGCGCGATCTTCACCAGCTTCCACTTGCCCTTGATGACCGCGCCTCGGAACGCCTCGACGTTCACGAGGATGTCCTCGTGCGGCGAGGGCTTGCCCTCGGCGACCGTCGCCCAGATGTCGACTCCGTCGAGCGGCTTGTCGGCAGGGTTCGCCTTGGCACCGGCCAGCGCAAGTGCGGTGGGCATGATGTCCACCATGTGCAGCGGCTCGTTGACGACGCGCGGCTTGAGCCTCGCCGGCCAGTTGAAGATGGTCGGAACGCGGACGCCGCCTTCATGCAGGCTGCCCTTGCCGCCGCGGAGCTCGCCGTTGCTCGCCGGCAGCGATTCCTGCTTGACGCCGCTCGCGCTCGCGCTCCTCCTTCGAGTGCGCGCCGCTCGCCACGACCGCGCTGCGGGGGCCGCCGTTGTCGCTGGAGAAGACGATCAGCGTGTTCTCGCGCAGGCCGCGCTTTTCCAGCGCGGCGACGATTCTGCCGACCTGGTCGTCGAGCGACGTGATCATCGCCGCGTAGGTCCGGCGCGTCGGATCCTTGATCGTGGACGCGTAGCGGTCCTGGTCGGCCTTCGGCGCCTGATAGGGCGCATGGGGAGCGAGCGACGCGAAGTAGAGGAAGAACGGCTTCGTCTTGTCCTGTTTCTCGATCAGCCTGACGGCTTCGTCGCCGAACAAGGTCGTGACGTAGCCCTTCTCGGTGATGAACTTGCCGTTACGCTGCCAGTCGGTCACCCCGCCACGCTGGTGGGTGAAGTAGTCGACTTCGCCGACGGTGTTGCCGTAGAAATGCTCGAACCCGCGGCTGTTGGGCCAGAACTTCTGGTCGGCGTGGCCCAGGTGCCACTTCCCGACCATCATCGTTCGGTAACCCGCTTCCTTCAGCGCCTGCGGCAGCGTCCGCTCGTCGGTCGGCAGGCCGTAGCTGTGGTTCGGGAAGATCACCAGCGTCTGCAGGCCGTAGCGCATCGGATACCGGCCCGTCATCAACGCCGCGCGGGCCGGGGTGCACACCGGCATGCCGTGGAAGGATTCGAGCTGCACGCCCTCCTTCGCGAGCTTGTCGATGTTCGGGGTCTTGATGTCGCTGCCGCGATAGCCGAGATCGGCGTTGCCGAGGTCGTCGGCCAGGATGACGACGATGTTCGGCCGGTCGGCGGCGACGGCCGGCGCCCCGGCAAGGATGCCGAGGCAGAACAAGACGAGGAACTTCAAGCGTTGGAATGCGTTCATCATGATCTCGTTTGCCAGGAAGGTAGCCTGCGTCAGGCTCGGTTGCGGTGGTGACCGTCTACTTGAGCTGCACATTGACGGCGGTGATCCTGCCGTCGAACTTGAACGGCCTGCGGTCGAAGTAGTCGAGCGACACCGGCGAGCCGAGATCGATGCCGACGTCGAAGCTTTCGCTCGCCGTGAAGGCGGCGGGCACGGTGCGCTTCACGGTCGTGCGGGCGACTTCCTTGCCGTCGACCGACAGCACCACCTCGGCCGGTGCGCCGGGCTTTGCGATCGTCGTGTCGACCTCGATCTTGCGCTTGCCGGCCGCGATCTTCTCCTTCGACCGCGCGGTGTAGCGCTCGATGACCATCATGTTGTATTCGTAGACGAGGTCGCCCTTGTCCATGTAGAGCGCGAGCCCCCCCGAGGCGCCGCCCAGCGCGTAGAGCGTTCCCGTGGCGTTCTCGCCGAGCTCGGCGTCGATGGTGACGCGATTGCTCTCGCGCCCCAGGCCCGGCGCGGTGAACTCCGGCATGCGGGTCGTGGACGCGTCGAACTGCCAGCTCGTGTAGGGCGTCTTCACGCGGTCTTCGGGGTGCAGGCGCAGCCAGTTGCCGGCGCCGATCGGGAACGCCTTGTTCGCCTTGGCCTCCTTCAGGAACAGCGCCTTCATCCGCTCGAGGCGCTTCGGGTCCTTCTGCGCGAGATCGTCGGCCTGCGTGAAGTCGCTGCGCAGGTCGTAGAGCTCCCAGACGTCCTTGTTCGCGTCCCAGTCCTTGATCGTTTTCGCCGACCCGGCCGCATCCCACGGAACGAACGGACCGAACGTGCAGGCGTACCAGCCGTCGTGATAGATGCCGCGGCTGCCGTTGTTGTCGAAGTACTGCGTGCGCTTGCGGCCCGCCGCCTTGGGATCCGCGAACGTGTAAGCCATGCTGACGCCGTCGATCGGGTCCTGCGCGAAACCATCCACCACCTTCGGCGGCTTGATCCGGAGGACTTCGTAGAGCGTCGGCGCGATGTCGTTGACGTGGTGGAACTGGGACCGCGGCGTCTTGTCGGCCTTGATGCGCGCCGGCCAGGAGATCGCCATCGGATTGCGCGTGCCCCCGAAATGCGAGGCGACGAGCTTGGTGTGGTGGAACGGCGTGTTGCCGGCCCATGCCCATCCGGCGTGGTACATGTTGTCGGTCTTGGGGCCGCCCAGCGCATCGAGTCCGCCGAGTCCCTTGAGCGCGGCGAGCTGCTGTTCCATGGTGTTCGGGATGTTGTTCTGCGCGAGCAGCTCGCTCACCGTGCCGATCTGGCCCTCGGCGCTCGAGCCGTTGTCGCCGAAGACATAGATCACGATCGTGTTGTCGCGGACGCCGAGGCGCTCCAGCTCGTCGACGATCCTGCCGACCTGGGCATCCACGTGCTCGGTGAACCCGGCGAAGAGCTCCATCAACCGCAGCTGAAAGGCGCGCTCCGAGGCGGGAACGCTGTCCCAGGACGCCATGCTCGCGGCGCGTGGCGTGAGCTTCGCGTTGGCGGGAATCCAGCCAAGCTCCTTCTGGCGCTTGAACGTGCGCTCCCGCAGCGCGTCCCAGCCGTCGTCGAACTGGCCCTTGTACTTGTCCGCCCATTCCTTGTTGATGTGGTGCGGGCCGTGCGAGGCGCCGGACGCCCAGTACATGAAGAACGGCTTGTCGGGCGCGTACGCGCGATGCTTGCGCAGCCAGCCGATCGCCTGGTCCGCCAGATCCACGGACAGGTGGTACTTCTCGTCGTGCGGCGGCTCGATCACGTTGAGGTTCTCGACCAGCCGCGGCTCCCACTGCGAGGTCTCGCCGGAGAGGAAGCCGTAGAAGTAGTCGAAGCCCATGCCTTCGCCGGTCGGCCAGTTCGTGAACGGCCCCATCGCCGTGGTTTCGGTCGCGGGCGTGTTGTGCCACTTGCCGAACGCGGCGGTCTTGTAGCCGTAGTTCCCGAGCACCTTGGGGAGACTGGCCGAGGTGCGCGGGATCACGCCGGTGTAGCCGTCCCAGTCCACCGCGCGCTCGGCGATCGTGCCGGAGCCGACGCGTTGATGATTGCGGCCGGTAAGGAGCGCCGCGCGGGTCGGCGAGCAGATCGACGTCGTGTGGAACGCGTTGTAGCTGATGCCCTGGCCGGCGATGCGCGAGAGCGTCGGCGTGCGGATCGGCCCGCCGTAGGTGTCGGGCAGGCCGAAGCCGACGTCGTCGAGCATGACGATCAGGACGTTCGGCGCGTCCTTCGGCAGGTGGCTCTTCTCGACGCGCCGCTGGTGCTTGGATTCCTGCAAGGTCGGGCCGGCGACGCTCGCCGACGGCGTCGGCGGGAACGGCAGCACCGAGCCGTCGGCGGGCGGCGCGGCGGCCGAAACGGCATGGGGCAACAGGCCGCACAAGGCGGCGATGACCGCGAGCTTGACTCTCATGCGCGTCAGCGCGTCGCTCGGTTCGCCGCGCCCTTGGCCGCGTCCACGCCCCGGTTGTCGTCGTCGCGGCGCTTCTCGACCGGCCCCTTGTCGTCGACGCCGGCCGTGCGCTTCGCCGTGTCCGCCGCGGCTTCCTTGGGATCGCAACGACCGCCGACTCCGACGGTTGCCTTGGTGGCCGCGCTCCGGGCCGCCTTCTCGGCCGTGCATTCCGGGTCGAGCGGGCCGGCGAGCGCGAGTTGCGCGCAAATCGCCGCAGCAAGCGTCATCGTCGTCAATGCAGCTTTCTTCATGACATGTCCTTCAGTAATCTGCATCGCCCGCCCCAGTGGCCGGCGCACGCTTGATTCAGAACTTGTAGACCATCTTCAGCCAGATGTAGTCACCGTTCAGCCGATTCTTCGTGTCCAGCTCGGGCAGCCACTTCACTTCGACGGCCAGCGACTGCTTGCCGAGCGGCTGGATGTAACCGAGCACCGGGCCCAGGCCGGCGGTCTCGCCCTTGAAGCATCCGAGCACGGCGCCGGAACCGCTGTCGCACGTGACCTGCTGGAAATAGAAGCCTTCGGCGCCGAGCGTCACGAAGCCCGAGCCCACCGGGAGAATCTGCTGGATCGCGCCGTCGAAGTGCAGCAGCGACCCGCTCTGGTAGTTCGTGTCCGGGTTCTCGGTATTCATCGCGTAGCCGCCGTGCAGCATCGCGTTGAAGCCGGACTGCTTGTCGCTGTATGCGACGCCGACCATGGGGTCGAACGTCCAGTAGTTGAGCCCCGGGTTGCCGAGCCTGCCCTCCTGGTAGTTGCCGGTCGGGGCGAAGATGGGCAGCAGGGCGTCGATCTGCCAGTCGCCGTTCTTCCACGCCAGCATCACCGGCACCACGGTCAGGTCGCCGAAGCCCGACACGTTGCTCTGGCGCCGTACAGTGCCGACCGGTGCCTGCACGTTGGCCGAGACGTTCAGCCAGCTGTACGGAAGGAACGCCGAGAAGGAGTAATGCGCTCCGCCGAGGACCGTCTGCTCGAACGTGTATCCGCCCCCGAGAACGAAGGTGTTGGCGGTCGCGTCCAGATTGGAGGCGATTCCGGCTGCCGTCGGGACCTGCGCCGACGCCGAACCGCTGTAGTTCAGGTACATCGGTTTGACGAACCACCCCGGGACCGTCGGCAGGACATCCACCAGCGTCGCATTGGCGCCGGGCAGGATGTGCGACGTGCCGCCTTCTCCGGCGATCGCGATTTGGGGGCGGCAACGAGCGCCGTAACCATGGCGCCCGCCAGCACGGACCGCCAGAGTTTCACCGAGAACGGGCCAGGGCCAGCGCGGCACTGGCGAGCGCTAGCCTGCCCTTGCGAAAGCTCACCGCGGCAGGGCTCGCATCTGGACACGATAGTCGAGCGTTCCTGCGAACTGCACCTTCTGCCCGCTCTGCGGGGCTTCGTCGATGCTCGTGTCGGCGTGTACGGCAAACGACTTGAGCGAGCGTAGGTACTTGCCCATGGCCGACAGGGCCTCGATCGCCTTCGCGTCGCGCTCGCCGGCGGCGGCGGCGCCGGCTGCTGCGCAAGGGCGGAGCCGGCGGCGAGCATGAGCGCCGCGGCTGCGGCGCCCAGAAGGCCGTGCACGGGTCGCGCCGCGGCCGACCGCGGGGTTGTGAAAGTCCTCACCTGGAAGTTCTCCGTCGAATCGAGCGCACGCCTGGCGTGTCGCCGGCGTTCCCGTTCGCGCCACGGGTCGGGAGGGCAAGCTCGCGATTACCGCGGCGACTGTCCGGCGAGCGTGCTGGGCCACGCGAGCATGTTAGGGACAGTCGCGCCGCGCACCTGTCCGGCGCGCGACAATTTCTGCGGTCGCACCGGCCCCGGAGACCCAGTTGCACGGCCGGCCATTTCCGAACATGGGAAGACGGACCCCGCCGATGAGCGGGGTCGTGCTGCGAGGAAAACCCACCTCCCGGAAGAGCCCCGCCGGGGAGGGGTAGCGGGGTGTCTACCGGGAGGTGTTAGGTCAGGGCTTACGTTCCCGGCTGCTGCCTTTGTGTGCCGGTCACCTCCACGTCGACACGACGGTCGGGCGCCAGGCACGCGATGAGCGCCTGCCGAGTCTTCGCCTGGCCCTTGGCCTTGCAGTCGGCTTCGGTGATCCGCAGTTGCGTCTCGCCGCGACCCTCGGTGGTGATGATCGAGGCCGGCACGCCTTCCTTGACCAGGAAATCGGCGAAGGCACGCGCGCGCTGCTCCGACAGTTTCTGGTTGTGCGCTTCCGGGCCGAGCGGATCGGTGTGCCCGATCACCTTGACCGAGGTCGCGGTAAAGCCGACCTGGCGAAGGGCGCTGATCACTGCGTCGGCGCGTTGGCGGGCGACGTCCGACACCACGGCGCTGTCGAACGCGAACAAACCGTCGGCCTGGAGCGAGAACGACCGCGCGACCGGCTTCGGCGCGGGCGGCGGGGGCGGCGGAGGCGCCGGCTTCACCACCGGCGCGGGCGCCGGCGGGCAGGCGGGGGCGCGGCGCGCGGCGCTTCGGCCACGCGCGGCGGCGCGCCAAGCGGGATCTGGAGGCCCACCGACGCGACCAGGTCCCCGAAGTTGTTGCCATCGCCGTAATGGCCGTTGTTGCTGTCCCAACGGTAGCGCGCGTCGGCCACGAGGCGGCCCCAGTCCGAGAATGGCCAGACTATGCCGGCGCCGGCATTCAGCGCCCAGCTCCACGCGTCGGAGCCTCCGACGTCGTCGTTGATGGCGCCCGCACCGACGACGAGGTACGGTTGCACGGCGCGCTCCTTCCACGCCGCCACGCCTTCGCGCCGGATCGGGAACCACAGCGCGTCGAGCGTCAGAGTCCAGTTCTTCCACTTGCCCGGCCCCCCGGATTTCGCGTCGAGCTCCTCGTACGCGGTGCGGAATTCGAGGTTCCAATTCGGGTGGACGGGCCTGCCGACCGTAAGACCGCCACCCCACCCGTCATCGGCCTGGCGCTCGTTGTCGCCCCAGGTGTAGGTGCCGAACGGCGTGAGGTACCAGCGATGGTCGAAGTAGCGGCTCGGTTCGTAGGTCTCTTGCCTGGAAAACCACTCAGACGTTTGCGCCTGCGTGGTCAAGGGGGCCGCCAGCGCGAGCACTACGGCGGCGCCGAGAGTTGATCTCTTAAGCATGGGGATTCCTCACCTTTCGCTTGCTGTTCTTCGGTCAGATCCTGCGCACCTTGCGCGCCGCGCAAGCGGCACGGTGCGACGCAACATCGCTTGCGTGTCAAGAATCTAACGCCCTACAAGCAGTCAGTCTTGATCGAATCCTGATCGAATCCTGATCGATCATATGGATCGCACTCGGCGCCGCGAGAAGCGCTCGACGCCGCGAGAACGAGGGCGCCAGACTGTTGCACCGAGATGACAATGCGGGCGAGCCGGACCGCACTGCGACGGTCAACAGCCCGAAGGTGCGCGCCAGCGAGCGCGAATGAGGGCGCTACGCCGGACGTCTCCACGCCGACCGTGCAGGCTCCGGACGGGTGTCGCCGCTCAATGGAGGCGCCCCCAGGCCGCGAGCGCCCGCCGGACGTTCCCCGACTCGGGCGCCGCTGCGGCGATCGCGGCGAGGCGCGACGCGATGGATGCGGCGTATTCCTCGAGCGGGATCCTCCGCGTGCCCGCGTCGTGCAGGTCGCCCGTCCGAGGCGCCGGGACGATCCGGTCCCCGTCGAGCACCATCCGCTCGACGATCTCCTCGCGCCAGCACACGAGCGCGTCGGCGGCGCGGTCGAGCACCCGCTGCGACTCGGGGAGGCCAGCGACGAGCGCTTCCATCCACTCGAGCCAGAACTCGACCGTCGCCGCGTGAACGTACCCGCGCGCGCAACGCGCCATCTCCGCGAGCGCGGCGTCGGCGTCGGGCAGGGCGAGCGCGGGGCGCAGCACCGCGAGCTTCGCGTTGACGCCGCGGTTGGCGAGCGCGAGCAGCCCGCCGAGGGCCGCGCCGGGGTTGGCCACCGCACGGTCGATGACGAGCGCGAGAACGTAGTCGGCGCCGTGCGCGCCGCCGCCCGTTTCCGTCACGTCGAGCCATGCCAGCTCGAACGCCGCCTCGGCGGCGATGTAGCGGTCGGGATCGCCGCGCAGGAAATGCACGAGCACGTCGCTTGAGAGCACGCCGTGGCGCACCTGGTCGCGGATGCGCGCGAAGATCCGCGAGCGCTCGTCGACGGGGACGCGCTTGGCGCATTCGGGGTAGTAGGCCGCGAGGAGCGGATGGAGCTCGGTCTCGCCGCGGCCGGCGACGAAGAGCGCGATGCCGGCCAGCCGCGCGAGACGTTCGTTATCAAGCTCCTCCCAGTCGTCGCAGCGCTCGAGGTCGCGCGCAATGTCCTCGGGGGTCCAGTCGCAGAGTTCGATTCGCATCCGGTGCTCCTGCTCACCGCGCGACGGTGCTCGTGAACCCGCGGCGGCGTCGGTGGAGAGACTGCGCACCTTACGGCGTCGATGCTGATTTGCACCTGTCCCCAGCCGCCAACGAGTTGGTGCGGGGCGCCACTCAGATGGAACGCTCTAAGTCGTCGCAGCTGCCAGCGCGCTGCTGTCTCCCGCGCTCAACGCGTTCCGTGCTCTTGAGGCGCACGGGCTGGACGCAACCGGCCGCGCCGGTCCAGGCAACGATGGCGCGCGCTCGGGATGAGCGCGCGCACGCTGCACCGGCGGCCGGCGGCTGGCGGGACGTCGTTCGAGAAGCTGCTGGACGAAACGCGACCAGGAAGTCGCCGAGCGAGTTCCTGCAGGGCAAGCCGCTGCCGCGGCGCCTTTGAATCCGGGCCCGCTTACCGCGAGGCGCGCCGCCCGGTCTCGCTGACGCGAGGCATCGGCAGTGGCGCTTCCCGCTCCGCACTTTCGCGCACCACTGCAACGAGGCGACGAAAGCGCGCGTCCGGGCGGAGGGGGTCGAGGCGGGGATCGGCGAGGATCGGGGCGAGCGAGCAGCAGCGCTGTTCCACGGCGAGGTCGAGCCACGCGAACGCGCCCTCGCGGTCGCCAAGTGCCTCCGCC
Organism: uncultured beta proteobacterium; assembly: GCA_963762785.1. Lineage (GTDB taxonomy): Bacteria > Pseudomonadota > Gammaproteobacteria > Burkholderiales > SG8-39 > DATEDA01. Next base: position 76,393 of record CAVXND010000077.1, read on the forward strand.
GCCGCCGCGTACGCGGACGGCATGATGTACCGGACCAACGCCTCGCGCCGTGCATGCTCGAGCATCGCGGCAGCCTCGGCACGGTCACCCTTCGTCGCGAGCGCGCGTACGAGCGCGGACCGCGCGCCCGGCGCGTTCGGGGACAGCGCCACCCACTTGCGCGCTGCGGCGAGTGCCTCGTCGAACTGCCCGAGTTCGTGGTTGGCGAGCGCCAGCGGGCCGTACGCGGGTCCATGCGAGGGATCGAGCTCGACCGTGCGGCGCGCGCATTCGAGCGCGGTCTCGAACCGCCGGGCGGCATAGTGCGCGTACGCAAGCTGGCGGTTCAGGGCCAGCGAGAAAGGGTCCAACGCGACTCCGGCGCTCGCACTCTCCACCGCCTCGTCGGGTCGCCCTTGACCAATGAGATGAAATGTTGCCAGATACCGCGAGACGGACGACGTCCGGTCGGATTCGAGCGCCCGCTCGAACAGAGCGTCCGCCTCTGCAGGGCGCCAGTCGATCAGGCCGCGCACATACGCCAGTGTCGCGCTCGCGGCGGCGGTGCCGGGATCGAGCTCGAGCGCGCGCGTGGCCGCTGCGGTGATCTTCGGCGCGAACTCGCGCGGCCAGCCCTGTCCCCACCACAACTGCATCAAGTAGCACGCACCCAGGGCGCCGTGCGCGCTCGCGTAGCGCGGCTGCCACTCGAGCGCCTGTTCCAGCATCGCCACGGCGCGCGTGATGCTCTCGGACGAGCGCCCATGCCAGATCGCCCGCGCGTGCATGAACGCCTCGTACGCGCGCGGACTCGCATTCGACGCGCGCTCGAGCCACGTCGCGGGGCGCTCATGCTCCGCGGCCGGGTTCGCCGCGGCCGGGCGCAATGTGCCGACGAAGCGATAGCCGCGCGCGTGCACGGTCTCGATGTAACGATGCGGCTTGCCTGTGTCCCTCAGCGCGTGGCGCAGCGCGTAGATGCAGCGGGTCAGGCTCTCGTCGGAGGGTGCGGCGCCCGGCCACACCTGGTCGAATAGGTCCCGCTTGCTCACCGTGCGCCCCGGGTGCTCGGCCAGCAGGCGCAGCACCGCCCCCTCCTTGGGTGGCAGGGGGATCAGCCGGCCGGCGCGCGTCAGACGATTCTCGACGTCGAGGTGGTATGCGCCAAAACTAAGTATGTTCGGGAACCTAGATGCCACGGGACAACGCCATCAGAAGTCGATAACAACTCTATCAATACTATTTTATTCTCACGATCTCTGACGCCTTGCCGACATTAGTGCTAGGCCTTTTGGCCTATTGACTTTCGTCCAAGACATCTCCTCACGCGCAAGCGCTGGCGAGCGTAGGGGGCAGCTCAACCGCCTGCAGGCAATCGGAAGTCGATCAGGATTACCCGGCCACGTTCACCTAGCATCTGCGGGCACGTCGTCTGTCGCAAGCGGGTTTGATGCTCGTAGGTCCTCGCCTTCAAGACGCGCGAGTTCGCGCAGGGAATCCACGAGCGACGCTTCACGTGATGCGTCTCCTTAGCAACCGCGCTGCGCAGGGCACGCGATCAGAAATCCGTCAGGACTCAATCGCCGGCGCGCGCTAGATTCAACGCCGGGTGTTCGGTCTCGGTGGCGACGCAAGGCTCCTCCTCGCAACCGGCCGCTGCGCCCGATGCAAGATGCTCCCTCCCCTCCTCCTCCTCGGGGAGGCCCGCGCGAGCGGCCACCTTCCCGAGGGTTTTCTTCCCCAACCGGTGGGACGGCTCGCATGAAGGCGCAATCGATGACTCCGCTCGGCAGCACGTACTGGAGACTCGTGGACGTCATGCGGATCGGGTTCCTGGTGGCGGCGCTAATCGGCGCGACTGGCCTGCCCGTGTTCGCTCAGCAGACGGGCGCAGCCGCGGGAGAAGCGGTGTGGGCCCCCAGCATAGGCGGGGTCGCACGGGTGATGCGCACCACTGCCCGAGTGGACGCGGTCGACACCGCGACCCGCACGCTCACGCTCAAGGGCACGGCCGGCAGCCTGCCGGTCTTCGCCGGGCCCGAGATCCACAACTTCGGCGAGATCCGGGTCGGCGACATCGTCGTCGTCCGCTATCTCGAGGCGCTGTCGCTCGGGCTGAAGCGGCGCGGCGCGGGCGTTCCCGAGCGCGCTGAGACCCAGACAAGCGGCGCGGCCGCCGGCACCGCGCGCCGAGTGATTGTGGTCGCGGACGTCGTCGCGAAGGACGCGAAGAAGCGGACCGTAACGCTGCGCGGGCCGAAGCAGACGGTCACCGTCAAGGTCTCCGATCCGGCGCAGCTCAAGCACGTGCAGCCCGGCGACCAGGTCGAGGCGACGTACACCGACGCGGTCGCGGTCGCGGTCGAGCCGGCGCTGTCCGTGCGCCACGTCGCGAGGCGGTAGCGCCCGGCCTCGAGCGCCGGGACGCGCGTCCGGGAACCCGGCCGGCGACCGCCCGACCGACCGGATCGTCCGGCACAGCGATCAGGACTCGATCAGGACTTGCGCCTGCGGCCGCAATAGCCTTCCCATACTCGGATCGCGCCGGTCACGCACAGATCGAGCCAAGCTGATGCGCCAGGAGACAATCGAAACGGGGAGGGGCGGGACCGCGGGGCCGCAGCCCGTGGACCGTCTCGAGCTCGTCAGCGCGCTGTCGACCATCGGTCTTGCTGTCGCACTCGTGCTGACATCGCTTTGGCTGGTGCTCGAGTAGCGTCGGGCCGCGCGGTCTACCCGGACCTCTTTCCTCGCGATCGGAGCTGACAGCGCGCCCGAACGGGCGAGCGGTATCGCGGACGCCCGCGGCGAACGACTGCTCTCAGCCCTGCTGCGCGCCCGCTTTCGTCCGCTCGAGCACCGTGATCGCCGAGGCGACCATGCTCGCGACGTCCGACAGGTTCGACGGCACGATCATCGTGTTGTTGGTCTTGGCGAGGTTGCCGAACGCGCCGATGTAGAGCTCGGCGACCTTCAGGTTCGCCGCCTGCTGTCCGCCCGGGGCGCTCATCGCGTCGGCCACCGCGCGCACCGCCGCCGCCGTCGCCTCGGCCACGAGCCGCAGCGCGGTCGCCTCGCCCTGCGCCGTGTTGACCTGCGCCGTCTTCTCGCCCTCCGACTTCAGGATCGCGGCCTGCTTCGCGCCCTCGGCGACGTTGATCTCCTGCTGCTTCTCGCCCTCGGACTTCGCGATCAGCGCGCGCTTCTCGCGCTCGGCGGTGATCTGCTGCTGCATCGCCCGCAGGATCGACTCGGGCGGCGTGAGGCTCTTCACCTCGTAGCGCAGCACCTTGATCCCCCAGGCGCGGCCCGCCTCGTCGAGGACCGAGACGATCTGGCGGTTGATCTCGTCGCGGCTCTGGAGCGACTGGTCGAGCTCCATCTTGCCGACCTCGGAGCGCAGCGTCGTCTGCGCGAGCTGGGTGATGGCGGTGAGGTAGTCGGAGGTGCCGTAGGACGCGCGCTGCGGATCCATCACCTGGTAGTAGACGATCCCGTCGACCGCGAGCTGGGTGTTGTCCTTGGTGATGCAGACCTGCTCGGGCACGTCGAACGGCACTTCCTTCAGCGAGTGCCGGTAGGCGACGCGGTCGAAGAACGGGATGATGATGTTCAGGCCCGGCTCGAGCACCTCGTGGAACTTGCCCAGCCGCTCGACGACCCAGGCGTGCTGCTGCGGGACGACGCGGACGCCTTCGACCACGAACGCGATCACGAACGCGACGATCGCGACGCCGATCGAGAACACGCTCATGCCCTGCCAGGCGAACGCGGCGACCGAGACGACGACGGCAATGATCAGCTTGACGAACATGCTGGTCTCCTTCGGGAGGATCTGTTCGGTGGCGGAGCCCGGCCGACCGGGCCGGTGTCGCCGCATGGCGAGCACTTTCTGACGGACCTGCTTCGCGGGTCGGCTTGTCGCCTTGTACGACCTTGAAGAGCGCGCGGACCAGGTCCTCGGGTCCCGGCGGCTGCTGGCCGGTCGCCATCAGGCGGGTTTCTGCTTGGCGACGTGCAGCGTGTTGCCGCTGACCGAGCGGATGTAGAACACCTCGCCCGCCTCGCCGCGGAACTTCGCCGTCCACGACCGCGTCCCACAGCGCGTCGCGGTACTTCACGCGCGCGAAACGGTCGTCGCGGTTCACCCACGAGTCGAGCGTGACCGGCTGGCCGAGGTCGAGCGAGGGCATCGCCGGCGTGGCGAGCGCGAGCTTCCGCGACCGGATCCAGAACACGCCGGCGATCGCGATCAGGGCGGCGACGAGGACCTGAACGAGAAACCCGCCGCCCGCGTAGGCCACCGCCGCCGCGACGAGCGCCGCAACGCCCAGGACGAGCAGGTAGAAGGTGCCGGTCGCGAGCTCGGTGATGATGAGCACGATGCCGGCGACGAGCCACGCGAGCGAACTGTCCACTCCCGCCCCCCTTGCGCACCCCGCGAGCCGGGGTGCGGCGATGATACCGCAGGCGAGATGCCGGATTCCGTGATCGACGTCTCACCGCCTAGAATACGGGGCACTCGGGGCTCAGGGGAGACAGCAGCATGCGGCTCACGCCGGAAGAGGAAGCGATGCTCGCGGGCAGCCGCGGCGAGGCGGTGCGCGACGCGCTTCGCTACCAGCTCGCCGTCGGCGAGTTCTTCGGTGCGGAGCGCTTCGTCCCGATCACGAACGCCCACATGATGGGCGACATCGAAGTGATGGGCGACGGCGGCCTCGCGTGGCTGAAGGCGACGGGCGCGAAGCGCGCGCACGCCTGCGTCCCGCTCACCACCAACGCCCGCTGCTTCGACTTCGAGCACGCGGCGCGGCTCGGCCAGGACGCCGGCGAGGTCGCCAAGGAGCGCGAGCTGATCGGCTGCCTGCGCGGCATGGACGCGCTCACCACCGACACCTGCATCAACTACCAGACGCTCTACCAGCCGCACCTCGGCGAGCACGTCGCCTGGGGCGACACCGGCACCGTGATCTACGCGAACTCGGTGTTCGGCGCGCGCTCGAACTTCGAGTCGGGCCCGGCGGCGCTCGCGGCGGCGGTGACCGGCCGCACGCCCGAGTACGGGTTCCACCTCGACCGCCACCGCAAGGGCACGCTCGTCGTCCGGCTGGAGGCGCCGCTCGACGACCTCGCCGACTGGGGCGCGGTGGGGAAGATCGTCGGCGAGAAGCACCAGAACTACTACGCGGTGCCGGTCTTCACCGGCCCCGGGGGAAAGGAAGGGGCCCCCCGGGTTTCCCAGCTGCAGCAGACGCCGATCGCCGACGAGCTGAAGCACCTCGGCGCGGCGCTCGCGAGCTACGGCTCGATGGGCATGTTCCACATGGTCGGCGTCACGCCGGAGGCGCCGACCCGCGAGGCGGCGCTCGGCGGGAATCGCCCGGTTGACGAGATCGTGATCGACGCCGCGGCGCTCGAGCGCGTCTACGCCGGCTACGACCTCAGGGACCGGAGCGCGACCCTGGTCGTCTTCTCGGGGCCGCAGCAGTCGCTCTTCGAGATGAAGACGCTCGCCGAAGCGTTCGGCGGCCGCAAGGTGCACCCGGGGACGCAGGTCTTCGTGACCACTTCGAACGGCGTCAAGAGCGCGGCGCGCAACCTCGGCTACCTGCAGGCGATCGAAGGCGGCCGGCGTCACCGTGCTCGAGGGCGTCTGCTTCTACATCCTCCAGAACCTGTCGCAGATGCGCGTCGCGAACGGCTGGACGAACATGATCTCGAACTCGGCGAAGATCGTGAACATCATCGGCGCGCACAAGTTCAACACCATCCTGCGGCGAACGCGGGACTGCGTGGAGATCGCGTGCACGGGGAGACTCGCATGACGCGCCGCCGCTCGCGACGATCACGGGTGAATGCGCGCGCGCATTCGGCCCGGTCGTCGAGGGCGAGGCCGTGGTCTCGACCGAGGGCTTCTCGCCGCGCTACGACCTCGACCGCTGGACCGGCCTGATCAGCAAGCCCGGCCACAAGCTCGAGGGCACGAACATCCGCGACAAGATCCTCTTCTTCCCGACCGCGAAGGGCGGCATCGCCGCCGGCTGGGCGTTCTTCGACCTCAAGCACAAGGGCATCGCGCCGAAGGCGTTCGTGTTCGGCGTGACCAACCCGGTGATGGTGCAGGGCGCGGTCTTCGCCGGCATCGCGATCACCGAGGGCTGGGACCCGCCCGCCGGCGAGGCGGTCCGGACCGGGGACTGGGTGCGCGTCGATCCGGAGCGCAAGGTGATCGAGGTGCTCCGGCGGGCCCGTGAGCGCCGCGCGAGGCGCGCGAGCGCCGCGCTGCGAGCGCGCCGGCCGGCTCGCCGACGCGGCGGACGTCCTCCGCGCCGCCGCGCCGGCGATGCGCGCACGTGTTCTGTTCGCTCGGGCGGGTGCTGCTGCGGCTCGGACAGTGGCGCGAAGCGGCGGCGGCTTACGAGGCCGCGCTGCGGCTCGCTCCGAGCGATGCCGAGAGCCTCGCGAACTACGGCGTCGCGCTCGCCGAGATGGGCGCACTCGAGCGTGCGGTCGACGCGTACGCGAAGGCGCTCGCGGTCGACCCGAACCACGCGATCGCGCACTACAACCTCGGCAACGCGCTGCGCGAGCTGCGGCGCTTCGACGACGCGATCGCGAGCTACGCGCGCGCCTTGCGCCTGCAGCCCGACTGGCCGGAGGCGAACACCAACCTCGGGCTCGCGCTCGCGGCGGTCGGGCGCGTCGACGACGCGCTCGCCGCGTACGGCCGCACGCTCGCCGTCCGCCCCGACCACGCGCTCGCGCACAACGGGGCCGGGCTCGCGTTGCAGGCGCGCGGGGACTTCGCGCGCGCCGCGGCGCACTTCGACCGTGCGATCGCGCTCGCCCCGGAGTTTGCGCAGGCGCGCGCGAATCGCGCACAGCTCGCGTTGCTGCACGGCGATTTCGAGCGCGGTTGGCCCGAATACGAGTGGCGGCTGCGCGTACCCGGCCACGCCATCGCGCCGACGGCGGCGCCGCGCTGGGACGGCGGCGCGGTCGACGGGCGGACGATGCTCCTCCGCGCCGAGCAGGGGCTCGGCGACACGCTGCAGTTCGTGCGCTTCGCCCCCGTCCTCGCCGCGCGGGGCGCGCGCGTCGTGGTCGAAACCCAGGCCTCGATCGAGCGGATCGTGCGCACCTGCCCGGGAATCGCCGCCGTCGTCCCGCGCGGCACACCGCTCCCGCCGCACGACCTCGAGACGCCGATCGCGAGCGTGCCGTTCAGGCTCGGGCTCACGCTCGATTCCATTCCGGGGACGGTGCCTTACCTCGCCGCCGACCCGGCGCTCGCCGCGGACGCCGGGCGGCGGATCAGGCGCAACGGCACGTTCACCGTCGGCATCGCGTGGCAGGGCAACCCGGTATTCCCGCAGGACTGCCACCGGTCGATGCCGCTCCGGCACTTCGCGCCGCTCGCCGCCGTCCCCGGCGTGCGGCTCTTCAGCCTGCAAAAGGGCTTCGGCGCCGAGCAGCTCGCGGCCGCGCCCTTCCCCGTCGAGGACCTGGGCGCCGCGCTCGACACCGCGGGCGGCGCGTTCACCGACACGGCGGCCGCGATGATGGCGCTCGATCTCGTCATCGTCAGCGATTCGGCCGTCGCCCACGTCGCCGGCGCGCTCGGCCGGCCGGTGTGGGTCGTGCTCCCGCTCGCGCCCGACTGGCGCTGGCTGCTCGACCGCGAGGACACGCCGTGGTACCCGACGATGCGGCTCTTCCGCCAGCGGCGGCTGGGCGAGTGGGACGAGGTGTTCGAGCGGATCGCGGCCGCGCTCGGCGCCGCCGTGACCGCTAGTGCAGGAGGAGCCCCGCCGGGTCGGGCCGCGACTCGGGCCCCAGCCGACACCACCGCTCGAACTCCGCGGACGTCAGCGGCCGGCCGACGTGCAGACCCTGGGCGTGATCGCACCCGAGCCGGCGGAGCGTCTCGAGGACGTGGCGGTCCTCGACGCCCTCCGCGGTCACGGTGAGCCCCATGTGGTGCGCGAGGTCGATCGTGGCGCGCACGATCGCCGCGTCGTCGGGATCGCGCACGAGCCCGATGACGAACGACTTGTCGATCTTCAGCTCGTCCACCGGCAGCCGCTTCAGGTAGGCGAGCGAGGAGTAGCCGGTCCCGAAGTCGTCGATCGCCAGGTGGACGCCCATGCCGTGCAGACGCTCGAGGATGGCGAGCGCGTGCGCGGGATCCTCCATGACCGCGCTCTCGGTGACCTCGAGCGAGAGCAGCTCCGGCGGCAGCTGGTGCGCGCCGGCGAGCTCCGCGAGCGCGCGCGGGAAGTCCGGGTTGTGCAGATCGCGGGCGGAGATGTTGACCGACACCCGGAGCTCGAGCCCGCGCGAGCGCCACTCGGCGCATTGCCGGAGGGCGCGGTCGAGGACCCAGCGCGTGACCGCCTTGATGTAACCGGTCTGCTCGGCGAACGGCACGAAGCTCTCCGGCAGCAGGACGCCTCGTTCGGGATGGTTCCAGCGCACGAGCGCCTCGGCAGCGATCGCGGCGCGCGCGGCGAGGCCGATCTTCGGCTGGTAGAGGAGCGTGAGCTCATCGTGCTCCACCGCGTGGCGCAGCTCGCCGAGCAGCGACACCCGTCCCGGCGTGCTCTGGTCGTGCCGGGCGTCGTAGACCTCGAAGCCGGTGCCGGCGCGCTTCGCCGAGTACATCGCCACGTCGGCGCAGCGCATCAGGGTGTCGGTATCCTCGCCGTGCTCCGGGTAGCCGGCGATGCCGATGCTCGCGCCGACGTCGACCAGGTGGCCCTCGATCGTCAGCGGCTCGGAGAGCACCTCGACGATCTTGCGCGCTACCAGCTTCGCGCCGTCGACGCCTTCGGTGGGCAGCAGCACCGCGAACTCGTCGCCGCCGAGCCGCGCCACGGTGTCGGTCCGCCGCTGCAGCAGGTGGTGCAGGCGGAAGGCGACCTCGCGCAGCACGAGGTCGCCCATGTGGTGGCCGAGCGAGTCGTTCACGTGCTTGAACCGGTCGAGATCCATGGTCAGCACCGCGAGCTGGCCGGCGTTCCGCTGCGCGGCGCTCACCGCCTGCCCGATGCGGTCGTTGAACAGCGCGCGGTTCGGCAAGCCGGTCAACGGGTCGTTGTAGGCGAGCTCGCTGATGCGGTGCTCGCGCGCGGCGATGCCGTCGCACATGTGGTTGAACGCCGACGCGAGCTCGCCGATCTCGTCGCCGGGGGCGACCGCCGCGCGGTGCGCGTAGTCGCCCTCCTCGACCTTCCGTGCGGCGTGGACGAGCGCGCCGAGCGGGCCGGTGATGCGGCGCGCCATCAGGATGCTGCCGATCACCGACAGCGCGAGGCCGATGACGGTGAGCACGAGCAGCGTGGTCTGCAGGCCCCTGAAGGGCGCGGTCGCCGAGTCGAGGGAGCGCTGCAGGACGGCCGCGACCACCGCGCCGTCGCTGCCCCCGAGGCTCGCCGTAAGGCTTTCGGTCGCGCGGTCGCCGCCGATCGCCGCGGCGTCCGGTCCCGGCGCGGCCGCCGCGGGGATTGCCGCGAGCAGCGCCGCGTGCTGGTCGGCCGGGCGGGTGGACGCGAGGAGGCGCCACGGTTCCGCGTCCGCCCGCGTCGCCAGCGAGACGTCGAGGGCGGTCAGCGCCGCGAGGTCCTCGACGACCCGGTCGTCGAGCCGCAGCCCGATGACGACCCAGCCCATCGGCGCGGCCGGCCGCACCGGCACCGCGACCAGCTGATAGGCACGGCCGCCGATGACCTCGATGCCGGGCTCGCGCTCGCCGCGCACGGCGCGGGCGACTTGATGGGCGACCGGACCCGGCACCTGCCTGCCGCGAGGGGATGCCGCATCGCCGAGCAGTTGACCGTTGGGCGCGACCAGCAGCGCCAGATCGGCGCCCGCCCGGTCGGGCAACCGCCGCAGGATCGCCGCGATCGCCGCCAGGTCGCGCGTGGCGACCGCTTCGCGCAGCGCGAAGTCGCCTGCCAGCGCCTCCCCGGCCTGGGTGAGGCGCTGCCCGCTCTGGGCGAGCAGCCGGTGGAACACCCGCGCCCCGACCGCGAGCTCGTCCTGGGCGTGACGCCGCGCGTTGCCGGTGATCGCGTTCTCGATCAGCGCGTAGCCCGCCACCTGCACCGTCAGCAGCAGGACGAGGAAAACCACCACGATGCGGGCCTGCAGGCTCCGGAACCGGAACGCGGGCGAGCTCATCGCGTGGCGAGCGAGGAGTGCTGGTCGACGATGAGCCACTGCCCGCCGCGCCGCACGTAGGTGATGGTGAACCGCGCGGAAGTGACGACGACCTTGCCGTCGGCCGCGACCCGGCGCATGGTGAACAAGCCGGAGTTGACGCCCGCGTCCCCGTACACGCGGGGATTCGACTCGCGGAGCGAGATGCGGGTCCCGGGGAACGCCTTGAGGAGCTGGGCGTAGTACTGGCGGATCGCGCGCGCGCCCTTGCGGAGCTGCGACGAGGAGGTCCCCCAGAGCTGCGCGTCGTCGTCGTAGAGGCGCATCAGCGCATCGAGATCGCCTTTGGTGAAAGCCGCGGCCCACTGCTCGGCCACGGCGGGCGGCGCCTCAACCGGCGGCGGCGCGGCCGCCGCAGGCGGCTGCCGGCTTCGGCTCCGGGGCGGCGGGAGGCGCCGCGGGCGCCGGCGGACGCTCCGGCTCGGCGGGCGCCGCCGCGAACTGCGCGCAGCCCGCCGCTGCGAGCATGAGAGCCGCGACCACCACTGGGAGAAGACGTTGGGTCACCTGGGCGCCTCGCGGGACAGAACCCAGCCCCCTCGGAATGCGTTGAGCCTGCGCCGCTATTCTGGGCGGACACCGCGAGCCCGGGCGTCGCCGGGTGCGCCACCGCGTGCGGAATTTCACGGGTCGCGGCCGCTTGTCGGCCGCAGCGCCCGTAGGCGCGTCTACCCCTTGCAGGCCGGCAGCGCCAGCGCCTGCAGCACCTCGCCCGTCCGGCGGCTCTGGACGAACGCCGCGATGCCGCCGTTCGCCAGGCCGGGCGCCGCGGGCTTCCGCACGAGCTCGGTGGTGCCGGCGCGGTCGAGCGCGATCGGTCCCCACCATTCGCGGACCACGAAGTCGTGGTGGAGCGTGGCGCCGCGGTTCTCGCCGGCGGTGACCTTGTTGGCGAGGCCGTTCTCGTACACCGCGACGTAGAGCGCCGCGTCGGTGCGATCCTCCACCTTCGGCACGGTGGCCGACGCGCGCAATTCAGCGCTCCCGGGCAGCGAGCCGGTGAGTGCCAGCGCGATCTCCGCGCGCGCCGGGACCGCATTGACCGCGCGCACGTCGGCGGCGAAGCGGGCGCCGCTCCCCCAGCCGCGGTAATCCCGTCCCGCCAGCGTTACCTGCGGCGTGTACACGACCCGGGTGCGGGTGATTGCGGCGAGCTCGCGCTGGCGCGCGCCGAACGCCGGGCTCGCGAAGGGATCCTTCCAGCCGATGTAGTCCCAGTAATCGACGTGGAACGAAAGCGGCACGACCCCGCCCGCGCCCGCTGCCGGCAGCTTGCGCAGCCAGGCGTCGGCGGGCGGGCAGCTGTCGCAGCCTTCGGAGGTGTACAGCTCGACCAGCGCGGCGATGCCGGCGCCGCTCTTCGCCGTGCACTCGCCGGGCGCGGCGTGGGCGAGCGGCATGACGGATAGCGCCGCGACCGCGGCGAGAAAGCGCGCGAACATGATCCCCTCCTCGGGGTGGACGCCTGCCGGATGGTACGCGCGTGAGTCGCGGCCGGATTCGAAACCTTACGGTGCGGTCTCCAGGGCGCGCAGTTTGACGCGGCAGCAGCGGCGCACGGATTCGCGGATGATGACGGGTTTCCATGAACGCGCCCGCCCCGCACGTCGCCCGCGTCCCCGCGTTCTTCGCTTCCGCGTTCGCGTGGAACCTCGCGCTCGGGATGACCCACATCCTCATCCCGCTCTACGCCGACCATCTCGGCTTCTCGGGCGTCGCGATCGGCAGCCTCGTCTCGCTGCCGGTGCTGGTGCAGATCGGCTTCAACCTGCTCGGCGGCGCATGGACCGACCGCCTGGGCGGCAAGCGCCTGGCGATGTTCTCGGCATCGATGTTCCTGGCCGCCGGCATCGTGTTCGCGTTCGCGTCCACGTACGCCGCGCTCTTCGTCGCGCAGCTCTGCGTCATCGTGTCGCGCGCGATGTTCTGGCCGGCGACCTGGTCGCTCGGCTCGCAGCTGCCCGGCGACCGGTCGCGCGGGCTCGGGCTCCTCAACTCGATCACCAATGGCGGGCAGATCGTCGGCACGATCGTCGCCGGCCTCATGATCGCCTGGTTCGGCTTCGCGGCCGGCTTCTGGACGGTGGCGCTCATCGGCGGCGCGGTGGCGTTCGCGCTGATGGCGGCGTTCGTCGCGCCGGCGCCGCGCGCGCCGGCGGGACACCCGCCGATCTTCGCCGCGTACCGCGCGCTCGCGCGCCGGCGGTCGATCTGGTTCGCGGTGGCGTGCGCGTACATCTCGGCGCTGCCGTTCTCGCTCGGCATGTCGTTCTATCCGCTGCTCCTCGTCGGCCAGGGGTTCTCGAGCGACGCCGCCGGCTGGATGCTCGCGCTGCGCGCGGTCGGATCGGTCGCCGCCGGGGTCGGGGCGGCGCACTTCGTGCGGCGCGTGTCGGTGCGCTCGATCCCGGTCGCGACCGCGCTCGCGGTCGGCCTCGCGGTGCTCGGCGCCGCGGCGTTCGATCATCCGGCGCCGGTCAGCGCGCTCCTCCTCCTCGTCGGCTTCGGGTCGGGCGTGATGACGCTCTACTTCCAGCTCCTCATCAGCGATCTCTCGACGATCGAGGCCCGCGGCTCGGCCCTCGCGCTCGGCGGCCTCGGCTGGGGCCTGTCGCATTTCTCGACGCCGCTCCTCATGGGCGTCCTCAAGGACGCGTACGGCATCGAGATCGCGTTCTACGCGATGGGTGTCGTCGCGACCGCCTGGGCGCTCATGCTCGCGCCGCTCCACGCCTGGGCGTTCCGGGACGGCAGGCCGCGGTGAGCGCCCGGCGCCCGTGACACTCCGCACGCCGGCCGGCCGCCGGACGCCCTAGAATCGGGCCACTACAACAGCAGGGGAAGCGCCATGTTGAAGTGGGCCGCGATCACGTTCGGCATCGGGATGCTGATCCTCTTCTTCGAGTACCGGATGGCGGGCAAGAAGAAGGAAGGCATCACCTGGACCGACAAGCAGCGGATGGTCGGCATCTTCTGGATCGCGGTCGCGATGGCGGCGCTCGTCGCCGCGCTGATCTGGATGGCGGGCTGAGCGAGGTGTCGCTGCCGCTCGGCATCCTCGACCAGTCGCCGATCATCTCGGGCACCCGCCCGGCCGACGCGGTCGCCGAGACCGTCCGCCTCGCCGAAGCCGCCGACCGGCTCGGTTTCGCGCGCTACTGGCTCGCCGAGCACCACGCGATCGCCGCGCTCGGCGATCCGTGCCCCGAGATCCTCGCCGCCAGAGTCGCGGCGGCGACGTCCCGCATCCGCGTCGGCACCGGCGGGGTGCTGCTGCCCTACTACAGCGCACTGAAGGTGGCCGAGCAGTTCCGCATGCTCGAGGCGCTCTTTCCCGGACGGATCGACCTCGGGATCGGCCGCGCGCCCGGCGGCGACCGGCTGACCGCGCAGGCGGTGGCGCGCGGGCCCTACGCGTTCGCCGACGATTTCCCCGAGCAGGTGCGCGACCTCGTCGGCTTCCTCGACGGCGATCTGCCGCCAGGCATCCGTTCGCGCGGTCAAAGCGCAGCCGGCGGGCGACGACCTCGCCGGAGGTGTGGCTGCTCGGCTCCTCGGACTACAGCGGCGCGCTCGCCGCCGAGCTCGGGCAGCGGTTCGCGTTCGCGCACTTCATCAGCGCGCACGGCGGCGACGCGGTGACGCGGGCCTACAGGGAGGCGTTCAGGCCGTCGGCGCGCGAGCCCGCCCCGCGGGCGATCGTCTGCGCGTTCGTGATCTGCGCCGAAACGGCGGCCGAGGCCGAGCGGCTCGCCGGGTCCATCGACCTCCGGCGCCTGCACATGGCGCTCGGCGTCGACTCGCCCGTGCCGACCGCGGAGGAAGCGGCGGCGCACCGCTACACCGAACGCGAGCGGGCCTACATCCTCTCGCAGCGCGAGCGCCTGATCCACGGCGCGCCCGACGAGGTGCGGGCGAAGCTGCTCGCGCTGGCCGAGCGGTTCGGCGCGGACGAGCTGATGATCCTCACGATCACCGGCGACTACGCGAGCCGGCGGCGGTCGTACGAGCTCATCGCCAAGGCGTTCGGCCTCACGGGCTAGCAGTGCTGCAGTTTCGGCGCCTCGCGACGGAACAGGCTCGCGATGCTGTGCCACGCGTTGCGCAGCAGGTCGTGCACCGCCTCGGCGCGCAGCCGGTGCGCCGCGTGGACGTGGTACTCGACTTCCTCGGCGGTCGGATAGCGGCCGCCGATATGGCCGTAGAAAACATGATCGTTACGCATGGTCCTGGCTCCTTCGATTCGGTTCGACTACGGCTCGAACTTTAGGCGCCTGCGCGTGACCTGTTAAACGACATTTCTACATCTGATTCATTCCTCGCATTCGCATGCATAGGAGCGGCTGCTGTCGTGATGACCGATTCCCTGGGCTGGCGCAAGAAGTTCGGCGTCCTCGTCCCCTCGACCAACACCAGCGTGCAGCCGGAGTTCGACTCGATGCGGCCGCCCGGGGTGACGAACCACATCGGCCGCATCCGCATTCCCAACGTCCCGCTCAAGTCGGACGCGGACTTCACCCGGTTGATGGAACTGATCATCGCCGCGCAGGACGAGGCGGTCGACGCCCTGATGTCCTGCGAGCCGGACTATCTGGTGATGGGGATCTCGGCCGAGACGTTCTGGGGCGGCTACGAAGCGAGCCGCAAGCTGAAGGCGCACCTGGCGGAGAAGACCGGGCTACCGATCACCATGGGATCGGAGGCCGGCGAGGCGGCGCTCAATCTTCTCGGCGCGAAGGCGATCGGCGTCGTGACGCCGTACTGGCCGGTGGGCGACCAGAACGTGGTTCGCTTCTTCGGCGAGGCGGGGTTCACCGTGAAGCGGATCGAAGGGCTCAAGTGCACGAGTCCGGTCGACATCGCGCACGTGGGCGAGGCGCGGCTGCGGGACGCGCTCGCGACAGTCGACGGCGACGACGTCGACGCGCTGATCCAGGTCGGCACGAACCTCGCGATGGCGCGCCTCGCCGGGCAGGCCGAGGTGTGGATGAAGCGGCCGGTGATCGCGATCAACACCGCGATCTACTGGCATGCGCTCCGCCACGCCGGCGTTGCCGACAAGATCGAGGGATTCGGCGCACTGCTGGCGAAGCACTGATCGCCGCGGGCCCGGCGTCAGGAAGAGACGCCGCCTCCGCCTTTCTTCCGCCGCGTGGGCTTCTTCTTCGCCCGCTTGCCGTCGCCCGTCGTCCGGCGCGCGGCCCGCTTTTCCGCCGGCCGGTCCGCGTCCCCGGGTCTGCGCGACGACCCGCCAAGGGCATCCCGGAGCGCCCCGAGGTGCCTCCGGGTAGCGTCGTCCGGCGCAAGCACCTTGAGCAGCGCGCCCAGGCGATCGATCTGCTTGACGACCGAATCGATCTGGCGCGCGTTCGGTTGCGCCCGCTTGAAGACTTCCTGGTACGTCCCGACCAGGGACTTCACTTCTGCGTCGGCCGCTCCGCCCTGCTGCCGGAGCACGCCCTTCCTGAGGGCGCGCAGCAGGGCGCCGTCCGCGATGCCCGCCGCGTCGAAGAAATCCCGCGTCGTCGCGTAGCGCTCGCGCGCGGCGGCTTCGCACCGCTCGATCAGGGCGTCGGCACCCCGCACGGACTTGCCGGCCAGCTCGGCACACGACAGCCAGTTCAGCACCGGATACGGATCGAAGAGCTTGCGCTCGCCATTGCGCAGGTGCGCGCGGCGGTAGCTTTCGCCCGCCTCGTTGAGCCGCGTGCGCACCCCTTCGGGCGTGTCCTCCAACATCGCCAGTCGCCGGTAGGTTCCGCCCAGCAACGCATTGCGCTCCGCGGTCTCCGCCACCGCGGCGAGCTTCTCGAGCCGCGCGCTCGCCTGCAGGAGCTGCTTGCGCGCGAGCGCCCGCGCCTTGGGCTCGGTGGCGCTGTCGTCGGCGAGCCGCGCCTCGAAGTTGGCCAGCTGCTCCACCGCGCGGAGCGTGGTGGTGCTCGCCTCGCCTTCGCCCTCGAGCGTCGGGGCGAGATAGCGGCAGGCCTGCTCGAGCTCGCCCAGATCGGCGTACGCGTAGCCGATCGCCATCTGGACGTCGGTCTGCTCCAGCCACTCCGCGCGGGCAGCCCGTGATCAGGCTTGCCGAGCCCCTCGCGGTGCTTCGCGCCGTCGCCGCCGCGCTCGCGCGCGGCGCCCGATGTCCCGGACCGCCTCGACGAACTCGGCGGCGTCCACGTGCCCCGCGGTCCGGCGGGAACCGGCGGCGCCGCTGGGATCGAGCCGATAGTCGGGATCGCCGTAGGCCTGATAGGCGCCCCAGGTGTTGCTGTCCGGAAACCCCTCCTGGCGTCTGTCTCCCGCGCGCGCTTCAGCGCGCGGCCGAACGTGTTCCCGTCAGCATCTCGGCGTAGAAGGCTTCCGCGAACGTCTTCGCGGCCGCGTCGTTCACCGCCCACCCGGCCGCGACGACGGCGCGCACACCCATCTCGATCAGCTCGCGCGAGACGCTCGCCGCCAGCCGGTTGAACTCGACCCCGCCGCCGCGGGGCGCCTCCGGTCCGGTCTGGCCGATGTGGCAGCAGTTGAGGAAAACGAGCTCCGGCACCTGCTGCATCTGCCGGATCTCGACGGCGGTGAGGAAGCTGCCGTTGTCGAGCACCATGCCGCTCCGCGCCCTGCCTCCGGGCGTCGTCGGCGGCTCGTAGTGGCCGTGGCCGGCGAGGTGCACGATGCGATAGGGTCTCGCGAACAGCCCGGCGAACACCTGCGGCGCGCTGAGCTGCTCGTCCGAGTAGGTCACCTCGAACCGGCCGCCGCGGAGCATCCGATCCACGGCGCGCGCCTCCTCGCGGGCCCCCGGAAGCTGCTGGAAGGGCGAGCTGCACGACCGGATCGCCGACGACGTACGCCGCCGTTCCCGCCCGCGCGCCGATCTGCGGGCGGTAGCTGGACGTCTGGAGCTGCCGCACCAGCCCTTTCTCGAGGCATAGCGGCTTCCCGTCCGGGCTCATCAGCTCCCAGGGATACGCCGCGCTCTCCTCGTCGACGACCAGCACGAGGTTGTCCAGCTGGGCGAGCCCCGACTTGAGCTCGTTCGGGACGGTGAGCTCGAAGAGCACGCGCGAATCCTCCGGCCGGAAGCGCGGTCTGCGTGATCGAGTCCCGGATCAGCCGCTCGATCAGCTCGGGCTGGCGCTGCTGGAACAGCGCTTCGGCGCGCGCGCGGTCGGACAGCGTCAGGAAGCGGATCGCCCGGTGCGGCTCGGTCGCCCGCTCCCCGAGATCGCCCAGCGCGAGCTCCGCGAGCGCCGCGAGGAGCTCCGCATCGGGTTTCGCGGTCTCGAGCACGGCGCGCTTGAGCCGGTCGGCGAGCGGCCCGGGCAGGCGCGGCGCCGGCGGCCTTGCGCTCGGGCTTGACCACGCTGATCTCCCAGCGCCGCCAGGCGTCGCGGCTCGCGCCGGCGGTAAGTCGCGTGCCGCCCGTCGCGGCCGCGCTGCAGGAGCGGCGCCGCTTCGATGTCGCATCCCCAGCTCGTCCCCCACGAGGCTCGCGAGGCGATTGAGCGCGTGGGCCGCTTCGATCGCCGTGTCCGTGATAGAGCTCGACCAGCTCGACCGTGGCGATCGCCGGACCGGCGTCGCCGCGCGAGTCGAGCTCGCGGTTGGCCTGGGCGACACCGCGCAGGATCGCGCCGACCGAGTCGCCGACCGCGATGCTGGTCGTCGAGTTGCCGCCGATCAGCAGGATCGAGAGGCCGGCGCGGAGCGGCTCCCCGGGCGCGCGCGGGCGCGGCGTCCCGCAGCTGCAGCACGTACTGCAGCGCGGCGCGGCGGATGAGATCGCCGAGCTGGCCGGCCGTGAGGTCGCCCATCTTGCCCAGGCCGATGACGATGCCGCCCGTCGGCAGCGCCAGCGCTGCCTGCACCGCGGTCGGCTGCTGCAGGACGACCGCGATCGACCCGAACTCGCCCGGATAGACGCCGAGCGCATAGCGCTGCGAGAGCGCGCCGTCCAGCAGCGCGTCGACCTGCGCCTCGGCGCCGATGATCGTGTCGCCCTCGTAGTGCCCGACGACGATCGGGAAGCGCGAGTGACGCAGGTCGCCGTGAAGGACCGCGACGCGGAACCCCGCCGGCGCGCGACGCCGGTACGCCGGCGCCCGCCGCTGACCGAGGACCCCCGCTGCGAGCGACGACTCGGTCGGGTAGAGCACCGGCTCCGGCAGGGCCCGGGACCTCACTTCGCCGCCGCGCGCCGCGCTCGGCGGCGCGGTGGGCAGCCGCGAGGTGGTGCCGCGTCTCCAGCAGTTCGCCGATCGCCGGGAAGCCCGGCGCGTAGGCGGCGAGGTCGCCGTGGACGGCGTCCATGTACCACATCGCCACGCCGGGGAGCCGCCCCGACTCGTACGTGACCCGGCCATCGCCCTCGGAGGTGATCGACAGCACCACGCGTCCGCCATCGATCTGTACGCCGGTGACCGTCCGGCTCGCGACGCCGGCGACGTAGCTCACGCGGTCGACGTGCTTCAGCGGCGCGTCGACGCCGAGCGTGCCCCGCACGCCCCTGGCGTCGCTCAGGCGTCCCTTCGCCGGCACCGCCGACCCGGGGAATTCCTTCCGGTACCCCTGCCAGTGCGCCTCGCCGAAGAACTCCTCGGCGTCGGGGAGTAGCTCCAGCACGCCCGGGAACTGCGCGATGATCGCGGCGACCCCCGCGGCGTCGCGGGTGAAGTCGAGCAGCGCGAGCTGCCGGACGGTCGCGGCCGTCCCGAGCAGCGCCTCGACGATGTCGTGCGAGCCCCGGTTCGGGGTGCCGAGCATCACGAGGCGACCGCCCGCGCGCTCGCAGATGGCATCCCAGAGCTCCGGCCGGGCGGCGATCATCGCCCGCGCGACCAGCCCGCCCATGCTGTGCGCGACGATGCGCACCGGGTGCCGCGTCCGATTCAGCGCCTTTTCCACCTCGTCGGCGAGGTCCTTCGCCGCGCGGACTACCGACCGCCGCCAGTCGTAGGCGAACGGGATCACCTCGTGCGAGTTCTGCAGGTGCTTGCAGAGCTCGCGGTATGCGTCGCCGACGAGGGCGACCGGCCGCACGTTGTCCGCGTCGACGTCGGCGAGGTCGCCGAGTCTGCCCTGGAGCAGGGCGAGATAGCGCAGCCAGACCTCGCGGTCGCCGACGTTCAGGTGCGAGCCCATGATGCCGGGCAGCACGAACACGATCGGCTGGTCGGCGCCCGCGCGGGTCTGCATCGAGCGCAGCGTCGGCACCGGTTCGAGCTCGCCCTCGGTGATGTCCCTGAAGGGCTCCGGCTTCACGCCCGGCTTCGCCGCGAGCCACTCCACCAGCGCCGCGCGCGTGCGATGGTTCTTGAAGTAGTTGAAGTGGCTGACGTCCGCGCCCCGGTCGAACACGTAGCACGCGATGTCGCGCCGGGCGCCGTGGAACATCGCGTCGGTGTTGACCACCAGGTCGTTGTCGCGCCCTTCGTACAGAAGCTGGTCGGTGACGAACACGCCGAGCCGCTTGAGCCAGCCGCCGCCCTCGACGTCCCCCGAGAGCACGCCGACCGCGCCGGCGGCCCCCCTCCCCTCCACGTCGTTCAGCAGCGCGACGATCGGCGATCCCGGCATGACCGCCTCGACGCCTGGCACGAGCCCGGGCTTCGTCCGGTTCTTCACGATCTCCAGCGTGAGGCGCTTCGCCACCTCGTAGAGCGGCGTGCCGCCGATCCCGGGGATGAGACCCACCAGGTTGGTGAGCACGGACAGGAAGTTGTCCAGGTTCTCGGAGACGAACAGGGTGCCGCGCGACGGCGACGCGCAGCGCACGAAGCGGTCCACGCGCAGCCGCTTCTCCGCGATCAGCCCCGCGAGCTTCCGCAGCTGTGCGCGGTCGCGCTCGTCGACCTGCCGCAGCTCCGGGTCCCGGCGATCGACGCGCTGGCAGAGATGCTCGCCGATCTCCTTCAGCGACACGAGATCGCCGACCAGCCCGCCGCGGGAGTGCGACACGATGCTCACGCGCGCGTTGCGCGGCAGCGCGGCGAGCAGGTCGATCGCGTTGTCGATCGGGCTGTCGCTCATCGACCGGTGCTCGAACGCGTAGATGCGGTCGCCGAACAGCCGCTCGAGAGCCTGCCAGTGCGGCTGCGCGTCCTCGCCCTTGAAGGCGCCGAAGCTGCCGAGCGTGCAGGACATCGTCCCGTGGATGAAGACCAGCATGGGCTGCTCGACGTCGAAGCCGTCGAACGAGACGGGCGTCGGCGACCGGTCGGCGGATTTGAGCTTGCGGGTGGCGTCGGCCCACTTGTAGAGCCCCGGCCCCGGGTTGAGGCGGTTCTCGATCAGGCGGAGAACGAGCTTCGTGCCGAACCAGGCAGGGAGCCCGATCGCCGTCTTGAGCCCGAGCTCCCCGGCGAGCGCCTTGAGGTCGTCCGGCCACTGCGCGGGGTCGGCGAGCGCAGCGGCGATGGGGTCGCCGTCCTGCCGCAGGCGCAGGATGCGGAGCCCGGTCTGGACCCACTCGGTGACGCCGCGCTCCGACGCTCGCGGCAACGTGTCCACGACGATGCGGCCGTCGCCCGACTTCGCCTCGGGCTTGAGCAGCGGCACCTCCGCGCTGTAGCGTTCCGCCGAAGTCCAGATCTTGAAGCCGCCTTCGACCTCGATCTCCAGGATGTCGTCGTCCTGCGCCTCGAACGGGCTCGGCTCCGCGGTGCGCGCCCGCGCCGACGGCGACAGGTTGAACGACGCGAGGACGTCGACGTTGTCGAGGAGCTCGGTGACCGCCTCTGCCTGACCGCTACCGGGCGGCCCGCCCCGGACGGCAGCGCGATCGAGGGCGTCGGGCTGCCCGGAGATCAGGAGCTTGATCGGCATGGGAAGTTCGCGACCGGCCGGAAGGCGACGTTCTCCGCTCGAGCCCGGTCAGCCGAGCGGGGACAGGAACGGCTGATCGAGCCTTGCCTTGGCGCCCTCGAGCTGCGGGATCTGATCGTAGCGGCCCGCCTTGAGCTTCGCGTTGGTCCTGGCGTGGAGGTCGCGGTAGCTGGGCGGCGCCTTCGCCTCCGCGAGGGCCTCGACGAGGTGATAGGTCAGCGCCCCGTTATAGCTGCCCTTGATGTAGGCGTCGGCGGAAGTCTGGTCCGCGCGGCAGCCCGAGATCAGCACCTCGGGCATGTCGACGTGCACGACGTCCTGCTGCTTGCGGGCGCTGGCCGGCGCCTTGCGCAGGGTGCCGCGCGTCGTGCCGCGCAGCTTGCGGCCCGACTCCGTCGCCACGAGGTCCCACGGGCTGGGGAGGTACCGCTCCATCATCGGCGCATCCGGCGGCGTGATCGCGCGGGTGATCGTCCCCGAGTGGCAGCAGTCGGTAACGACCGTGAGGCTGACGCCTGCGCGCATCGCATCGAACGTGCTCCGCAGCCAGTCGTCGCGGAGCGGGTTCTTCCAGTCGAGGTCCGCGGGGCACAGGATCTCGTCCCGATGATCGGCCTCGTCGCCGTCGTCGTCCGGGACGTTGGACCCGTGGCCGGAGAAGTGCACGAACAGCACGTCCCCGCGCCGCCCGCCGCGGACGAGCGAGCGGATCGCCGCCTCGATCGCCTTCTTCGTCGCCGCGTAGTCCGTGATCGCCGTGATGTCGCCGGGGTTGAACCCGTACTGGCCCTTGAGCACGCCCTGGATGTTGAGGACGTCGTTCACGCAGCCGCGCAGGTCCGCTCCCGGCACGCGGTAGCGATTGACCCCGACCAATACCGCTTTCTTCGTCACGTTCCCTCTCCTTCGTCAATGGTTCGGATCGCGGGCGTCGCGCTCCGTCACGCGACCGGGCAAGCGGTCGTCGCCGGGGGCAAGCTCGCCGAGCTACCGAGAGTCCGCACGAGCGCGACTACCGCCGAGCGGCGCGCTTGGCGGGCTTCGCGCCAGGTTTCCGCGCCGTGCCTTTTCGCTTCGCCGCCTTGCTGCCCGCCTTCTGCTTCGGAGCGCCTGTCGCGCTTGGCGCGCTTCACCGACTTCTTCTTCGCCGCCGGCCGGCGGGCGGCCGGTGCGTCGTCCATCTCGACGTAGCCCGGCTCGACCAGATCCGGACCGAGGCCGCGCGTAGCCGGTTCCGCCATCGCGAGGGCCGCGGCGGCGCTGACGACGGGATATTTCAACGGCCGTCCGTCCGGGCTGAAGACGGCGGTCCTGATCTCGCCGCGGTTCCGCGCCGCGTTGTGCGACACGTGCACCCACTTCGTCGTCGCGTCCTTCGCCTCGTAGATCAGCTGGTCGAACGGCAGGTCGAGCCGGATGATCCGCTGGAAGAGCTCGAGCACCGCCATGCCGGGCGCCTGGAGATCCGCCGCCATGCCGAGGACGTGCTGGCTGTCCTCCGCGCCACGGATGCGGCGATTGAGCACGGGCGAGCGGTACCCGGAGTTTACTTTCACCGGCCGCCCGAGCGATTCGCGCAGCGGGTCGAGCACGGCGGCGCACAGCGCCTGCAGATTGCCGACCTCGGTCATGCCGGGCTCGTTCGGGATGCCCTCGCGCCGCGCCGTTTCGGAGCGCGTCATCTCTTCGAGCAGGAAGAAGCGCGACAGCGCCATGGCGCTACTTCCGGTCCTGGAGCCGCATCATCAGTCGCGGTCCCGCACGCGTGAAGACGACTTCGGTGTCGTTGTCGCAAAGCAGCTTGACCCGACCGATCACCGCGTCGGACGGATCGTCGGTCACGTCGATCACAGCACCGGCGGACCGGGTTCGCGTCGTCCTGCCTGCGCCCCGGGACGTGCTTTTCGCCGCTTTCCCTTTCTTCGTCGCCATCGGCCCTCCTCGTCGATTCAGCGCCCCTGCTTCACGTTCCGCTCGTAGGCGGCGGCAAAGGCTTCGGCAAAGCGCTCGTAGCGCTGTCCCCAGTCGCCCGTCATCCCGACGTAGCTCGCCGCGTACAGGTCGAAGTCCTTGACCACCGCTTCGACCCGCGCTGGATCGGGGTTGGCCCTGACTGCATCCAAGGCCGGGCGCGCCGCGTCGAGCTCCTTGACCTTCAGCTGGTTCACGACGTCGTCCATCACCGCGACCGCGGCGCGCGGATTCTGCCGCGCCAGCGCCTCCAGCGCCGCCTGGTTGACGCGGTGCTGCCGCTGCGGGGGCGACACGTCTCCGGCCGCGAGGCTCGGCGGCGCGCCGGCGATGCTCTCGAGCCGCTCGAACGTCGGCAGCGGATACCCGAGATTGCCGTCCTTGTAGAACGGGACGTCGACCGCGACGTAGCCGACGGCGAGCATCCGGTCGAAGGATTCCGTGAGCGTCACCGACGAGCCCGACGCGCTGACGAACTTCACCGCGCCGCCGGCCTGCAGCAGGTCGCGGTTCGCGAGCGCGTCGAGCGCCGACAGGGTGCTCTCGACGTTCTTGTTGATCTCCCCGGTCGCGGTGGTCAAGGGCACCTCGGGCGCCTTGCCCACGGACAGCTCGCCGCCGCGCGTGTCGTCCCGCGTCAGCGAGACCACCATGCCGCCGGACAGGTAGACGCGGGTGATCACGCGCAGCAGGAGGAAGTCGACGTTCGACTGCCTGACGGTGCCGCGGATGTCCAGACGGGCCGACGGGTCCTGCTCGAGCCAGCTGCGCAGCTTGCCGTAGGCGAGCATGGAGTCGACCCCGTAGCTGCGCGCGTCCCCGATCACCAGGCTACCGTCCGCGCGGTCGGCCTGCATGTAGTTGAGGCCCACGGGGATGCCCTTCACCGGCACCGCAAGCCCGAGCCCTGCCCGGTTCTCGACCTTGAAGGTGTACGACGGGAACACCGCGCGCGGGGCGTTGATCTCCGTGAGCGCGGGTTTCGCCTTGTCGCCGGCGAGCCCCGCTCCCTCCCGTTTGGCGCGCTTGTTCGGGACCTTCGCGCCGAATTCGTCCTCCCAGTAGCCGTTGGCGTAGAAGGACTGATAGTCCTGCTTGCTGAGATGCAGGCGCTTGCGGTGATCGCCGAGCGGCAGGAAGCCCTTCTTCCGATAGAGCTTCTGCTCCTCGCCGACCGGTATCTGAACCAGGAAGACGTCCCCCGGCGCGAGGTCTTCGGTCAGCGGATAGACGCAGATGACCTGCGACGCGCGGATCGTCTCGCACCAGTCCTTCGCGACCTTCTCGAGCGACTTGGTCGTCGTCGCGCAGCCCCCGAGCATCGTCGCGAGCCCGATGAGGGCGAGGCCGCCAGCGCGCAGGATCCGGCGATCGCGGCGCTGCGGCGGCTGGTGCCCCGCCGGGTCCGATCCGGGACTCCGTCCGTTCTTCGTCATCTTCCCCCCAGGACGAGCGCGTGCGATCGAACACGCTACGGTCGGGCCGTGAGCCTCGCAATACGTCGTATGGACTAATCCCGCGCCGGCGTCTCGCGCCTCGCTTTCCGGCGGGCGCCGGCAGGCCTCCCGACCGATGGTTTGCACCCGTTCCCGTGGCCGCAACCGCCGGAAGGCGGCAATCGAACCGCGCGACTGCCGGCCGGCCGCAGAAACTTGACGGAGGCAATCAATTGGTTGACCATGGCATCCGATCATGGCGATACCCGCCGACCCGCGCGTCGATGCCGTCCGGCGCTTCAACCGCCTCTACACCCGCCGGATCGGGGCGCTCCGCGCGGGCCTGCTCGACAGCCCGTTCTCGCTCGCCGAAGCGCGCCTCCTTTACGAGCTCGCACACCGCGAACGTCCCGCCGCGGCCGAGCTCGCGCGCGACCTCGGCCTCGACGCGGGCTACCTCAGCCGCCTGCTGCGCAGCCTCGAGCGCCGCCGCCTGATCAGCCGGGAGCGGTCGGAGTCGGACGCCCGGCAGAGCCTCCTCAGCCTCACCGCCGCAGGCCGCCGGACGTTCGCGACGCTCGACGCCCGCTCGAATGCCGAGGTCCGCGCGATGCTCGGGAAGCTCCCGGATGCCGGGCAGCGCCGGCTGGTCGAGGCGATGCGGGACGTCGAGCGGCTGCTCGGCGCGGCGCCCGAGCCGAAGGTCCCCTACCTCCTCCGCCCCCACCGGCCCGGCGACATGGGCTGGATCGTGCACCGCCACGCCGCGCTCTACGCGCAGGAGTACGGGTGGGACGAGCGGTTCGAAGCGCTGGTCGCGACCATCGTCGCGAAGTTCATCGACAACTTCGCCCCGCAGCGCGAGCGCTGCTGGATCGCCGAGCGCGAGGGCGAGATCGTGGGCTCGGTGTTCCTCGTGAAGAAGGCGCCGACGGTGGCGCAGCTGCGGATGCTGTACGTCGAGCCGACCGCCCGCGGGCTCGGCATCGGCAGGCGGCTGGTCGACGAATGCGAACGCTTCGCGCGCGAAAAGGGCTACAAGAAGATCGTCCTCTGGACCAACAGCATCCTCCACGCCGCCCGCCACATCTACGAAGCGGCAGGCTATCGCCTCGTCGACGAAGAGCCGCACCACAGCTTCGGCCATCGTCTCGTCGGGCAGACGTGGGCGCTGAAGCTGTAACCGGAAGCCCGCCCGCCCCCTCCGGGTTTTCCGCATCGCGGCAAGCTGGGCACGCGGCGCCGGCGCAGATCCGGCGTACCCCCCGGCGCCCGGACATCGCGTACGATTGGGTCCGCGTCGGATCGCAGTTCGATCGCACCAATAAAGTTCACCCTTGAGGAGGGATCCCATGAAGCGCATTTCCGCAGCCTTCGCCGTGTCGGCGCTCGCGCTGGCCGCCTGGAACGCATCCGCGCAGCAGATCACGCTGCGGATGGGCCATGACCAGCCGGTCGGCAGCATGTACGACGAAGGCCACAAGATGTTCAAGAAGCTGGTCGAGGAGCGGAGCAAGGGCCGCATCAAGGCCGACGTGTTCCCGGCGGCGCAGCTCGGCTCCGAGGTCGCCATGGTCGAGGGCGTGCGCCTCGGCTCGATCGACATCATCTGCGCCAACGCGCCGAACGCCGCCGCGTTCGTGCCGGAGCTCGGTCTCTTCAGCGTCGCCTACCTCTTCAAGGACATCCCGCACTTCGAGCGCGTGGTGAACGATCCCGCGTTCGCCAAGCGCGTCGACGAGATCATCGCCAGCAAGAACCTCGGCATCAGGCGCATCGGCTTCTACGCCGCCGGCGTGCGCAACATCTACAGCCGCAAGGGCTCGGTGGCGAGCCCCGACGACCTGAAGGGCGTCAAGATCCGCGTCCAGAACAACCCGATCGAGGTCCGGGTGTGGAAGACCTTCGGCGCGATCCCGACGCCGATGAACTTCGGCGAGGTCTACCAGGCGCTGCAGTCCGGCGTGCTCGACGCGGCCGAGAACGGCCTGGCGGTCATCGAGTCGAACAAGCACAACGAGGCGGCCAAGTACATCAGCCTGACCGAGCACCAGCGCAACCTCTCGGCCCTGTACATCAACGAGAAGAAGCTGGCGAGCCTGCCGCCCGACCTGCAGAAGATCGTGCTGGACGCGGCGCTCGAGGCCTCCGCCCACGAGCGCAAGCGGGACGCGGAGCTCGTGGCCGAAGCGGCCGGCCAGCTGAAGGCCAAGGGCGCGGTGCTGACGACGCCGGACAAGACGAAGTTCATCGCGCTCATCGCGCCGATCCAGGACGAGGTGGCCAAGGACCTGAAGGCGACGGACGTGCTGCTGATCGTCCGCAAGCACGCGCAGTAGCGCGCGCGAGCCCGCCGCGCGTGGACCGCCTGTTCGCCCTGCTCGAGCGCGTGCTCGAGCCGGTGCTTGCCGGCCTGCTGGCGTTCATCACGATCGGGGTGTTCATCCAGGTCGTCCTGCGCTACGTCTTCGCGATGTCGTTCCTGTGGGGCGAGGAGCTGTCGCTCTTCGCCTTCATCTGGTGCGTGTACCTCGGCACCGCGGTCTGCTCCTGGCGGCACACGCACTTCTCGTTCGACATCTTCTCGGAGATCCTCAGCGGCCGCGCCGCCGGCGTGCAGCGGCTCGCCGTCGACCTCTGCGTCCTGAGCGTCACGCTGGTGATGGTGGTCACCGGCTGGCAGTTCTCGCAGATGAGCATCGCGCGCCTGTCGCCGGCGCTCGGCATCACCCTGCTCGTTCCCACGATCGTCATCCCGGTCAGCGGCGTGCTGATGTCGCTCGTCAGCCTGATGGACATTGCGCGCGACTGCCGCCAGATCTGGACCGGCGAGGCGCCGGCGCGCCGGCAGGGCACGATCGAGCCCGTCTGATCCCGCTGCCATGCTGACGCATCCGCTGACGCTGCTGCTCGTTTCGCTGACGCTGCTCCTCATCCTGGGCGTGCCGATCTCGTTCGCCCTCGTCCTGTGCTCGCTGCTCGTCATCTGGGTGGCGGACCTGCCGCTCGTGGTCGCGGTCCAGCAGATGTTCACCGGCATCAACGCTTTCACCCTGCTCGCGCTGCCGTTCTTCTTCCTCGCCGGCAACGTCATGACCGACGGCGGCATCTCCGAGCGCCTGGTCAAGCTCGCGATGGCGATGGTCGGGCATATGCGCGGCGGGCTGGCCCATGTGAACGTGGTCGTGGGCATGTTCCTGTCCGGCATCTCCGGCTCGCAGCACCGCCGACGCCGCCGCCATCGGCTCGATCTTCTGCCCGGCGATGAAGAAGCGCGGCTACGACGAGAAGTTCACGGTCTGCCTCACTGCCTGCACGGCGACCATGGGTGCGGTGATCCCGCCGTCGATCCTGATGGTGATCTACGGCGCCACCGCGGGCGTGTCGATCGGCGCGCTGCTGATCGGCGGCATCCTGCCGGGCGTCCTCATGGGGCTCAGCCTGATGGTGCAGTCGCACTTCTTCGCGCTGAAATACGACTTTCCGCGCGAGCACCCCCGCTTCCTCGGCTTCGGCGCCATCTGGGAGGGGATCAAGACCGCCGCGTGGCCGCTCGGCGTGCCGGTCATCATCGTCGTCGGCATGGTGGGCGGCGTCTTCACGCCGACCGAATCGGCCTCGATCGCCGCGGTGTACTCGCTCTTCGTGACGCTGGTCGTCTTCCGCAGCCTCAAGCTGCGGCAGATGACCAAGCTCTTCGCCGAGACGACGATCCAGTTCTCGCAGGTGCTGTTCTGCCTCGGCGGCGCCTCGATCTTCGGCTGGCTGCTCGCCTACTACCAGGTGCCGCAGATCGTGACCGATTTCATCACCGCCTTCACCCGCGACCCGATCATGATCATGATCCTGATCGTGATCGTGAACGTGCTGCTCGGCACGTTCATGGACGCCCTGCCCGCCATCCTGATCTTCGTGCCGATCATCCATCCGCTCGCGGTGGCGGTCGGCATCCACCCGGTGCACCTGGGGGTGATCGTGGTGATGACGCAGTCCTTCGGCCTGCTGACCCCGCCGCTCGGCATGGTGGCGATGACCGCCTGCGCGGTGGCCGGCATACCGATGATGAAGATCCAGAAGCTGCTGCACATCATGATGATTCCGCTGCTGATCGTCATCGTGCTGTGCGCGCTCGCGCCCTGGACCGTTCTGCTCCTCCCCAAACTGCTGGTTCCCAAGTGGGTCTGACCATGACCTCCGTCACCGAACTGGAAACGCCCGCCGTCACCGATCGACATGAGCATCATGGAGGACAACATCCGGCGCGTGCAGCGGCACCTCGCGCAGCACGGGCTGGCGAACCGTCCGCACATCAAGACGCACAAGATCCCGGCGCTCGGCAAGCTGCAGATGCAGGCCGGCGCGGTGGGCATCACCTGCCAGAAGCTCGGCGAGGTCGAGGTGTTCACCGACGCGGGCGTGGCGGACGACGTGCTGCTCACCTTCAACATCGTCGGCCAGCAGAAGACCGATCGCCTGATGACCCTCATGAAGCGCCTGCAGCGCCTGGCGGTCGTGCTCGACAACGAAACCGTCGCGCGCGGGCTCTCCGAGGCGGCCGTGCGCAACGGCACCGACGTCCGTTTCCTCGTCGAATGCGACACCGGGATGGGCCGCAACGGCGTGCAGACGCCGCAAGCCGCCGTCGACCTCGCCCGGGCGGCGATGAAGCTGCCGCGCATGCATTTCGAGGGGATCATGACCTTCCCCGTGCGCGCGCCGAAGTCCGGCGAGTTCTTCGAGGAGGCGCTGGCGCTGTTCAAGAGCGCCGGCATCCCGGTACCGGTGGTCTCCGGCGGCGGCACGCCGGCGATCTTCAGCGTCGACAAGTTCCCGATGCTCACCGAGCACCGGGCGGGGACCTACCTCTTCAACGACGTCATGACCGTCGCCTCCGGCACCGCCACCTGGGACAACTGCGCGATGCGGGTGCGCGCCACCGTGGTGAGCCGCCCGACCGGCGAGCGCGCCGTGTTCGATTGCGGCACCAAGGTGCTGACCTCGGACCTGTACACGGTGACCGGATACGGCCACGTCATGGAGTATCCGGAGGCGGTGATCCCGCACCTCTCGGAGGAGCACGGCGTCATCGACCTGTCGAAGTGCGCGAAGAAGCCCGAGATCGGCGAGGTCATCCACGTCGTGCCCAACCACTGCTGCGTGGTGAGCAACATGGTGGACGAGCTCTACGGCGTGCGCGGCGGGAAGCTCGAGACCACCTGGCCGGTGGCCGCGCGCGGGACGGTGCGCTGACGGCCCGGGAAGCGGCCCGGACTACGGCGCCGCCGGCTTGGGGCAGCCGGAGCAGCCCTGCACGGTCGCGCCGCGGAAGGTCGCTTTCTCGAGTTTCGCGCCGGTGAGGTTGGCGCCTTGCAGATTCGCTTTCTCGAGCCGGGCGCCGCGCAGGTCGGCGCCCTCCAGGTCGGCGCCGCGCAGATCCGCCCCGGTCAGATCGGCCCCCTCCAGACTGGCGCCGCGCAGCTTCGCCGATTGCATCCGGGCGTACCGCAGGCTGGTGCCGTTCAGGACCGCGTTGCTGAGATCGGCCTCGCCGAGACTGGCGCCCTGCAGGTCCGCCGCGCTGAAGTTCGCCCGCACGAGCGTCGCCCCGCTGAGGTTCGCGCCCCTCATGCGGGCACGCTCGAGCGAAGCCTGGGTCAGGTTCGCCCGCTGGAAGTTGGCCTGCCCCAGCTTGGCGCGATCGAGGCGCGCCTCGGTCAGGTCCGCGCCGCTCAGGTCGGCACGGGTGAAGTCCGAGATCGCCAGATTCGCCTTTGGCAAGGCCGCCCCGCGCAGGTTCGCGCCCACGCATTGCGTACCGGATCGGATCTGGCACCGGCCGATGGTCTGCGCGTCGGCGACCGGCACGGCGCAGAGGGCAAGGAGGGTCGGGAGCAGGAAGCGCATGTTGGCCGCCGTCGTTGAGGGGCCCGTAATGTACCGCAGGGCGACCGGCTAGACTGCCGGTACCCCCGGGGCCGAACCGATGATCGACCGCGACACAATCGCTGCAGCACATCGCCTCATCGCCCCGCACGTCCGGCGGACGCCGGTCATGGAACTCCGCGGCGAAGAGCTGGGGCTCGGCTCGATCGCGGTCACGCTCAAGCTCGAGCTCTTCCAGCACACCGGCTCGTTCAAGCCGCGCGGCGCGTTCGCGAACCTGCTGATGCGCAAGGCGCCGGCCGCGGGCGTCGTCGCGGCTTCGGGCGGCAACCACGGCGCCGCGGTCGCGTATGCGGCGATGAAACTCGGCGTGCCGGCGAAGATCTTCGTGCCGGCGGTCGCTTCGCCGGCGAAGCAGCAGCGGATCCGCGACTACGGCGCCGGCCTCGTCGTCGGCGGCGAGCGTTACGCCGACGCGCTCGCGGCGAGCGAAGCGTGGGCGGCCGAGTCGGGCGCGCTCCAGGTTCACGCCTACGACCAGATCGAAACGCTCCTCGGGCAGGGCACGCTCGGGCGCGAGCTCGAGGAGCAGACGGGCGCGCTCGACGCGCTGCTCGTCGCAGTGGGCGGCGGCGGGCTGATCGGCGGCGTGGCCGCGTGGTATGCGGGTCGCGTGAAGATCGTCGGCGTCGAGCCGGAGGCCGCGCCGACGCTGACCCGCGCACTCGAGGCGGGGCGGCCGGTCGACGCGCCGGCCGGCGGGATCGCGGCCGACTCGCTCGCGCCGCGCCGGGTCGGCGAGCTCATGTTCCCGATCGCGCAGGCGCACGTGAGCGCGATGGCGCTCGTCACCGACGAGGCGATCCGCGCGGCGCAGGCCGCGCTGTGGAGCGCGCTCCGCATCGTCGCCGAGCCCGGCGGAGCGGCCGCGTTCGCCGCGCTGCTGTCCGGCCGGTATCAGGCCGCGCGCCGGCGAGCGCGTCGGCGTGCTCGTCTGCGGCGGCAACACGACCGCGGTCGATTTCGCGCGCTGACGGGGCGGCGCTACGCCGGCCCGGGGTGCGGGCCTCCGCGGTTCCGCTCGTACCAGCGCGACATCACCTCCATCGCGAGGCACGAGGCCGCAGCGACGGCGACCAGCACGATCTGCGCGTTGTGCCAGCCCCAGCGGTCGACGATCATCGCGAACAAGGTCGGCGAGACCGCGTTGACGACCAGGATGGGCGTGGCGATGACGCCGAGCACGGCGCCGTAGCCGGCGGCGCCGAACAGGGCGAGCGGCACCGCGCCGCGCACGATGGTGACCACGCCCTGCGAGGCGCCCATCAGCAGCGTAAAGGCGACGACCAGCTGGAGGTTGCCCCCGGCAACCAGCAGGAGCGCGAACGCCACCGGCAGCACGCCGATCGCGATGCGCGCGACGGTGATCGCGTGCAGGTTCCGCCCGAACACGATCTCGACCAGGCGCCCGCCGAACTGCGCGAAGCCCTTCAGCGAGGCGACCCAGACCGCGGCCGCGGCCGCGAGCCCGGCCGCCTCGAGCAGCGGCACGAGCTGCACCGTCACCACCGCGAACACGAAACCGTTCAGCGACATGACCAGCGCGAACAGCACCATCGCCACCGCTCGCATGCTGCCGGCGAGCGGCGGCCCGTCGTGCGCCGGTGCGGCCGCCGCTGACGGATCGGCACCGCCGCGCGGGGTCTCGCGCCGCGCCAGCCCGAACCAGTTGAGCGGCAGGCAGACGAGGTTGATGACCGCGAACGCGACGAGCGTCTGGCGCCAGCCGACCGACTGGTTCAGGTAGTGCCCCACCACCCAGAACACGGTCGAGGCGAACGCGCCGAACAGTGTCAGGTAGGAGATCGCGAGCCGCCCGCGCGAGGGCAGCACCTGGACGAGGGCCGCGAACGCGGCGTCGTAGAGGGACATCCGCATGCCGAGGCCGAGGACCACCCAGACCGCGAGATACGCCGCCTCGCTGCGCACGAGCGAGAGCGCGGCGAGTCCGCCCGAGATCAGCACGGCGCCGAGCGCCATGACGACGCGCGCCCCGTGGCGGTCGATCGCCCGGCCGACCGCCGCCGAAACCACGCCCATCGTCAGCAGCGCGAGGGTGAAGCCGAGATAGACGAAGCTGCGGCTCCACCCGGTGTCGGCCGCGATCGGGCCGGCGAGCACGCCGAGGCAGTAATAGGCGGTCCCCCACGCGACGATCTGCGCCAGCCCGAGGGCGCATACCGCCCTTGGCAGCGGATCGGACCTCACTTGCGGATTCAGCCGCGCGCGCCTTCGAAGCCGCGCACGAGGCTCGCCCGCGCGCCGGCTGCCTGCATCAGGAGCGAGAAATCCGACCCCGCCAGCACCAGGCGCACGCCCATGCCGATGTAGCGCTGGAGGAGCTCCGGCGAGTACAAGCCGCCCATGCCGGGGAACTTCCCGTGCTTGCGGCAGGCGGCGAGGAGCTTCGCGTAGGCGTCCGCGACCTGCGGGTGGTCGAACTGGCCGGGGATGCCCATCTCGAAGCACAGGTCGTTGGTGCCGATGAGCAGCGCGTCCACGCCCGGCACCGCCGCGATCGCCTCGCAGTTGTCGATGGCCTGCGGCGACTCGAGCATGACGACGACCAGCGTCTCCTCGTTCGCGAGCCGCGCCGCTTCGCCGAGCGGCATCGGGGCGAAGCCGAGCTGCTGCAGCCCGCCGCCCATCGACCGATGGCCGACCGGCGGGTAGCGGCAGTAGTCGGCAAGCCGGCGCGCCTGCTCCGGCGTGTCCACGTGCGGAAACACCACGCCGTGCGCGCCGTTGTCGAGCGCGCGCGACGCGTGATGGTGCTCGTAGCCCGGGACGCGCACGATCGGCGTGATCCCCACGGCGAGCGATGCGGCCGCGATCTGCGCCGCGGTGTCGACGCTCATCGAGTTGTGCTCGCAGTCGATGAACAGCCAGTCGAACCCGCTCGTCTTCGCGATCTGCGCGATGTCGACGGTGCGGGCCTGGCGCAGCCCGAGGCCGATCGCGAGCCTGCCTTCGCGCAGCTGGCGCAGCGCGTGGTTGACGACTGTCGTCATGGGTTTCCTCCCGGTGCGGTAGGGGGTGGATGGTAAACCGGCAACGCGATGTCGCGCGACGCGCGCGCGAGCGGCTTTGGTAAGCTTCTCGCGCCCCGAGAAGAGGACGTCCGCGATGAAAGCGCTGCAGAAGACCCGGCCGGCCTTCGGCCTCGAGCTCCGCGACCTGCCCGCCCCCGGGTCGCCCGGGCCGGGCGAGGTGGTCGTGGCGGTGGGCGCGACCGGCGTCTGCGGCACCGACGTCCACATCTACGAGTGGACGCCGGGCTACGAGATCATGACGAAGGCGATGCCGGTGACGCTCGGGCACGAGTTCGCGGGCACGGTCGCCGCGGTCGGGCCCGGCGTCGAGGCGATCGCGGCGGGCGCGCTCGTCGCGGTCAGACCGTCGATCGTATGCGGCCGCTGCGCCCCGTGCGTCGCGGGGAACAGCGACGCGTGCACGCAGCGCGTTGGGATGGGCGTCACACGCAACGGCGGGTTGCAGCCGCTCGTCACTGCCCCGGCGGAGAACTGCGTCGTCGTGCCCGGGGCGCTCGACGTGGAGATCGCCGCGCTGGCCGAACCGATGACCGTGTGCGCCGAGGCGGTCGATACCGGCGAAGTCCGGCCGGGCGACCGGGTGCTCGTGCTCGGACCCGGCAACATCGGGCAAGGCATCGCGCTCTTCGCGCGCGCCGCGGGCGCTGCGGAGGTCGTGATCGCCGGCAAGGACGACGCACCCCGGCTCGAGTGCCTGCGGCGGATGGGATTCGACGGGACAGTCGACGTCGGCGAGCGGACGCTGGAGGAAGCGCTCGCGCCGTATCTCGCGCAGGGCAAGTTCGACGTCGTCTTCGAAGCGACCGGCGTGCCCGCGATCGTCCAGCAGGGCCTGAACGTGCTGCGGAAGCGCGGCGTGCTGGTCGTGGTCGGGATTCACCCCAAGCCGGTCAGCGTGAACCTCACGCGCCTGGTACGCGACCACCAGCAGATCAGGGGCTCCTACCGCGCGCCGGTGTCGACCTGGCCGCGCGTGCTGCGCTTTCTCGGCGAGAACGTCGAGCTCGTCCGGCAAATGATCAGCCACCGGCTGCCGCTGGAGAAGGCGATCGAGGGCCTCGAGCTCTCGCGTTCCAAGGGCGCCTCGAAGGTCATGATCGTCCAGTCATGACCCTGAAGGGCACCGCCTTCCTCGCGCTGTGGAACGACTTCGATCCCGCGCGCGATGCCGAGTACAACTGCTGGCACACGTTCGAGCACGTGCCGGAGCGGGTCGGGATCGAGGGGATTCTCTCCGGGCGCCGCTACGTCGCGCGCGAGCGCAGTGAGCGGCGCTACTTCACGCTCTATGAACTCGAGGGGCTGGCGGCGCTCGACGGCGCCCGGTACGCCGACGTGGTCGACCGGCCGACCGAGTGGTCCGCCGCGATGCGCCCGTCGTTCCGGAACTTCCTGCGCAGCCCGTGCGAGACGGTTCTCACGACGGGGCTCGGAGTGGCCGGCAGCATCGCCACCTTCCGGTTCGGCGTCGCGCGCGAGCCCGACGCGAGCAGCGGCGAAGGCTGCGCTCGAGCCGCACCTCGAGTCCTCCGGAATCACCGCCGTGCATCTGGGGCGCGTGGACCCCACGGCGAAGTTTCCGGTGCCGAACGCGGCGTCGCCCGGAAGCGTCGCCGGCGCGGTGCAATGCGTCCTCCTGGTCGAGGGACTGGAGCGGGCGGAACTGGACGCCGCAGCGCCGCGGATCGTCGATGCGCTCGCGAGCGGGCTCGGCGCCGTTCAGCCCGTCGCCTGGGAAGGCTACGACCTCGCGTTCGTGATCGAGCGGTCGGGTCTGCGGTCGCCGACCACGACGCGCCAGCCCGCCCGGCCTGATCTTCGCGCGCGCTTGAAGTAGACCGTCGGGAGTCCTCAGCCAAGCCAGCGTCCGCTCGCGGCGGCGAACGGTGGTTTGCCACCGCCATCGAATCGGCTGCAGCCGACTACCGCTACGCCGGCGTCACGGGCGACCAAGTCGCCGTGGTCGCCACCGACATCGAAGGCGACCTCGGCGAGCAGCTCGTTCGCCTCGCCGCGGGGATGGGATTGCTCGTGGCCGGCATCGATCTTCGCGTGACCCCCGACGATCAATGGTTCTGCTTCGAGGTCAACCCGTCGCCGGGCTTCACGTTCTACGAGGACGCGACGGGCCAGCCCATCGCCGCGGCAATCGCCGACCTGCTCATGCGAAAGGGCTAGATCCGCCCCCGAAGACGCAATCCACCGCTGCTCTATACTTCCCCGCCCGTGCGCCGCATGCAGTCGGTGTCATGCGGATCGCATCGCCGCGTTGTCTCGTAACGCTTGGCTCGCCCTCGCGGCGCGCGGGTTCGTGGCGGCTTGGAGCGTAGTTCTGCCGGCAGCGGGATCCCCGCACCGTCATTGCGCCCTCACCGTGACCTCAACCCTGTCAGGAAGGGAGACAAGACCATGAAACTTTCCACCATCGCTGGCGTCGCGCTCGCGGGGTTCGCCGGGTTAGTCGTGGCGCAAGCGCTGAAGGGGCCGGTGAACGACGCGCCGTTCACGGAGAAGTGGTGGCCGTCCAAGTGGGGCGCCGAGGACAAGGCCGGCAGCGCCAACCACACCAAGAGCTCCGCGAACATCAAGCGGGCGCTGGCGACGGTCAAGCAGAACAAGTCGATCACGATCGGCAAGTACTACCACCGGGAGATACCCGCCTTCGGCCCGCGCGGGTGGCAGCTGACGATCCCCGGCACGCCCACCGGCGGGCCGTTCGGCAAGAACGCGCTCATCTACCACGACGACCTCGTGACCGCCGAGCTCGGGCAGATCGGGACCCAGTTCGACGGCCCCGGCCATATCGGCGTGAACACCTCGAAGGGGCCGATGATGTACAACGGCCGCCTCACCTGGGATGCCTACGAACGCGGCGCCGGCGGCCGCGTCATGGGCATGGGCCCGCTAGGCGTCGAGAACGTCGCCGAGCTCGGCTTCGTCTGCCGCCTGGTCGTTCTCGATGCGGTCGCCTACCGCAAGCAGCAGGGCAAGCTCCCGGCGAGCGCCGAGGCGCTGCCGATTCCGGACAGCGCGACGTCGCCCGGCATCGTGACCGGGGACGACGTGAAAGGCATCATGAAGATGCAACGCCTGGCCGACATAGCGGCCGGTGATTGCGTCGCGCTGCACACCGGCCAGGGCAATACCTGGAGCAACGACCGGTACAAGACGATGACCTCGGCGCAGCGGGCCGCCGCGCGGGCGGTCTGGGAGAAGGGCGAACCGGGGTTCGGCGCCAGCGCCTGCGAGTACCTCGCGTCGCGCGACATCGCGCTGACGATGGGCGACACGTCCGCGAACGACGCACAGCCCTTCGGCGAGGCAGGCGACCAGGACGCGGTGCCCTGCCACACCGGGATGCAGACGCGCCGGGGAATCTGGAACCTCGAGAACGTCGACACCAAGTCGCTGGTCGACGCCAAGGTGTACGAGGGCGCGTTCATCTGGGCGCCGTTGAAGATGATCGGCGCCACCGGCTCGCCGGGCAATCCGATGGTGCTCTACTGACCGGGAGCGACCCGAGGGCGGCGACCACGAGGTCGCCGCCCTTGCCGGATCGCAACCCTGCCGATCACGCCATCCCGACGCGCCTGGCGCCTTCGCGGAATATCGCCTCGCCCTCCGGATCGAATCGAAAGGCGCGCAGGAAGTCGGCGACGCCGTATTGCGGGTTCGTCCTGCGAACCTCGGCGGCATAGGCGCGCGCCTCGTCGAGCGAGCCGGCGAGCGCCAGGCTGTAGGCGGCGATGGCGCGGATGTGCGGAAACGCGTTGGGGCGGGCGGCGGCCTTGACCGCCCAGCCGGCGGCTTCCTCGAACCGGCCGAGGCGCACCAGCGCCATGGCACGCGCGCCGAGCATGCCGAAGAGCATCGGGTCGAACGGGCTCAGCTCGCGCGAGTAATCGGACGCCGAAATCGCCGCGTTCGCGTCGCCGGCCGTCGAGTGGACGAACGCGAGGTTGTAGTGCGCCAGGGCGAAGTTCGGGCTCAGGTCGATCGCCTGCTCGAGCTCGATGACCGACTGGTCGTGGCGGCCGCGCAGCCAGAGCGCGCGGCCCATGGCCCAGTGCGCGGCGGGGTCGCGATCGTCGGCCATGACGCTCTGCGCCGCGGCTTCCAGCGCCCGGTCCATTTCCGGCTCGCGCTTCGTCCAGCCCTGGAAGGCGTTCTGGAAGTGCGTGAACGACAGGCCGGCGTAGGCGCGCGCGAAGGTCGGATCGAGGCGCACCGCCGTCTCGAAGAAATGCCGGGCCCGCTCGTTGTCGGGCTGGCTGAACCGGTACATGTGCCACAGGCCGCGATGGTGGGCCTCCCACGCGTCGAGCGAGTTCGGCGGCCTCAGGATGGCGCGGTTGCGCTCGATCGTCTCGATCTCGCTCGCGATGGACGCGACGATCCGGTTGCCGATCTCCTCGAGCACGAGGAACGCGTCGTCCAGCTTGTGGTTGAAGATCTCCGCCCAGACGATCCGGGCGGTGCGCGTCTCGGTCAGCTCGACCGCAACGGTGAGGCGTTCGCCGTGGTGCTGCACGGAACCGCCGACGACGTAATCGACGTTCAGCATCCGGCCCGCCTCTTCCGGACCGATGCGCCGCTCGTGCAGGGCGAACATGGTGCCCTGTGCGATGACGAACAGGCTGCGCAGCTTGGCGAGCCGGGTGATCACGTCGTCGGCGAGCGCGTCGGCAGCTCCGCCGCGGACGCCCGGCGCAACCGACCGGTCGACGAACGGCATCACCGCTATGGAGGCGCGGCGATGGGCGGCGGCGACGACGTCGTCACGGCCGGCGCCTGCTTCCGCCGTCAATAGGAGAGGCGCGGCAGGCGGGCCGCCCGGCGGACCGGCGCCTTGCTCCCGGGCCGACCGCCACGCGTCGCGGAGAGGCGCGCTATCCAGGCCCTCCGCCTCGAACAGCCCGGCGGTCGTCGCCAGATGCTCTTCCCCCTCGCGAATCCGGCCGCGCCGGGCGAGCGCGGTCAGGAGGATCGCATGGACCTGCCGATCGAACGGCGCAAGCTGGAGCCACTTCTCCAGGTACCCGAACGCCTCGTCGTCGGGAACGTTCCTGGCGAGCTGCTCCAGCAGGGCGACGTGGCAACCGCGGAATCGCCGGCGCTGCGCGGTGAGCCAGCCGTTGAAGACCGGGCTGCGGTCGATCTCCAGGCCCTCCAGGAAGTCGCCGCCGAACAGCGTGGACAGCGCCCGCTGCCGCTCCGGCGCCAGCGTCTGGATGCCCGCCTCGGCCGCGCGGGCGATCGCGATCGCGTCGACGGCGCAGTCCGACAGGTCGAGCCCGATGGTGTCCTCGGGGGTGAGGACGCGCCGGCGGCCGTCACGCTCGTCGACGAGGCCGCGGATCTTGCTGAGGCACCAGCGAAGCTCGCCGCGCGGATCGTTGGGGACGTCCCACAGCAGCTCGCAGAGCTGGCTCCGCGCCACCGCGCGCGGCGCGAGGGCGAGGTAGGCGAAGAGCGCGCGGACCTTGCGGGATGACGGCAGCGCCAGCGCGACGCCGTCCCGGGAGATCGTCATGGGCCCGAGCATCCGCACGTGGATCGAGCCCGGGCGATCCGATTCCACGGTCGATTCCACGCCGGCTACCACGCCCGGCCCCACGCCCGGCCGCTACGGTGCCGACACCCCACAACCGAACGGAGAAGGGACATGAACACGACCGCCGCCACCACCACCAGTCAGGACCGTCAATCCGTCGGCCAGGCCGACCTCAAGGCGCTCAAGGCCCGCCAGCAGTCGGCGTGGTCGTCGGGCGATTATGCCGTCGTCGGCACCACCCTGCAGATCGTCGGCGAGGAACTGTGCGAGGCCCTCGATCTCCGCTCGGGACAGAAGGTGCTCGACGTCGCTGCCGGCAACGGCAACGCGTCCCTCGCCGCCGCCCGTCGCTGGTGCGACGTGGTCGCCTCCGACTACGTGCCGGCGCTGCTCGAGCGCGCCCGCGAGCGCGCCGCGGCCGAACGGCTCGACATCGAGTTCCGCGAGGCCGACGCGGAAGCGCTGCCGTTCGCGGACGAGAGCTTCGACGCGGTCGTCTCGACCTTCGGGGTGATGTTCACCCCCGACCAGGACCGCGCCGCGGCCGAGCTGGTTCGCGTCTGCAAGCGCGGCGGCAGGATCGGCCTTGCCAACTGGACGCCCGAAGGCTTCATCGGGCAGCTCTTCAAGACCATCGGCAAGCACGCGCCGCCGCCGGCCGGCGCCAGGTCGCCCGCGCTCTGGGGCACCCGCGCGCGGATCGCCGAGCTGTTCGAGCCGCACGCGACCTCGGTCAAGTCGGCGCAGCGCAACTTCGTGTTCCGCTACCGCTCGCCGGCGCATTGGCTGGAAGTCTTCAGGACCTACTACGGGCCGGTGCACAAGACCTTCGGCGCGCTCGAGCCCGCGGCGCAAGGCGGCGCTCCAGCGCGACCTCGTGGGGCTGATCGAGCAGTTCAACCGCTCGGGCGACGGCACGATGGTCGTGCCGAGCGAGTACCTCGAGATCGTCATCACGCGGCATTGACCGACCCGGACCGAACCCGAAAGGAACGACCATGCGACACGCAACTCGAATCGCCCTGTCGGCAGCCCTGCTCGCCGGCTCCTTCGGCGCAAGCGCCGACGTCATCACCGACTGGAACGCCAAGGCGGGAGAGCTCGTCGTCGAGGCAAAGCTCGGAACGCCGCCCGCCAACCGCGTGCTGGCCATCGTCCAGACGGCCGTGTACGACGGCGTGAACACCATCACCAGACGCTACCCGGCCCCGCGGCAGCCGGAGCCGGCGCC
This sequence comes from uncultured beta proteobacterium, assembly GCA_963762785.1. Taxonomy (GTDB): domain Bacteria; phylum Pseudomonadota; class Gammaproteobacteria; order Burkholderiales; family SG8-39; genus DATEDA01. Next base: position 116,605 of record CAVXND010000077.1, read on the forward strand.
CGGCGCCTCGATCGACGCCGCGGTGGCTGCGGCCAACCGCGTCACGCTGATGAAGCTTATCCCGTCGCAACAGGCGGCGATCGAAGCGGCCTACCAGGCGGCGCTGACGACGGTCGCCGACGGCGCGGCGAAGACCGCCGGCATCGCCGTCGGGGAGCGGGCCGCGGCAGCGGTGCTGGCGTCACGCGCCGACGACGGCGCCGGCGGACCGGAGGCGTACCGCCCGCACACCACCGCGGGCGCCTACGTGCCGACCGCGACGCCGGCCGCGACGCAGTGGCAGGCCCGCAAGCCGTGGCTGATGACGAGTGCGGCGCAATTCCGCCCGGGCGCGCCGCCGGCGCTGACGAGCGTGGCATGGGCGCGCGAGTACAACGAGGTCAAGGCGCTCGGCGGCAAGACGAGCGCCCGCCGCACGGCGGAGCAGACCGAGATCGCGCGCTTCTGGGAGTACTCGCTCCCGCCGATCTACCACGGCGTCGTGCGCTCGGTGGCCGACGCGCCGGGGCGCGAGGTCACGCAGAACGCGCGCCTCTTCGCGGCGGTGACGCAGGCGATGGACGACGGGATGATCGCCGTCTTCGAGGCCAAGTATCACTACAACTTCTGGCGGCCCACCACCGCGATCCGCAACGGCGACATCGACGGCAACGACGCGACCGAGCGCGACGCGTCCTGGACGCCGTTCATCGACGTGCCGATGCACCCGGAGTATCCGAGCGCGCACAGCATCCTCGCGGGCGCGGTCGGCGCGGTGCTGCAGGCGGAGATCGGCGCCGGCCCGATGCCGGTGCTGACGACGGCCAGCCCCACTGCGAAAGGCGCCGCGCGTCGCTGGACGAAGGTCGACGACTTCACCCGGGAGGTCGCGGACGCGCGCGTCTACGAGGGCGTGCACTACCGCTTCTCCACCGAGGTCGGGACCGCGATGGGCCGGCGGATCGGCGAGCTGGCGGTGCTGAAGTTCCTGCAGTCTCCGGAGTGAGCAGCCTCGCCGCCCGTCGGGCCGGCGGCGCACCGGCACCACCGGGCGCCGCTACCGCCGCGACGCGGCGGCGAGCGAATCGCGGAACGCCGGATGCGCGATGGCCGAGATCCGGCGCGCGCGTTCTTCGTACGACACGCCGCGCAGCTCGGCGACGCCCCACTCGGTGACGATCGTGTCCGCGTCCGCGGCGGGTGTCGTGACCGCCGCGCACCGCGCGACGATCCGGCTCGCCTTGCCGTCGCGCGACACCGAAGGCAGCGCGATGATCGCGCGCCCCCCGGGCGCGGCCGCGGCGCCCCGGACGAAGTCGAGCTGCCCGCCGACGCCGCCGACATAGGCGCCGCCCGCGACCTCGGCGTTCACGTTGCCGCCGAGGTCGACCTCGACCGCCGAATTGACGCTGACGAAACCCGGGATGCGCGCGAGCGTCGCAATCGCGTGCGTGTACTCCGGCCCGGCGAGCCGCACCGCCGGGTTGCGGTCGATGTACCGATACAGCGCCTCGTCGCCGATGAAGATGCCGTTCACGGTGACGCCGGTATCGATCGCCTTCAGCCGGTTGGTCACCACCCCGCGCTCAAGCAGGGGCAGAACGGATTCGCTGAGCATCCCGGTGTGCAGGCCGAGGTCCCGATGACCGGCGAGCGCGCCGAGCACCGCGTCCGCGATGGTGCCGATTCCGAACTGGAGCGTCGCGCCATCGGGAATCAGCCCGGCGACGTTGGCCGCGACCTCGCGCTCTGCCTGGCCGACGCGCGAGAGCGGATAGCGCGGCAGCGGCCGCGACGTCCGCACCACCGCGTCGATCCGGAAGCCGGCCGGCAGCTCGCCGCCGTGCACCCACGGCATGCGCTCGTTGACCTCCGCGAGCACGACCCGCGCACGGCTCGCCGCGGCCAGCGCGTAGCCGTGCGCCGCGCCGATCGTCGCTGACGCCGTCGACGGCCGGCGAGAGCGCGAGCATCACGACGTCGGCCTTCACCGGCCCGGACGCGAGCAGCCACGGCAGCTGGGAGTAGTGGCACGGCACGACCTCGAGCCGCCCGGCGCGTGCGAGGCGGAGATTCGACGCGAGCGCGCCGTAGCTCACGTAGCGGAACCCCGGCGCCGCGTCGGGCGCGAAGGTGTCCGAGTACATCGCGCCGAGGAAGACCCTGAGCGCGCCGAGCTGCGCGCTTTGTGCGACCAGCGCCTCGGTGAGCGTCAGCGGCTCGGTGGCGCCCTGCGCGACGGCGACGGTGTCGCCGGGACGGATGAAGCGGGCGAGGTCGAGCGCAGCGGGGTCGAGCTCGACGGTCATCCGATCACGCGCTCGGCGCGCAGCCGCGCAATGTCCGCGTCGCCGTAACCGAGTGCTTCTTCACGATCTCGTCCGAGTGCTCGCCGAACCCGGGCGCGCGCAGTACGGGTTGCGCCGGCTCGCGCGCGAACTTGATCGGGACGCCGAGATGCCGGCGGCCGCGCTCGTCCACGAGCAGCATCTCGCGCGCCCGCGTGTTCGGGTCGTCGATCGCCTCCTTGAGTGCGCCGGACCGGCGCGTACGCGACGTCGACGCCGTCGAGCCACGCGAGCCATTCGGCGAGCGTCTTCTCCCTGAGGAGCTGCCGCAGATAGGCGATCAGCGGCCCCTGCTCCCCGGGCTGCTTGTGCGCGTAGGGCACGAGATCCGATCGCCCGGCCTTGGCGAGGAAGTTCTCGGCGAACTTGTGCTCGGAGGCGCCGAGCGCGAGCCACTCGCCGTCCTTCGTCTGGTACAGGTTGTAGAAGGCGTTGCCGCCCCAGGTCCGCTCCTCCTTCGCCACCGGCGCACGCCCTTCCGCGAAGACCGGACCCAATACGTTCGCGGTCCACGCGAGGAGCGAGTCGTGCATCGCGATGTCGAGGTAGTCGCCCTGCCCGGTCGCGCGCTGCTTCAGCAGCGCCATGAGGATCCCCGACAGGGCCATCAGCGAGGCCGCCATGTCCGATGCCGGTATCGCAGGCATCGCCGGCCGGTCGTCCTGGTCGAGGTTGACGCTGACGACGCCCGCCAGCGCCTCGACGGCGAGGTCGTGCGCCGGCCGGTCCCGGTAGCCGCCGTTCTGCCCGAACGCCGAGATCGAGCAGTAGACGAGCTGCGGCGCGCGTGCGCTCACCTGCGCGTAGCCGACGCCCAGGCGGTCCACGACGCCGGGGCGGAACGACTCGACCAGGACGTCGGCGCGCTCCGCGAGGCGCATGAGGATCTCGCGGCCCTCGGGGTGCTTCAGGTTGAGCCGCAGGCTCCGCTTGCCGCGATGAGTGTTGCGGAAGTAGACGGTCTCGCCGTCCTCCCGCGGTCCGATGTGGCGATTCGGCTCGCCGCCGTCGTACGGCTCCACCTTGATCACGTCCGCGCCGTGGTCGGCCATCATCATGGTGAGGTGCGGCCCAGGCAGGAAGAGCGAGAGCTCGATCACCTTGACGCCGGCGAGCTTCATGCGTTCGGTCCTCTCAGAGCGTGAGCTGCGTGCCGAGCTCGATCACCCGGTCGGGCGGGAGCTTGAAGTACTCGACCGCGCTCGGGCTGTTCCGCTGCATCCAGCGGAAGAGCTCCCGGCGCCAGGTGAAGAGACCGGGCCGCTCGGCGCGGGCGATCGTCGACTTCCCGAGGAAGAAGGTGGTCTCGTCGCGCTCGAAGCGCAGGCCGTGGCGCGTGAGCAGCGCGAGCGCCCGCACCGCGTCCGGGTCCTCCATGAAGCCGTAGCGCACCGTCGCCTGGTAGACCCGCTTCGCCACGATGACGCGCACGTCGGTCCGCTCGAGGTTCGGCAGGCGCGGCACGTCCGCGGTCTCGATCGTGAAGAACACCACCCGCTCGTGGAGCACCTTGTTGTGCTTCAGGTTGTGCAGCAGCGTAGTCGGGACGGTGTCGGGATCGGCCGAGAAGAAGACCGCCGTCCCCGGCACCGTGGCCACTTCGCCGAGATGCTCGAAGAACCCCTCGATCGGCACCTTGCGGCGCGCCGCCGCGGAGTTCAGGTAGTCGGTCGCGCGCTTCCAGGTCGTGAGCAGCGTGAAGACGACGAGCCCGCACAGGAGCGGGAACCAGCCGCCGGCCAGGATCTTGGTCGCGTTCGAGGCGAGGAACGCGAGCTCGACCGTGGCGATGACGGCGAGCATCGCGAGCAGCGGCACCCGCGCGCGCCCCGCGAGCGCGAAGACCACCAGCGCGACGAGCGAGGTCTCGAGGACCATGGTCGCGGACACCGCGACGCCGTACGCCGCCGCGAGGTCGCTCGACGAACCGAAGCCGAGCACGAGCAGCACCACGATCACGAGCATGGTCCAGTTGAGGCGGCCGATGTAGATCTGGCCGCGCTCGGTCTCGGAGGTGTGCGTGACCGGGATGCGCGGCAGGTAGCCAAGTCGGGAGGCCTGCTGCGTGACCGAGAACGCGCCCGAGATCACCGCCTGCGAGGCGATCACGGTGGCCGCGGTCGCGAGCGCGACGAGCGGCAGCAGGAGCTCCGGCGGCGCGAGGAGGTAGAACGGGTTCTTCACCGCCTCGGGGTTGCGCAGCACGAGCGCGCCCTGGCCAAGGTAGTTCAGCATCAGCGCCGGCAGCACGAGCCCGAACCACGCCACGCGGATCGGCATCCGGCCGAAGTGACCCATGTCGGCGTAGAGCGCCTCGCCGCCGGTGAGCGTCAGGAACACCGCGCCGAGCGCGAGGAAGGCGAGCCCCGGCGAGGCGACGGCGAACGCGACCGCGTAGTTCGGCTCGAGGGCCCGTACGACCTCGGGCGTCTTCACGATGCTGGCAATGCCGAGCACCCCGATGGTGACGAACCACGCGACGGTGATCGGACCGAAGAGCTTCCCCACCTTCCCGGTGCCGTGGCTCTGGATCGCGAACAGCCCGATCAGGATCCCGAGCGTCGCCGGCACGACCCAGGGTTCGAGCGCGGGGGCCGCGACCGAGAGGCCTTCCACCGCCGACAGCACCGAGATCGCCGGCGTGATCACGGCATCGCCGTAGAAGAGCGACGCCGCGAAGACGGCAATGACTCCGG
>CAVXND010000078.1:0-97457 GCA_963762785.1 uncultured beta proteobacterium
AACACCCGCGACTCGCGGGTGCTGACTACGTTGGCGCCGGCCTTTGCCAGCTTGTCCGGGTCCGGCACCAGCTCGGTTACGTAGAGCTTCCCCATGCACAGGGTCTCCTCGTGGCCCGCTCTGCAAACATGCCGGGGTGCACATAGCAGTCGACACGCTTATCGGCACGGCTCTTCGCGATGGCCTCGATCGCCGCGAGAAGACCGCCGGCGTGGTCCCAATGACCATGCGACAGCACCACTGCCTCGACCGCGGCGAAATCGACCCCCAGAATTGCGGCGTTTCGCGTAAACGTGTCGGCTGCCGGGCCGGCGTCGAACAGCAACGTGCGGGCCTGGTTTCCGACGTGCGCGGTTATCAGCAGGGAAAGGCCGTGATGCGCACAACAGATGTTCTGCCCGGAGAGCACGCGCAGTCGCCCTCCGGTCAGCAGAATCGACCACTCGGGCTCCACGTTCTTGGGATTGGTCGAAAGGCTGTCGGTCGTGTTGTCGACCAGCACGAGGACTTCGAGACGGTCAACGGCAAGGACATCGGGCATGTTCGCTCTCCGGTATTGATCGAGGCCGATCCTCAACTAGCTCCGGGGCTGGTTCAGCGTCGAGCCGGTCCGCAGAAATCTGTCAGGCATGTCCCCGGACTCTTGTCAACTATGTCCCCGACCGCTCACTATTTGAGCGCTTCGCTCATGATTTTCTCTATGGTTTCATCGATGTTTGCGCAAATTTGGCCGCGCCCTTCACGCGTACCTCTGGTCGATGTAGCTGCCATTCATGTAACTCAGCCAGACTTTTCCTTGCGAGTCTTCCAGGCGGGTATTGCTTTAAAGGGCAGGTCTATCCCAGCCAGCGGCGCTTCTTTGATGATGAATGGACCACCTGTGCCCCGCCCGAAAATGATTAACTCGTTGGGTCGGATATCAACTTTCACTTTCTTGGACATCTCCTGGTAGTCGATGCGATTGAAGATGTTTGCGCCGACGCCCTTGGCCGCAGCCTCCACGCGGTCGATGGTTTCTTTCACGGAGTATTTGCTAGGTTTCGTGATGATTCCAGCGCCTTTGTCGAGCAGCCCGCTTTCGTCTGCAAATACCAGCGTGCTAAGTGACAGCACAAATGCGGCAACACCAAATAAGATTTTCATCGTTGCTTCTCCATTTCGTGGTCCGCGGGTTCTCCCTTTTTTCGCTCACTCGTTGCAGTTGCCGAGTGAGAGGGATCAAAGCCTAACCGTTCGACATGAGCGGCGGGCCAAGGGGCGCGAAGCGGCCGTTGGCACGTCCGCTTGATGGAGGGGTTAGGCGCCACGATAGGACACACGCTGTGGCTGGGTATTACTGAGATGCATACCGCAGAAATGCGCGACACACGGAGCCTGCAAGCAAGTACGGCTTGGGCGCCACCAAGGCAGAAACGGCGGTTCGACGAAACATGACGCAGTTCTTGCTTCTTGCGACGGGCGCCTAGAACAGGAACAAGCCCGTCTCACGTCTTTGCGAGCTGCATCTGCCCCAGCACTGCCCGACCCAAGAGCCCATATGGATTGCCGAGCGTCTCGATGATCTCGAAATGGTTGTAGCTCTCGCCCACGAGCAGCTGTACCGGCTTCCCTGCAGCTTTCCCCGCGGCCTCGAAGTCGCGCGACTGGCGTTGGAACTCCGGGCTCTCAAGCGTTCCGTGCGCGACGATCACCGGGGCGTTCAGCTTGTCGAGATGTCGCTGTGGACTGAGCGCGTGCTCCATCTCGTGGGTGAAGTTGATGTACTCGCGTCGAGCCGAAAGACGCACGGGCTTCAGGTCGAACATGCCGCTGCAACACGCCCACCCTTCACCGTGTCGACCGGCAGGCTGAACTCCTTCGGCCAGTCGGTCGTCAATATGACGCCTGCAAGATGGCCACCAGAGGAGTGTCCAGAAACATAGATGCGATCAGAGTCGCCGCCAAAGCTTTTGGCATTTCGGTGCACCCAGGCCACAGCGCGACGCACCTGTTCGGCTATGGGCATCAGGCTGCCGGCCACGTCCTGGACCCAGGCGAAGTCGGGCACTACGTAATGAGCGCCAGCATGGACGAACAACTCCGCCGGGAACGCGGCGCCCTTCGCGGCCCCGAGACGCCACTCGCCCCCATGGATGAAGATGTTGATCGGCGCATTGGGACGCGTCGTGCGGTAGATATCGAGCCCCTCAATGGGGGTTGGGCCGTAGGCGTAGCGTTGAGGCGCGCCCAACCGCGCCCGCGCGCCTTCGCTGTTGAGGGCCCGCGTTGACGACTTGCTGCAGGTTCGGCGCATAGACACTTTGGTCATAGGCGGCGTCAAGCTCGGTTTGGTCCATGTCCAGCCACACCCGAGGTCCCTTGACGCGCGGTGCTGGCGGGGGAGCCGGTAGCTGGGCAAGCCCAGTTCCACTTGTCGCGATTAGCGCGCCAGCGGTACCAACGCCGAGAAACGCCCGTCGTGTCATGTCGTGACGCGACCTGGATGTGCTGGTACGCATCGCTTCGCTCCTTTCGGTTGGCGAGCATTGGAATGTCGCCTAAACGTCCCCGTTCAGCGGCGCGCCGCTTGCGGCGCGTCCGCTGCAACGGGTGGTTCGGCGTCATGGTCACGCGCAGAGTTCAGACCGCGCCGTAGAAATGCCGGTATTGCCACGCGGCCTGTTGTCTCAGTTGTTCCTCTGACCAAGAGCCGGTGCCGAATCGCGCCACCGTCAGGGGCGTCAGATCGATAGGCGGGGCACCATCGACGATCCACGCCGCGAGCGCCTCCCCAAGCGCAGGCGAGATCGAAAGCCCTGCCACGTTGCAGCCGCTCGCGAAGAAGAAGCCACGGAAGGCCGGCGTGGGACCGACGATATGCTGCCCATCCGCGGTCATCGTGGGAATGCCGCCACGATGTTCGCGAACCTTCGCCTTCTGCAGTATTGGCAGCTGCGGCTTCACGTCTTCGGCGTAGTGCCAGAGCACGCTGGCGTCGAGTGGCATGTCCTTGATCTGGAATCGGTCGCCAAGCGAGCCCATATCGAAGAAGCGAGGATGCTCCTCGTAGACGCCCCATAGGAACCCGCCGTTGCAGGGGCGCATGTATACCGCCGCATCCATGATGCGCACCATTGGCAAGTCGGGCTTCGCGCCCTCCACGGGCTCGGTGACGAACAGTTGCTGAGCGGTCGGAACGAGAGGAACGCGAATCCCGCTCGCCTCGGCAACTTGGCGCGTCCAGGCTCCAGCCGCGTCGACGACGATCGGCGCCCGAATCATGCCTTTATTGGTCTCAACGCCGGTGACTTGGCCGTTGTCGATGAGGACCCGCGTGACAGCGGTATGAGGCAGCAGCGTCGCCCCGCGTGCTTCGGCGCCACGCGCGAAGCCGACGGCAACCTGTGAGGGGTCGAAGTACATGTCGTCGCCGACGCGCATGACCGCGACCACTCCCTCCGGCTCAAGGAATGGATTCAAGCGGTGCGCCTCCTGTGGCGATACTCGCTCGAGGTCGAGCCCGAGCGGGCGGCCGCGTGCGATATCGCTCTCGATCACTTCGGCGTCCTGCTTGCGGCGCGCGACCTTGAGACTACCGGAGTGAACCCAGTCCAGAGGCTGCCCAGTATCCTCGGTGAAGTGCTTGATCTTCTCGGTGGCGAGCTTGATCAGGTTTGTCATGAGCTCGCTCTTCCGCGCACAGCTGACCATGCCGGCGGCACGCGGAGAGGTCTGCGAGCCGATGTCGTATTTGTCGACAAGCGCGACGTGCCCGACTCCGCGTTTGGCGAGATGGAATGCGGTCGCCGCACCCAGGCCACCAGAGCCAATAACGATCACATCGGCTTGGGTAGTCATCGCATCGTCCTCTCACGATAAGTGAAGCTGGTCGCCGCGCATTGTCATCCACAGCCTGACTCGTGATGACGCCGAACGTTGTGGTTCAGGGGCAGGAGCCGGCGGGCAAAGCCTGCTGGCGACTGTCTCCTGAGAACCACGGGTTGGGCGTCGATGCGCACCGCTTACCTCGCGTGTTCATTGACGACAGCATTGGTGTGCTGCATGACCCGCGCTGCAAGAGCAAACAATTCTCGTGCGGTGACTTGATGCTGCTCTGCTAGGGTAAATACCTCTTCGACCTTCGCGTCTCTTCCCGCACCGGGGTCGGGATAGCGACCGGCCCACTCGGTGAAGTGCGTCAGTGCACGGAGTATCGCCTTATCCTTGGCGCTTAAGTCCGGCACTTGCTCAGCCAATCGCTCCAGCTTGTGATGCTGATGGGTCCTCTCTTCCTCTATCATGACTCCCTTGGCCAAGATAAGTAGGCCCTTCAAACAGATCTCGAGGCTGTAGCCAACGAGCATGAGAGCCACACCACAGTATTGACTGTCGCAGACACCTCGGACGGGGAGGGGCATGCTCTCCCCAAGTAGGTTCCGTCCGTAGCAATGCGACGGCAGCTTCGGAGAGCGCATGAGCATGAGTAAGCCAGAGTACGGGGGTCTTCAGATCGGTACTTGTTGGAAAGGCTTTGGGTTCGACTGAGAGGCCAGCAGCAGCCTGCGCAGTGCCCCATTTGTGCCAGCCAAGTGCGCTGTACCCGAATGGGTCGGAAGCGAAGCCGGTGCGGCCTGACTTAGATGTCACCATAGGCTGACGGTGAGGCTCCTGTTTGCGAGGCCTAACGGCCGCCTTCAGCGGCGCGCCGCTTGCGGCGCGTCCGCTGCAAGGCGTGGTTCGGCATCATGCTTTGCCCTCACCTCGCCTGTGCCAACCGCCGTGCAACCTCTGTGAACGTGCGCGCCAGCGCGGCCGCCAGCGGCGTCAACCGCGCCTCCGCGCGAGTACACATCCCGACCACCATGGAGGGCGCTGGCTGGTCGAGTGGGATTTGTTCAAGCGCGCGGTGGTTAGCGGTATCGAGCAACTGCGCCGGTAGCAACATCAATGCATCGGTACGCGCCATCAGCTCGAATGCAAGGAGATGGGACTCGCAGGTGATGTATCGCTGCGGGAATGGCAGATGGGCTGCAGCGAACGCCCGCTCGAGCACACCGCCAGCCCCGGGCGGATAGAGGCCGATCCAGCGCGCATCGGCCAACTCGCGCAGCGATCTCGCCTCGCGCAGTGGATGTCCGCGGCGCCCGCCGACCGCCATGCGCGCGCGAAGCAGGGTTCGGAACTTGAGCCCGGCATCCAATTTGGATGTCGGACGAGTCCCGAGGGCGAAGTCGACGGTCTGGTCGCGCAAGAGCGACGCGAGGGCCGATACCGTACCTTCTACGATTCGCAGCCGCGCTTGCGGATGGTGGTAAAGAAAATCCGCAATTGCGCCGGGCGCCAGCAGCGCCGCGGCGGCCGGCGACACACTTACGCTCACCGTGCCTCCCGCTTCGCCCCCTAACTGACGCAACTCCTCCTCTGCTTTGCGTACTTCAGCTTGAATTGCACGGGCGCGTGCAAGAAACGCACGGCCCGAGGGGGTGGGCACGACACCGCGAGTGCTTCGACGGATCAGCTGAACGCGTAAGTCGTCTTCTAGCTGGCGAATACTCTTCGTCATCGCGGGGTGGGAAACCCCGCGCGCCCGGGCGGCGGCCCGGATACTACCGGCCTCGACGATCGAGACAAAGTCGCGGATCTGGTTGAAGCGCATGCCGGTCACCTATGGTTACCGCGGTACTTCAGCGGTCATCTTATCGCGGACCGGCTTATGTGCTTAACTGGCTGCAGCAGGATGCATCAGGAGGAAGTCATGATCTGGTTCACGGTGCGAAGTGCTGTTGCGGCATTGACAATTGCCTTCCTGCTGCTCCCAGGGCTATCAGGCAGCGCAGCGTTCGCGCAGGCCTATCCGTCCAAGCCGATCAAGCTGATCGTGGGATTCGCCCCCGGCGGATCGACCGATATCGTCGCCCGCCTCGTTGCGCAACACCTCTCGCCAGGGCTTGGTCAGCCAGTGATCGTCGAGAACCGCCCCGGCGCTGCTGGAACCATCGGTCTGGAAGCAGCGGCGAAGTCGACCAACGACGGTTACACGCTTGCCCTGGGCACCACGGGAACCCTCGCGGCCGCTCCGAACCTCTATCCGAGCGTGGGGTACGATCCGGTCAAGTCGTTTGCGCCGATTAGTCTTGTCACCAACAACGCGTTTCTCGTCGTCGTTCACTCTGCGGTCCCTGCGAATTCGCTGCAGGAGCTGATCGACCTGGCGAAATCCAAACCGGGCCAGCTAAACTTCGGCTCGAGCGGCAGCGGCACCCCGCCGCATATTGCGGGGGAGTTGTTCAAGACCGCCGCTGGGGTGGATCTGCTTCATGTTTCCTACAAAAGTATGGGACCCGCCGTAAGCGATCTGCTCGCCGGTCGGATCCAGATCGTGTTCGATCTCCCGGCGGCACTTCTTCCGCACATTCGAACCGGCAAGATCAGAGCCCTCGCCGTAGCAGCCCCCAGCCGTCTCCCTCAAGTTCCCAGCGTGCCGACCGCCGCCGAGTCGGGGTTAGCCGGTTACGAGGTGTCTGCCTGGTTCGGCCTGGTGGCGCCAGCCGGCACTCCGAACGCCGTCATCCGACGCCTGAATGAGGAAGTGTCGAAAGTCCTGGCAACGAAGGAGTTACGCGACGCCTTCTTCGCGCAGGGCATTGAGCCCACTAGCAGTTCAGGCGAACAGTTCTCAGCCCTTATCGTGAGCGAGACCGCAAAGTGGGCGCGGGCGATCAAGGCGTCCGGCGCAAAACTCGATTGAACTACCGTCGATCCGCAAACCTCTGAGTTACGGCATTACATCGCCGTGCCCTGATCGTGCCGGGGTGGCTCTGATCTGAAATCAGACTTGTCGCGCGATCACCGGCCGCGGGCATGACGCCGAACGCCGCTTTACAAAGCGGCGTAGACGTGTATACTCGTACAGTATTTCCAATACGGGGGCCGAGAATCAACGGGTTGCGCCCGAATAGGGCGGCCCATTGAGGCGCGGCAAGTGCGGCTGGAGGCGGTGCGCCATGCATGATCGTCCTCGCCTGCTCGATCGGGTCCGGGAGCGGCTGCGAGTGAAGCATTACAGCATTCGCACGGAGGAGCAATACGTCTCCTGGATCCGGCGGTACGTGCTCTTTCACGGCAAGCGCCACCCCCGGGAGATGGGGACGGGAGGTCGAGGCCTTCCTGACGCATCTGGCGGTCGCGGGCAACGTCAGCGCTTCGACGCAGAATCAGGCGAAGGCAGCGCTGCTCTTCCTGTACGCGCAGGTGCTCGGGGTCGAGCTCGGCTGGCTGGAGGGCGTGACTACCGCCAAGTCCGTGCGCCGACTTCCGGTGGTTCTGACGGAAGAGGAGGTGCGGGCGCTTTTCGCACAGCTGAAAGGCCTGCACTGGCTGCTCGCGAGCTTGCTGTACGGCGCCGGGCTGCGGCTGATGGAGGCGGTCCGGCTCCGGGTCAAGGACATCGACTTTGCGCGTCGCGAGATCGTCGTGCGAGACGGCAAGGGCGGAAAGGACCGCGTCACGGTGCTCCCGGCCAAGCTTGTCGAGCCGCTAAGGCAGCAGCTCGCTAGAGCGCGCGAGCTCCATAGTTCCGATTGCCTGGCCGGATACGGCGAGGTGTACCTGCCGTTCGCGCTGGCGCAGGAAGTATCCGCGTGCCCCGCGGGAGTGGGGTTGGCAGTACGCGTTTCCCGCGACGATGCTTTCCGAGGATCCGCGCTCCGGGCGCATGCGCCGTCACCACTTCGACGAGACAGGCAGTGCAGCGCGCGGTGAAGGATGCCGTGCGCCGCGCGGGGATCGTCAAGCCCGCTTCGCCGCACACGCTGCGGCACAGCTTCGCGACGCACCTGCTGGAGGCGGGCTACGACATCCGGACGGTGCAGGAGCTCCTCGGACATGCGGACGTCAAGACGACGATGGTCTACACGCACGTGCTCAACCGCGGCGGTCGCGGCGTGGCTGAGCCCGATCGACCGCTTGACGACGACGCGGCGAGGGCGTACCGGTCAGTGCGCCGGTGTCGGTCTCGGCGCCGTGCTCGGTCGCCGGCCAGAGACCTGCGCAGCGCCGCCGGTCGGGCTAGCCTCGCTCTGTCGCGCGCGGACTACGGCACGCGGCGCGCGGTGCGCAGCATCGCGATCGCCTGCTCGATGGCCGGCGACTTCGGGTCCTGGGTGAGGATGCTGAAGGCGAGGAGCAGGTCGCCGGCGACGAACGCGCCCTGGGTGAGATTGGGCCACGCGCCGCTCACGGGCGACTGGATCGTCGCGCGGAAGTAGTAGCCGACGCCGTTCTCGCCGGTGATCTCGCGCAGGGGGAAGCGCTTCTCGACCGTCTCGGCGGCGAGGTCGTCGGCCGATTGCGCGACGAACGCGCGCAGGCGCGCCGGGTCCTTGTAGGACGCCTCCTTGCCGGTCGACCACGCGATCGTCACCGTCATGTCGAACGGCGGCCGCGGGCCGAGCCGGTCGAACAGGCGCACGCGCGGCAGCGCGCCCTGGGCGCCGCGCGGGTCGTCGTACCAGTCGGCGGGGACGATCATCTCGAGCTTGCCGCGGCCGGGGACGGGCCAGGCGCGCAGCTCGCCGTCGGCGGCGTGCGCGGGGAGGAGGATGGCGAGCGCGGCGAGGAGGGCGGCGGCGCCTCGCATCACGGGTTCAGGCTCTCGATCTTCTGTTGCGAGGTGCGCTTCACCGCGCCGTCGGGGGCGAAGTGCACGTTGAAGAACCACGGGTTGCCGTGGCTCTGCTCGAACCGCCAGGACCAGACCTCTTCCTGCAGGTTCGGGAACGGCATCGTCTGGCCGGGCTTGCCGATCAGCTTGCGGATCTCGTCCTGGCGCATCCCGGGCCGGATCTTCGCGAAGTACTCCTCGGTGAGCACCTGGCGGATCGCGCGCATCACGTTGTCGGGACCGAGGTCGACCATGTAGGTCACCACGCCCTCCGGCCCGCGCGCGAACTCCCAGGTATAGGCGCCGTCGGGCGCCTTCCACTCGAAGGTCGGGTTGCCCATGACGCTGCGCACCTCGGTGGCGGTCGAGACGCCGGGCTTGAGCTGCGAGATGCCGGCGTCGCAGCCGACGAGGGCGGCGAGCGGCGCGAAGAGCGCGACGAGGAAGCGGCGCATGGGCGGCGATTTTAGCTTCTTGCCGCGGCCGCTGGGGTCGTCGTATTCTGCGGCGAGCCGCCGGCAGGGAACCGACAGGGACGGGCCGCGATGATCACCGCCGAGCAGAACGAACTCATGACCCGGGTCGGCCCGGGCACGGGCGGGGGCAGGCTGCTGCGCAGCTACTGGCAGCCGGCCGCGCTCGTCGACGAGCTCGAAGGCGAGCGTCCGGTGCGGCGGGTGCGGCTGCTCGGCGAGGACCTGGTGCTCTTCCGCGACGAGCAGGGGCGCTACGGCCTGCTCGACCGGCGCTGTCCCCATCGCCGCGCCGATCTGTCGTACGGGCGGCGCGAGGACGGCGGCCTGCGCTGCGCGTTCCACGGCTGGCTCTTCGACGTGAACGGCCGCTGCCTCGACACGCCGGCCGAGCCCGACGGCAGCCGGCTGTGCGAGTCGGTCAGGCAGCGGAGCTATCCGGTCGTCGAGCGGAACGGCATCCTCTGGGCGTATCTCGGCGAGGGGGAGCCGCCGGCGTTCCCCGAGTTCGACTGCTTCGTCGCGCCGTCCGCGTACACGTTCGCGTTCAAGGGCTACTGGGACTGCAACTGGCTGCAGGCGCTCGAGATCGGGATCGACCCCGCCCACGCGTCGTTCCTGCACCGCTTTACCGAGGACGAGGATCCGGCGGGCTCGGTCTACGGGCGGCAGTTCCGCGCGGCGTCCGCGAGCTCGGACATGCCGATGACCCGCGTGCTGCGCGAGTACCACAAGCCGAAGCTCGACCACGAGCCGACGCCGTGGGGCTTCCGCATCTTCGCGCTGCGCGGCATCGACGACGCGCACACGCACGTCCGCGTCACGAACATGGTGTTCCCGCAGGCGTTCGTGATCCCGCTCTCGCCGGAGATGACGATCACCCAGTGGCACGTGCCGGTCGACGACACCGGCTGCTACTGGTACGCGATCTTCACCGCGTTCGACCAGCCGGTCGACAAGGCGGAGATGCGCCGGCAGCGGCTCCAGCTCTACGAGCTGCCGGACTACCGGCCGCGCGTGCATCGCGGCAACGACTACGGGTTCGACGTGGACGAGCAGCGGCAGCCGCACCTACACCGGCATGGGCTTCGACATCAACGTCCACGACCAGTGGGCGGTCGAGTCGCAGGGGCCGATCCACGACCGCACGCGCGAGTATCTCGGCACTTCCGACCGGATCATCGTCGCCTACCGGAGAGTGCTGCTCAAGGCGATCGACCAGGCGCTGCGGGGCGAGCGGCCGCCGATGGCGCTCGACGGGGCGGAAGCGCAGCGGGTGCGCGGGCCGGTGACGATCGACGGCATCGGGCCGGCGGGCGACTGGCAGCGCTACTGGCGCGAGTACGACGGCGCGCGCCGGCGGCGCTCGGCGTGGGCGGCGGCGCTGCCCGATCCGCTCGCGGGCTGATCCCCCGATGAGCTTCGTCGACCGCTTCGGTCTCTGGACCGAGCCCCAGCGCGCGGCGGCGCGGTCGCTCGCCGCCGAGCTGGCGGGCCGCGGCGTCGAGGTGATCCGCTTCTCGTTCCCGGACCAGCACGGGATCCTCCGGGGCAAGACGGTGACGGCGGCCGAGTTCCCGAAGGCGCTCGCCGACGGCGTCACCTTCACCACGACCCTCTTTGCGAAGGACACGTCGCACAAGACGGTGTTCCCGGTGTTCACGCGCGGCGGCGGGTTCGGCCTCGACGCCATGGAGGGCGGCGCCGACGCGCTGATGGTCGCCGACCCGACGACCTTCCGCGTGCTGCCGTGGGCGCCGCACACGGGCTGGCTGCTCTGCGATCCGTACTTCGCGAGCGGCGAGCCGGTGCCGTTCGGGACGCGGGGCCTGCTCCGGCGTGCGCTCGCGCGGCTTGGCGAGGCGGGCTTCGAGTACGTCGCCGGGCTCGAGATCGAGTTTCACGTCTTCAGGCTCGTCGATCCGCGCATGCGCCCGGAGCACGCGGGGCAGCCGGGCGAACCGCCCGAGGTGAGCCTGCTCACCCACGGCTACCAGTATCTGACCGAAGACCGGTACGACCTCCTCGATCCGGTCGTGGAGCTCCTGCGGCGCGACCTCGAGCGCCTCGGGCTGCCGTTGCGCTCGCTCGAGGTGGAGTTCGGACCGAGCCAGGTCGAGTTCACGCTCGGCGCGCTCGCCGGCCTCGGGTCGGCGGACGCGATGGTGCTGTTCCGCAGCGCCGTGAAGCAGATCTGCCGGCGCAACGGCTATCACGCCACGTTCATGTGCCGGCCGCGCATCCCCAACGTGATGTCCAGCGGATGGCATCTGCACCAGTCCCTGCGGCGCGTCGCCGACGGCGCGAATGCTTTCACTCCGCCGGACGCGGCGGCGCCGCTGTCCGAGATCGGGCGGCACTTTCTGGCGGGGCTCGTCGCGCACGCGCGCGGTGCGGCCGCGCTCTCGACGCCGACGATCAACGGCTACAAGCGCTACCGCCCTTACTCGCTCGCGCCCGACCGGATCATCTGGGGCCGCGACAACCGCGGCGCCATGCTGCGGGTGATCGGCGGCCCGGGCGATCCGGGGACGCGAATCGAGAACCGGATCGGCGAGCCGGCGGCGAACCCGTACCTCTACTTCGCCTCGCAGATCTGGTCGGGGCTCGACGGGATCGCACGCAAGCTCGATCCCGGACCGTCGGCCGACGCGCCGTACGAAACGAAGGCGCCGACCCTGCCGCAGACGCTCGCCGACGCGCTGGCGGCGCTACGGGAGGACGCCTGCCTGCGCGAAGGGCTGGGGAGCGGGTTCGTGGACTACTTCTGCCGGATCAAGGACGCCGAGCTCGCGCGCTTCAACCTCGACGTGAGCGAGTGGGAGCAGCGCGAGTATTTCGATCTGTTCTGACCCCCGTCGCCCCGGCGAACGCCGGGGCCCAGGCCCCGGCTGGATTCCGGCGTTCGCCGGAATGACGAGTTCAGACCCCGAGGTACCGGTGCTGGACGTCCTCGGCCGCGGCGAGCTGGGCCGACGACCCGCTCCAGACCACGCGGCCCTTCTCGAGCACGTAGTGCGTGTCCGCGATCCGCGTCAGCGCCCTGACGTCCTTGTCGATGATCAGGATCGACAGGCCGGACGCCTTGAGGCGCTCGACCGAGCGGAAGATCTCCTCGCGGATCAGCGGCGCGAGGCCCTCGGTCGCCTCGTCCAGGATGAGCAGCTTCGGGTTCGTCATCAGCGCGCGCGCGACGGCGAGCATCTGCTGCTCGCCGCCCGAGAGCTGGTTGCCCATGTTCCGCTGGCGCCCGGCGAGCTGGGGGAAGCTCGCGAACACCTTCTCGAGGGTCCACGGGTCGGGCCGCGCGCCGCGGTTCGCCGCGGTGGCGACGAGGTTCTCGCGGACGGTGAGGTTCGGGAAGATCTGCCGGCCTTCCGGCACGAGCCCGATGCCGGCCTGGGCGACGCGGAACGACGGCAGGCCGGCGAGCGGCTTCCCGTCGAAGGTGATGCTGCCCGACTTCGGCGGCACGATGCCCATGATCGAGCGGATGGTCGTGGTCTTGCCCATGCCGTTGCGGCCGAGCAGCGTCGCGACCTCGCCGGCCCGCACGGCAAACGACACGCCGAACAGCACCTGGCTCGCGCCGTAGCTCGTCTCGATCGCGTCGACGGCGAGCATCAGGCCTCCGCTTCCTCGCCGAGGTAGGCGCTCCGCACCTCGGGGTTGGCGCGGATCTCCGCCGGCGTGCCGGTGGCGATGATCCGCCCGTACACGAGCACCGAGATGCGGTCGGCGAGCGCGAACACCGCGTCCATGTCGTGCTCGACCAGGAGCATGGTGTGCCGCCCCTTCAGCTCCGCCAGGAAGCGGGTCGTGCGCGCCGATTCGTCGGTGCCCATCCCCGCCATCGGTTCGTCGAGCAGCATGAGCCGCGGCTTCGTCGCGAGCACCATCGCGATCTCGAGCTGGCGCTGCTCGCCGTGGGCGAGGTTCGCCGCGAGCACGTCGGCGCGGTCGCCGAGCCCGACCTCGGCGAGGATCGCGCGGGCCGGCGCGCGGAGCGACTCGTCGCTGCGGGCCGGGCGCCAGAAGCGGAAGCTCGAGCCGGCGTGCGCCTGGACGGCGAGCGTGACGTTGTCGAGCGCGCTGAAGTCGCGGTAGACGCTCGTGATCTGGAACGAGCGGGCGAGGCCGCGGCGCGAACGGGCCGGCGCCGCGAGCGCGGTGATGTCCTCGGCGGCGAAGCGGATCGTCCCGGCGTCGGGCCGCAGGTTGCCGGCGAGCTGGCCGATGAGCGTGGTCTTGCCGGCGCCGTTCGGTCCGATGATCGCGTGCGTCTCGCCCTGGCGCACCTCGAGCCCGACCTGGTCGGTGGCGCGCAGCGCGCCGAACGACTTGCAGAGTCCGTCGACGTGAAGCAGCGCGTCACTCATCGCGGCCGCCTCCCGGCAGCAGCCCGGCCAGCCCGCGCCGGGTGAAGAGGACGACGAGCACGAGGATCGGGCCGAGGATGATCTGCCAGTGCGTGGTCCACGCCGCGAGCACGTCCTCGAGCAGGAGCAGCGCGGCCGCGCCGAGGACCGGCCCGATCAGCGTCGCGATGCCGCCGAGGATCACCATGAACATGATCTCGCCCGAGCGCGTCCAGTTCATGAACTCGGGCGTGAGGTAGGCGGTCTGGTTGACGAGCAGGGCGCCGGCGACGCCGCACATCGCGCCGGCGATGACGAACGCCGCGAGCTTGTACAGGTAGGGGGAGAAGCCGATCGCCCGGGTGCGCGCCTCGTTCGACTTGGCCGCGCGGATGACCATCCCGAAGCGGGAGTTCACCAGCCGGTGCACGAGGTAGACGAATCCCGCCAGCACGGCGAGCACGAAGTAGTAGAACGGCGTCGGGCTGCCGAGGTCGAGGCCGAAGAAGCGGCTCCGCGCCGCGAGCCGCATGCCGTCGTCGCCGCCGTACTCCTCGAGCGAGATGCCGAGATAGAAGAGCATCTGGGTGAACGCGAGCGTGATCATGATGAAGTACACGCCGCTGGTGCGGATCGACACCGCGCCGATGACGAGCGCGATCGCCGCGGAGGCGCCGATCGCAACGGCGAACTGGAGGAAGCCGTTGTCGATGCCGTGGTGGGCGAGGATGCCGACCGCGTACGCGCCGACGCCGAGGTAGGCGGCGTGGCCGAAGGACACCATCCCGCCGTAGCCGAGGATCAGGTTGAGGCTGAGCGCGGCGATCGCGAAGATCATGATGCGCCGGAAGAGGTCGAGGTAGAACGGCTGGCCGAACGCCGCCGCCAGCGGCGGCACGGCGGCGAGCGCGACCAGCACCCCGGCGGTCGCAAGCATGCGGGCGCGGTTTCGCATCGGCTACCCGCGCGGCGGGAACAGGCCCGCCGGGCGCAAGGCGAGGATCGCCGCCATCAGGAGGTAGATCAGCATCGAGGCGATCGCCGGCCCGGCCGCGTCCGCGGCGGTCGGCGACAGCACGGTGGCGAGCGTCGGCTTGAGGAAGGCGCGGCCGAACGTGTCCACCAGGCCGACGATCAGCGCGCCGGCGAGCGCGCCGCGGATCGAGCCGATCCCGCCGATGACGATCACGACGAACACCTCGATCAGGATCTTCTCGCCCATGCCGGGCTCCACCGTGTAGATCGGCCCGGCCATCAGGCCGGCGAGCCCGGCGAGCGCGGCGCCGAACCCGAACACGACGGTGTAGAGGAGGCGGATGTTGATGCCGAGCGCCGCGACCATCGTGCGGTTCGACGCGCCGGCGCGGATCAGCATGCCGAGCCGGGTGCGCGTGACGACGTACCAGAGCAGGCCCGCGACCGCCAGGCCGACCAGGATGATGACCAGGCGGTAGAGCGGATAGCGCAGGCCGGCGAACAGCTCGACGTGGCCGGAGAGCCAGGAGGGGACGCTGGTGTAGAGCGCGGCGCGGCCCCAGACGATCGCGACGAGCTCGTTGAAGAACAGGATCAGGCCGAACGTCGCGAGGACCTGGTCGAGGTGGTCGCGCTCGTAGAGCGTGCGCAGCGCGACGAGCTCGACGAGCACGCCCACCACCAGCGTGCCCGCGAGCCCGAGCACGACCCCGGCGAGATAGGAGCCGGTCAGGTTGGTGAACGCCACCCAGAGGTAGGCGCCCACCATGTAGAGCGACCCGTGGGCGAGGTTGACCAGGTTCATGATGCCGAACACGAGCGTCAGCCCGGCGGCCATCAGGAACAGCATCACCCCGAGCTGCAGCCCGTTCAGCGTCTGCTCGAGGATCAGGAGGGGAGTTCATGTCGGAGGCGCAAAAAAGGGCGCGGTCGGTCCGCGCCCTTTGCTGCGTGGGCCGCCCGCGGCTACCACTTCATCGGGCAGTCCTTGGCGTAGGAGTCCTTGTGGTTCTTGAACACCGTCTTCTGGATCTCCATCACCGGGTCGGCGGTGGCGGTCGGCGCCCGCGACCGTCTTCAGCAGGTAGAAGTTCTGGATCGGGAAGTGGTTGTGGTTGTAGGTGAACTTGCCGCGCGTCGACGCGAAGTTCGCCTTGCGCATCGCCGCGATCATGCCCTTCTTGTCGGCGAGGTTGCCCTTCACCGCCCGCACCGCCGAGTCGATCAGCATGATGCCGTCGTAGCTCTGCGCGCCGTAGAACGACCGGCATCTTGCCGTACTTCTTCTTGAAGTCGGCGACGAACTTCTCGTTCGCCGGGTTCTTCAGGTCGGGGCTCCAGTAGCGGGTCTCGTACTGGCCGAGCGCGGCGTGCTTCACCGCCGGGATCGAGATCTCGTCCACCGTGTAGACCGAGTACAGCGGGAACTGCCCGCGCAGGCCCGCTTCCGAGTACTGCTTCAGGAACTGGATGCCCATGCCGCCCGGGTAGAAGACGAACACCGCCTTCGGGTTCTTGGCGCGCAGCTGGCTGATCTCGGCCTGGTAGTCGGTCTGGCCGAGCTTCGTGTAGACCTCGTCGACGATGCTGCCCTTGAAGTAGCGCTTGAAGCCGGTGATCATGTCCTTGCCGGCGGCATAGTTCGGCGCCATCAGGTAGACGTCGTTGATGCCCTGGTCGGACATGTACTTGCCCATCGCCTCGGGCGTCTGGTCGTTCTGCCAGGAGGTGGTGAAGAAGAGCTCGTTGCAGCCCTTGCCGGCGAGCTCGTGCGGCCCGGCGTTGGTGCCGATCATGAACGTGCCGGCCTCGGTGACCGTCGGCGCGACCGCGAGCATCACGTTCGACCAGATGATCCCGGACACGAAGTGCACCTGGTGCTTCTTCAGCATCTCGTCGGCGACCTGCTTGCCGACGTCGGGCTTGACCTGGTCGTCGCCGTAGATGACCTCGGTCGTCGAGGCCGCCGACCTTGCGGCCGAGGTGGTCGAGCGCGAGCTCGACCGAGTTGCTGCATGTGCTCGCCGATGACGCCCTGCGGGCCGGAGAGCGTGGTGATGAAGCCGATCTTCAGCTTCTGCTGGGCGAGCGCCGGAGCGGTCGCGAGAAACGCGGTGAGGGCCCCGACGAACAGGGCGCGGAACGGGATACGCACGGATCTACCTCCTCGATTGCCGGGGCACGGCCGGACCTACGCCGGGCACGGCCGTTGGAGCCCGTCACTTTAACCGGAACACGTGAACCCGAAAGCCGGGCCGGGGCAGTCTACCAAGGGCGCGCTCCGGAGTGTCTACGGTTCACCCCGCCATCGCGCGGAGCCAGGCCGCGGCGTCGCGCCCCGGGTGGACCGTTCCGCACTGCCGGCAGCGCCGCGCGTCCTCGGCCGAATCGTAGAACCGCGCGTACGCCTTCGGCAGGTCCTCGACGATGCTCGCGAGCTGCACGTCGATGCGATGGACGAGGCCGCCGCAGCCGGAGCAGCACCACTCGAACCCGTCGATCGTCCCTTGCGGCCGCGTGCGCTCGACGACGAGGCACAGGCTGCCGGCTTCCGGCCGCTGAGGCGAGTGCCGGAGGTGCGGCGGCAGCAGGAAGATGTCGCCCTCCTTCAGGTCGACGCGCGAGTAGCGTCCCGCTGTCCCAGAGCAGCAGGTGGGCGTTGCCCCGGAACTGCCAGAAGAACTCCTCGTACGGGTCGTCGTGGAAGTCGGTGCGCTCGTTCGGCCCGCCGACGACGGTGACGATGAAATCGGTGTCCTGCCAGACCTGCTGGTTGCCGACCGGCGGCTTGAGGCGGTGCGCGTGCTCGTCGATCCAGCGCTGGAAGTTGAACGGCAGGCTGTAGCGCGACGGGAGGCTGGGTGCTTGCATGCGGGCGTCTCAATCGAGCTGCGGGCGCTTCCCGGCCCATGGCCGCGCCTGCTCGAGCTGCGCGGCGAGCCGGAAGAGCGTCGCTTCGTCGCCGAACCGGGCGACGAACTGGATGCCGATCGGCAGCCCGTCCTTCGACCACGCGAGCGGCACCGTGGCCGCCGGCTGGCCGCTCATGTTGGCGAGCGGCGTGAACGGCGAGTAGGGCGCGATCCCGTTCGGGCCGAGGCGGTAGTCCATGAAGTCGGGGTTGGTCATCTCGAAGCGGCCGAGCTTCGCCGGCGGCTCCGCGAGCACCGGCATCAGCAGGACGTCGTAGTCGACGAAGAACCTGGCGACGCGCCTGCCGAGCGCATGGAGCGTCGCGAGCGCGATGAGGTATTCGGCCCCGCTCGTGCGCCGCCCGACCTCGAGCGCGCCGCGCGTGACCGGCTCGAGGTCCTCGGGCCCGGGCTCGCGCCCGAGCGCCTGGATGCGGCGCTCGATGCCCATCGCGGTGCCGCAGGCGACCACCTTCAGCAGCGGGACGAGCATTTCCTCGGTGCCGAGCGCCGGCCTCGCCTCGACCACTGCGTGGCCGAGCGATTCGCAGAGCCGCGCCGCGTCGTCCGCGGCGGCGGCGACCTCGGCATGGATCGCCGCGCCGTCGAGCGTGGTGCGCATGAACGCGATCCGCAGCCGGCCGGGCGGCTGCATCGCCGCGTCGAGGAAGGACGCGGGGGCCGGCGGCGCGAAGTAGGGCGCGCCGAGGTCGGCGCCGTGCGTGGCGTCGAGCGCCGCGGCGCTGTCGCGCACCGAGCGGCTGATCACGTGATCGCCGGTGAGGCCGCCCCAGCCTTCGCCGGCGAGCGGGCCGGCGGGCGTGCGGCCGCGCGTGAGCTTGAGCCCGAACAGGCCGCAGCAGGACGCCGGGATGCGGATCGAGCCCGCGCCGTCGGTGGCGTGCGCCATGGGCACGATCCTGGCCGCGACTGCCGCGGCCGCGCCGCCGCTCGAGCCGCCGGTGCTGTGCGCGCGGTTCCAGGGGTTGCGGGTCGGGCCGCCGTAGAGGCGGGCCTCGGTCGACGGGCTGATCGCCATCTCCGGCGTGGTGGTGCGGCCGAAGATCACCAGCCCGCTCCGCCGGTGGCGCGCCACCACCTCGCTGTCGACTTCGCTCGCCTGGCCGGCGAAGAACCGCGAGCCCTGGCTCATCGGGAAGTCGCGCGCGGCGGCGGTGATGTCCTTGAGCAGGAACGGCACGCCCTCGAACGGGCCCGCCGGCAGGCCGGCGGCGATCGCCTTCCGGGCGACCGCCTCGTGCATCTCGCAGACCGCGTTGATCGCCGGGTTGCGCGCCGCAACGCGCGCCAGGGCGGCGTCGAGCAGCTCGCCGGCCGAGACTTCGCGCCGCTTCACCAGCGCGGCGAGGCCGAGCGCGTCGTGGGCGTCGTATTCCCTGAAGGAGGCGGGCATGACGTGGAAGGATAGCAAGCCCCGGGTGGTTTAAGATCGGCGGCGGAGGCGTCCCAATGATCCTGCTGAAAGACCTGCGGTACGTCCGCCTCGGCACGCGCGACCCGGCGACCGCCGCCGAGTACGCGCAGAAGATCCTCGGCCTCGAATTCGTCCGGCGCGAAGGCGGCGCGAGCTACCTCCGCGGCGACGACCGCGACCATACCCTCGTCTACTTCAAGGGCGATCCGGCCGACCACACGGTCGGCTGGGAGGTGTCGGACAGCGCGGCGCTCGACGCCGCCGGCGCGGAGCTCGAGTCGCGGCAGATCGCGGCCCGGCGCGGCCGGCGCGCCGAGTGCGACAGCCGGCACGTCGAGGATTTCCTGAGCTTCGCCGACCCGAGCGGCAACACCCACGACCTCGTCGTCCGCCCGCATCACAGCGGCCGACGGTTCTTCGCGTCGCGCGACTGCGGCGTCTGGAGCTTCTCGCACATCGGGCTGCGCACGACCGACGCCGCGCGCGACGAGGCGTTCTGGACGGGCGTGTGCAGCGCGCGCGTCTCCGACCGGATCGGCGCGGCGCCGCTGCTCCGTATCGACGAGGTGCATCACAAGATCGCGCTTTTCCCGTCCGCGCACGCCGGCGTCCAGCACGTCAACCACCAGGTCCAGGGCGTCGACGACGTGATGCGCGCGTACTACTTCCTGCGCGAGCAGGGCGTGCGGATCGTGTTCGGGCCGGGCCGGCACCCGACTTCCGGCGCGGTGTTCCTGTACTTCGAGGGGCCCGACGGCATGGTGTACGAGTACTCCACCGGCGTGAAGCTGATCAAGCCGGAGGAGGAGGCGGGCTACCGCCCGCGGCAGTTCCCCTTCACGCCGTCGTCGTTCTGCATGTGGGGCTCGCGGCCCGACATCCCCGAGTTCCGGACCCGCGAAGACACCGCGGCGCCGAAGGCGGCCTGACACCATGGCGCGACCGAACTTCGTTTTCATACTCGCCGACGACATCGGCTACGCCGACCTCGGGTGCTACGGCGGGCGCGCGCCGGTGACGCCCTGCCTCGACGCCATGGCGGCGGCGGGCGTGCGGTTCACCGACGGCTATTCGAACTCGCCGGTCTGCTCGCCGACGCGGTTCGCGCTGATGACCGGGCGCTACCAGTATCGTCTCCGCGGCGCCGCCGAGGAGCCGATCACGAGCAAGGCGCGCGGGCGCGACGACCTCGGGCTGCCGCCGTCGCATCCGACGCCTGCCGTCGCTCCTGCGCGAGGCCGGCTACGCGACCGCGCTCGCCGGCAAGTGGCACCTCGGCTTTCCACCGCATTTCGGACCGCTCAAGAGCGGCTACGCGGAGCACTTCGGGCCCCTGAGCGGCGGCGTCGACTACTTCAGCCACTGCGACTCGAGCGGCAACCACGACCTCTACGAGAACGGCGCGGAGGTCGAGCGGGCGGGTTACCTGACCGACCTCATCAGCGACCGCGCGGTCGAGTTCGTCGGGCGCGCGCGCCGGCCGTTCCTGCTGAGCGTGCACTACACCGCGCCGCACTGGCCGTGGCTGACGCGCGGCGACGAGGCCGAGTCGCGGCGCATCGCGAAAGCGATCCATCACCTGGACGGCGGATCGGTCGAGACCTACCGCACGATGATCCACCACATGGACGAGGGGATCGGGCGGATCCTCGAGTCGCTGAAGCGCGCCGGCGCGGCGGAGAGCACGCTGGTCGTGTTCACGAGCGACAACGGCGGCGAGCGCTTCTCCGACACCTGGCCGTTCGTCGGCAAGAAGATGGATCTGCTCGAGGGCGGCATCCGCGTCCCGCTCGTCGCCTCGTGGCCCGCGGTGATCCCGGCGGGCGGCGTCACCGCGCAGCTCGCGATCACGATGGACTGGGTCGCCACCTTCCTCGCCGCGGCCGGCGTGAAGCCCCACCCGGAGTACCCGCTCGACGGCATCGATCTCGCGCCGGTGCTCCGCGACCCCGCGGCGGCCGCGTCGCGCGAGCTCTACTGGCGCATGAGCCATCGCCGTCAGCGCGCGGCCCGCGCCGGGGAGTGGAAGTACCTGTCGATGGACGGGTACGACTATCTCTTCAACCTGGCGCAGGATGCGCGCGAGCGCGCGAACGTCGCAAAACGGTTTCCGGAGCGGCTCGCCACCCTGCGCGCGCGGTACGACGCGTGGGCGGCGACGATGCCGCCGATCCCCGCCGACGCGGCCGTGAGCCTCATCGGCGGCGATGCGGACATGCCGAAGCCGACCGCCTGAGAGGCATGCGGTCCGGCGATGAGGGTGCTTCGCCTGCTGTGCGTGCTGTGCGCCGCGGTGCCGCCGGTGTGCGCGCAGGACTGGCCGGCGCGCCCGGTGAAGATCGTGGCGCCGTTCGCCCCGGGCGGCAGCGCCGACACGCTCGCGCGCATCGCCGCGGAGAAGCTCATCCATCGGCTCGGCCAGAACGTCGTGGTCGAGAACCGTCCGGGCGCCGGCGGCACGATCGGTTCGGAGTTCGTCGCCAAGAGCGCGCCCGACGGCTACACCCTCGTCGTCTCGGGCATCGCGTCGCACGTCATCGCGCCGGCGATGTCGGCGGTGCCGTTCGATCCGCTCCGCAGCTTCACGCACGTCGCGCTGTTCGGCGGACCGCCCACGGTGCTCGTGGTGTATCCGGGGCTCGAGGCGCGCGACCTCAAGTCGTTCGTCGAGCTCTCGAAGTCCCGGGCCGGCGGGATAGCGTTCGGCTCGCCGGGGCAGGGGACGCAGGGCCATCTCACCGCCGAGATGTTCAAGACGCAGACCGGCGCCAACCTGACGCATGCACCGTACAAGGGCGCAGCGCTCGCCATGACCGACCTCATCGCCGGTCACATCCCGGCCGCGTCGACGACGCTCACGACCGCCGCGACGCAGATCAAGGCCGGGCGGGCGCGGGCGCTCGCCGTGTCGTCGGTGCAGCGGCTGCCGGAGTTCGCCGACGTGCCGACGTTCGCGGAGAGCGGGTACCCCGAGCTCGTCGCCACGGTGTGGTTCTCGCTTTCCGGGCCGGCGGGGCTACCGGCGCCGGTCGCGGCGCGGCTCAACGCGGAAGTGCGCGCGCTCATGAAGCTGCCGGACGTGCGCGAGCGCCTGCGGCCCGAGGGCATCGAGCCGAACGACCTCGACCCGGCGCAATTCACCGAGTTCGTCCGGGCGGAGATCGCGCGCTGGACGCCGCTCGCGAGGACGCTCAAGTGACACTGCCACGCCGATGCGCAAAGAACAGAACGAACTGCTGACGCGCACCGGCCCGGGGACGCTCCTCGGCGACTATCTGCGGCGCTACTGGATCCCGGCGCTGCTCGCGGACGAGCTGCCGGAGCCGGACTGTCCGCCGGTGCGGGTGCAGCTCCTCTCCGAGAAACTCGTCGCGTTCCGCGACACCGACGGCCGGCTCGGCCTGCTCGACGAGTTCTGCGCGCATCGCGGGGTGTCGCTGTGGTTCGGCCGGAACGAGGAGTGCGGCCTGCGCTGCCCGTACCACGGCTGGAAGTACGACGTGACCGGGCAGTGCGTGGACCTGCCCTCGGAGGACGAATCGACGGGCCGCCGGGGCCGCATCCGGCTGAAGAGTTATCCGTGCCTCGAGCGCGGCGGCGTGATCTGGACCTACATGGGGCCCGCCCGAGCTGCAACCCGAGCCGCCCGAGCTCGAATGGGCGATGGTCGGTCCGGCGCAGCGCTTCCTGAGCAAGCGGCTCCAGGAGTGCAACTACCTCCAGGCGCTGGAAGGCGGCATCGACTCGAGCCACGTCTCCTTCCTGCACGGCGCGTCGCTGAAGCGCGACCCGCTGTTCGTCGGCGCGAAGGGCAACGTCTACAACGAGCGCGACCGGATGCCGGTGTTCGAGGTCGCGCCGTTCGACGGCGGGCTGCTCATCGGCGCGCGGCGCAACGCGGACGGCGGCCGCTACTACTGGCGGATCACGCCCTGGATCGCGCCGTTCTACACGCTGATCCCGCCGCGCGGCGGGCATCCGGTGAGCGGGCACGCCTGGGTGCCGATCGACGACGAGAGCTGCTGGGCGTGGAGCGTGAGCTATCACCCGCGGCGCGAGCTGACGCTCGAGGAGACGACGCGCGATGAGCGAGGGCAAGGGGATTCACGTCGAGTACATCCCCGGAACGTTCATTCCGCTCGCCAACAAGCGCAACGACTACCTGATGGACCGTGCGGCGCAGCGCGCCGGGCGCACCTTCAGCGGCATCGAGGGCATCGGCATGCAGGACGCGTCGCTCCAGGAGAGCATGGGCCCGATCGCCGACCGCACGCGCGAGAACCTCGTCCCCACGGACCACGGCATCATCATGACCCGCCGCGCGCTGCTCGAGGCCGCGCAGGCGAGCCGCGACGGCAGGCCGATCCCCGGCCTCGCGCCCGCTTCGCAGCGCATCCGCTCGTGCGCGATCGAGCTGGCGCGGGACGTGAAGTTCGTGGACGGCGCGCAGGACGGGCTCTTCCGTCCGCTCGGCACCGATCCGGTGAGCGTCTAGCACCGTGCTGCCAAAGGTCGCCATCGCGATCGGCGATCCCGCTGGCGTCGGCCCGGAGATCGCGCTGAAGGCCGCGCTCGACGAACGCGTCACGCGCATCTGCCGCCCGGTGCTGTTCGGTGATCCGCGGGCGATCGCGGCGCACGCCGCGTCGTCGGGAATCACGACCGAGGTCGAGACTGTCGCGCTCGACCACTTCCGCGAGCGAGCCGCTCGAGATCGGCCAGGTGCGCGCTGCACACGGCCGCGCCGCGGTGGACGCCGCGCGTGCGGCGATCGCGGCCGCGATGGCCGGCGACGTCGCCGCGGTAGTCGCTGCCCCGCAGACCGAGCTCGCGATCAAGGCGGCCGGCATCGAGTTCGACGGGTATCCGTCGTTCGTCGCGCGCTGCACCGGCGTGCCCGCGGACGATGCGTTCCTGATGATCTGCTTCGACGCCATGCGGATCGCGCACGCGACGCTGCACGTGAGCCTGCGGCGCGCGATCGAGCTCGTGACCGAAGAGCGGGTCGGCCGGGTCCTCCGCGCCGTGCACGACACGCTGCGCCGGATCGGCATCGCGGCCCCCCGCATCGCGGTGGGCGGCTTGAACCCGCACGCCGGCGAGGCCGGGATGTTCGGTGCGGAGGATCGCGAGATCATCGCGCCGGCGATCGCGGCGGCCCGTGCCGCGGGGATCGCTGCCGACGGCCCGTTCGGCGCCGACACCATGTTCCACCAGGCGGGCTACGATGCCTTCGTGGTCATGTTCCACGACCAGGGCCACATCGCGGCGAAGCTGCTCGCCCGCAACCGCAGCGCCGGCCTCACGATCGGGACGCCGGTGCTCTTCTCGTCGGTCGCCCACGGCTCGGCGCTGGACATCGCGGGGCAGGGTCGCGCGAGCGCCGAGGCGATGGTCGAGGCGGTGTCGCGGCTGGTGGGCGCGCCGTCTCGCTGAAGGGGGGAGTTATGTGGCTACGCAACTGCTGGCAGGTCGCCGCGTTCACCACGGAGGTGATCGGCGGCGAGCTCTTCCCGCGGCGGATCCTCGACGAGCCGCTCGTGTTCTTCCGCGCGCGCGACGGTCGCGTGGTGGCGTTCCAGGACCGCTGCCCGCACCGCTACGCGCCGCTCTCGAAGGGCACGCTGATCGGGGAGAACCTGCGCTGCATGTACCACGGCCTGACCTACGGCCCGGACGGCAAGTGCGTGGCGATCCCGGGGCAGGACCGCATCCCGGCCAAGGCGTTCGTGAAGACGTACCCGGTGGTCGAGCGCCACAAGCTCGTGTGGATCTGGATGGGCGACGCGGAGAAGGCCGATGCGGCGCTCGTCCCCGACGTGCACTGGATGGACTCGCCCGGCTGGGTCGCGGCCGAGGGCTATCACCACGTCGCGGCGAACTACAAGCTGCTGAACGACAACCTGCTCGACCTTTCGCACGAGACCTACGTCCACGGCAAGACGATCGGCCACGACTCGGTCGCGGAGACGCCGTTCGCCTTCCGCACCGAAGGCAACGCGGTCTACGTCGACAAGGAGATGAAGGCGTGCAACCCGCCGCCCTTCTACCAGTACCTTGCGCGCGTTTCGGCGGGCGACAAGGTCGACCGCTGGCAGCACACGGTGTACATCCCGCCCGGGTACATCGTGATCGACGTCGGCGTCCAGCCGCTCGAGCCGGTGCCCGGATCGAACCGGGTCGACGGCAGGGTGATCGACCTGATCACGCCCGAGACGCCGACGTCGTCGCACTACTTCTGGGCGTTCGCGCGCAACTTCCGGCTCGACGAGATCGCGGTCACCGAATTCCTGCGCGAGAACGTGCGCCGCACGTTCGACGAGGACAAGGTGATGCTGGAAGCGCAGCAGCGGATCATCGGCCCGGAGACCGAGCCGACTTTCCAGGTCACGATCAGGGCGGACGCCGGGCCGACGCAGGGCCGGCGCCTCCTCGCCTCGATGATCGAGGTCGAGTCGCGCGGCAGCGCCTGAAGGGCCGGGTCAGGCCCCGGGAACTGCCGGCGATCTCGCCCGGGGCCGCCGCGTCGGCAGGCTGCGCCGCGGCACCTGGCCGGTGAGCCATTTCACCGACGCCCGCGCGCGCTCGGCGACGACGGCGAGCGGCAGCTGCACGTAGTCGTCGTTGAACACCTCGAAGCTGTAGTCGCCGCGATAGCCCATGGCGTCGAGCCGGCGCACGAGCTCGGCGACCTCCGCGCTGTGGACGCCCTCGCCCGGGAACACGCGGAAGTGCCGTGCGGTGTTCATGCGCTCCTCGGAGGACCGGGTTTCCTGCCACATGAAGTCGGCGAGCTGGACGAGGAAGAGCTTGTCCGGATCGAGGTACTCCAGCGCGTCGAGCCCGGTGCCGGTCGCGAGCACGTGGAACGAGTCCATGCCGAGCCCGAGGTTGGGGTGGTCGGCGGCCTCGACGATCTCCCACGCCTGCGTGTACTCGTTCACGTGCCGGCCCCAGGAGAGCCCCTCGTACGCGATGCGGATCCCGAGCGGAACCGCGAGCATCGCGAGCTTGCGGAGGTCGCGCGCGAGATGCTCGCGGTCGCCGGTGGCGTGCGTCGAGGTGGACGAGCAGACGAGCAGCACTTTCGCGCCGAGCGCCTGGCACATGCGGAGCATCGCCTTGGCGATGTCGACCTTGTAGGCGTGCAGATGGCCCGACAGGCCCTCGAAGTCGCGCAGCACCTGGAAGCCGGTCGCGCGCAGGCCGCTCTTGCGCACCAGGTCCGCTGCGGCCGCTTCGCCGCCGGGATGACCGGCGATGTCGCGCGCCGAGATCATGACCTGGGTGAAGCCGGCCTCGCGCATCGCCCCGAGCTTCGCCTCCAGCGGCCCGGCGAGCGTGATCGTGTCCATGCCGAAGTCGTCGATGTTCACGGCGGCCTCCCGGATCAGGGCTGCAAGTGGCTCACGACCAGCTCGAAGGTCACGCCGCCCAGGTGGACCTGCGTCAGCGCGCCCTTCGCGGTGGGTTGCACGGGGTCGCGGTCGACGAACACGACGCCGCGATCGCGCAGCGCTCGGGTGGCCTTCAGCACGTCGGGCGCACCGAGGCCGATGCGCAGCAGCCGCTCGTCCCACGCGATGTCTTCCGCGCCCGGCGGCGGCTCGATGAGCTGGAGATAGAACTTGTGGCACGGGCTCTCGAGCAGCGTCCCCTTGGGCAGGATGCCGAAGTACTGCCCGCCGGGGAGCACCGAGAAGCCGAGGAGCTCGCGGTAGAACTCGATCCAGTCGCGGCTGCGCTCGTCGAGGATGGTCTGCACGATGCCGAAGAAGTGCAGGCCGGCGATCGCGGGCGGATTGCGCTCGCTGCCCGGCAGCGGCACGAAGTCGACGTCGTAGATCGTGAAGTCGCGATAACGGTCGACGAAGTAGATCAGGCTGTCGTCGACGCCCCGGATCCCGGGGATGTTCAGCTCCATCGCCGAGGCGCGCGTCGGCATCTCCCAGGCGCCGAGGTCGAGCGTGTGGCGCCAGGCGTAGGCCGCGTCGCGGACGCGAAGCGCGAACGCGGAGAGGACCGGCGCGCTGGACGGCGCCGCGAGGCCGGGCAGGGCGGCGGGGTGGGCGTTCACGATGAGGTTCATGCCGCCCTGCCGGTACAGCATCACCTCGCGCGAGCGATGGCGCGCGACCGGCATGAACCCCATCGTCTGCAGCACCGCGCCCAGCGCCTGCGGCTGCGAGGTCGCGAACTCGATGAACTCGATGCCGTCGATGCCGAGCGGGTTGCTCGGCTCGGGGTTGTGCTCGTGGATGGTCATGGTGTCGCTCCTCGCCGCCGTCGTCAGGGAACCAGCTGTGCACCGAGCTCGCTCGCTGCGGCCTGCAACGGCGGAAGATACAGCGTTCGCATCTCGCGCAGGGAAACGCGGCCGGTCTGCACGATCACGTTCATGCCGGCGACCACGGTCCCGCCGGCGTTCTGCACCGGCACCGCGATCGAGCGGACCGCGATCTCCATCAGCTGGTCGGCGACGGCGTAGCCGGCGTCGCGCACTGCGGCCAGCTGCTGGCGCAGCTTGTCCGGGTCGGTGACGGTGCGCTCGGTATGGGGGAGCAGCTTGACGCGGGACAGATAGTCGTCGAGCTCCTCCGCCGGCAGGTGGGCGAGCAGCACGTAGCCGATCGAGGTGCAATAGGCGGGCAGCCGGCCCCCCACGTTCAGGTTGACGGAGATGATCCGCGAAGTGAGGGAGCGTGCGACGTAGAGGGTGTCGTCGCCTTCCAGGATGGCGAGCGAGCAGGACTCGTTCACTGCGTCGCTGACCCGGTCGAGGAACGGCTGCGCGGTCACCACGAGCGGGGTCGAGGACAGGTACGCGTGCCCGAGCCCGAGCAGCTTCGGGCGAAGCGCGAAGTTCCGCCCGTCCTCGGAAGCGACGTAGCCCAGGCGCGCCAGCGTGTAGAGGCAGCGGCGGACCGCGGCGCGGGGGATGCCGGTCTTCTGGCTCAGCTGCGCGATCGTCATGTGCCGCTTCTCGCGCGAGAAGCCGCGGATGACCGCCAGCCCGCGCGCGAGCGAGGTCATGAAGTTGGGGTCGCCGCCGGCGGCGGCAATTTCAGTTGAGTAGTCCATGTTCGATAATCGCCCAGTATGTCGATAATCGCCCTTGACAGAATGATAGGCAGGAAACTAGGATGCGCGCAAGACTACTCAGCGCTGCGCAAGGCCGTTCCGAGCCGCAGCGGATCGAACACCAAGGAGGATGAAGCGTGAACCGCCTCATCGATGGCTATTGCCGCGTGCTCAACGTCCTGATCGCGCTGGCCCTCGCGATCATGGTCGTGCTGGTGTTCGGCAACGTCGTGCTGCGCTACGGCTTCAACTCCGGCATTACCGTGTCGGAAGAGGTTTCGCGCTGGCTGTTCGTCTGGCTGACGTTTCTCGGCGCGATCGTCGCCCTGAAGGAGCACGGCCATCTCGGCAGCGACACGGTCGTGTCGCTGCTGCCGACCACCGGCAAGAAGATCTGCCTGATCGTCGGTCAGGTGCTGATGCTCTACATCACCTGGCTCCTCTTCAAGGGCAGCCTCGACCAGGCGCGCATCAACTGGGACGTCGAGGCCCCGGTCACCGGCGCGTCGATGGCGATCGTCTACGCCTCGGGCATCGTGTTCGCCGTCTCGGCCGGCGTGCTGCTCGCGCGCGAGACGTGGCGCGCGCTCACCGGCCAGCTCACCGAGGCCGAGCTGATCATGGTCAAGGAATCGGAGGAGGCGGCCGAGCTCGAGGCGCTGCAGGCGGAGCTCAAGCGTGAGAACGCCGCCGAGCGCGGCGCCGACGGGCGGGGAGGGCCCCGGGCATGACCGTCCTCATCTTCGTCGGCTCGCTGCTCGGTGCGATGGCGCTGGGCATCCCGATCGCCTATGCGCTGCTCGCGAGCGGCGTGGCGCTGATGTTCCACCTCGGCCAGTTCGACCCGCAGATCCTGGCGCAGAACGTCATCAACGGCGCCGACAGCTTCCCGCTGCTGGCGGTGCCGTTCTTCATGCTGGCGGGCGAGATCATGAACGTCGGCGGGCTGTCGCGGCGGATCGTCGACCTCGCGCTGGCGCTGGTCGGCCACATCAAGGGCGGCCTCGGCTACGTGACGATCATGGCCGCGGTGCTGCTGTCGGCGTTGTCCGGCTCGGCGGTGGCCGACGCCGCCGCGCTCACGGCGCTCCTGCTGCCGATGATGATCAAGGCCGGGCACGACAAGGCGCGCTCGGGCGGGCTGATCGCCGCCTCGGGCATCATCGGTCCGGTGATCCCGCCGTCGATCGGCTTCGTGATCTTCGGCGTCGCCGCCAACGTTTCGATCTCCAAGCTGTTCCTGGCCGGCATCTTCCCGGGCATCCTGATCGGCGCGGCGCTGTGGCTGACCTGGTGGTGGCTCGGCCGGAAAGAGAATATCGCCACGCCGCCCCGCAAGTCCCGAGCCGAGGTGTGGGCCGCGCTGCGCAGCTCCACCTGGGCGCTGATGCTGCCGGTGATCATCCTGGTCGGTCTGCGAGCCGGGGTGTTCACGCCGACCGAGGCCGCCGTGGTCGCCGCGGTCTACGCGCTGTTCGTCGCCACCGTGATCTACCGCGAACTGAAGTTCCGGCAGCTCTACGCGATCTTCGTCACCGCGGCGAAGACGACCGCGGTGATCATGTTCCTCGTCGCCGCGGCGATGGTCTCGGCCTGGCTCATCACCATCGCCGACCTGCCGAGCAAGGTCATCGGGCTGTTGCAGCCGTTCATGCACAACCAGACGCTGCTGCTCATCGCGATCATGCTGCTGGTCATGGTCGTCGGGACCGCGATGGACATGACGCCGACGATCCTGATCCTGACGCCGGTGCTGATGCCGGTGGTCAAGGCCGCCGGGATCGACCCGGTCTACTTCGGCGTGCTCTTCATCATCAACAACTCGATCGGGCTGATCACGCCGCCCGTGGGCACGGTGCTCAACGTCGTGGCCGGTGTAGGCCGCATGAAGATCGACGAAGTGACCAAGGGCGTGCTGCCGTTCATGCTCGCCGAGTTCGCGGTGATGTTCCTGATGGTGCTGTTCCCGTCGCTTGTCACAGTGCCGGCCAAGTGGCTCTCGGGCTGAGCGCGGGATTCAAGGCTCACTACGGTCTTCTACCCCTGTTGCTGGAGGAGCAAATACCCATGATTCGCCTTGTCAGAAGTTATGCGCTTGCCGCTGTCGCCGCGTTGCTGACCGCCACCGCCGCGCATGCCCAGGTGCAGGATCGCAGCTTCAAGTTCGCGACGCAGAACCCGAAGGGCCACCCGATCGTCACCGGGATGGAGAAGTTCGCCGAGATCGTGACGGCGAAGAGCGGCGGCAAGATGAAAGTCAACATGTTCCCGGGCGGCGTGCTGGGCGGCGACGCCCCCAACGTGTCGGCCCTGCAGGGCGGCACCATCGACATCGTGGTGCTGAACTCCGGCATCCTCGCCTCGCAGGCGAAGGAGTTCGGGATCTACGACTTCCCGTTCATGTTCGCGAACGCGAAGGAAGCCGACACGGTAGTCGACGGGCCGTTCGGCAAGACGATGCATCAGAAGCTCGAGCCCAAGGGGATCGTCGGCCTCGCGTACTGGGAGCTCGGCTTCCGCAACATCACCAACAGCCGGCGCCCGATCACCAAGGTCGAGGATATCGCCGGC
This sequence comes from uncultured beta proteobacterium, assembly GCA_963762785.1. Lineage (GTDB taxonomy): Bacteria > Pseudomonadota > Gammaproteobacteria > Burkholderiales > SG8-39 > DATEDA01. Next base: position 30,447 of record CAVXND010000078.1, read on the forward strand.
CTCAAGCTGCGCGTGATCCCGAACGCCATCAACGTCGACTGGGTCAAGGCGCTCGGCGCGAACCCGACGCCGATGGCCTTTCCCGAGGTCTACACCGCGCTCGAGCAGAAGGCGATCGACGGGCAGGAGAACCCGGTGACGGTGATCAACGCCAACAAGTTCTACGAGGTGCAGAAGAACCTGGTGATCAGCAATCACCAGTACAACCCGCAGTCGGTGATCTTCAGCAAGAAGGTGTGGGATACGCTGACCAACGACGAGCGCAAGATCCTGTCGGACGCCGCGGTCGAGGCGGCGAAGTTCCAGCGCCAGGCCTCGCGCGAGGCCGCCGGCACCGCGCTCGACAACCTGAAGAAGGGCGGCATGCAGGTCACCGAGCTCTCGCCGGCCGAGCTGGCCAAGTTCCGCGAGAAGATGAAGCCGGTGCTGGCGAAGCATTCCGAAGTGGTCGGAGCCGAGACGGTCACCGCCCTGCAGGCCGAGCTCGCGAAGCTGCGCAAGTAGGCGACCGGGCGCGCGCGGTGCGCCGGGGGCGCGCCGCGCGGCGCTGCGAGATGGCGACAGTCATGAAACCCGCCGGTGCGTCCTTTCTCTGCGGCCTCATCGGCGCCGGCATCCAGGCCTCGCGGACGCCCGCCATGCACGAGCGGGAGGCCGACGAGCAGGGGCTGCGTTGCGTCTACAAGCTCATCGACCTCGACCCGCTCGGCCTGGGGGTCGAGGCGCTGCCCGAGCTGCTGACCGCGGCGAAGCGCATGGGCTTCGCCGGCCTGAACGTCACCTACCCCTGCAAGCAGGCGATCATTCCCCTGCTCGACGAGCTCGCGGAGGACGCGCGCGCGCTCAACGCGGTGAACACCGTGGTGATCAGGGGCGGCCGGCTGATCGGCCACAACACCGACTGGTCGGGTTTCGCCGAGGGCTTCCGGCGCGGCCTGCCGGAGGCGAAGCTCGATCGCGTGGTGCAGCTCGGCGCCGGCGGGGCGGGCGCGGCGGTCGCGCACGCGGCGCTGACGATGGGGACGAAGCAGCTCACCGTGTTCGACGTCGATCCCGCGCGGTCCGCCGATCTCGCCGCGAGCCTGTCCGGTCGATTCGGCGCGGGGCGAGCGGTCGGCGGCGCCGATCTCGCGGCGGCGATGGCGAAGGCGGACGGCCTGATTCACTGCACGCCGACCGGCATGGCGAAGCTTCCCGGGCTGCCGCTCGACGCGGCGCTGCTGCAACGCCGGCACTGGGTCGCGGAGATCGTGTACTTTCCGCTGGAAACCGAGCTGCTCCGCGTCGCGCGCGCGAAGGGTTGCCGCACGGTCGATGGCGGCGGCATGGCGGTATTCCAGGCGGTCGGCGCATTCCGCCTCTTCACCGGCGTCGAGCCCGATGCCGAGCGGATGAGGCGTCACTTCCTGTCGATGAGCGGCGGATGACGAGGCAGCGGCAGGAGACTAGGCGTGGTTTCAACGGCGTAGTACCGTACGACCTGCGGAGGAACCCATGATCGACAAGATCGTCCACTCGATCGAGCAGGCGGTGGCAGACATCCGTGACGGGGCGACCATCCTGATCGGCGGGTTCGGGACCGCGGGCATGCCCGCCGAGCTGATCGATGCGCTGATCGCGCGCAAGGCGCGCGACCTCACCATCGTCAACAACAACGCCGGGAACGGCGACACCGGCCTTGCGGCGCTGCTCAAGGCGCGGTGCGTCAAGAAGATCGTCTGCTCCTTCCCGCGCCAGTCCGATTCGTACGTGTTCGACGGGCTGTACCGCGCCGGCGAGATCGAGCTCGAGCTGGTGCCGCAGGGCAACCTCGCGTGCCGGATCGAGGCCGCGGGCGCCGGGCTCGGCGCGATCTTCACCCCCACCGGTTACGGCACGCTCCTCGCCGAAGGCAAGGAGACGCGGACGATCAACGGTCGCAACTACGTGCTCGAGTACCCGATCCACGGCGACTTCGCGCTCATCAAGGCGCACCAGGGCGACCGGTGGGGCAACCTCGTCTACCGGAAGACGGCGCGGAACTTCGGGCCGATCATGGCGCGCGCGGCGAAGTGCACGATCGCGCAGGTGAACGAAGTGGTGCCGCTCGGGGCGCTCGATCCGGAAGCGATCGTCACGCCGGGCATCTTCGTGCAGCGAGTGGTGCCGATCGCCGCGACGGCGAAGGCGGCGGCCTGATTTCCCGGAGCGAGCCATGAACCGACTCAACCGTGACCAGATGGCGGCGCGCGTCGCGCGCGACATCCCCGAAGGCGCGTACGTCAACCTCGGCATCGGGCTGCCGACCCGCGTGGCGAACTTCCTGCCCAAGGACCGGGAGATCTTCCTGCAGAGCGAGAACGGTCTCCTCGGCATGGGACCGGCGCCGGCCAAGGCGGACGTGGACTGGGACCTCATCAACGCCGGGAAGGAACCGGTCACGCTGCTCACCGGCGGTGCGTTCTTCCATCACGGCGATTCGTTCGCGATGATGCGCGGCGGCCACCTCGACATCTGCGTGCTCGGCGCGTTCCAGGTCGCCGCCAACGGCGATCTCGCGAACTGGCACACCGGCGCCCCGGATGCGATCCCGGCCGTCGGCGGGGCGATGGACCTCGCGATCGGCGCGAAGAAGGTGTTCGTCATGATGGAGCACCAGACGAAGACGGGCGAGGCCAAGATCGTGGAGCGGTGCTCCTACCCGGTCACCGGCATCGGCTGCGTGACCCGGGTGTACACCGACCTCGCGGTGATCGACGTCACCCCGCAGGGCCTGCGCGTCGTCGAGATGGTCGACGGCCTGACGCTGGACGAGTTGCAGAAGCGGACCGGCGCGCCGCTCCTGCACGCGACGAAATAGACGACCGGGACGCACGACGCCCGGCGAACCGAACAGCCCGCCAGGACGATCCAAGGAGTCTGTACATGAGCGAGACGACGGGCTATCGGCGGCCCTATGTCGGGACCCAGCCGGACTATCTCTTCCCGAAGTACGCGTCGACCGTCAAGCGGGCGCCGACCAAGCCGCTCGTGGTCCTCCCGCAGACGCTGTCCGAGCTGACGGGGCCGCTGTTCGGCCACGACGACGTGAAGCCGGGCGACGCCGACCTGACGAAGCAGCACAAGGGCGATCCGATCGGCGAGCGGATCATCGTGAGCGGCCGCGTGCTCGACGAGAACGGCCGGGCAGTGCCTCACACGCTGGTCGAAGTCTGGCAGGCGAACTCGTCGGGACGCTACCCGCACCGGGTCGACCAGCACGACGCGCCGGTCGACCCGAATTTCTCGGGCGCGGGACGCACGCTCACCGACGCCGAGGGGCGCTATCGGTTCACCACGATCCGGCCGGGCGAGTACCCGTGGCGCAACCACTACAACGCCTGGCGGCCGGCGCACATCCACTTCTCGCTGTTCGGGCCGGCGTTCGCGACGCGCATCGTGACCCAGATGTACTTCCCCGGCGACCCGCTCCTCGACTACGACCCGATGTACCTGTGCGTGCCCGACGAGAAGGCGCGGAAGCGCCTGGTCTCGCTGTTCGACTGGGAGACGACGGTTCCCGAGTTCGCGCTCGGGTACAAGTTCGACATCGTGCTGCGGGGGCGCGACGAGACCCCGCAGGACCCGAGCCCGGGCGAGTGAGGGAGGAGCCATGAGCCTCTACGCAACCACCTCCCAGACCGTCGGCCCGTACCTCCACATCGGCCTCACGTGGCTGATCCGCGAGGATCTCGTCGGACCGGGCGTGACCGGCGATCCGATCACCATTCAGGGCCGCGTGCTCGACGGCGACGGCAAGCCGGTGAACGACGCGCTGGTCGAGATCTGGCAGGCGAACGCGCACGGCAAGTACGCGCACCCGGAGGACAGGCAGGCGAAGCCGCTCGAGCCCGGGTTCAAGGGCTTCGGCCGGTCCGCGACCGACGACAACGGCGCGTTCCGTTTCCGGACGATCAAGCCCGGACGGGTGCCCGGTCCCGGCGGCGCGCTCCAGGCGCCGCACATCGCGGTGACCGTCTTCATGCGCGGCCAGCTCAAGCATCTCGTGTCGCGGATCTACTTCCCCGACGAGCCGGCGAACGCCGACGACCCGGTGCTCAAGCTCGTGCCCGCCGAGCGACGGTCGACGCTCGTCGCGAAGAAGCTTCCGGCGGGGAAGGGCGCGTTGGAGTGGAACGTGATCCTCCAGGGGGCGGAAGAGACCGTCTTCTTCGACGTCTAGCCGGTCGAGGGCGGCCGTGAGCGGGAGCACGTCGACGCGGCTGCTTGACCCCCTGTTCACGACCGACCGGATGCGCGCGGTCTTCTCCGACCGCGGCCGGCTTCAGGGCATGCTCGATTTCGAGGCGGCGCTCGCGCGCGCGGAGGCGCGCGCGGGCGTGATCCCCGCGGCGGCCGCGGCGCCGATCGCGGCGCAGTGCCGCGCCGAGCTCTTCGACGTGGAGGCGCTCGCCCGGGGCAGCGCGCTCGCCGGCAACACCGCGATCCCGATGGTCAAGGCGCTGACCGCGCTGGTGGCGAAGCACGACCAGGAGGCCGCCCGCTACGTGCACTGGGGCGCGACGAGCCAGGATGCGATGGACACCGGGCTCGTGCTGCAGCTGCGCGATGCGCTCGGCGTGTTCGATGCGGACCTCGCGCGGCTCGCCGATGTACTCGCGGGGCTCGCGGACGAGCACAAGCGCACCGTCCTCGCCGGACGAACGTGGCTGCAGCAGGCGACGCCGGTCACGTTCGGATTGAAGGCGGCCGGGGCGCTGAGCGCGGTCGAGCGCCATCGTGCGCGCCTGCGCGAGCTGCGGCCGCGGGTGCTCGCGCTGCAGTTCGGCGGCGCGAGCGGCACACTCGCGGCCCTCGGTGCGGACGGGCTGAAGGTCGCCGCCGCGCTGGCGGACCAGCTGAAGCTCGCGCTGCCCGAGGTGCCGTGGCACGCCCACCGCGACCGCGTTGCCGAGGTCGCCACCGCGCTCGGGCTCCTCGTCGGTACGCTCGGGAAGATCGCGCGTGACGTGTCGCTCCTGATGCAGACCGAGGTCGGCGAGGCGTTCGAACCGGCCGCGGCCGGGAAGGGCGGCTCGTCGACGATGCCGCACAAGCGCAACCCGGTCGGCTGCGCGGCGATCCTCGCCGCGGCGATCCGCGTCCCGGGGCTGGTCTCGGTGATGCTCACCGCGATGGTGCAGGAGCACGAGCGCGGGCTCGGCGACTGGCACGCCGAGTGGGAGACCCTGCCCGAGATCTGCTGCCTCGCCGCGGGGGCGCTTGCGCAGCTTGCGCAGGTGCTCGAGGGCCTCGAGCTCGACCCGGCGCGGATGGCGGCGAACCTCGAGGCGACGCGCGGGTTGGTCCTGGCCGAGGCAGTGACGATGGCGCTCGGCGCAACGATCGGGCGGCTGCCGGCGCATCATCTGGTGGAGGGCGCCTGCCGGCGGGCAGCGGCCGAGGATCGGCACCTGCGCGACGTGCTGGAAGCGGACGCGGAGGTGCGGAAGCATCTGTCGGCCGAAGACCTGCGGCGGCTGCTCGATCCGGCGAATTACGTCGGTCTCGCCGAGACTATGGTGGAGCGCGCCCTGGCGGCGCGCGGGAAGTAACGAGGGCAAAGGAGCGAGGAAGATGCCGTTCGCGGAAGTCAATGGGGCGCGGATCCACTACCGGATTGATGGACCGGAGCACGCGCCGGTGCTCGTGCTGTGCAATTCGCTCGGTACCGATCACACGATGTGGGACCCGCAGGTGCCGGCGCTGGCCCGGACGCTGCGCGTGCTGCGGTACGACCGGCGGGGCCACGGCGCATCGGCGGTCACGCCCGGCCCCTACACTATTGAACAGCTCGGCCGGGACGCGCTCGGTCTGCTCGACCATCTCAAGCTGGACCGGGTGCGCTACTGCGGCCTGTCGCTCGGCGGGATGACCGGCATGTGGCTGGGAGCGAACGCCGGCAGCCGGATCGAGAGGCTCGTTCTGTGCAACACCGCGGCGCACATCGGCTCCCCCGAACCCTGGAACGCGCGGATCGAGGCGGTCCGCAAGGGCGGGATGGCGGCGATCGAGTCCGCGGTCATGGCGCGCTGGTTCACGCCGCGGTTCCTCGCGCAACCGACGCCGACGCTCGGGCGGATGCGGGAGGTTTTCCTGCAGCTCTCGCCCGAGGGGTACGTCGCCTGCTGCGCGGCGGTCCGCGACATGGATCAGCGCGAGTCGATCGCGCGCATCGCCGCGCCGACCCTGGTGATCGCGGGCACCCACGACGCATCGACCACGCCGGCGGCGGGGCAGTTCATCGCGAAGCAGATCCCCGGGGGGCGCTACGCGGAGCTGGACGCGGCCCACATCTCCAACGTCGAAGCCGCCGACCGCTTCACCGAGACGGTCCTCGGCTTCGTCGCCGACTAGGAGCGAACCCCAATGGACGACAAGGAACGGTACGCGGCCGGCATGCAGGTCCGCCGGGCGGTGCTCGGCGACGCGCACGTCGACCGGACGCTCAAGAACAGGAATGCCTTCAACGACGAGTACCAGGATCTCATCACCCGCTACGCCTGGGGCGAGATCTGGACCCGTCCCGGCCTGCCGCGGCACACGCGGAGCCTGCTGACGCTCGGGTGGATGGTCGCCCTCAACCGCGACGCGGAGTTCCGCATGCACGTCCGCGCCGCGTCCAACAACGGCGTGACCCGCGACGAGATCAAGGAGATGCTGCTGCAGTGCGCGATCTACTGCGGTGTGCCGGCGGCGAACGCGGCGTACCACAGCGCGCAGGAGGTCTTCGCGGAGATGGACGCAGCGAAGGGCTGAAGCGGAGGCGTCGTGCGCACCCAAGTCGGCATCATCGGCGCCGGCCCGGCGGGGCTGCTGCTCTCGCATCTCCTGCACCGGCAGGGGATCGAGTCGGTGGTCCTGGAGAGCCGCAGCCGGAAGGACATCGAGGCGACGATCCGCGCCGGCGTGCTCGAGCAGGGCACCGTGGACCTGATGAACGAGCTCGGCGTCGGCGACCGGATGCGACGCGAGGGGGCGGTCCACCGCGGAATCGAGCTTGCTTTCGGCGGGCGACGCCACCGGATCGATCTTTCCGGCCTGACCGGCGGGAAGGCGATCACCGTGTACGCGCAGCACGAGGTGATCAAGGATCTCGTCGAGGCCAGGCTGGAGGCGGGCGGCGAGACCCTGTTCGAGGTCGAGGGCGTCAGCGTGCGGGACGTCGACACCAACGCGCCCGGCATCCACTTCCGCAGGGAGGGGGCGAGCCACGAGCTCGATTGCGATTTCATCGCCGGCTGCGACGGCTTTCACGGCGTGTCCCGGCCGGCGATCCCGTCGCGGGTGCGCAGGGAGTTCGTGCGGACCTACCCGTTCGCGTGGTTCGGCATCCTCGCCGAGGCGCCACCTTCGTCGGAGGAGCTGATCTACGCGTACCACGAGCGCGGGTTCGTGCTGATCAGCACGCGCTCGCCGCAGATCCAGCGGCTCTACTTCCAGTGCGACCCGAACGATCGCGTGGACAACTGGCCCGACGAGCGGATCTGGCAGGAGTTCCACGCGCGGCTCGTGATGGCGGACGGCTGGAAGGTCACGGCGGGGCGGATCTTCCAGAAGGGGATCGTCGCGATGCGCAGCTTCGTCGCCGAGCCGATGCAGTACGGGCGGCTCTTCCTCGCCGGGGATTCCGCGCACATCGTGCCGCCCACCGGCGCGAAGGGGCTGAACCTCGCCGCCGCGGACGTGCGGGTGCTCGCCCGGGCGATCGGGGAGTTCTACCGGTCGGGCCGCACCGAAGCGCTCGACCGGTACTCCGAGGTGGCGCTCAAGCGGATCTGGCGCGCCGAGCACTTTTCGTGGTGGATGACGTCGATGCTCCACCGGTTCCACGACGACGACCCGTTCCAGCAGCGGCTCCAGCGCTCGCAGCTCGAGTACGTCGTCGGCTCGCCCGCGGCCGCGACCTCGCTGGCGGAGAACTACGTGGGGTTGCCGTTCGACTGAGCGCGCGAGCCGCCGCGATCAGCGGCGCACCGGCTCGATCTGGTTGCCGGTGATGCGGACCTTCTGGCCGGGCTGGACCGCCGGCTTCTGGTCGACCATGACTTTGCCGGTCGTGCCGTCGTCGTAGAACACGGTGACTTCGTAGCGCACGCTCGAGACGTTCTTGGGGTCGTTCGAGAACACGGTACTGACCGCGTCCCACCAGTTCCCCTGGTTCATCCCGCGTTCCTTGACCTCGCTCACGTGCCCGACGACGCCGAGCTTGGGGGGCGCGGCGGGCGGCTCGGGCTTGGGCGCAGGCTGACTGCAGGCAACGGCGAGGAGGGCGGTCGCGATGGCGGCCGCGGCGCGGCGCAGGGAACGGCGCATGGCGTGGCAGTTTAACTCGACGCGGCCGGGCGCAACAGCTAAAGTTCGCGCCTTTCCTCGAGGACCGGCCGATGAAGGTGATCCGGAACAGCGTGGTGGCACTGAAGTACGAAGTGCTCGACGGGAGCGGCGAGGTGGTCGAGCGCGGGCGCGAGCCGATGGTCTACCTCCACGGCGGGCACGGCGCGATCTTCCCGAAAGTCGAGGAAGCGCTCGCGGACAAGGCGGTGGGCGAGAAGGTGCGCCTCCGCCTCGCGCCGGAGGACGCCTTCGGGCCGCGCGACCCGGGACTCGTCCGCGTCGAGCCGCGCAGCCGGTTCCGCAGCAAGGTCAAGGTCGGGATGCGGGTGCAGGGCGAGGCGGCGCACGACGACCAGAGCCACCCGGTGAGCTTCCGCGTGGTCAAGGTCGGCGAGAACGAGGTGACGCTGGACGGCAACCACCCGCTCGCCGGTCAGACGATCGAGTTCCGTTGCACGGTGCTCGACGTCCGCCCGGCATCGCCGGAGGAGATCGCCCACGGCCACGCCCACGGGCCGGACGGGCACCACCACCACTAGGACGGCGAAGGGTTACGCGGCCTTCGCCAGGAGGTCGCGTCTACGCAGCTTGTCTGCGTTCCCCACTGTCGAGTTACGCGGCCTTCGTCAGGAGGTCGCGTCTACGCAGCTTGTCTGCGTTCCCCACTGTCGGGTTACGCGGCCTTCGCCAGAAGGTCGCGTAACACGTACGGCATGATCCCGCCGTGCCGGTAGTAGTCGACCTCGATCGGGGTGTCGATGCGCAGCAGCACCTTCACTTCCTGCCGCGTGCCGTCCTTCCGCCGGATCACCAGCGTCACGTCCTGCTGCGGCCGGAGCTCGCCGGCGAGGCCGACGACGTCGAATTCCTCGTCGCCCTTGATGCCGAGCGACTGGATCGAGTCGGCGCCCTTGAACTGGAGCGGCGCGACGCCCATGCCGACGAGGTTCGAGCGGTGGATGCGCTCGAAGCTGCGCGCGACGACCGCCTTCACGCCCAGGAGCTGGGTGCCCTTCGCCGCCCAGTCGCGCGAGCTGCCGGTGCCGTACTCCTCGCCGCCGAAGATCACCAGCGGTGTGCCCGCCGCCATGTACTTCATCGCCGCGTCGTAGATCGGCAGCTGTTCCCCCGAGGGCTGCATGACCGCCAGGCCGCCCTCGACCCGCGCGCCGTCGGCCTTGGGCGGGACCATCAGGTTGCGGATGCGGACGTTGGCGAACGTACCGCGCATCATGACCTCGTGGTTGCCGCGCCGCGCGCCGTAGGAGTTGAAGTCGGGCACGCCGACGTCGTGCTCGAGGAGATAGATCCCCGCCGGCGAGGTCGGCTTGATCGAGCCGGCCGGGCTGATGTGGTCGGTCGTGATCGAGTCGCCGAAGATGCCGAGCACGCGCGCGCCGCGGATGTCGCCCGTGCGCCCCGGCTGCATCCCGAAGTCCTTGAAGAACGGCGGCTCGGCGATGTAGGTCGAGGTCGGCCAGTCGTAGACCTGGCCGGTTGCGGCGACCACGCTCTTCCACATCGGGTTCGTGTCGGCGACGTTGCCGTAGAGCGACCGGAACGTCTTCGGGTCCATCGCGAACTTCATGCAGTCGTAGATCTCCTGGCTCGTCGGCCACACGTCGCCGATCCAGACGTCCTCGCCCTTCTTCCCCTTGCCGAGCGGCTCGGTCATCAGGTCGACGAGCATCGTGCCGGTGAGCGCGTAGGCGACCACGAGCGGCGGCGAGGCGAGGAAGTTCGCGCGGATGTTCGGGTGGATGCGCGCCTCGAAGTTGCGGTTGCCCGAGAGCACCGCGGCACAGACGAGGTCGTTCTTCGTGACCGTCTCCTCGATCGTCGGATCGAGCGGGCCGGAGTTGCCGATGCAGGTGGTGCAACCGTACGCCACCACCGCGAAGCCGAGGCTCTCGAGGTAGGGCAGGAGGCCGGCCTTCGTGAGGTACTCGGTGACGACGCGCGAGCCCGGCGCGAGCGAGGTCTTCACGTGCTTCTTGGTGGTGAGCCCGCGCTCGACCGCCTTCTTGGCGAGCAGGCCGGCCGCGAGGAGCACCCCGGGGTTCGAGGTGTTCGTACACGACGTTATCGCGGCGATCAGCACGTCGCCGCTGCCGATGCGGATGTCCCCCTTGCCGGTCGGGAAGCGCGGGCGCAGCGTGGCCGCGGCCTTCCCGTAGCCGCCATCGGCTACCGATTTCGAGAACAGCTCCTCGAACTTCCCTTTCACGTTGCCGATCTCGATCCGGTCCTGCGGGCGTTTCGGCCCGGCGAGCGAGGGCGCCACGGTGCCGAGGTCCAGCTCGACGACCTGGCTGTAGTCGATCTCGCCCTTTTTCGGCACGCCGTAGAGTCCTTGCGCCTTGAAGTAGGCCTTGAAGGCGTCGATCTCCTCGGTCGTGCGGCCCGTGCCTTCGAGATAGGCGATCGTCTTGTCGTCGACCGGGAAGAAACCGATCGTCGCGCCGTACTCCGGGGCCATGTTGCCGATCGTCGCGCGGTCGGGGACGGCGAGGTTCTCGACGCCTGCGCCGAAGAACTCGACGAACTTGCCGACCACCTTCGCCTTGCGCAGCATCTCGGTCACGGTGAGGACGAGATCGGTCGCCGTGACGCCGCCGCGGAGCGCGCCCTTGAGATGCACGCCGACGACATCGGGGGTGAGGAAGTACATCGGCTGGCCGAGCATGCCGGCCTCGGCCTCGATGCCGCCGACGCCCCAGCCGACCACGCCGATGCCGTTGATCATCGTCGTGTGGGAGTCGGTGCCGACGAGCGTGTCGGGGTAGTACACGCCGTCGCGGGTGTGGTGCACGCCGCGCGCGAGGTATTCGAGGTTCACCTGGTGCACGATGCCGATGCCGGGCGGCACGACCTTGAACGTGTCGAACGCCTGCATGCCCCACTTGAGGAACGTGTAACGCTCCTGGTTGCGCTCGAACTCGAGCCGGGTGTTCAGGTCGAGCGCGTTCTTCGTGCCGTAGTGGTCGATCTGGACGGAGTGGTCGACGACGAGGTCGACCGGCACGAGCGGCTCGATCAGCTTCGGGTTCTTGCCCATCCGGCTCGCCACGTTGCGCATCGCCGCGAGGTCGGCGAGCAGCGGCACGCCGGTGAAGTCCTGCAGGACGATCCGCGCGAGCACGAACGGGATCTCGTCCGTGCGGGACGCGTTCGGCTTCCACGCCGCGAGCTGCCGGATGTGCTCCTCGGTGACTTTCTTGCCGTCGCAGTTCCGCAGCACCGACTCGAGCACGATCCGGATCGAGACCGGCAGCCGGGAGATCTGCCCGAGGCCCGCCTTCTCGAGCGCGGCGAGCGAGTAGAACTTCCCGGACTTGCCTGCGGCGGGCTTGAACTCCTGCAGCGCGTTGAACGTGTTGTGCGGCATTGCTAGCTTCCTTTTCTGCTTCCCGTTGATTGTTTGTATTCGGCGAACGAATGGGTCCGGTACGCGCCGCTCGCGACGAAGCGCCCGAGCAGCAGGAACTCGCGGGGGTCGCGGATCTCGCCCTTGTGCCGGGCGAGCGGCTTGCCCTCGAAGTCGTAGAAGACGATCACCGGGGTGAAGTTCACGCCCTGGGCGGCGGCGAATCCCTTCTCGGTCGTGCCCTTGCCGGCGAAATCGGCGATCGGCACCGCGCCTTTCAGGTCGATCGCGAGCACGGCGAAGTTGCTGCGGTAGTAGTCCTGCACGGCTTCGAGCGAGAGGACGTCGCGCTTCATCCGCTCGCAGTAGGGACAGTCGTCGCGGACGTACATCACGAAGACCGCCTGCTTGCCCGCGGCGCGCGCGTCGGCCGCCTCGGCCTTGAGGTCGCCGAGGCTGGGCGTGAAGAAGCGCTGCATCGGGTCCCGCTTCGGACCGTAGCCTTCCGCCGCCGCGAGCGCGGGTACGAGGACCAGCGCAGCGAGTGCGAGTCGGCGAAGCGGGCGCATTGCGGAGTCGTCCGGGAGGAAATCGCGACGCCATGCCGCGACGGCGCGTATTGTAAGGCGTAGCAGCCCGCTACGCCTTGCGATGCGGGAACGCGATGCGGCAGCAGACGGGCGCTTGGACGCGCGCGCCGGTCAGCGGCGGCAGGCTAGATGTACCGCGGGAGCCGCAGACAGCTGTAGGAGGCGTTGCCCCGGCGCAAGGACATCGCCGGCGTCTTGCCGCGCGCCGGCAGCGGCTGCACGAGGAACGGCGGGCCGTCCTGCGGCTGGATCTTCCACCAGCCGGCAGCGTCGGGGACGATGTCGGAGACGCCGGAGACGGTGCGGGCGAAGCCGTCGAGGTCGACGTTGGTCTCGATCAGCTTGCCGCCTGCCTGGGCGGGACCGAACCATACGATCGGCGGCGTCGTGGTCGGCGGGGCGCCGGGGATGCGGCACTCCCAGGTCCCGACCAGCTCGTCGGCGGGCATCGGCAGGGCGGCGGCCGCGGGCAGGGCGACTGCGGCCGCGGCCAGGAACAGGAACCGTCTCATGGCACCCCCTCTCGGGAAGGCGTTGTTATGACGGCTGCATAGTACCGCGGCGGTCGTGGGACCGCCAAGGAGAAAACCGCCGCCGCAGGCGGCAGTTTTCCTCGCTTTGGGGAGCGCGAGGGGCTGTGGCCCCTCACAGCGTGAAAACCTAGAAGAAAGCCTTGGCCGCCGCCTCCGGCAGGTCGACGGCTGTGACTTTCGCCTTCTGCAGGATCTCCCAGAAGTACCGGTAGGTCGCCCGGTCGTGCAGCTCCCCGGCGTACTGGATCGGCCCCCACTCGGCTTTCTGCGCCGCGAGGAGGATCGCGGCGGCGTCCTGCACCTCCGAGTAGTCGGGCTTCATGGCGTCCACGATCGGCTGGATCTGGGCCGGGTAGATCGACCACATCCGCAGGAACCCGAACTCGCGGCGCGCGCGCCAGGCGTCCTGGTAGGTCTGGTAGACGTTCTTGAGGTCGAGCGTCACGTTGTGCGCCGGGATCACGCCGTGCGCGAGCGCCGCGGCAACGACCTCGGTCTTGGCGCGGACGAGGAGCTCGTGCTCGAACTGTCCGGGCGAGCGCATCGCCGCGGCGGGGATCGCGCCGTGATGGCCGGACACGAAGTCCATGAGGCCGAAGTCGAGCACCTGCATGCCCGGCAGCTGCGCGATCGCGGCGGCGTCGCGAAGCGCGCCGTGCGTCTCGATCAGGGCGTGGATCGGGATCTGGCGCCGGATGCCGTGCCTGGCCGCCACCTGTTCGACGTGGCTGATCATCTCCGCGACCTGGGCCGCAGCGGTGGCCTTGGGGATCGTGACGTACGCGAGCACGTTGCCGGCCCCGGACACGACCACGTCGACGTCCTGCTTCCACGCCGGGTGCGTGTAGTCGTGGATGCGCACGCCCGCCATCCGCTGCTTGTTCGAAGGCGACCCGAGCACGCGCACGACCATCTCCGCGTGCTCCTTCTCCTTGCCGGCCTGCGCACCGTCCTCGCAGTCGCACGTGATGTCGAAGATCGGCCCGAGCTTGTCCTGCAGCTCGAGCGCCTTGACGATCAGCTTCTCGCTGCCGGCGAAGTGCTCGCAGGAGGGGATGACCGGAAACGGCTTCTCGCCCTTGAACAGGGCCTCGTTGGGGTGGACGAGCTTCATGGGCGGCTCTTTCTGGGCATGAACACGGTGTAGTCGAGGTCGAGGACGACGTTCGGGTGCGGCTTGCCGTCGGGCGCGGACGGCGAGGTCAGCTCGGCCGGCGCGAGGTTCTTGAGACCGAGCAAACGGAGGCGCAGCGCACCGACGTCGGTGCGACCGGGAAGCGCCCAGCGGTCGCGCACTTCGGTGATCGCGTAGAGCGTGTCGCCGGCGAAGGTCGGGTTGGTGTGGCTGCCGCCGTTGATCGCGGCGATCGCGTACGCGTTCTCCAGCCCGTCGTAGCTGAGCGCGCGGCACAGCGAGATCACGTGCCCGCCGTAGACCAGCCGCCGACCGAACGATGACCGCTTCATCGCGAGCCCGTCGAAGTGGACGCGCGCCGTGTTCTGGTAGAGCCGGGTGGCGAGCATGTGGTCGGATTCCTCGAGCGTCATGCCCGATGGATGGTCGATCCGTTCGCCCGGCTCGTAGTCGTCCCAGCGGTCCGGGCTCCCGGTGACGGCCGGCGCCAGCGCGGCGGGGTTCGACGCCGCAGGGACGGCGAGCGCCGCGGGCGGAACGAACTCGGGGAGGGACGGGACGACTGTCTCCGGCGGCGGCGATTCCGGATCGCGCTTGTGCACCATCACCCAGCGCGCCCAGGTCAGCACCGGCTCGTCGTGCTGGTTGTACGCGTTCGATCGCACGTAGACGACGCCCGAGCGGCGGTTCGAGTTCTCGCGCAGCCCGATCACCTCGGATTCCGCGCGAATCGTGTCGCCGGGATAGCACGGGGCGAGGAACCGCAGGTCGGCGTAGCCGAGGTTGGCGACTGCGTTCAGCGAAATGTCGGGCACGGTCTTGCCGAACGCGATGTTGAATAGCAGGAGGTCGTCGACCGTGCGGTCGCGATAGCCCATCGCCCGCGCGACCGGGGTGGCGCAGTGCACGGGGCTCCGCGCGCCGGTGAGCGCGATGTAGAGCGCGCAGTCCCCGTCGGTGATGGTGCGCGGCGTTGCGTGCGCGATGCGCGCCCCGAGCCGGAAGTCCTCGAAGATAGTTGCCGGAGCTGGCCTTCGATGGCTTCATGGGGATGGGGCGCGCGGAGCCGGAGGAAGCTCGGTCGGCAGGCGCGCCGTTCTACGACATCTTCCGGATGGCCTCGTCGAGCGTGACCATCCGCCGCGCCGCGACCACGTGCATCTGCTCGATGAGCCGTCCGTTCACGACGACGTTGCCCCGACCTTCGGTCGCCGCCTTCTCGAACGCGCCGATCACTTCCTTCGCCTGCGCGACCTCGGCGGGCTTCGGCGTGTAGGCCTCGTTGCAGTAGATCAGCTGGTCGGGGTGGACGAGCGTCTTGCCGTCGAGCCCCATGTCGCGGCCGAGGCGGCACGAGTACTCGAAGGTGTGCATGTCCTTCAGGTTCGACTGGATGCCGTCGACCACCGACCGCCCGTGGGCGCGCGCGGCGAGGATGACCAGCGACAAACTCCCGAGCAGCGGCAGCCGCTCGGGATGCGGACGCGCGTGGAGGTGGTTCGTGAGGTCGGCGGTCCCCATCACGAGGCAGGCGATGCGATCCGAGGCGCCGGCGATCTCCTCGGAGCGCAGCACGCCGAACGGCGTCTCGATCATCATCATCACCGGCAGGCTGTCGCCGCCAGCGCGATCGAGGGCGGCGATGCAGTCGATCGCTTCCTGCCGGCTCTCGATACGAGGGAACAGGACGGCGTGCGACCCGCCGCGGGCGACAGCCCGCAGATCGGCATCGATCCACGGCGAGCCGAGGCGATTGACGCGGACGATCACCTCGCGCTGGCCGTAGTCGTAGGCCTTGAGCGCCTTGACGACGTTCGCCCGTGCCGCTTCCTTCGCCTCGGGGACGATCGTCTCCTCGAGGTCCATCGCCACGCAATCGGTGGGGAGCGCCGCCGCCTTCTCGAGGAACCGGAGGTTGTTCGCCGGCGAATACAGCATCGACCGGCGTGGGCGGAAGTACTTCATCCGCCGATCAGGTGCTTGACGCCGTCGCGCTCCTCGAGCAGCTCCTTCAGCGTCGCGTCGATGCGGGCGCGGCTGAAATCGCTCACGCTCAGGCCTTGCACGATCTGGTACTCCCCGCCCTTGCAGGTGACCGGGTAGCCGAAGATGACGCCCTCGGCGATGCCGTAGCTGCCGTCGGACGGGATCCCCATCGTCACCCAGTCGCCTTCGCGCGAGCCGAGCACCCAGTCGCGGACGTGGTCGATTGCCGCGTTGGCGGCGCTCGCCGCCGACGACGAGCCCCGCGCCTCGATGACGGCCGCGCCGCGCTTCTGCACGGTCGGGATGAAGTTCGACTCGAGCCAGGCCTGGTCGTTGATCAGCGGCCAGACCTTCTGGCCGTCCGCTTCGGCGTGGAAGAGGTCGGGGTATTGCGTCGCCGAGTGGTTGCCCCAGATCACCATCTTGCGCACGGCGGCCACCGGCTTGCCGATCTTGGCGGCGACCTGGGACAGCGCGCGGTTGTGGTCGAGGCGCATCATGCCGGTGAACTGCCGGGGCTTGAGGCCCGGCGCGCTCTTCATCGCGATCAGCGCGTTCGTATTTGCCGGATTGCCGACTACAAGCACCCTGACGTTGCGGCTCGCGGCCGCGTCGAGGGCCCGGCCCTGGACGGTGAAGATCTGCGCGTTCGCTTCGAGCAAGTCCTTGCGTTCCATCCCCTTCGAGCGCGGGCGGGCGCCGACGAGCAGTGCCACGTCCACGTCGCGGAAGGCGATCTTCGGATCGTCGGACGTCACGATGCCGGCGAGCAGGGGGAACGCGCAGTCCTCGAGCTCCATCACGACGCCTTTCAGCGCCGGCAGCGCCTGCGTGATCTCGAGGAGCTGCAGGATCACCGGCTGGTCCTTGCCGAGCATGTCGCCGGCGGCGATCCGGAACAGCAGGCTGTAGCCGATCTGACCGGCCGCGCCGGTCACTGCGACTCGAACGGGTTGCTTCGCCATCGTGGGCTCCTGAAGGGGTCGGGACTCGGGGCGCGCACGCGCACGTTACGGCGCGGCGGCGCCGGCCGATGGTACCCAAGCGCGCCCGTGCTGCGGCGCAACGACGGCCGAGTTTAGGCTGCGCGCAAGCGCGAAGTCAACGCGCCGGCGAAGCCGGAGTGGTGCGCGGACACGCGCGGGGTTGCAGTGGCACGGGCGCCGGTGCGCAGCGCATTTGTGCAACACACAATCGGACACACCCGCTGCTATACTTCAAACGATCGCCGCAGGCTCGGGGCGCGGGGGAGAGCCGAAGGTACGCGATATGCCTGATGCTTCGCTGAAGAAAAAACGACCGCTCTGGTACAACCTCAGCCCCCTCAACCTGCCGCTGCCCGGGCTGGTGTCGATCCTCCATCGCATCAGCGGCGCGGCGCTCTTTCTCCTCCTCCTCTGGCTCCTCTATCTCCTGGACCAGAGCCTTACCTCCGTCGAACGGTTCGAGGCGCTCCGGCAGACGTTGGCCCAGCCGCTGGTGAAGCTCGTGCTCCTCGGCCTGCTGTGGGCGTTCCTGCACCACCTGTGTGCCGGGATCCGCTACCTCTTCCTCGACGTCCACAAGGGGGTCGATCTCGCCACGGCGCGCGCGACCAGCGTGGCCGTGCTCGCCGTGAGCCTCGCGCTGACCGCGCTCGCCGGCTGGAAGCTGTTGTGGTGAAAGGGACGTGGTGAAAGGGACGTGGTGAACCGGATCGTCGTCGGAGCGCACTACGGGTTGCGCGGCTGGCTCGTGCAGCGCATCTCCGCGATCGTGATGACGCTGTACACGGTCGCGTTCATCGTCGCATTTGCCGCTGCGAAACCGGTCGACTACGGTCAGTGGAAGGCGCTGTTCAGCCAGGGGTGGATGCGGTTCGCGACGCTGCTGTTCTTCGTGAGCCTGCTGCTGCACGCCTGGGTCGGGATGCGGGACATCCTGATGGACTACATCAAGCCGACCGCCTGGCGGCTCGCGCTGGAGATCGTGGTCATCCTCGTGCTCGTCGGCGCGGCCGGCTGGGCGGTCGAGATTCTCTGGAGAACCTAGGGCGATGGCGCTCGTCGTGCGGCAGTTCGACGCGGTCGTCGTCGGCGCGGGCGGAGCGGGGCTGCGCGGCGCGCTGCAGCTCGCCGAAGCGGGGCTCAGGGTCGCCGTGCTGTCGAAGGTGTTTCCCACGCGCTCGCACACGGTGGCCGCGCAGGGCGGCGTCGGCGCGGCGCTCGGCAACATGGGGCCGGATTCGTGGCAATGGCACATGTACGACACGATCAAGGGCTCCGACTGGCTCGGCGACCAGGACGCGATCGAGTTCATGTGCCGCGAGGCGCCGCAGCTCGTGTACGAGCTCGAGCACTTCGGCATGCCGTTCGACCGCAACGACAACGGTACGATCTACCAGCGCCCGTTCGGCGGGCACATGATGAACATGGGCGCGGGGCCGGCGGTCCAGCGCTCGTGCTGCGCGGCCGACCGCACCGGCCACGCGATGCTGCACACGCTTTACCAGCGCAACGTCCGGGCGAACACGCAGTTCTTCGTCGAATGGATGGCGCTCGATCTCGTGCGCGCGCCCGACGGCCATGTGCTCGGCGTCACGGCGCTCGAGATGGAGACCGGCGAAGTCGCGATGCTCCAGGCGCGCGCCACGCTCTTCGCGACCGGCGGCGCCGGACGGATCTTCGCCGCGTCGACGAACGCGTACATCAACACCGGCGACGGCCTGGGCATGGCGGCGCGGGCGGGGATCCCGCTCGAGGACATGGAGTTCTTCCAGTTCCATCCGACCGGCGTTGCCGGCGCCGGCGTGCTGATCACCGAGGGCGTGCGCGGCGAGGGCGGCTACCTGCTGAACAAGGGCGGCGAGCGCTTCATGGAGCGCTACGCGCCGACGGCGAAGGATCTCGCGAGCCGCGACGTCGTGTCGCGGGCGATGGCGACCGAGATCAAGGAAGGGCGCGGGGCGGGCCCGAACGGCGACTACCTGCTCCTCAAGCTCGACCACCTGGGGCCGGAGGTAATCGACAAGCGCCTGCCGGGCATCCGCGAGATCGCGAAGCAGTTCGGCAACGTCGACCCGGTGAAGGAGCCGATCCCGGTGGTGCCGACGGCGCACTACCAGATGGGCGGGATCCCGTCGAATTACCACGGCGAGGTCGTCGTCCCGGGCCGGGGCGGCCCCAACACCGTCGTCCCCGGCTTCTACGCCGCGGGCGAGTGCGGCTGCGCCTCGGTGCACGGGGCGAACCGGCTCGGCACCAACTCGCTCACCGACCTGCTCGTCTTCGGCAAGTCCGCGGGCGACGCGATGATCAGGTTCCTGCGCGAGAACCCGGGGCACCGGAACCTGCCGGCGGACGCGGCCGATCGCACGCTCGCGCGCCTGGCGCGGCTCGACGGCCAGAAGAACGGCGAGAGCGTCTACGAAGTCGGCAACGAGATGCGCCGCGTCATGCAGGCGCACTGCGGCGTGTTCCGCTTCCCCGACATGCTGGTCGAGGGCGTGAAGAAGATCAGGGCGCTCAGCGAGCGCGTCGGGCGCACCGGGATCGCGGACAAGAGCAAGACCTTCAACACCGCGCGCGTCGAGGCGCTCGAGCTCGACAACCTGATCGAGGTCGCGCGGGCGACGATGGTGTCGGCCGAGGCGCGCAAGGAGTCCCGCGGCGCGCACGACCGCGCCGACTATCACGACCGGCCCGGCTATCCGAACGGCCGTGACGACAAGGACTGGCTCAAGCACACGCTCTGGTACAAGGAGGGCGACCGGCTCGAGTACAAACCGGTCAACCTGAAGCCGCTGACGATCGAGACGATCCCGCCGAAGGCGCGGGCTTACTGAACCCGCACCCACCACCCAACCGGAAGCGACCGAATGCGCCTGAGCATCTACCGCTACGACCCCGACCAGGACGCCCGGCCCTACATGAAGGACTACGACGTCCCGCTCGAGCCGTCGGACCGGATGCTGCTCGATGCGCTGGTGAAGGTGAAGGCGCAGGACGACAGCTTCGCGTTCCGCCGCTCCTGCCGCGAGGGCGTCTGCGGATCGGATGCGATGAACATCAACGGCAAGAACGGCCTCGCCTGCATCACCAAGGTTGCCGAGCTTGCCGAGCCGGTGGTGCTGAAGCCGTTGCCGGGGCTGCCGGTGATCCGCGACCTCTTCGTGGACATGACGCAGTTCTTCAAGCAGTACCACTCGATCAAGCCCTACCTCGTCAACAACGACCCGCCGCCCGACCGGGAGCGGCTGCAGTCGCCGGAAGACCGCGAGGAGCTGAACGGGCTCTACGAGTGCATCCTGTGCGCGTGCTGCTCGACGTCGTGCCCGTCGTTCTGGTGGAATCCGGACAAGTTCGTCGGACCGGCGGGGCTGCTCCAGGCCTACCGCTTCATCGCCGATACGCGCGACCAGGCGACCGCCGCGCGGCTCGACGATCTCGAGGATCCGTACCGGCTCTTCCGCTGCCACTCGATCATGAACTGCGTCGACGTCTGTCCCAAGGGCCTCAACCCGACGAAGGCGATCGGCAAGATCAAGGAAGCGATGGTCCGGCGCACGGTCTAGGCGGGAGTGCCGATCGACGCCACCGAGATGAACCGCCTGCGCTGGCGCTGCCGGCGCGGCCTGCTCGAAAACGACCTCGTGCTCGCGCGATTCCTCGAGCGGCACGGCGCGACGCTCGACCGGGAGCGGCTCGCGGCGCTCGACGAGCTGCTCGCGCTGCCCGACCCGGAGCTGTGGGCGCTCGTGAGCGGGGCGTCGGAATGTGACGAGCCGCGGCTGGCCGCGATGGTGGCGATGCTGCGGGCGACTAGCAGGATAGAGACCAGGACAGCAGGAGCGAACGATGGATACGAACGGCAAGGTGATCCTGAATTACGACGACGGGAAGATCGTCGAGTTTCCGCGCTTCTCCGGCACGATCGGCCCGGACGTCGTCGACATCCGGGCCCTGTTCGGGAAGACCGGGATGTTCACGTACGACCCCGGATTCCTCTCGACCGCGAGCTGCCGTTCGAGCATCACGTACATCGACGGCGACCAGGGCGTGCTGCTCTATCGCGGCTACCCGATCGAGCAGCTCGCGGTGCAATGCGACTTCCTCGAGGTCTGCTACCTGCTCCTGAACGGCGAGCTGCCCACGCGCGGGCAGAAGCAGAAGTTCGACCGCACGGTGACCGTGCACACGATGATCCACGAGCAGCTGAGCCGCCTGTATTCGGGCTTCCGCCGCGACTCGCACCCGATGGCGGTGATGGTCGGCGTCGTCGGTGCGCTGTCGGCGTTCTATCACGACTCGCTCGACATCAACGATCCCGCCCAGCGCGAGATCGCCGCGTTCCGGCTGATCGCCAAGCTGCCGACGATCGTGGCGATGGCGTACAAGTACTCGGTCGGCCAGCCGTTCATGTACCCGCGCAACGACCTGTCCTACACCGCCAACTTCATGCGCATGATGTTCGGCGTGCCCGCCGAGGAGTACCAGGTGAACCCGGTGCTGGTGCGGGCGCTCGACCGCATCTTCATCCTGCACGCCGATCACGAGCAGAACGCGTCGACCTCGACGGTGCGGCTCGCCGGGTCCTCGGGCGCCAATCCGTTCGCGTGCATCTCGTCCGGGATTGCCTGCCTCTGGGGGCCGGCGCACGGCGGCGCGAACGAGGCGTGCCTCAACATGCTCGAGGAGATCCACGACGTTTCGCGGGTCAACGACTTCATCCAGCGGGCGAAGGACAAGAACTCGGGCGTCCGCCTGATGGGGTTCGGTCACCGCGTGTACAAGAACTACGACCCGCGCGCGAAGCTCATGCGCGAGACCTGCCACGAAGTGCTCGAGGAGCTCGGCCTCCACGACGACCGGCTGTTCAAGCTCGCGCTCCAGCTCGAGAAGATCGCGCTCGAGGACGAGTACTTCGTCGACCGCAAGCTCTACCCGAACGTCGACTTCTACTCCGGCATCGTGCAGCGGGCGCTCGGCATCCCGACCAGCATGTTCACCTGCATCTTCTCGCTCGCGCGCACCGTGGGCTGGATCGCGCAATGGACCGAGATGATCGCCGATCCCGACCAGAAGATCGGGCGGCCGCGACAGCTGTACACGGGCTCGACGCGGCGCGACGTCGTGCCGATCGACAAGCGCTAGCGCGAGGGTTTGCGGCCATGATGAAAGAGTTCCTGTCGAGCTCGTATCTCTTCGGCGGCAACGCCCCGTTCGTCGAGGAGCTGTACGAGTCGTACCTCAACAACCCGCAGTCGGTCCCCGAGCAGTGGCGGGAGTACTTCGACAAGCTCCAGGTCCTCCCCGGGGCGGACGGCGACGGCGGCCGCGACGTGGCGCACGCGCCGGTGGTCGAGTCGTTCGCGCAGCGGGCGAAGCAGGGCACGCTGCGTGCACCGACGGCGCCGACCGAACCCGGCGCCGAGCGCAAGCAGGTCTACGTCCAGATGCTGATCAACGCCTACCGGTTCATGGGCAACCGGTGGGCGGAGCTCGATCCGCTCAAGCGCCTGCCGCGGCCGGCGATCCCGGAGCTCGAGCCGGCGTATTACGACCTGAGCGAGGCCGATCTCGAGACGGTGTTCAACACCGGCACGCTGGTCGGGCCGGAGCGCGCCAGCCTGCGCGAGATCCTGCAGATCCTGCGCGAGACCTACTGCGGCACGATCGGCACCGAGTACATGTACATCTCGGATCCGGCGCAGAAGCGGTGGATCCAGCAGCGGCTCGAGGCGGTGCGCGGCCGCCCGCAGTTCACCCCGGAGGTGAAGCGCCGCCTCCTCGAGCGGCTCACCGCGGCCGAGACGCTGGAGAAGTACCTGCACACCCGGTACGTCGGCCAGAAGCGCTTCTCGCTCGAGGGCGGCGAAACGCTGATCCCCTGCATGGACGAGATGGTCCAGCGCGCCGGAAGCTTCGGCGTGGAGGAGGTGGTCATCGGCATGGCGCACCGCGGGCGGCTGAACGTGCTGGTGAACACGCTCGGCAAGTCGCCGAAGGATCTCTTCGCGGAGTTCGAGGGCACCACCGCGAGCGACGCCACGTCCCTCGGCGACGTCAAGTACCACAACGGTTTCTCGTCCGACGTGTCCACGCCGGGCGGGCCGGTCCACCTCTCGCTCGCGTTCAACCCCTCGCACCTGGAGATCGTCAACCCGGTGGTCGAAGGCTCGGTGCGCGCGCGCCAGCACCGGCGCAAGGACACCAAGGGCGACAAGGTGATCTCGATCCTGCTGCACGGCGACGCCGCGTTCGCCGGGCAGGGCGTGGTGATGGAGACGCTCAACCTGTCGCAGACGCGCGGCTACTCGACCGGCGGCACGGTGCACATCGTCGTCAACAACCAGATCGGGTTCACCACTTCCGACACGCGCGACGT
This sequence comes from uncultured beta proteobacterium, assembly GCA_963762785.1. Lineage (GTDB taxonomy): Bacteria > Pseudomonadota > Gammaproteobacteria > Burkholderiales > SG8-39 > DATEDA01. Next base: position 53,778 of record CAVXND010000078.1, read on the forward strand.
GCGCTCGACGACCTACTGCACCGACGTGGCGAAGATGATCGAGGCGCCGATCCTCCACGTCAACGCCGACGACCCCGAGGCGGCGCTCTTCGTCACCCAGCTCGCGATGGACTACCGCAAGGAGTTCAAACGCGACGTCGTGATCGATCTCGTCTGCTTCCGGCGGCTCGGCCACAACGAGCAGGACGAGCCGTTCGTCACGCAGCCGCTGATGTACAAGAAGATCGCCCAGCATCCCGGGACGCGCAAGCTCTACGCCGACAAGCTGGTCGCGCAGGGGGCGGTGCCCGCGGACGAGCCCGACCGGCTGGTGAAGGACTACCGGCAGGCGCTCGACGAGGGGCGCCAGACGTCGAGCCCGGTGCTGTCGAGCTTCCAGCGCAAGTACGCGATCGACTGGACCCCGTTCCTCGGGGCGAAGTGGACCGACGCCGCCGACACCTCGGTGCCGATGAAGGAGCTCGAGCGGCTCGCCGTGCGGCTGACGACCGTTCCCGAGGGGTTCAAGGTCCATCCGGTGGTCGAGCGCGTGTTGCAGGCGCGTCGCGAGATGGGTCTCGGCAAGCAGATGCTCGACTGGGGGATGGCGGAGAACCTCGCGTACGCGACGCTGCTTGTGTCCGGCTACGGCGTGCGCCTCTCCGGCCAGGACTCCGGCCGCGGGACATTCGCCCATCGCCACGCGGTGCTGCACGACCAGAACCGCGAGCGCTGGGACGCCGGCAGCTACGCCGCGCTACAGAATCTGCAGGAAGAGCAGGCGGACTTCGTGGTCATCGACTCGCTGCTCTCGGAGGAGGCGGTGCTCGGCTTCGAGTACGGCTACGCCTGCGCAGAGCCGAACGAGCTCACGATCTGGGAGGCGCAGTTCGGCGACTTCGCGAACGGCGCCCAGGTGGTGATCGACCAGTTCATCACCTCCGGCGAGGCGAAGTGGGGCCGCATGGTCGGGCTGACCCTGTTCCTGCCGCACGGCTACGAGGGCCAGGGGCCGGAGCATTCCTCGGCGCGGCTCGAGCGCTACCTCCAGCTCTGCGCCGAGCACAACGTCCAGGTCTGCGTGCCGACCACCCCGGCGCAGATCTTCCATCTGCTGCGGCGGCAGATGGTCCGGCCGTTCCGCAAGCCGCTGATCGTGATGACGCCGAAGTCGCTGCTCCGCAAGCGCGAGGCGGTGTCGAGCCTCAAGGAGCTCGCGAAGGGCGGCTTCCAGACGGTGATCGGCGAGATCGACGCGCTGGATCCGAAGCAGGTGACGCGCGTCGTCGCGTGCTCGGGCAAGGTGTACTACGACCTCCTCGTCGCCCGCCGCGAGCGGCGCCTCGACAGCGCGGCGATCATCCGCGTCGAGCAGCTCTACCCGTTCCCGCACAAGCAGTTCGCGGCGGAGATGAAGCGCTACCCGAACGCACTGGAAGTGGTGTGGTGCCAGGAGGAGCCGCAGAACCAGGGCGCCTGGTACCAGACCCAGCACTACTTCGAGGAGAACATGCGTCCCGACCAGCGGCTGTTCTATGCCGGCCGGCCGTCGGCCGCGGCGCCGGCCGGCGGGTATCTCAGCCGGCACAACCAGCGGCAGAAGGCGCTGGTGGAGCAGGCGTTCGGAAAGTTCAAGTGATGTAAATGCGGCAGGTGCCGCCGTCCGCGAGGGTGCGGGCGGCGCCTCCGGTGCGATACGCACTCGAGTTTTTGCAGTACGCCGCGGCGATGCTTAGCGGAGCCCGGCGAAAAACCGAACGGAGCGAACGATGCTGGTCGAAGTGAAGGTGCCGCAGCTGTCCGAATCGGTTGCCGAGGCGACGCTGCTCTCGTGGCACAAGAAGGAAGGCGAGGCCGTCAAGCGCGACGAGAACCTCGTCGACATCGAGACCGACAAGGTCGTGCTCGAGCTGCCCGCCCCCGCGGACGGCGTCATCGCGAAGGTCGCAAAGGGCGACGGCACCACGGTCGTTGCGGGCGAGGTGATTGCCGTCATCGATACCGAGGGCAAAGGCGTCGCCGCGGCGGCCCCGGCGGCTGCCGCCGCCGTACGGCCCGAGGCGGTGGCGGTGCCGCCGACCCCGCCGCCCGACGCGTTGCGACAGGATGCGCGGCTGATGCCCTCGGCGCGGAAGCTGGTGGACGAGCAGGGCGTCGATCCCACCCGGATCACCGGGAGCGGCCGCGAGGGCCGCATCACCAAGGCCGACGTGATGGGGCAGATGGCGCGGTCGCAGCAGATCCCTGTCCCCGCGACCCCTGCGACGCCGGCAGCGAAAGGCGCGCTTGCGCCGGCGCCGGTGCCGGTGAGCGTCGACAAGCTCCTCGCCGGGCGCCCCGAGCAGCGGGTGCCGATGAGCCGCCTGCGGGCCCGCGTGGCCGAGCGCCTGGTCCAGTCGCAGTCGACCGCGGCGATCCTGACCACGTTCAACGAAGTCAACATGCAGCCGGTCATCGATCTCCGCAAGAAGCACGGCGAGCGCTTCGAGAAGGAGCACGGCGTGCGGCTCGGGTTCATGGCGTTCTTCGTGAAGGCCGCGGTGTACGCGCTGAAGAAGTTCCCGGTCGTGAACGCATCGGTCGACGGCAACGACATCGTCTATCACGGCTACTTCGACATCGGCGTCGCCGTGGGCAGTCCGCGCGGGCTGGTCGTGCCGGTGCTGCGCGACGGCGATCAGCTCTCGTTCGCGGAGATCGAGAAGAAGATCGCCGATCTCGGCAAGCGTGCGCAGGAGGGCAAGCTCTCGATCGAGGAGCTGACCGGCGGGACGTTCTCGATCTCGAACGGCGGGGTGTACGGCTCGATGCTCTCGACGCCGATCATCAACCCGCCGCAGAGCGCGATCCTCGGCATCCACGCCACCCGCGACCGTCCGGTGGTCGAGAACGGGCAGATCGTGATCCGGCCGATCAACTACCTCGCGCTCTCCTACGATCACCGCATCATCGACGGCCGCGAGGCGGTGCTGTCGCTGGTCGCGATCAAGGAAGCGCTCGAGGATCCTTCCCGCCTCCTGCTCGATCTCTAGCGTCTCGAGCCACGGCGGGCCCGGCGGACACGGAGTAGCAGCGGCCGCTCCGTGATCCCGGTGCCCGCGGTGGCTTGCCAGTCGAGGAATCCATGGCACAAACGTTCGACGTCATCGTCATCGGCTCCGGTCCGGCCGGTTACATCGCCGCAATCCGCGCCGCCCAGCTCGGCCTGAAGACCGCCTGCGTCGAGGAATGGGCGAACCCCGCCGGCGAGCGGGCGCTCGGCGGAACCTGCCTCAACGTCGGCTGCATCCCGTCGAAGGCGCTGCTCGAATCCTCCGAGCAGTACGAGCACACGCTCAAGGGTCTCGCCGATCACGGCATCACCGTGTCCGGCGCCGAGATCGACATCGGGAGGATGATCGCCCGCAAGGACGGGATCGTCTCGAAGATGACGAAGGGCATCGAGACGCTATTCCGCAAGAACAAGATCGTGTGGCTCAAGGGCCACGGCAGGTTCGTCGGCCGCGGTGCGGGTGGCTGGCAGGTCGAGGTGAGTGGCGGCGACGCGAAGGAGGTCGCCGAGGCGAAGGCGGTCATCGTCGCCACCGGCTCCAAGGCCCGCCATCTGCCCGGTGTGCCGGTCGACCAGGCACTCGTCTGCGACAACGTTGGCGCGCTCGCGTTCAAGGAAGTGCCGGAGCGGCTCGGGGTGATCGGTGCCGGCGTGATCGGGCTCGAGCTCGGCAGCGTATGGCGGCGTCTCGGCTCGAAGGTCGTCATCCTCGAGGCGCTGCCGGGCTTTCTGGCGGCCGCCGACGAAAGCGTGGCCAAGGAGGCGTGGCGCATCTTCACCAAGGAGCAGAGCCTCGACATCCGGCTCGGGGTGACGATCGGCAAGGTCGAGGTCACGAAGAAAGGGGTGGTCGTCGCCTACCAGCAGGACGGCAAGGACGAGCGGCTCGAATGCGATCGGCTGGTCGTCTCGGTCGGCCGCACACCCAACACCGACGGCCTGGGTGCGGACGCGGTGGGGCTGAAGGTCGATGCCCGCGGGTTCATCCAGGTCGACGACCAGTGCCGGACGAACCTCGCGAACGTATTCGCGATCGGCGACGTCGTGCGCGGCCCGATGCTCGCGCACAAGGGCGAGGAAGAGGGCGTGATGGTGGCGGAGCTGATCGCCGGCCAGAAGGCGCACGTGAACCTCGAGACCATCCCGTGGGTGATCTACACGTCCCCCGAGATCGCCTGGGTGGGCCGCACCGAGCAGCAGCTGAAAGCCGACGACGTGCCCTATCGCGTCGGGCAGTTTCCGTTCAGCATCAACGGCCGCGCGCTCGGCCATGGCGACACGCACGGCTTCGTCAAGATGCTCGCGCACAGCCACACCGACGAGATCCTCGGCGTGCACATCATCAACACCCACGCCTCGGAGCTGATCGCCGAAGCCGTGGTCGCCATGGAATTCCGCGCCGCATCGGAGGACATCGCCCGGATCGTGCACGCTCACCCGTCGCTGTCGGAGGTGACGCACGAGGCGGCGCTGGCGGTGAGCAAGCGGGCGCTCAACATGTGACACCCGGCCGGTATTGGGTAACGTGCCGGGCCGCGGGCTGCTTTACCGGCCGCCCGTCAGCCGCTACCCTTCGCCGGTCATGAGGGACAGCGCCTACGAGCCGGAGCATCAGGAGCCGCTGCCGCCGCTCGGCGACGGCAGCGTGTTCGACTCGGCGGAGTACACCGAGCCCGCGAAGCGCCTCGCGCTCACCGTCCTCGAGTACTACCAGCAGGCGCTCGGGCGGCGCGGCTTCATCGCCGACGACGTGCAGTACGCCGCGGTCCAGCGCCTCCAGCGCACCTACGAGCAGTGGGTGGGGTACAAGGCGCGGCGCAACACCGCCGTCAAGCGCCTGGTCGTGCGTCCGCCGCTGCCGCGGGGCGCCTATCTCTGGGGCCCGGTCGGGCGCGGCAAGAGCTTCCTGATGGACAGCTTCTACCTGACGGTGCCGCTGGTGCGGAAGCGGCGCGTGCACTTCCACCACTTCATGCGCGACGTGCACCGCGAGATGGAGACGCTCAAGGGCCGCGAGGATCCGCTCGACGCGGTCGCCTGGCGTATCGCGAAACGCTATCGGCTGATCTGCTTCGACGAATTTCACGTGAACGACATCGCCGACGCCATGATCCTCGGCCGGCTCCTCCAGCGGACGATGGACCGGGGTGTCGTGTACTGCATGACCTCGAACTATCCGCCCGACGGCCTGTACCCGGACGGCCTGCAGCGCGAGCGGTTCCTGCCGACCATCGCGCTGATCAACGAGCGGCTCGACGTGGTGCACATCGGCGGCGAGCTCGACTACCGCCGGCGTGCCCTCGAGCAGGTGAAGGTCTATCACGCGCCGCTCGGGGCCGCCGCCGAGGAAGCGCTGACAGCGGCCTTCCGCCAGGTGGCCGACGTGGAGGAGGAGTTCCACGAGCTCGACGTCGAGGGGCGGGTGATCCCGTACCGGCATCGCGGCGGCGGCGTGGTCTGGTTCGACTTCGAGGCCCTGTGCGGCGGCCCGCGCTCGCACCTCGACTACCTCGACCTCGCGCAGCGCTTCCACACCGTGATCCTCTCGAACGTGCCCCGGCTCTCGGCGAAGCGCGCGAACGAGGCGCGCCGCTTCACGTGGCTCGTCGACATCTTCTACGATTGCAAGGTGAAGCTGATCGTCTCGGCAGAAGCGGAGCCGGAGGCGCTGTACACCGAGGGCGTGCTCGCCAACGAGTTCCAGCGCACCGCCAGCCGCCTGATCGAGATGCAGTCGCGCGACTACCTGATGGCCGCGCGGCGCGCGCCGGGCGGGGCGCCCGAAGCGCTCGTCGAGGCGCCAGCCGCGTCCTAGCTCAGCCCGCGGTACAGTCGCGGAAAGGAGGCCCCAGTGGACAAGTTCAAGGTTTATCGGCTGCGCGAGGCCGACCGGAAGGTAACCGCGGCGTTCGAGCAGGCGACCGTCGACGAGCTCGACGCGGGCGAGGTGGTGATCCGGGTCGCCTACTCCTGCGTCAACTACAAGGACGCGCTCGCGGCGACCGGCACCGGGCGGATCATCCGCCGCTTCCCGTGCATCGGCGGGGTGGACCTCTCCGGCACCGTGATCGAGTCGAGCGATCCGCGGTTCAAGAAGGGCGACGCGGTGATCGGGACGAGCTACGACATCGGCGTCGCGCACGACGGCGGCTACGCCGAGTACGCGCGGCTGAAGGCGGACTGGCTGGTGCCGATGCCGAAGGGCATGAGTCTCTTCGAGGCGATGGCGCTCGGCACCGCTGGTTTCACGGCCGCGCTCGCGGTCGTGCGGATGGAGCACGAGGGCCTCAAGCCGGGCAGCGGGCCCGTCATCGTCACCGGCGCGACCGGCGGCGTCGGGTCGATCGCGATCGACATCCTCGCCGGGCTGGGCCATCACGTGGTGGCGCTGACCGGCAAGGAGCAGGAATCCGCTTACCTGAAGCAGCTCGGCGCCAGGGAAGTGATGCTCCGCGCCAGCCTCGATCTCGCGAAGATCAAGCCGCTCGACAAGGCCATGTGGGCGGGCGCGGTGGACAATCTGGGCGGCGACGTACTCGCCTGGCTCGCGTCCACGATGAACATCGGCGCGCCGCTCGCCGCGGTCGGGCTCGCCGCGAGCATGGAGCTGAAGACGACGGTTGCGCCGTTCATCCTGCGCGGCGTGAGCCTGCTCGGAGTCGACTCGGTGAACTGCCCGATGCCGCAGCGGCGCAGCGTCTGGGAGCGGCTCGCCGGCGACCTCAAGCCCAAGCACCTCGCGGCGATGACGCGCACCATCCCGTTCGAAGATCTGCCGCAGGTGTTCGACGACTTCCTCAAAGCGCGCACCCGCGGGCGGGTCGTCGTCGACATGGCTGCCGGCTGACGGCCGACCGCTACGGCTTGACGCGGATCAAAGCGCGACCGGACAGGTACCGCACGATGCGGTTCTTCGAACGGTGTTGATCGGCGCAAGTCCACAGCGCGAAGGAGGAAGACCAATGGCTGGCGAGACATACCGGGCGTTTCACAAGCGCTCGATAACGGACCGCGACGCTTTCTGGACCGAGCAGGCGGCGCTCGTCGAATGGGGCAAGCCGTTCGGGCGCGTCCTCGACTATTCGCGGCCGCCGTTCGCGAAGTGGTTCGTCGGCGGCGAGACCAATCTCTGCCACAACGCGCTCGACCGGCACCTCGCCGCGCGCGGCGACCAGCGGGCGCTCGTCTGGATCTCCACCGAGGTCGACAAGGAGACGAGCTACACCTATCGTGAACTGCACGCGGAAGTGAATCGCTGCGCCGCAATGCTCCAGTCGCTCGGCGTCAAGCGCGGCGACCGGGTGCTGCTCTACATGCCGATGATCCCCGAGGCGGCGTTCGCGATGCTGGCGTGCGCGCGGATCGGCGCGATCCACTCGGTCGTGTTCGGCGGCTTCGCCTCGCACAGCCTCGCCTCGCGCCTCGACGACGCCCGGCCGAAGGTCGTCGTGTCGGCCGACGCAGGCATGCGGGCAGGGAAAGTCGTGCAGTACAAGCCGCTCCTCGACGAGGCGATCCGCCTTGCCGAGTCGAAGCCCGAGAAGGTCCTCCTCGTGGATCGCGGTCTCGATGCGGGGATGAACCGCGTCGCCGGGCGCGACGTTGACTGGGCGGCGCTCCGCGCGAAGCACATGGACGCCCGGGTGCCGGTCGTCTGGCTCGAATCGAGCGAGCCGTCGTACATCCTCTACACCTCGGGAACGACCGGCCGCCCGAAGGGCGTACAGCGCGACACCGGCGGGTCCGTGGTCTCGCTCGCGGCGTCGATGAAATGGATCTACTGCGGGCACGCCGGCGAGACGATGTTCACGACCAGCGACATCGGCTGGGTCGTGGGGCATTCGTACATCATCTATGCGCCGCTCATCGCGGGCATGACCACCGTGATGTACGAGGGCACGCCGATCCGGCCGGACGCCGGTATCTGGTGGAAGATCGTGCAGGACACCGGGGCGACGGTGATGTTCAGCGCGCCGACCGCGATCCGCGTGCTGAAGAAGCAGGATCCGGCGTATCTCAGGAAGTACGACATCTCGAGCCTCCGGCATCTCTTCCTCGCGGGCGAGCCGCTCGACGAGCCGACGCATCGCTGGATCTCGGAAGCGCTCGGAAAGCCGGTGATCGACCATTACTGGCAGACGGAGACCGGCTGGCCGATCCTCACTGCGGTACCGGGCGTGGAGCAGACGCCGAACCGATTCGGCAGCCCGTCGTTCCCGGCATACGGGTATGACCTGCAGCTCCTGCGCGAGACCGACGCTTCGCCGTGTGGCACCGACGAGAAGGGCGTGGTCGCAATCGTGCCGCCGCTGCCGCCGGGGGTGATGACGACGGTGTGGGGCGACGACGAGCGCTTCGTAAAGACCTACTTCGGGACGTTTGCGACGAAGCAGGTGTACTCGACCTTCGACTGGGGCATCCGCGACAAGGACGGGTACTACTTCATTCTCGGGCGCACGGACGACGTCATCAACGTCGCCGGGCACCGCCTCGGGACGCGCGAGATCGAGGAGGCGGTGTCATCGCATCCGAACGTGGCCGAAGTCGCCGTGGTCGGCGTTGCCGACCAGCTCAAGGGGCAGATGCCGCTCGCGTTCGCGGTGGTCAAGGACGTCTCGAAGGTCGCGAGCCCCGAGGGACGCGCCGCGCAGGAGAAGGAAGTGATGGCGACGGTCGACAAGCTCCTCGGCCCGATCGCGCGGCCGGCGCGGGTCCATTTCGTGACCGTCCTGCCGAAAACGCGGTCGGGCAAGCTGCTGCGTCGGTCGATCCAGGCCCTCGCCGAAGGGCGCGACCCGGGCGATCTGACGACGATCGAGGACCCGGCAGCGCTGGAGCAGATCAGGACCGCCGTCGCGGACCGCAACTGACCGGGAATCCGGCAGTGGCCTGCGCTGTTCACGTTTCACCCGGACGGCACGACCGGAAAGGGGGCCGCCGGCCCCTTTTTCATTGCTGGACTAAGGTTGAGCCCCCGCTCTCCCAGGAGCCTGCCATGCCAAGCGACGTCCGGATCGAGCGCGACACGTTCGGCGAAGTCGAAGTGCCGGCCGCGCGCCTGTGGGGTGCGCAGACGCAGCGCTCGATCGAGCATTTCCGGATCTCCGGCGAGCGGATGCCGCCCGAACTCGTGCGCGCACTGGCGCTCGTCAAGCGCGCCTGCGCAACCGTGAACCGGGCGCTCGGTGCGCTCGAGCCGGCGAAAACCGACGCGATCGTCGCCGCCGCCGACGAAGTGCTGGCGGGGATGCACGACGCGGAGTTCCCGCTCGTCGTATGGCAGACCGGCTCCGGCACCCAGACCAACATGAACATGAACGAGGTGCTCGCGAACCGCGCCTCCGAGCTCCTCGGCGGCGAGCGCGGCCAGCGCCGCAAGGTGCACGCGAACGACGACGTGAACCGCGGCCAGTCCTCGAACGACGTTTTCCCGACGGCGATGCACGTCGCCGCGGTCGAAGCCGTCGTGCATCGGCTCAACCCGCCGGTGAAAGGCTTGCGCGGGACGCTCGCGGCCAAGGCGGACGCTTTCGCCGGCATCGTCAAGATCGGTCGCACCCACCTGCAGGACGCGACGCCGCTCACCCTCGGACAGGAGTTTTCCGGCTACGTGTCGCAGCTCGATCACGGTCTCGTGCACGTCGCGGACGCGCTGCCGCACCTCTGCGAGCTGGCGCTCGGCGGGACGGCGGTCGGGACGGGGCTCAACGCGCACCCGGAGTTCGGGGACCGGGTCGCGGCGGAGCTCGCCCGGCTGACCGGGCTCGCGTTCGTGTCCGCGCCGAACAAGTTCGAGGCGCTGGCGTCGAACGACGCGCTCGTCCACGCGCACGGGGCGCTCAAGACGCTCGCCGCGTCGCTGACCAAGATCGCGAACGACGTGCGCTGGCTCGCCTCCGGCCCGCGGTCCGGGCTCGGGGAGATCTCGATACCCGAGAACGAGCCCGGCAGCTCGATCATGCCCGGGAAGGTGAACCCGACCCAGTCCGAGGCGCTGACGATGGCCTGCGCCCAGGTGTTCGGCAACGACGTCGCCGTCAACATCGGCGGCGCCGCCGGGAACTTCGAGCTGAACGTCTACCGGCCGCTCGTCGCCAACGCCTTTCTCCAGAGCGTGCGGCTCCTCGGCGACGGTGCCGCGAGCTTCGACGAGCACTGCGCGCGCGGGATCGAACCGAACCGCGAGCGGATCGCCGAGCTCGTCGGGCGCTCGCTGATGCTCGTGACGGCGCTCGCCCCGCGCATCGGGTACGACCGCGCCGCCGAGATCGCGAAGAAGGCGCACCGCGACGGTGCGACGCTCCGGGAAACGGCGCTCGCGCTCGGCTACGTGACCGGGGAGGAGTTCGACCGCTGGGTGCGCGCCGAGGAGATGGTGGGACCGAAGCCCTGAGCGAGGTGCGGGCGCGGGTGTCATGCGGCGGTCGCCGCGGATCGTCTACAATCCGCCGCTCGCCGGACGGAACACTACACGGATCATGCCACGCAGGAAGCAGCTGAACGGACACAAACTCAACGGCCACAAGCTCAACGGCCACAAGCTCAACGGCGGCACCCTCGACAGTCATCGAATCAACGGGGCCGGACCGCTCTACGTGGTGCGGCGGTCCGGGATCCACGGACGCGGCGTATTCGCCGCGCGCGACCTCCCCAAGGGCACGCGGATCCTCGAGTACCGCGGCGTGCGCATCTCCTACGATCGCGCCGCCGAGCTCTACTCGGAGTACGAGGACCAGCCGACGCACACCTTCCTCTTCGAGATCGACGACGACACGGTGATCGACGCCGGGCAGCGCGGCAACGCCGCCCGCTGGATCAATCACTCGTGCGCGCCGAACTGCGAGGCGGTCGACGAGGGCGGCCGGATCTACATCGAGGCGATCCGCCGGATCCGGGCGGGCGAGGAGCTCGGCTACGACTACAACATCACCCTCGAGGAGCGTCACACGGCGGCGGAACGGCGCCGCTGGGCGTGCCTGTGCGGCGCGGGGATCTGCCGCGGGACGCTGCTGGCGGACAAGCGATAGCCTCTACGCCGCGAGCTCGCGCGAGAGCCGGGTCGCGGCTTCCCTGACGCGCGCGAGGATCGCCTCGCGCTTCGTCTCGTCCAGGCGGTAGGCGGGCCCGGCTACCGACAGCGCGCCCGCCAGGCCGGCACTATCGGTAACGATGGCGGCCGCGGCCCACACGCCGTCGTCCACCTCGGCTTCGCTCGTCGCCCAGCCACGGTCGCGCATCACGGGAATCTCGCGCTCGAGCCGGGCGCACCGGTCGCGCAGCCCCGGCTGCGTTCGCAGCGCGTGCAGGTATCGGGCCTGGTCCTCGTCCTGCAGGTGCGCGAGCAGAAGCTTGGCGCCCGCGCCGGCGTGGAGCGGCATCGGGATGGCCGGGCGTGAACGACAGCCGCACCGGCTGCGACGACTCGACCAGGTCCATGCATACCGCCATGTCGGCCACACGTCGGACGTACAGCGCCGACTCGCCGGTCTGCTCGCGGAGTTCCTGCAGCACCCCGGGCAGTTGCGCGGTGATGCCGTTCGCGACGCGCGCGGCGTGCGCGAGCGCGAGCACGCGCGGGGTCAGCTGATACACGCCCTGTCCCGCTTCGCCGACGAGGCCCGCTTCCCGGAGCAGCGTCAGGTAGCGATAGGCGCTCGACAGCGGCACCCCCGCGCCGCGCGCGAGCCGGTCGACGCGCGCGCTCGTGAGCGCCGGCCCGAACTGCAATAGCATGCGAAGCACTTTCGCCGGGCTCGACGCGGCCGGCGCCTGCGCCCGCGGGCGCCGCCGGGACGGGCCTTTACTGCCCGGGGCCGCGGGCGTAGAGTTTCCCCGCCGTCGCTGAGAACGCTTTTCCACATCCTAAGAATACCGCAACGCCAGGAGAACCCGCTATGGTGGAACGGCGCGCACGCAACATGCCGATCATGGTCAAGAACGACGAGGTGCGGCGCGGCCTGTGGGACCTCGCGCGCGCGCACCGCATCCTCGAGCTGGAAGGCCACAACGACATGTCGCTCGGCCATTGCTCGATGCGCGATCCGTGGGACCGCGGAGTGTGGCTCAAGCGCGGCAACATCGGCCTGGAAGAGGTGCGGGAGGACGACTTCATCCTGCTCGACTTCGACGGCGACGTGATCGGCGGCGAGGGGGTGCGCCACCTGGAATGGCCGATCCACACCGAGATCCTGCGCGCGCGCGCCGATCTCAACTTCGTCTGCCACACCCATCCGCTGCACGGCACGCTCTTCTCGTGCACTCGGGAGAAGCTCCAGGCCTACACGAACGAGGGGTGCTGGTTCAGCGTTCCGCCGCCGCACTACCTCACCACTAGCGATCTCATCGACTCGCCCGAGCTCGGCCGCGACCTTGCGCAGTGCCTCGGGCAGGCCGAGGCCGCGTTCCTGCGCAACCATGGCGTGGTCGCGGTGGGGCGGACGGTCAAGGAGATGACGTTGTGCGCGATCTTCCTCGACAAGGCCGCGCGAGCGCAGCTGCGTCTCGCGGAATCGGGTCTCGCGCACAGCCACCCCGACAAGGCCGAGATCGACAAGAAGCGCAAGAACATCTACCCGCGGCGGGCGATCGACAATTTCTGGGACTATTACAACCGTCGTCTCGACCGGATCGAGGGCGGCCGGGGCGGGCGGGAAGGAGAGCAGCGATGAAGGCGGCGGTGGTCGGGCTCGGCACCATGGGCCCGGGGATGGCGGCGACGCTCGCGCGCGGCGGGATGGACGTACGCTGCCAGGACGTGAGCGCCGAGCAGCTCAAGCGCGCCGAGAGCGAGGTGCAGACCGCGTTCCAGGTGCTCGAGCGGATCGGCGGTCCGGCGGCTGCGAAACGCGGCACGGTGAGCTTCGACACGAGCCTCGAGGCGGCGGTGCGGGACGCCGAGTTCGTGATCGAGGCGGTTCCGGAGCGCCTCGACGTCAAGCAGCAGGTGTTCGCCGAGCTCGATCGCCTTGCGCCGCCGCGCGCGATCCTCGCGAGCAACACCTCGGGCATCCCGATCACGAAGCTCCAGGAGGCGGTGACGCGCAAGGACCGCGTGGTGGGGATGCACTGGTCGAATCCGCCACAGGTGATCCCGGTGATCGAGGTGATCGCCGGCAACCACACCTCGAGCGCGACCGTCGAGACGACGAAGAAGGTGGTGTCCGACCTCGGGCTGCTGCCGGTGGTGGTGCGGAAGGACGTGCCGGGCTTCGTCGAGAACCGCGTGCTCTACGCGATCATGCGCGAGTGCGTATCGCTGGTGGAGAAGGGCGTGATTTCCCCCGAAGAGCTCGACACCTGTGTGAAATGGGGCATCGGCTTCAAGCTCGCGGTGATCGGGCCGATGGAGCTCCTGGACGTCGCCGGGCTCGACATCTACGAGGCCGTGGCCGGCTACCTGAATGCGGATCTCGACAACGCGGCAGGTGTCCCGTCGTTCATCACCAACCGCACGCGCGACAGGCAGCTCGGCATGAAGACCGGGCGCGGCATCTACGAGTACACGCCGGAGCGCATCCAGGAGCTCCGCGCGGCGCGGGCAGGAAAGCTGGTCGCGGTGCGCAAGACCCTGGAAGGACGCTAGACACCATGTTCATCACCGGGAGGTGCGGCATGCGTTGGATCCGGATCCTGACTGCGGCCGGCGTACTCGTTGCGGTATCGGCGGCCGTGCCGGCCCAGCCGGTGATGAAGCTCGCGAGCGCGACGATCAACGACGTCCAGCACGAGTGGCTGCGGCAGTTCGAGGCCGGCATGAAGGCGAGAGTCGGCGACCGGGTGAAGATCGAGATCTACCCGGCGAGCCAGCTCGGCGCGATTCCGCGGATGGTGGAAGGCGTCGTGACCGGGACGATCGAGGCGTTCGTGACCCCGTACTCGTTCCTCGTCGGCACCGAACCGCGCTACCAGGTCTTCGACGCGATCGGCGTCTTCGAGGGCCCGGCGCATCTCAACCGCGTGCTGAACGACCCGCAGTTCCGGCCGCGGGCGCTCGCGCTCGGGGAGGCGAAGGGCTTGAAGGGGATCGGGCAGTTCTACAACAGCCCGGTGATCGTGCTGTCGAAGAAGCCGATCCGGACGCTCGCCGATTTCAAGGGGCAGAAGATCCGGGTCTTCGCCACGCCGCTGCAGATCGAGCCGATGAAGCTGCTCGGCTCGACGCCGGTGCCGATGGCGCTGGGCGAGGTGATGCCGGCGCTCCAGAGCGGAACGATCGACGGTCTGCTCGCCGGCATTCCGGTGCTGACCGCGATGAAGTTCTACGATGCCGCGAAGTCGATCACCGAGATCCATCCGGCGATCGTCGTGTCGACGCTGGTCGCGAACAAGCGATGGTTCGACGCGCTGCCGAAAGACGTGCAGGCGGCGATCCTCGACACCGGCGCGCAGGTGGACAGGGAGGCGTTCGGCTTCGCGTCGGTGATCGTCGAGCGCGCGAACAGCGGCTGGACCGCGAACGGCGGACAGCTCCTGAAGCTCCCCGCGCCGGAACAGGCGAAGATGATGGCGGAGCTGAAGAGCCTCGGCACGCAGATCCTGTCGCAGAGCCCGCAGGTGAAGCCGGAATACGACGAGCTGCTCAGAGTTGCCGACCGGGTGAAGTAGGAGCACCGAACGCATGGGTACCGTCACCAAACTCAAAGCGCGCCCGCGCCCCCCGGCGAAGGAGCTGCCCGAGCGGCTGATCGGGGATGCCGACCGCCCGGAGCATCGCTATCTCGGCACGCCGCTCCTCGAGCTGCTGACGAGCGGCGAGCTGCCGAGGGCGGCGCTGAAGGACTACGCCATCCAGCGCTGGGCGTTCCAGGCGCACGCGAACCCGGCAATGATGCTGTCGCACGCCGCGTTTCTCGAGGGCGACGACGTGGAGCATCTGCTCGAGAACGCCTACGACGAGATCTTCCGCCTCGCTGGGGAAGGCGACCACCCGGGGCTGTGGGTGCAGTTCGCGAAGCTGCTCGGCGCGACCGATGCGGAGCTCGACGAAGCGGCACGCAGACCGCTCGCCGAGGTGATCGGGTTCCCGCGGACGATGACGCACTACTGCCGGAAGAGCGCGGCCGAAGGGCTGGCGACCTGGTGGGGGGACGAGAAGCAGCTGCCGGAGGCGCACGGTGCCACCGC
Organism: uncultured beta proteobacterium; assembly: GCA_963762785.1. GTDB lineage: Bacteria > Pseudomonadota > Gammaproteobacteria > Burkholderiales > SG8-39 > DATEDA01. The sequence continues at coordinate 68,932 of CAVXND010000078.1, forward strand.
GCTCGCGCTGAAGAAATTCTACGGCTGCAGCGACGAGACGATCGAGTACTTCTATGAGCACGTCCGCGCCGACATCGAGCATACCGCGGCCTCCTACGACCTCTTCGACGGCTACGTCCGCGACCGGGGCGACGTCGTGCGCGGGCGCCGCGCGGCGGCGGCGACGCTGTGGGCGTGGCGCGAGATGCACGACGGCATCCTGCGGTACCTGAAGAAGAAGCACGTCTTCTAGGGCGCCCGATGATCGAGCTTGCGGGCGCGCGCACGGTCGAGTGCGATCTCGGCGGCATCTCGCTGCACGGCGTCGCGGCCGGCAGCGGGCCGCTCGCGCTGCTCGGTCACGGCATCACCGCGAACGGGTACGTATTCCTGCCGCTGATGGCGAGACTCGCCGACCGGCTCGAGCTGGTCAGCTTCGACCAGCGCGGACATGGGCGGAGCGGCAAGCCGTCCGCGGGCTACGCGGCGGGGGATTTCGCCGCCGACATCGCCGCAGCGGTGCGCGTGCTCGGGGGCGGACCGGCGTTCCTCATCGGGCACTCGCTCGGCGCGCGCAATGCGCTGGAGGCCGGCGTGCGATTCCCGGATCTCGTTGCGGCCGTGGTCGCGATCGAGTTCACGCCGTTCATCGAGCCGGAGGTATTCGACGCGCTCGCGGCAAGAGTCGGCGGCGGCGACCGGATGTTCGAGAGCTTCGAGGCGGTGAAGGCATACCTGGCGGACCGCTACTCGCGGCTGCCGCCGGACGCGGTCGAGCGCCGGGCGAAGTACGGTTACGTCGAGGCGGACGGCGGCTGGCGGGCGCTCGCCGATCCGGCGGCGATGCGCCAGACGTCGCACGGGCTGCGCGCCGACCTCGAGCCGGCGCTGCGCGCGATCCGCGTCCCGACGTTGCTGATCCGCGGCGCCGACAGCCGCCTCGTGTCGCCGGCGGCCTGGGCGAAGACGAGGCGGCTCCGGCCGGACCTCCCGGCGATCGAGGTCGCGGGCGGGGATCACTACGCACCCGAAGAGGTGCATGGTCCGATCGCCGACGAGATCGCCCGCTTCTGGGATAGTCTGGAAAAGGGGAGGTAGGACCGAATGGGAGCACCGCGTGGCATCAAGTGGTCGGCGCCGGTACTGATCCGGCGCGATGGCGCCGATCTGGTGGTCGTCATTCCGAAGCCCGCGGCCGAGGCGTTGAAGGCGGCGCCGGGCGACGTCCTCAACTTCACCGAGCTGCCGGACGGCTCGGTCCAGGTGTGGACGGTCAAGAAGAGCACCTACGCATCGCTCGCCGACATGGACCGCGGCCGGACGCCGGCGAAGAAGGGGGGCCGGAAGAAATGACCCTCGAGATCCAGGCGAGCGCCGCCCCGCTCGAGCTGCTCGCGAACGACTCGCGCCAGCCCGAGAATCGGGTCCTGGAGCTGCCGGTCTGGAAGGCGGCGCTCGCGGGCGAGCTCCCGAAGGCGCGCCTCAAGCGGCTGCTCGTCGCGTTCTATCCGGCGCTCGCGGGTCCCGGCCGCTACGCGTTCGCGGCGAAGGTCTCGCAGCTCGAACCCAACGACGGGAAGGAGCTGTTCCTGCAGCTTCATGCGGCGCTGAAGCAGCCCGAGGCCGACGCGGACGCCGGCTGGAAGCGCGTGCTCGTCGCGCTCGGGGCGAGCGAGCGCGAGCTCGCCGACGCGCTCGCCAACCCGTCCGCTGAAGCGGTCGATCTGGTCGACGTCATTCGCGACCACGGCTTGCGTTCCTCGCCCGTCGCGGCGGCCGTGATCGCGTACATGCTCGAGCGCCACCTGCCGCGGCTCTGGGGCCGGCTGGCCGACGGCCTGCGCGCGCACTATGGCGTGAAGGAGGAGGCACTCCGCTACCTGCGCCACGAAGCAGCGCGCGCGAACGAGATCGAGAAGTGGGTGCAGCACCTCGTCGAGAGCTACGTGGTCCCCGCTCGTCCGTCGGAGGTGTTCGAAGGGCGCCGTGCGGGACGCGAGGCGCTTTGGGCGTGGACGGTGCTGACCGAGTCGGCCTGAGCCGGAGAGAGCGGGATGAGCCATCCGTACGAGTTGCGCAAGACGTTCGTTGCCGTCGAGGAGATCCTGGCCGAGCAGGGGCGATCGTCCGGGCCGCCACTGGTGAAGGCTGCTGCGGCAGCGGTAATCAGGAATCCGTTCGCGAAGCGGTTCGGCGACGACCTTGCCGAGCTCATGGCCTGGGGCAAGCCGCTCGCCGAGCTGATCGGCGGCAAGGCCGCCGCCGCGCTCGGCGGGGCGCCGCAGAGTTTCGGCAAGGGCTGCATCGTCGGGACCGAGGGGGCGCCCGAGCATGGCGTCGCGCTGATCACGACTGCCTTCGGCGACGCCTTCCGCGGACTCGTCGGCGGCAAGGCCTGGGTGCCGTCCAACGTGAAGCGCGGCGCGCTCGGGGCGGCGATCGACATCCCGCTCGCGCACAAGGACGCGCTGTACGTGCGCGACAACTACGACACGGTCGAGGTGACCGTGCCCGACGCGCCGTTCCCGGACGAGATCGTGGTGATCTGCGTGATGGCTACCCGGGGCCGGATGAACGCGCGGCTCGGCGGCCTGAAGGCGACCGAGATCAAGGGCGACGGGCTGCGATGATCCACACGCCGCCGACCGAAGCGCCGGAGGTCGGCCCCGAGTACCTCGGCCGCACGCCGTTCTTCGACTCCACGAGCGAGCGCATCCAGCGGTTCGCGCGCGACACGGTCGCGGGCGAGACCGCGGAGACCGGCAAGGCGGTGCGGCTCTTCTACGCCGTGCGCGACGGCTGGCGCTACGACCCGTTCAAGCTCCGTCTCGACCGCGACGCGTACGTGGCGAGCAGCGTGCACGCGGCCGGCCACGGATACTGCATCACCAAGGCGATCCTGCTCGTCGCCGCGGCGCGCGCCGCGGGTGTCCCGGCCGGGATCGGATTGGCGGACGTCGTGAACCATCTGACGACCGAGAAGCTGAAGGCGCGGATGGGCGGCAAGACGCACTTCATCGATCACGCCTACGCGGCGCTCCATCTCGACGGGCGCTGGGTGAAGGCAGTGCCGGCGTTCAACATCGAGCTCTGCCGGCGGTTCGGTGTGCGGCCGACGGAGTTCGACGGGCGCTCGGACGCGCTGTACCAGGAGTTCGACGCCCACGACCGGCGGCACATGGAGTACGTGAAGGACCACGGCGTGTGGTCGGACTTCCCGTACGAGAAGGTCGCCGCCGACTTCCGGGCGTTCTATCCCCCGTCGACCTACGGCGAAGACGATCCCGGCGAGCGGTTCGAGGACGGGCGTCCGGTCGCGTAGCCCCCGACGTGCCCCGCGGCTCCCTGCCCGTTCCGGTCGGACCGCGTGCTCAGGCCACCGCCACCGGGATCTTGAACTCGCGGATGCGCTTGGCCCATTCGGCCGGCCCGGTCTGGTGCACCGAGTCGCCGCTCGCATCGACCGCGACCGCGACCGGCATGTCTTTGACCTCGAATTCGTAGATCGCCTCCATCCCGAGGTCGTCGAAGGCGAGGACGCGCGACTTCCGGATCGCCTTCGCCACGAGATACGCCGCCCCGCCGACGGCGATCAGCGACGCCGCCTTGTGCTTCCGGATCCCCTCGATCGCCGCCGGGCCGCGTTCGCCCTTGCCGATCATCGCGATCAGGCCGGTCTTCCCGAGCATCGTCTCGGTGAACTTGTCCATCCGCGTCGCGGTCGTCGGACCGGCGGGCCCGACCGCCTCGTCGCGGACCGGGTCGACCGGGCCGACGTAGTAGATCACCCGGTTCGTGAAGTCGACCGGCAGCTTCTCGCCCTTCTCGAGCATGTCCTGGATGCGCTTGTGCGCGGCGTCGCGGCCGGTGAGGAGCTTGCCGTTGAGGAGCAGGATCTCGCCGGGCTTCCAGGTCATCACCTCCTCGCGGGTGAGCCGGTCGAGATCGACGCGGCGCGCCTGCGCGGTCGGCGTCCAGGTGATCTTCGGCCAGTCGTCGATCGAGGGCGGCTCGAGCTCGACCGCGCCCGAACCGTCGAGCACGAAGTGCACGTGGCGGGTCGCCGCACAGTTCGGAATCATCGCCACCGGCTTCGAGGCAGCGTGGGTCGGGAACTGCCAGATCTTCACGTCGAGCACCGTCGAGAGGCCGCCGAGGCCCTGCGCGCCGATGCCGAGCGCGTTCACCTTCTCGTAGAGCTCGATCCGCAGCTCGTCGAGCTTGCTCGCCGGTCCGCGCTCGAGCAGCTCGTGCATGTCGATCGGCTCCATCAGCGATTCCTTGGCCATCAGCATCGCCTTCTCGGCGGTGCCGCCGACCCCGATCCCGAGCATGCCCGGCGGACACCAGCCGGCACCCATGGTCGGGACCGTCTTCAGCACCCAGTCGACCAGCGAGTCCGACGGGTTGAGCATCACGAACTTCGACTTGTTCTCCGAGCCGCCGCCCTTCGCCGCGACGTTCACGTCCACGGTGTTGCCCGGGACGAGCTCCATGTGGATGACGGCGGGCGTGTTGTCGCGCGTGTTCTTGCGGCCGAAGAGCGGGTCGTCGACGATCGACGCTCGCAGCTTGTTGTCGGGGTCCTGGTACCCGCGGCGGACGCCCTCGTTGACCATGTCCGCGAGCGCGAGCTTCGCCTCCCACCGGACGTCCATCCCGATCTTGAGGAAGACGTTGACGATGCCGGTGTCCTGGCAGATCGGCCGGTGGCCCTCGGCGCACATGCGCGAGTTGGTGAGGATCTGGGCGATCGCGTCCTTCGCCGCCGGCGACTGCTCGCGCTCGTAGGCGCGCGCGAGGTGGTCGATGTAGTCCTTCGGGTGGTAGTAGCTGATGTACTGCAGCGCGTCGGCGATGCTCTGGATGAAGTCGTTCTGCTTGATCGTGGCCATGACGTCTCCTCGTGATCAGTGCGCCTCTGCGAGCTGCGCCTTCTCGGGCGAGAACAGGATGCGATCGGTGAGCGCGACGGCGACCGCCGACAGCAGGAAGGTGATGTGGATGATGGTCTGCCACATCATCGTCTTCTCTTCGAGCTGCGCCGCGTTGATGAATGTCTTCAGCAGGTGGATCGACGAGATGCCGATGATCGCGGTCGCGAGCTTCACCTTGAGCACCGAAGCGTTCACGTGCGACAGCCATTCGGGCTGGTCCGGGTGCCCTTCGATCGCCAGGCGCGACACGAAGGTCTCGTAGCCGCCGACGATGACCATGATCAGGAGGTTGGCGATCATGACCACGTCGATCAGCGACAGCACGCCGAGCATGATCTCGGTCTCGTTGACGCTGCGGGTCGAGACGATCTGCAGGATGTGCAGCATTTCCTTCCAGAACTGGAAGACGTAGATACCCATCGCGACGATCAGCCCGAGGTAGAGCGGGAGCTGCAGCCAGCGCGCGGCGAAGATCATCGCGGGGACCGGGCGCAGCCGGTGGACTTGCTGTGGGTGGGCCATGGACTCGGGGTGGTTGGGGGAGGCGGCGATTCTAGCAACCGCCGGATGACGGCGCCGGCGCTAGGGCAGAATCATTTCGTCGCGCGCCGCGACAGCTCGGCGCAGGCGAGCCGGACCACTACGTCGACGAGCGAGCCGGGCGGCGCCGGGCGCGGGCTCCATTCCGCGCGCGGCCGCGTCGTCTGTTCGATCATCTCGCCGCGCGCGTAGGTGCCGGCGTAGGCCGCGACGCCCACGACGGTCGACGCCCCGGCGGCGCAGTCGATGGCGTGCAACTGCAGCTGCGACTGCTGCGCGACGTCGGGCTTGCCCTCGACCGGCTGCGGCACGGTAAAGGTGGCCCGCGTGTAGGCCATCGCGAAGTCGCCTTGCGTTCGGACGAGATCGGGATCGATCTCGACCACGAGCTTCTCGCTCGACGCGATCGTCGTCCACTCGGCGGCCACCCAGCCCGGCGTCGCGAGAAGAAGCGCGACGGCGAGCGAGCGCCCGGCGCTCATGGGCCGGAGCGTCCGACCGCCAGGCCGGGCGTGATCTCGCGCCGCAGGATCTTGCCGTTCTTGGTGCGCGGGAAATCGCGCGCGAGATAGACGACCTTCGGCGCCTTGTACGAGGCGAGGTGCGTCCTGCCGAAGGCGAGCAGCTCGTCCGCGTCGGGGTTCGCGCCGGGCTGCGGGATCACGTATGCGACCACGAGCAGCTTGTCGCGCTCCACTTCCTCGCCGACGCACGCGCAGTCGGCGACCGCCGGGTGCGCCTTCAGCACGCGCTCGACCTCGTACGGCGAGACACGGTACCCGAAGCTCTTGATGATGTCGTCCTTGCGGCCGAGGAACCAGATGTAGCCCTCCGCGTCGTACCGCGCGTAGTCGCCGGTGAAGAACCAGCCGTCGTGCCGGAGCTTCGCCGTTTCCTCCGGCAGGTTCCAGTATTCGAGGAACAGGCCCGGATCGGTCTCCGGTACGCAGATCATGCCTTCCTCGCCGGGCCCGACTTCCCGCAGCGTCTCGGGGTCCAGCAGCCGGATCTCGTGGCCCGGCTGCGGAAATCCGGCGGAGCCGGCCCGGATCGGACGGTGCTTGCTCTGCGACAGGTAGTACGAGAACTCGCTCATGCCGACCGCTTCGTAGATGTCCATGCCGAAGCGGCTGCGCCACTGCTCGAGCACCTCGTCGGAGAGGTGCTCGCCCGCGCTCATGCAATGCCGGAGCGTCGGAACATCGCGCGCGGCGAGGTCGGTCTTCTGGATGATCTGGCGGTAAACGGTCGGCACGCCGATGAAGATTGTCGCCGCGTGCTTGGCGATGAGTCGCGGCCAGGTGGTCGCGTCGTTCTTGCCTTCGTATGCGATCACGGTCTCGCCGCGGTAGAGCGGGTCCATCATCGCGGAGCCGAGGACGTAGGTCCAGTTGAACTTCCCCGAGTGCAGGATCCGATCGGCGGGTCGGGAGTCGCCGGCGCCGCGGCCGGTTTCGGGGTCGCCGACTCCGCGGCTCGGGGCCGCGAAGTCGAACCAGTATTCGGATGCCGGCTGCCGGCCGAGCAGCGAGCGGTGTCCGTGCAGGACGCCCTTCGGATAGCCGGTGGTTCCCGACGTGTAGACGAGATAGGCGGGATCGTCGGGCCGGGTCGGATGCGGCGCATCCCAGGCCGTGATGCCGGCGAGCGCTGCTTCCAGGTCGAGTACCTCGAGGCCGGCGACGGGGGTGATCGACCCGGCGCCCGCGAGCAGCACGAACTTGAGCGTCGGGCTCTCCGCGAGCCGCGGCCCGAAGGTCGCCCAGGCCGGCTTGTCGATGACGATCGCCCGGGCCTGCGAGTCCTGCGCGAGGTACAGCACCTCGTCGGCGGTGAGCAGCGTCGACGTCGGCACGCTGATCGCGCCGCGCTTCATCGCGCCGAGGAAGGCGGTCGGGTAGTCGAGCGAGTTGGGAAGCCGGATGAGGACGCGCTCCCCGGCGCCGATCCCGAGGTTGCGCAGGCACTGGCCGAAGCGGCTCGTACGGGCGGCGAGCTCGGCATAGGTGGCCTGCGACGTCCCGCGGGCGTCGTCCTCCACGATCATCGCCGCCCGCCCGGCCACCGGCGTGCCGAGGTGCCGGTCGAGACAGGCGACGCCGATGTTGAACCGCTCGGGGATCTCCCAGCGCCAGGGCGGGAAGGGCGCGAAGCTCAAGCGCACCCTCGCTAGAGGATCACACCGTACGGCCAGTTCTCGCGGACCACCTGCGCCGGGAGCTTCTGCAGCACCTGCAGCGCGAACTCGGTGTCGTCGTCGGAGAGCGCGTGCAGCGCGTGCGCGCGCAGCAGCGTCTGCAGCGCCTTGCCGAACATCGGGGGGTCGAGCATCTCGCCTTCGAACTTGATCGCGCCGCCGAGCAGCGCGTCGGCCTCGATGGCCGCGGCGAGGATCGCGCTCTTGCGCGCGACGTCGGAGGGAGACGGCGTGTACGCGACCTTGCAGAGATGGATATGGCCCGGGTGGATCACCTGCTTGCCGGTGAGGCCCATCGAGGCCTCCTCGCACGCGTGCTGGTAGACGATTCTCGACTCGTGGTCGCCGTGCAGGTCGAGCCAGCGCCGGACGTCGTGGCTCTCGACGTACTTTTCCGGCATCACGGCCTGGCCGATCAGCGTCTCGACGCCGCCGATGACGCCTTTGCCCGCGATGCGCGCCTCGAACATCACCTGGTTGAGGAAGAACCGGAGCTCCTCGGTCCAGCGCTCGGGCGTGATCTGGATGCCCATCGCCTTGGAGAAGTCGTGGATGCCGAACACGACGTGCCTCACCGTCGCGTACTGCATGATCTCGGGGGCGATCTTGAGCGACTTCGGATGCTCGATGATCGGCTGGATGGTGATGCCGTGGTTGAACGCCGCGAGCAGCGCCGAGAGATCGCGGATCTCGGCCGCGCCGTAGGCTTCGCCCGCCTTCGCGAGCATGACGACGTCCACGTGGTCGGACAGGTCGCGGATGAGCGCCATGTCCTTCTCGTACTCGTCGGTCCGGAACGGGTTCACGCGCAGCGCGACCTGAAGGCTGCGGCGCTTCGGGAGGGCGGGCAGTTCGCGCCGCAGCAGCTCGCGGCTCATCTCCTTCTGCCGGCAACCGTCCTCGAGGTCGAAGATCAGCGTGTGGGCGAGCGTGTTGTGCGCATGCTTGTCGAATCGCTGCGCGGCCGCGTCCAGGTCCTCGTAGATCCCGAGCGCCGGCGCGAACTTGACCGGGGGGTAGTAGAGCTGGATGCCGGGCCAGAAGTCCGCGAGGATGGTGGAACGGACGACCTGGCCGAGGTCGTCGGGCTGCGCGGCCGTAGACAGGCTCTTCCTGAGCAGCGGGTCGCGGAGCTGATTCATCGAGTCCTCCTCCTCGAAGGGGGTTGCCGCGATTATGCCGCAGCGCACAATGATCCGTACGCTAGCACCGGCGCGGGGCGCGAGTCAATCGCGATCCCCCGCCGCGGGCCGGCCCGGCGGACGCGGCTTTACAGGCGGCGCGGGGAGTGCTGTCATTCGAGCACAAGAGATTCCTACCAGGACCCACCGCAAACAACGAAGGAGGCTGTCGCATCATGGCTTCAACCATCGAGTCCGTCCTGCAGGAAGACCGCGTCTTTCCGCCGTCGCCCGAGTTCGTCAAGCAGGCGAACATCTCCGGCCTGGCCGCCTACCAGGGGCTCGCCGACGAAGCCGAGCGCGATTTCGAGGGCTTCTGGGGACGCCTCGCGAGCGAGAACGTGCTCTGGTCGAAGCCCTTCACCAGGGTGCTCGACGAATCGAACGCGCCGTTCTACAAATGGTTCGCCGACGGGGAGCTCAACGCCTCCTACAACTGCCTCGACCGCCATCTCAAGACGCAGGGCGACAAGGTCGCGATCGTCTTCGAGGCCGACGATGGCAAGGTCACGAAGGTCACCTACAAGGATCTGCACGCCCGCGTCTGCAAGCTTGCCAACGCGCTGAAGTCGCTCGGGATCCAGAAGGGCGACCGCGTGCTGATCTACCTCCCGATGTCGGTCGAGGCGGTGGTCGCGATGCAGGCGTGCGCCCGGATCGGCGCGACGCATTCGGTCGTCTTCGGCGGGTTTTCGGCGAAGAGCGTCCAGGAGCGGATCGTCGACGTCGGCGCGGTGGCGGTGATCACTGCGGACGGCCAGATGCGCGGCGGGCGCGAGATCCCGCTCAAGCCCGCGGTCGACGAAGCGCTGGCGATGGGCGGCTGCGAGAAGGTGAAGAGCGTCATCATCTACCGGCGCTCCGGGTCGGCGGTGACGATGCAGGCGCCGCGCGACAAATGGTGGCACGAGGTCGTCGAGGGCCAGCCGGCGACCTGCGAGCCGACCTGGGTCAACGCCGAGCATCCTTTGTTTGTCCTCTACACGTCCGGCTCCACCGGGAAGCCGAAGGGCGTCCAGCACTCGACGGGCGGCTACCTGCTCCAGGCAATGCTCACGATGAAGTGGACGTTCGACTACAAGCCGGCCGACGTGTTCTGGTGCACGGCGGACGTGGGCTGGGTGACCGGGCACACCTACATCGCCTATGGCCCGCTCGCGGTCGGCGCCACCGAGATCGTCTTCGAGGGCGTGCCGACCTATCCCGACGCCGGGCGGTTCTGGAAGATGATCCAGGACCACAAGGTGACGGTGTTCTACACCGCGCCGACGGCGATCCGTTCGCTGATCAAAGCCGGCGGCGAATTGCCGAACAAGTACGATCTCTCGTCCCTGCGCATCCTGGGCACCGTCGGCGAGCCGATCAATCCCGAGGCGTGGATCTGGTACTACAAGACGGTCGGCAAATCGCGCTGCCCGATCGTGGACACGTGGTGGCAGACCGAAACCGGCGGCCACATGATCACGCCGCTGCCCGGCGTGACGCCGCTCAAGCCCGGCTCCTGCCAGACGCCGCTGCCCGGGATCATGGCCGACATCGTCGACGAGACCGGCCAGTCGGTGGAGAAGGGGAAGGGCGGCATCCTCGTCATCAAGCGGCCGTGGCCGGGAATGATCCGCACCATCTGGGGCGATCCGGACCGGTTCCGGAAGAGCTACTACCCGGAGGACTTCAAGGGCAAGTACTACCTCGCTGGCGACGGCGCGAGCCGGGACCTGAACGGCTACTTCACCATCATGGGGCGGATCGACGACGTGCTGAACGTCTCGGGCCACCGCCTCGGGACGATGGAGGTCGAGTCGGCGCTCGTCGCGAACCCGCTCGTCGCCGAGGCGGCGGTCGTGGGCCGCCCGGACGACCTCACCGGGGAAGCGGTGGTGGCCTTCGTGGTGACCAAAGGGCCGCGGCCTGCGGGCGAAGAGGCCAAGAAGGTCGCGCAGCAGCTGCGGGACTGGGTCGCCAAGGAGATCGGGCCGATCGCGAAGCCGAAGGAGATCCGGTTCGGCGAGAACCTGCCGAAGACGCGGTCGGGCAAGATCATGCGCCGGTTACTGCGCTCGCTCGCCAAGGGCGAGGAAATCACGCAGGACGTCACCACGCTCGAGAATCCCGGCATTCTCGACCAGCTCAAGCAGACGCAGTAACGGGCCGGGCGGCGTGCGCGTCTCGCGCGCGCCGCGCTTCCCGCTGCCCGTCGCGTCCACCCGTGGTTGCCGCCGCGACCACCCAGCCGCCGCAGCTCGCGCACGCGACGATCGCGTTCCTGCGCCGCTACGCGCCGTTCAACGAAATGGACGAAGCGTCGCTCGCGTTCGTTGCCGCCCGGGCGAAGCTCGGCTACTACCCGCAGGGCGCGTCGGCGGCCGGGCCGCATGACGGGGTCGCGCGGCGGCTCTTCATCATCCAGCGAGGCCACGTGCGCGCGCGTGTGCCCGCTGGTGGGCCGGACCCGGCCGCATTCGAGTTCGCGCCGGGCGAGATGTTCCCGATCAACGCCGTCCTCGGCGGGCGGGCCACAACGCAGCTCTACGAAGCGATCGAGGATCTCTTCTGCTACGAGCTGGACGCCGCCGACGTCCAGGTGCTGCTCGGCTCGAGCCCGCCGTTTCAGCGCTTCTGCGCGCGGAATATCGGCAGCCTGCTCGAGCAGGAGCGGCGAGCCTTGCGGGCTGCGTACGCCGCGCAGGCGGTCAGCGACCGGCCGCTCCTGCAGCCGCTTTCTTCCGCGATCCGGCGCGCGCCGGTGACGTGCGGCCCCGGGACGCCGCTGCGAGCGGCGCTCGAACGCATGCACGCGCAGCGGATCGGCGCGATCCTGGTCGTCGATGCCGAGGGCGCGCCGCAAGGCATCTTCACCGAGCGGGATCTCGTCCGCCACGCCGCTACCGGCAGGCTGGCGCTCGAGGGCCCGATCAGCGCCTACATGACGCCCGATCCGATCAACCTCCCGGCGACGGCGACGCTGTACGAAGCGGCGCTCGTGATGGCGCGTCACGGCGTCCGGCATCTGCTCGTGTGCGATGGGCGGAAGCTCGTCGGCGTCGTTTCGGAGCGAAGCCTCTTCGCCCTGCAGCGCCAGTCGATGCGCGAGGTGGTCGCGGTGATCGAGGTTGCGCACGATCTCGAAAGCCTGCGGCGCGCCGCCGCCGAGATCCGCGCCCTGGCGAGGGGCATGCTCGCACAGGGCGTGAGCGCGGAGCCGCTGACCCAGCTCATTGCGACGCTGAACGACCGCCTCGGTGAGCGCATCCTCACGCTCGAGGCGGCGCGACACGACCTCGCGGGGATCCGCTTCTGCTGGCTCGCCCTAGGCAGCGAGGGCCGGCACGAGCAGACCTTCGCGAGCGATCAGGACAACGCCATCGTGTTCGACGCCGACGGGTCAGCCGACGCCGCGCGGGCGCGGTTGCTGCCGTTCGCGGACGCGGTCAACGTGACGCTCGACGCCTGCGGCTTCCCGCTGTGCAAGGGCGACATCATGGCCCGCAACCCGCGATGGTGCCTCGCCGCGGCCGAGTGGCGAATGCGGTTCGGCGAGTGGATCCGGAACCCGCATCCGGAGGCACTGCTCAACGCGAACATTTTCTTCGACTTCCGGCCGCTGTGGGGCGAGGCCGCGCTCGCGGTCGACCTGCGGGGGTGGCTGAGCGCCGTCACGCACGACGATCAGCGGTTCCTCCGGATGATGGCGCAGAACGCGCTCGAATCCCGACCGCCGCTCGGCTTCTTCGGCGACGTGCGGACGAGCGGGGAGGGCGTCGAAGCGGGGACGATCGACCTCAAGGCGCAGGGCACGCGCATCTTCACCGACGCCGGCCGGATCTTCGCGCTGGCGACGGGCGCGGACGTGCAGAACACCGCGGCGCGGCTGCGGCACGCCGGCGCGGTACGCCGGGTGGCCGCGGAGGAGACCGAGGCGGTGGTCGACGCCTTCTACTTCCTCGTGCTGCTGCGGCTGCGCCACGAGCACCTCGACTCGCCGGACGGCCCGCGCAAGCCGCGCATCGATCCGCGGACGTTGAACGAGCTCGACCGGCGGATCCTCAAGGAGGCGCTGCGGCTCGCGACGAAGGTGCAGCAGCGGCTGGCGCTGGATTTCCAGCTCTAGCGTGTCCTGGCTCGCGAAGCTGTTCCGGCGGCCGTCGGCGCTTGCGCCGGCGCAAGCTGTGCGGCTCGACCGCTGGCGCGCACTACCCGAGCCCGATCCGCGCGCGCCGCCCGCCGCCGCGCGGTTCGTCGTCGCCGACGTCGAGGCGACCGGCCTCGACGTGCAGCGCAATCGCCTGATCGCGATCGGCGCGGTGACGGTCGAAGCGGCACGCATCGATCTCGGGCGGTCGTTCTACGTCGTTCTCCGGCAGCCGGAGGCGTCCAGCCGCGAGAACATCCTCGTCCACGGCATCGGTGGCACCGCCCAGCGCGGCGGGGAGGAGCCCGTGGAAGCGTTGCTCGCGTTCCTCGAGTTCGCCGGCAAGGCGCCGCTCGTGGGCTTCCATGCGGGGTTCGACGACGCGCTGCTCCGCAGGGCGATGCCCGAGTTCCTCGGCGAGCCCTACGAACGCCGGTGGATCGACCTCGCGCAACTCGCGCCCGAGCTGATGCCCGAAGAGGCGCGGGCACGGCAGCACCTGGATGCGTGGCTGGAACGGTTCGGGATCGAGGTGTTCGGCCGGCACGACGCGGCGGCGGATGCGCTGGCGACCGCGCAACTCCTCCTCGCGCTGCTTCCCCGAGCCGCGGAGCGGCGGATCGCGACCGTCGAAGCGATGCTGTGGGATCCGGGTGCGGGGCGCTGGCTGGGAGGGCGCACGTGAACCGCGATGGGACTATCCTGCGCGCGATGGCGACGACCTCGTCCCGTACCGACGAGCTGCGCGCGGCGGTCCGCGCGGCGCGCGACGTCGAAGAAGTAGTGAGCGCGGCCGCGCGCGTGCGCGACCTGCCGGGGCCGATGCTGGCGGAGGGATTTCCGCCGGAGGCGATCACCGCGCTCGTCACCGGCGTCAACGATGCCGTCACGACGCGCCTGATCGCGCTCACCGGGCTCGACGCTGCGCTCCGCGACGCCGGTGGGTGCTGGATCGTGCTGGGGTCGGCCGGGCGCGGCGAGCAGACGCTCGCGACCGACCAGGACAACGCGATCGTCTTCGCCGACGGGGTGGATCCGGAGGCGCACCGGCGCACGCTGCTGCCGCTTGCGGAGCGCGTGAACCTGGCGCTCGACCGGAGCGGATATCCGCTTTGCCGGGGCGAGGTGATGGCCGGCAACCCGCGCTGGTGCCTGGCGCAATCGGAATGGCGTGACCGGTTCGCGGCCTGGATCGACCGGCCCGAGCCGGAGGCGCTCCTCAATGCCGCCATTTTCTTCGACTTCCGCGCGGTCGACGGCGAATCGAGTCGGGCGGCGGCGCTGCGCGACTGGCTTGCCGGATACGCGCGGGACCGCGGCCGGTTCGTGTTCCTGATGGTCCAGAACGCGCTCGGGAATCAGCCGCCGCTCGGCTTCGTCCGTGACTTCGCGCTCGCGCGCGGGGGCGAGCACCCGGGCACGCTCGACCTGAAAGCGAATGGCGTCCAGCCGTTCGTCGAGGCGGCGCGGGTCTACAGCCTGGCGGACGGCGTCACGGCGACGGGCACGCTCGAACGGCTGGCGGGCATCGCGGGCGTACGCGGAATCGCGGCGGCGGAGCTCGACGCCTGGGTCGGCGCCTTCCGCCTTGTTCAGGCGTTGCGGCTGGGGTTGAACGCCGCGCAGCATGCGCGGGGCGAGCCCCTCCACAACCACCTGAACCCGGCGACGTTGAGCGACGGAGAACGGCGCAGCCTCAAACAGGCCCTGCGGCAGGCGCGGAACTTGCAGGCCCGGCTCGCCCGCGACTTCTCCGTGGCCGGCGCCGGCTTCGGCGTTTGATTCAACGCAAATCGGGGCCACGACTTCCACTTAGGCTTGCCAGCCACGGCCGGTCGGGCCTACCCTGATTTCGGGGCGGCGGCCGGCCGGTCGCGCGTCCCGTCCCTGCGACAAGAACGAAGGAGGAGATCATGCAGCCAAGCACTGCGATCAACTGGTTCGCCATCGACTCGGACGCGCGGTTCCAGTCGCTCCACAAGCGGAAGTCGCGGTTCCTCTGGGGGCTGATGGCGTTTGCGGTGGTCTACTACTTCCTGCTGCCGATCGGCGCGGCCTACTTCACCGATCTCTTCAAGGTGAAGGTGTGGGGTCCGATCAACTTCGGCCTCGTGTTCGCGCTGTCGCAGTTCATCGTCGCCTGGGGGATCGCGTGGATCTACGCCCGCAAGGCGGGGGAGTTCGACGTGCTGGCCGAAGAGATCGCGCGCGACGCCGACCGCATCGGCGTGCGGGCGAGATAGGGGGCGGCCATGAACAGACGACAGATCGTTCTCTCGACCGGCGCCGTCGCGGCCGTGCTCGCGGCTTCGCCCGCGTTCGCGCAGGCGGTATCGTCGGACTGGCGCATCCTCACTTTCGGCGTTTTCGGCGCGATCATCGCGGTCACGATGTACGTGACGTATCTCGCGGCAAAGCGCACCAAGACCGCGGCCGACTTCTACACCGCCGGCGGCGGGGTGTCCGGCCTGCAGAACGGCTGGGCCATCGCCGGCGACTACCTGTCGGCGGCGTCGTTCCTCGGCATCGCCGGGCTGATCTCGCTCTACGGCTACGACGGGTTCATGTATTCGGTCGGCTGGCTCGTCGCCTACATCACGGTCCTGCTCGTGATTGCGGAGCCGTGCCGGAACATCGGGAAGTACACGATGGGCGACATCCTCGCCTTCCGCAACAACCCGAAGACGGTCAAGACCTTCATGGCGATCTCGACCATCACCGTCTCGACCTTCTATCTCACCGCCCAGATGGTCGGCGGCGGCGTGCTGGTGAAGACGCTGATCGGCATCGACTACGAGATCTCGGTCGCCGCGGTGGGCGTGCTGATGCTCGCGTACGTGCTCTTCGGCGGCATGGTCGCGACGACGTACGTGCAGATCATCAAGGCGATCCTGCTCGTTATCGCATCGCTCGTGATGGTGGCGCTGGTCTGGGGCCAGTACGGATTCAGCCTGCCCGGGTATCTCGGGGCGGTGGTCGCCGACGCGGACGTCCAGGCGCAGGTCGCGCGGCTGCTCGGCGACTCGGCGCGCAACATGACCCCGGCGGAGCTCGGCCAGCGGTTCCTCGAGCCCGGGCTCCTCTTCAAAAGCCCGATCGACCAGATCTCGCTCGGCATGGCGCTCGTCCTGGGTACCGCGGGGCTGCCGCACATCCTGATGCGCTTCTTCACCGTCCCGACCGCGCAGGCGGCGCGGAAGAGCGTGATCTGGGCGATGGCCATCATCGGCGGGTTCTACGTGCTGACGCTTTTCCTCGGCACCGGGGCCGCGATGCTGGTCGGCGCGCCGGCGATCACCGAGATCGACCGCGGCGGCAACATGGCCGCACCGCTGCTCGCGCAGTACCTCGGCGGCGGGAAGGACTCGCTCCTCGGCAACCTCATGCTCGCGTTCGTCGCCGCGGTGGCGTTCGCGACCATCGTCGCGGTGGTGGCAGGTCTCGTGCTCGCGGCCGCCTCGGCGATGTCGCACGACATCTGGGTCGGCGTGATCAAGGGCGACAAGGCCACCTCCGAGGAAGAGTTGAAGGCGGCACGCATCTGCTCGCTGATCGTGGGCGTCATCGCGATCGGGATCGGGATCCTCGCCCGCGGCCAGAACGTCGCGCACCTGGTGGCGCTCGCGTTCGCCGTCGCCGCTTCGGCGAACCTGCCCGTCGTGCTGCTGACCTTGTACTGGAAGAAGTGCAACACCGGCGGCGTGGTCGCGGGTCTGGTCATCGGCACGCTGTCCGCGATCGCGCTCGTCCTCGTCTCGCCGAACATGACCTATCCGGCGCAGATCAAGGCCACGCAGGAACGGGCGATCAAGGTCGCCGACGAGCGGATCGCGAAGCTCAACGCCGATCTGCCGGGGCTGACCGACGCGGGCGCGATCGATACGGCGAAGAAGGCGCTTGCCGTCGCGGAGAGGACGAAGGCCGGCGCGGAAGCCCAGATCAAGGCGCTCGGCGGCGCGACGACCTCGCTGGTGGGGCTGAGCGAGCCGTGGTTCTCGCTGCGGAACCCGGGCCTCGTCTCGATCCCGCTCGGGTTCCTCGCCGTGCTGATCGGCTCGCTCCTCTATCGCGACAAGCGCGCCGAGGAGATGTGGGAGGAGCTGTACGTGCGGTCGCACACGGGCATCGGCAGGGCGGGGGCCTCTGCGCATTGAGGACGTGGCCGGCCGGCGTTTCGACGCCGGCCGGCGGGATTTTCCGCGCGGAGCGGACTTATGCGTAGCGACGTTTCTGTCACCGCGCGCGTGATCGCGGTCTTCCTCCTCGGGTGCCTCGTCTTCGGGTACCCGCTGCTCGCGCTGTTCAACGTCCCGGCGACGGTGGTCGGGGTGCCGGTGCTCTACCTCTACGTCTTCGGCGCGTGGGCTGCGCTGATCCTGCTCATCGCCTGGGCCGTGCAGCGCGCGTAGCGAGATGCCGGCGCCCGCGCTGATCGCGCTCGTCTCGATCGCGTATCTCGGCCTGCTGTTCGCGATCGCGTTCTACGCGGACAAGCGCGCCGACGCCGGCCGCAGCGTCATCGCGAGCCCGTACGTCTACGCCTTGTCGCTCGGGGTCTACGCGACCTCCTGGACGTTCTACGGCAGCGTGGGCCGGGCGGCGGCAAATGGCGTCGGCTTCCTGCCGATCTACCTGGGCCCGACGCTCGCCGCTGCGCTCTTCTGGCTCGTGCTGCGCAAGATCGTGCGCATCAGCCGCGAGAACCGGATCACCTCCATCGCCGACTTCATCGCCTCGCGCTACGGCAAGAGCGCGGTGCTTGCCGGGCTGGTAACCGTCATCGCGGTGATCGGGATCGTTCCCTACATCGCGCTGCAGCTGAAGGCGGTGTCGGGAAGCTTCCTGCTGCTCGCCAACGCGCCCGGGGTCGCGCGCCCCGCGGCGGCCGGGGCCGGGCCGCTGCTCGCGGATACCGCGTTCTACGCCGCGCTCGCGCTGGCCGTCTTCGCGATCCTGTTCGGCGCGCGCCATCTCGACGCCGCCGAGCGCCACGAAGGGATGGTCGCGGCGATCGCCTTCGAGTCGGTCGTCAAGCTCGTCGCCTTCCTCGCCATCGGTCTCTTCGTCACGTTCGGGCTTTACGCCGGATTCGGCGATCTCTTCGCCCGCGTCGCGGCGGATCCGCAACTCGCACACCTGCTCGTGCCGTTCGACGGGCCGGCCGGGAGCTACGCGAGCTGGGCCTGGCTGCTCGTGCTGTCGGCGTTCGCGATTCTGTGCCTGCCCCGGCAGTTCCAGATGGCCGTCGTCGAGAACGTCGACGAGTCGCACATCGCGAAGGCGAGCTGGCTCTTCCCGCTCTACATGTTCGCGATCAACCTCTTCGTCCTGCCGATCGCATTCGGCGGGCTGCTCCATTTCCCGGGCGGCGCGGTGGACGCCGACACTTTCGTCCTGGCGCTGCCGATCGCCGAAGGACGACCGCTGCTCGCGCTCGTGGTGTTCCTCGGCGGTCTGTCGGCCGCGACCGGGATGGTGATCGTGGAAACCGTCGCGCTCTCCACGATGGTGTGCAACGACCTCGTGATGCCGCTCGCGCTCCGGACCGGCCTGTTGCGCCTGCGCGAGCGGCGCGACCTGTCGCGGTTGCTGCTCGGCATCCGGCGGGCGGCGATCGTCGGCATCCTGCTGCTCGGCTACGCCTACTTCCGGTTCGCCGGCGAGGCGTACGCGCTGGTCGCGATCGGGCTGATCTCCTTCGCCGCAGTGGCGCAGTTCGCGCCGGCAATGCTCGGCGGGCTCTACTGGAAACAGGCGACGCGGGCCGGGGCGGTCGCCGGCCTCGCCGCCGGGTTCGCGGTCTGGGCGTACACGCTGCTCGCGCCGTCGTTCGCCAGGTCCGGCTGGCTCCCGGCGGGATTCGTCGCGGACGGACCGTGGGGAATCGCGCTCCTCAAACCGCTTGCGCTCTTCGGTCTGGCCGGCCTCGACGAGATTACCCACAGCATGATCTGGAGCATGCTCGCGAACTGCGGTGCGCTGGTGGGGGTGTCCCTGCTTGCTGCGCCGGGCCCCCGCGAGCAGGTGCAGGCGGCACGCTTCGTCGACGCGTTCCGCCGGCCGGCCGAGCGCGTGGGCGCATGGCGCGGCGAGGCCTCGCTCGACGATCTGCGCGGTCTCCTCGGGCGTTTCCTGGGCGCGGACCGGGCCGCCGGCCTGCTCGGAGAGTTCGCGGCGAGAAAGGGCGTGCCGATCGAGGCGCTGCGCGCGGAGGCCGAGCTCGTGCAGTTCGCGGAGACCCAGCTTGCCGGCGCCATCGGGTCGGCTTCGGCGCGTGCCGCGATAGCCTCGCTCGCGAAGGAGGAGGGGCTCGGGATCGACGAGGTCATGACCATCCTCGACGAGACCTCCCAGGTCCTGGCGTACTCGCGCGAGCTGGAGCGCAAGCGCCAGGAGCTCGAAGCCGCAACCGCGGAGCTGCGTGCGGCGAACGAGCGCCTGCGGGAGCTCGACCGCATGAAGGACGACTTCGTGTCCACGGTGAGCCACGAGCTGCGCACGCCGCTCACCTCGATCCGGGCGTTCGCGGAGATCCTCCACGACAGCCCGACGCTCGCCGCCGCCAAGCGGCAGGAGTTCGTCGGCATCATCCTGCGCGAGACCGAGCGGCTCACCCGGCTGATCAACCAGGTCCTCGATCTCGCGAAGATCGAATCGGGCCGCGCGGAATGGGCGGCGGAGCCGGTCGACCTGCGCACGGTGATCCGCGATGCCGCCGACTCGACGGCAGCGCTGTACCGGGAGCGCGACGTGCGGCTCGAGACCGAACTGCCCGAGCGCGTGCCGATCGTCGTCGCCGACCGCGACCGGCTGCAGCAGGTGCTGCTGAACCTGCTCGCCAACGCAGTAAAATTCTGCACGCCGGGAGCGGGCCGCGTGCGGGTGACGCTCTCCACGGCCGTGGGCGCCGTGCGCGTCGACGTGGCCGACAACGGGATCGGGATCGCGCCCGAGCACCAGGGCGCGATCTTCGAGAAGTTCCGGCAGGTCGGCGACACGCTCACCGACCGGCCCCAGGGCACCGGCCTCGGGCTGCCGATCTCGCGGCTGATCGTGCGGCAGTTCGGCGGCGAGCTGTGGGTCGCGAGCGAGCCGGGCCGCGGTGCGACGTTCTCGTTCACGATACCGGTGGCGCAAGGAGGCGGGCCACGATGACGAAGCGGGTGCTGATCGCCGACGACGAGCCGAACATCGTGGCCTCCCTCGAGTTCCTGATGGAGCAGGCCGGCTTCGAGGTGAAGGTCGCGACCGACGGCGCCGCGGCGCTTTCGCTCGTCGCGAGCTTCGGCCCGGACCTCGTGCTCCTCGACGTGATGATGCCGGTGAAGAACGGCTACGAGGTTTGCCAGCAGTTGAAGAGCGACCCGGGCACGCGCGGAGTGAAGGTGATCCTGCTCTCGGCGAAGGGGCGCGACGTGGAAGTCGCCAAGGGCCTCGAGCTGGGCGCCGACGCGTACGTCACCAAGCCGTTCTCCACGCGCGAGCTCGTCGCGAAGGTCAAGGAGTTGCTCGCCACGTGAGCCGCGGGGCGCTCGCGGCCATGCTGGTCCCGCCCGCGGTGGCGCTCGCAGTTCTTGCCGTCGGCGCTGGCGCCTTGTGGAGCGACCTCGATCCGCGCGATCGCGAGGCCGTCGCCGCCGTCCTCACTCCGCCGCGGATCGGACTCGCGGTGCTGTTCGGGTTCGCGCTTGCGGCGGCGCTCGCGATCCTCGGGTATCGCCTGTTCGCGGCGACGGCCGCCCAGGCGCGCCGGCTGGCCGAGGACGTGCGCCTGATCGCGGAAGGAAACCCGTCGCACCGCGTCGCGCCGGCGGGAGTGTCCGAGCTGCGGCTGCTGGCTGGCGCGGTGAACGAGCTCGCGGAGGTGCGTTCCGCGCTCGCAGCGGACGTCGCCGCCACGGTGGCCGACGCCAACGCCCGCGTCGAGGCCGAACGGAGCCGGCTCGCCGCGCTCGTCGCCGAGCTGGACCAGAGCGTTCTCGTCTGCAACCGCGAGGGCCGGATCCTGCTCTACAACGCCGCCGCGCAGCGCATCCTCGGCGGCGGCGACGCTTCGCTCCTCGGTCTCGGCCGCTCGGTGTTCGGCATCGTCGACCGCAACCTGATCCTGCACGCGGTCGAGGCGATGGAGCGCCAGCTCGAGCGGAAGGAGCGTGAGGGTACGCACTTCGTCACCGCGACCGGCGACGGGCGGCTGCTGCGGGTGCAAGCTGCTCCCGTCCCGGGGCAGGCGGCCGGGGCAACGGAGGCGGGCGGCCTCGCCGGCTACGTGCTGCTGCTTGCCGACGTCACCGAGTCGGTCGACGCCGAGGCGAAGAGAGTCGCACTCTTCCAGCGCCTCGTCGAAGGGACGCGGGCGGGTCTCGCGAACATCCGTGCGGCGAGCGAGAACCTGGCGGCGCATCCGGGGATGGAGGAGGGGCGGCGGGCGCGCTTCGCGGGGATCATCCAGGACGAGGCGGTGCGGCTCTCAGAACTCGTGCACGCGACGACCGCCGACGCTTCGGAACGGCTCAAGGTCCGGTGGCCGCTCGAGGAGATGCGCGGCGAGGATCTGCTGACGCTCGCCCGCCGCCGCATCGAACGGCGCGTCGGGCTCGCGACCAAGCTCGAGTCGGTTGATCCGGAGCTGTGGCTGCGGGTGGACAGCTTTTCGCTCGCGCAGGGCCTCGGCTATCTCGCGCACCGGCTGCAGGACGAGTTCGCGGTGCGCGAGGTGCGATTCCGCCTGCTGCCGGCCGGCGGGCACGCGCAGCTGGACATGCTGTGGCGCGGCGCGCCGCTCGGGTCGGAGACCGCGTTCGCGTGGCAGAACGATCCCTTCACGCTCGGCGGCGAAGACGAGCCCGCTCACGCTCGCGCAGGTGATGGAGCGTCACGGCGGCGAAACCTGGTACCAGCGCGATCTCCCTGCGCAGCTCGCGTACTTCCGCTTGCTGCTACCGCTCGCGGAAGGGCGGCGCGGTAGTCGCGGGCGCGCGGAGATATCGAGTCGTCCGGAGTTCTACGACTTCGATCTTTTCCGCCGGTCACCGGCGAGCGAGGCGCTCGACGAACGGCGACTCGAGGAGCTCGCGTACACCGTGTTCGACACCGAGACGACCGGGCTCAATCCGGCCGAGGGCGACGAGATCATCGCGCTCGGCGCGGTCCGGATCCTCAACGGGCGCCTGCTCGCGGGCGAGACGTTCGAGTCGCTCGTCGACCCGCAGCGGAGTCTGCCCGAGGCGTCGGTCGCGGTGCACGGGATCACGCGCGACATGCTCGCCGGGCAGCCGACGATCGACGCGGTTCTCCCCCGTTTCCGGCGGTTCGCGGAGGACACGGTCCTGGTCGGGCACAACGCTGCCTTCGACATGCGCTTCCTCCAGCTGAAGGAAGCGCAGACGGGGGTGCGGTTCGAGCAGCCGGTGCTCGACACGCTGCTGCTGTCGGCGGTCGCGCATCCGGAGCAGGGCTCGCACAGTCTCGAGGAGATCGCCGCGCGGCTGGGCGTAAACGTCGTCGGCCGGCACACGGCGCTCGGGGATGCGTTGGTGACGGGCGAGGTATTCCTGCGACTCGTGCCGGTGCTGTCCGAGCGCGGCATCCGCACGCTCGGCGAAGCGCGCGGGGCGGCGGAGAAGACGTACTACGCGCGGCTCAAGTACTGACCGGGGCGATACAATCGGCGCATGAACGGAACACAGCTCGTAGCGCACTTCGCCGAGGTCGTCGGCGGTAAGCACGTTCTCACCGACGCGCGTGACATCGCGGCATATGCGACCGATTGGCGCAAGCGCTATGAAGGTGCGCCGCTCGCAGTCGTGCGGCCGGGGACGACGGCGGAGGTGGCGGCGGTCGTGAAGGCCTGCGCCGAGACGCGCACCGCGATCGTTCCGCAGGGAGGCAACACCGGCCTGTGCGGCGGCGCGACGCCGGACGGGAGCGGCAAGCAGGTGATCGTCAGCCTCGGGCGGATGAACCGGATCCGCGCGATCGATCCGCTGAACAACACCATGACGGCGGAGGCCGGCTGCGTACTGGCGACCCTCCAGCAGGCCGCGGACGAGGCCGACCGGCTCTTCCCGCTCAGCCTCGCGGCCGAAGGCAGCTGCGCGATCGGCGGGAACCTTTCGACCAACGCCGGTGGCGTTCAGGTGCTCCGCTACGGGAACACGCGTGAGCTGGTGCTGGGCCTCGAGGTCGTGCTGCCCTCCGGGGAGGTGTGGGACGGGCTGCGTGGGCTGCGCAAGGACAACACCGGTTACGACCTGAAGCACCTCTTCGTCGGCGCAGAGGGGACGCTCGGCATCATCACGGCGGTGGTCCTGAAGCTTTTCCCGAAGCCGCGCTCGCAAGCGACTGCGGTCGCGGCCCTTGCGACGCCGCGCGCTGCGCTGAAGCTTCTGGAGCACGTGCAGGCCCACTGCGGCGACCGGCTGACGGGGTTCGAGCTGATGTCGGCGATTTGCCTGGAACTCGTCCGGAAGCACGTCCCGCGCGTGGCGATGCCGTTTGCGGCGAGCTATCCGCAGTACGCGCTGATCGAGCTGTCCGACACGCAGGGCGGGACGGCGGTCGGCGGGATGCTGGAGGCGACGCTCGCCGACGCCATCGAATCCGGCCTCGCTCTCGACGCGGTCGTGGCGGCGAGCGTCGATCAGGCGAAGAACCTCTGGGCGCTGCGGGAGAACGTCTCCGAAGCGCAGGCGGCGGAAGGGCAGAACATCAAGCACGATATCTCGATCCCGATCTCGCGCATCGGCGATTTCATCGAGATCACGGATGCGAAGCTCAAGGCGGCGTTTCCGGGGGTGCGCATGGTGACCTTCGGGCACCTCGGCGACGGGAACCTGCACTACAACGTGACGCATCCGGAAGGCGGCGACGAAGCGGCGTTCATCGCGCGGACCGAGGAAGTGAACCGGGTCGTGCACGATAGCGTGGCCGACTTCGGCGGCTCGATCAGCGCGGAGCACGGCATCGGCCAGTACAAGCGGGACGAGCTTCTGCGCTACAAGTCACCGGTCGAGATGGAGCTGATGCGCGCCGTGAAGCGCGCCATCGACCCGCTCGGAATCATGAATCCCGGGGAAGGTGCTCTGAGATAGAATCGCGCGCCGCTTGAACGGGGCGACGGAGAGGTGACCGAGCGGTCGAAGGTGCACGCCTGGAAAGCGTGTGTACGCCAAAAGCGTACCGCGGGTTCGAATCCCGCCCTCTCCGCCAGACGCAGTACTGTAAGTTAGTGACACGTCATCACCAAAACAAAACCCCGCCGAAGCGGGGTCTGTGTGAGTGCTGCTGTAATGTCGTTATGCTTTCTTGCGTCTGCTGAATCCGAGTCCGGCTAGGAGTGTCCTGACCTTCCATCTGCCGTGCCCGTTCTATCGGGCGCTCTTCGCCAGCAGCGCATCCACCACCGCGTCGATAGTCGTCCCCCGCGCATCCTTGAACGGCTCGAGCTTTCGGCACACATCGGCGGCGGCCAACGCGAATCCGTCGGGGAGCCCGGCCTGATCGAAGGTCGCGCCGATCTCCTCCATCTCGGCGATCCAGCGCCAGCCCTTGCGGGACTGCAGGACGGCGCGGTCAAGCTGCGCGAAGAGATTCGGCTGGGAGATCTTCCACTCTTCGGCGAGCGCGGTATCGACACCTTCGTGGCGGGCGAGAGCGCGAACCGACAGCAGCAGCGTTGCGGCGCCTTTCGTCCAGCCCGCATAGCAGGCTTTGATCGCCGAGGCTGCGCCGATTGGCGCGTCCAGCACGACTGTTCCCAGCGGACTGCCGGCAAACAGCGCAGCGAGGTCGGCTGAGGCGGGGCCGGACAGGTAGAGGCGGGTGGTGCCGGGTTTGGCGGGTGGCGGCCCGATGATGCCGCCGTCCACGAAGGTCGCGCCTGCCGCTTCGACGCAGCGCGCCGATTTGCCGCGAGGTCTGCGGCGACACCGCGTTCGCGTCGAGGTAGGTGCCGCTGAATCCGCTGGCGGCGACGCTCTTCGCGACCTCGACCGCGGCGTGCGGCGGACACACCGACAGCACGATGCTTGACTGCGCCAGCGCGGCTTTCAGCGTCCCGGCGTCCTCCAGCCCCGCCGCCCCGGCGCGGTCCCGCGTCGCCCCGCCCCGGCCGGCGGAGACCCAGAGCGCGCGCGCGCCGCCGGCGCGCGCCGCGGCGCCGACCTCGGCGCCCATCTCGCCCGGGTGGAGGATGCAAACCGTCGTCGTCGCCATGGTTCCAGCTCCTTTCGTAACGGCGCCATTCTAGCGGTGCCCGCAGCGGCCGCATCTGGACGACAATACCGCCACGAACAGCGAAACGGGAGAGCCCGGATGGAATTCGAACACTCGGACAAGGTGAAGCCGCTGCAGGAGAAGCTCCGGCGGTTCATGGACGACCACATCTATCCCAACGAGCGGCGCCACGACGAGGAGATCGAGGAGAACACCCGGCAGGGGCGGCGCTGGACGCCGCTCAAGCTGGTCGAGGAGCTGAAGGCGAAAGCGCGCGCGCAGGGGCTCTGGAACCTGTGGTACCCGAAGGCGCACGGCGGCGAGCTCTCGAACGTCGAGTACGCCACGCTCTGCGAGATCATGGGCCGCGCGTTCTGGGCGCCCGAGGTCTTCAACTGCTCGGCGCCCGACACCGGGAACATGGAGACGCTGATCCTCTACGGCACGCCGGCGCAGAAGGAGCAATGGCTCAAGCCGCTGACGGAAGGGAAGATCCGTTCCTGCTTTGCGATGACCGAGCCCGAGGTCGCCTCGTCGGACGCGACCAACATCCGGACGAGCATCGTCCGCGACGGCGATCATTACGTCGTGAACGGGCGCAAGTGGTGGTCGTCGGGTGCGATGGACCCGCGGTGCCAGATCTTCATCCTCATGGGCAAGACCAACCCCGACGGGCCGCGCCACCAGCAGCAGTCGATGGTTCTCATCCCGCGCGAGACGCCCGGAGTGAAGGTGGTACGCCCGCTGACGATCTTCGGCGCCGACGACGCGCCGCACGGCCACGCCGAGACGCTGTTCGAGAACGTCCGCGTTCCCGTCTCCAACATCCTGCTCGGCGAGGGGCGCGGCTTCGAGATCGCGCAGGGCCGGCTCGGGCCGGGCCGCATCCACCACTGCATGCGCGCGATCGGCGCGTCGGAGCGGGCGCTGGAGCTGATGTGCCAGCGGACCCTCTCGCGCGTCACCTTCGGCAAGCCGGTCGCCGAGCGCACGGTGACGCAGGAGCGGATCGCCGACTCGCGCACGATGATCGAAGCAGCACGTCTTCTGACGCTCAAGGCGGCGTACATGATGGACACGGTCGGCAACAAGCAGGCGCGTGCCGAGATCGCGATGATCAAGGTCTACGTGCCGAACGTCGCGCAGCAGATCATGGACTGGGCGATCCAGGCGCACGGCGGCGGCGGCGTGAGCGACGATTTCCCGGTCGCCTGGATGTACGCGTGGAACCGCGTGCTGCGGCTCGTCGACGGCCCGGACGAAGTGCACCGGAACGCGATCGCCAAGCTCGAGCTGGCGAAGCACATCAAGGTGCCGGCGAAGAGCTAGAGACGCTTGCGGATCAGGCTGCGGAGGAGGAACCGGCTCGGGTGCACCGCCTCCACCACCGGGCCGGCAGCGGCGCGGGCTCGTCGTCGAGGTATGCCGCGAGCAGTTCGCCGGACAGCGGCGCGGTGACGAGACCGCGCGAGCCGTGCGCGGTGTTTACGTAGAGTCCGTCGAGCCAAGGCGACGGCGCATCGAGTTCCAGCGTCGCGTCATGGGACAGCTGCGCGTAGACGGCGGCGAAACGCGTCGCGTCCACGAGCGGGCCGATGATCGGCAGGTAGTCGGGGCTCGAGCAGCGTAACGCCGCCCGGCCCGCGAGCCGCGCGGGGTCCAGGCGGTCGGCGCCGAGCGCGGCGTAGAGCGCCGGCGCAAGCGCGGCGAGCTTCGCGAGATTCTCGCGTGTGCTCGGCGGCGGTTACGCCGGTCGAGGGGTCGCGGAACTTGTGGGTTGCGCCCAGGCTGTGTGCGCCGTCGACCGCCGGTGCGATATAGCCCTCGCCGCACAGGACCGTCTGCAGCGCGCGGCTCGCCGGGGTCTCCGGCACGAGCGTGAGCTGGCCGCGGATCAGGCGGAGCGGCAGATGAGCCGCTTCGTCGAACGCCGCCGAGCCTCCGGATGCCGCGATCACCACCACCGGCGCGTTCGCGATCGCGCCGCTGCGGTCGTGGACTTCCCAGCCGGCGCTCGTTCGTCGGAGCTTGAGCGCGACGCGGCCGAGCGCGACCTCGATCGAAGCGCTGGGCGGCGAGCGCGCGGCAGAGCGCGGGCGGGCGCACCCACCCGGCGCGCGGAAAGAGGAGGCCGCCGGAAGGCACCGCGATCCCGGCTCGGGCGGACGCTTCCGTCCGGTCGAGCCGGGCGAGGAACCCGGTGGGCCAGCCCTGGGCGGCGAGCCGCGACTGGCGCAGGCGCTCGGACTCGTCGTACTCGAGCTGCACCACGCCGCACGGATCGAAATCCACGCCGCGCTCGAGGCCGAACATCGGCAGGCTGCGGGCGGTGTACTCGAGCCCGGCCGTGGCGAGCTCGGTGAGCGCGGTGGCGTGCGGGGAGAGGCGGGCGTAGAGCGCGCCCTGCGGGTTCCCGGAGGCCTCGGCCGCGAGCGCTATCGTGGCGGTCGAGCAGCGTGACGCTCCAGCCGCGGGCGGCGAGGCTCGCCGCGGTCGACGTCCCGGCAAGGCCCGCGCCGATCACGAGTGCCTTGCGCTCCGCCACGTACGGCGCGGGGCGAGCGAACCACGGGGGACGCCAGGTCGAGCCGGGCGGCGCACGCAGCGCACCCCGTAGCATCTCCCGCTTGCGCCCGAAGCCGGGCGCCTTCTCGACCGCGAAGCCGGCGGCTTCGAGTCCCCGCCGGACCTCGCCGGCTACGGTGTAGGTCGCGCAGGTGGCGCGGGAGGCGGAAAGCCGTGCGACCTCGGCAAGCACGTCCGCCCGCCACATCTCTGGATTCTTCGCCGGCGCGAAGCCATCGAGGAACCACGCGTCCACGCGGCCGTCCAATCGCGGGAGGACCGTGCGCACGTCGCCGACGAGCAGCGTGAGAAGCACGCGCCCGCCGCCGAACACGAACCGGTGCCAGCCGGGCGCGACCTCGGTCCACTGCGCGAGGAACGCCTCCCGGTACCGGGCGAGCTGGGCCACAGGCCGAGCGTCCGCGAGATGTCGGCAGGGGTAAGCGGGTGGCGCTCGACGCTGACGAAGCGCAGCCGCGCGCCCGGCGGCGCGACCTCGTCCCAAAGCGCCCACGCGGCAGCGAAGTTGAGGCCGGTGCCGAACCCGGTTTCGCCGATCGTGAAGCGGCCGTGCGGCGGCGAGGGCGGCCCAGCGCTCCCGGAGGCCGTTGCCCGCGAGGAAGACGTGACGGGTTTCCTCCAGACCGGAGTCGCGCGAGAAGTAGACGTCGCCGAAGTGGCGCGACACCGGCTGGCCGTCCTGCCAGTCGATGAGCGGGGAGGGTTCGTCTGGCGCAGCGGACATGGGCGGGGCCGAGGGCGGAACGATACCCGGACTGCCG